>JAZULC010000001.1:0-33148 GCA_045643605.1 Alphaproteobacteria bacterium
GTATCCTACGGCATACACATAAACATTACCACCGAGCGCATGTCTGATGCTTCCATCTGCCTGTACCATATTTTCAGGGAATATTCCTAATTCTCTTGCGTTTTCAGTTGCAGTTTCTTTGTCGCTTCCGAGTTCTTTATACCCTCTCATAACATTGAAAGTAGTAATCATATTTGTAGAAATCATCTGCATTTGATCCTTCAACTGATTAATTTTATAACGTTCCATAGCTTTTGAATAACCCTGAATACCGGCAACGGATAAAACACCCACAATTGCCAATACACCGAGCATTTCTATCATTGAACGTCCTTGTTCATTTGTATATCTACTCATAATTATATATTTCTCCTTATGATTTAAGTATTCATTATGATTTAATACGAATGCAGTGTATCAAAAACCAACCTTTTTGGTCAGGCAAAAACGAGATGATTTTGATGAATTTGAATAATTGCTTATTTTTATGTAATATATTGATTTTTATATATTTTATCTGGTTTTCCAGAAAAATATAAAACAGTAAAAAAAGTTGTTGCAAAAAACGTTGGTTTTTTGAACACATTTTGAGGATAAAAAATATTGTAATTTCAAACAGATAGACTCATATTAAATATTAAAATACCTGACAAAAAAAGCTTCGCCTTTTATATGCGAAGCTTCTTTCTAATAACTATATTGTTATATTAACAACAAGGTTTTTCACCATATTTATTATTTTCTGCACTTGGTTTAATCAACATAAAGTGTGTAATTAACATCCAAACTACATCAATGTAAGCAACTACAACCATCATATTATAATAAAGTGAGCCCTTCAATGTGCCTTCAAGACCCCATAAAATTTCCAAAGCTGCAGGAATAATTAAAAATGGGATTACTCCAAAACAGAAAAAGCTATGACCTGTATCATGCAATCTACGGCAAATTGCAGCAATTGCAGGAATTATTGTTAACAATAAATATGTAATTAACAATACACCACCTGTTGAAAATAAAGCATCAAGCAAAGCAAATACAATCTCAAAAATACCATTAAATAAGAAAAAGCTCCAATATCCTCTACGGCATAAACGACCTTTAAATTTGAAATAATTATCAATTACTCCAACATAATGATCTATCATGCTTTTGTGACAGCAACATTCTTTTTTCTCTACAGGTAATGTTTTATTATCCTGTTTAACAACTGCAACTGTTTTCTCTGCAACCGTTTTCTTGGCAACAGGTTTCTTTGCTATTTTATTTTTAACTTCTTTCATAACATTCTCCTCAATCAAAAGTTAAGCATTATTCTATGCCATACGGCATTAAATATATTATACAAAAATGAACAAATAACTAATTTATCATTTTTTTATATATATTAAACTCTCTCAAAATCAAAAAATACAGGTTTTCGTCCTTCAGCAATAGCTTTCCGCTGATATTTTGTTTCTATATGATCAGCCGGGACATTGCGCCAGTCATCAGAACATTTTGCAGTCCACGCAAAATTCTTATCTGCACAAAGCTGTCTTAAAGCCCAACCCTTATATACCTTATGATCTGTTGCAACTCTTAAAATACCGCCTTTTTTTAATATTCTGGCTAATTCTTTTAAATTATCAGGATTGATAAACCTACGGTTTGCATGCTTCTTTTTCGGCCAAGGATCAGGGAATAAAATAAAAATTTTATCAAATACAGCATTCGGCAAATACGGGAACAACAACCTAACATCATCAGCAAAAACTCTGACATTGTCAGCTCGGTCATTTTCTAAACAAAATTTTTCAGGTAGATTTGTTCCTTGCTTGATACCGGTAAGCAGATTTAACAAATTAGCCACACCGTTTTGAAAAACTTCAACCCCGATAAATCCATAATTTTGATGAATTTTTGCTTGTCCTGCAAGATGTTCTCCATTACCAAACCCTATTTCCATCATTAATTTTTCAGGAACAAAATCAAATAACTGCGAACAATCAACTTTATTGTTGGGAGTAATAGCAATTTCCGGCAAAAACTTTTCAGTCAAGGATTGTTTTGTTTTGCGTATGACGCGCCCTTTTCTACGTCCAAAAAACTTTATATTGTTAGATTCTGTATTATTCATTTTTATTAACATCGCTATCATTATTTTCAGACATTTTTACAACCAATTCTAATAATTGCTTTGCTACTGTCCGATTACGAATTTTATAATATGCATTTACTAATTCTAATGTTTCCATACGTTTCATAGGATCAAGGTCTATATTTTCAACCTCTTCTGCAAAATATGGTGTTGCATTAGGATGAAGAACCAGCATACGCGGACTTTGTTCATCAGTATCTTTGTCTATATCTTCAAAAAAGAACTGGACAGGGACTTTTAATATACGACTAAAATCATATAAACGACTTGCTCCCACCCTATTCTCTGCATTTTCGTATTTTTGAACCTGCTGAAATGTAATTCCTAAAAGTTCCGCCATATTTTTTTGGCTGATACCCAATATATTACGACGTAATCTTATGCGTCTTCCAACATGTATATCTATAACATTCGGACTTTTCGCGTCGTTTTTTATATTTTTTTCATTTAATATAGCTTTCATTTCAGCCCCACAAATATGCATACAATATGTTATATAGTTAACCTGCATTTTCAACAAAGTCAAGTTTTCCATATTATTATACAGAATAATTTCATAAAAAAAAGCACCGAACAAAATCGGTGCTACATTGGGGCGAACTATGAGACTCGAACTCACGACAGCCGGTACCACAAACCGGAGCTCTACCAACTGAGCTAAGTTCGCCATCCGCAAGAATGTTTTTATATATTTAATTGCATAAAGTCAAGGGAAAAATTTTTATTTTTTCTAATTTTAATAATTTATTTTCTTTTTTAAGATATTGTTGCTCCACATTGTTTAGCTGAATCGGTCAAAAAAATATGAAATTTATTGTCAGTTGCATATATTATATCGTTGTTTTTGTATTCATAATACTATCAAAAGCCGAAGCTTTTCCTAGAGCTACTTCTGCATTTGTAATTGATGCTGAAAAAGGAACTATTCTTACCAACAAAAACTCTGAAGAATTAATGTATCCGGCATCATTAACAAAAGTAATGACTTTATATATTACATTTACGGCAATTGAAAACGGCGTATTGGATTTTGACAGTATGCTTACAGTATCTCGCACAGCCGCAAATCGTTCACCATCAAAACTTGGACTTCGTGCCGGAGATAAAATTTCCGTACGTGATGCCGTAATGGCTTTAATTGTAAAATCGGCTAATGACTGTGCTACTGTTTTGGCTGAAAATATAGGATATTCAGAAGAAAATTTTGCTAAAACAATGACAGAAGTTGCCAAGCAATTAGGTATGAAAAATACAACTTTCAAAAATGCTTCAGGATTACCTAATAAAGAACAAAAAACTACTGCACGTGATATGTCAATTTTAGCATTGGCAATGTACCACCATTTTCCACAATATTATGATCTTTTTTCTACAAAAACATTTGTATATAATGGACAAACATATCATCACCACAATGAATTATTAAATACTTTTGTCGGAGCTGACGGATTAAAAACAGGTTTTACAAATGCTGCCGGATATAATATTATCACTTCAGCAAAACGCAACGGACAAAGGATTGTTGCCGTTACAATGGGACATAAAACCTCAAAAGACAGAGATAAATCCGTTGCATATTTAATGGATAATGCTCTTGTAAAATTAGAAAGTGACACTAATCAATATAATCTTGCTACTGCATACCATTTAAATCATAATGATGATAATAATTTTTCAGTTCAAATAGGTGCTTTTTCAAATTATGCAAAAGCAAGAAAATATGCAAAACAAATTGCTGAAGAATACATCAAAAATGATAAACAAGTTATTGCGATAGAAACCGTAAAAAACGACAATATTATTATTTATCGCTCAAAAATTATAGGATTTACACAAATTGATGCAGAAAAAGTATGTAAGCATTTGCAAAAAACAAATACTTCGTGTATAGTAGCAGCAGAATCACAACGACCTATAATTTTGGCACAAAAATAATGATTAATGAAAAAAACGCCTATGTTATTGTAATAAGTTCTAAAGGTAATCATATTTTAAATGCTATGATTACCGCAAATTTGGCTATAGAATTAGCAGAAGAAAATTTTAATGTCGCAGTTTTTGACTCTCACAGTAATGATGGCTCATTGGTTGAGTTTATACAAAGACGGCAACAGTACATAAATAAGCATAAAAGTCAAATTTACAATTTAGAAAATTTCAATCAATCTTATTTAAGTGTAGATAATTTCATTACACATGAATATAACGGCCATGATGTAATTGTTATATCATCTCCAAGTGATTTGAATGATTATAAGTCAGCATTTTTTTATGCCCAAACTTTAGTAACAATTTTAGATGACAAAACATCACTTTCTTTGCTTTCAGAACCTGAGCCATCAAAGAAAACTTTATTACAATCAAGCGCTTATACTAACTTTGTGTGGGAAATCAAAAAACATATGGCGGTACAAGAAAAAAGTACTCTGAATTGGGCTGTATTACCATATCAACAAGAAGAAACAGTTACAAAACAAAAAAATTTTTTACTTGAAATTGCTAAAAGATATGGATTTAGAATATCTTCCGAAATTTTCCCCAGAGAAATCGTACAAACTTTGTTTGATCAGGGATTATCTTTATTTGATTTGAATCATGATAATTTGCATAAATTTATGGATTTGCAGTGGCTCGGGGCTAAAAGAGAATTTAGAAATTTTGCAGAATTTGTTTTAAATTCGCAACACAAATAATATATATAAATATGTTATATGAGGAGAATAAAATGATCATAAAAAATATTAAAACAACACCTTATAATGATCAAAAAATGGGAACAGCCGGATTGCGTAAAAAAGTATCTCAAGCTATGCTTCCAAATTATTTTGAAAATTTTATACAAAGCATATTTGATACTATCGGCGGAGTGGATGGCAAAACTTTTGTAATCGGTGGAGATGGTCGTTTTTATAATGATATAGCTATTCAAAAATTGATAAAAATAGCTGCTGCAAACGGCATGAAAAAATTAATTCTCGGTGTAAACGGATATCTTTCTACACCGGCTTCGTCAAATATGGTACGCAAAAGAAAAGCTGATGGTGGATTTATCTTAACCGCATCTCATAATCCCGGAGGAAAAAATGGTGATTTCGGAATCAAATATTCTATAGATTCCGGAGGGCAATGTTCAGGAACAACCGGCGATAAAATCTTTGAATATTCTCAACATATTCAATCTTATAAAATAGCTGAAATGCCTGATGTAGATTTGAGCAAAAAAGGAACGCAAAAATTTGAAACCATAGAAATAGAAATTGTTGACCCTATTGCAGATTATGTAGAGTTGATGTCAAAAATTTTTGATTTTGAAAAAATAAAAACATTATTTGCTAATGGTTTTACAATGGTTTTTGATGCATTTAATGCCGTAACCGGTCCTTATGCAATAGAAATTTTTGAAAACATATTGGGCGCAAAAAAAGGTACGGTTGTTAATGGAACACCTTTTCCTGATTTTAACGGGAAGCACCCTGATCCAAATATGATTTATGCAAAAGAACTTGTGTCTGTAATGTATGAAAAAAATGCACCAGATTTTGGGGCTGCATGTGATGGTGATGGCGACAGAAATATGATTTTAGGACCTTCGTTCTTTGTATCACCAAGTGATAGTCTGGCAATTTTAACAGCTAATTATCGCTTAATTCCTGCATATAAAAATGGTATTTTAGGAGTAGCAAAATCTGCGGCAACATCCACAGCCGTAAGAAAAGTAGCAGAAGCTCTCGGTATTGATTTTTATGAAACACCTACCGGCTGGAAATATTTTGGAAACCTTATGGATTCTAACAGAATAACATTTTGCGGAGAAGAAAGTTTCGGAACCGGCTCAAATCATATAAGAGAAAAAGATGGTATCTGGGCAATTTTATTTTGGCTGAATATTATTGCCGAAACAAAAAAATCCGTACAAGAAATCACTCTTGACCACTGGAAAAAATTCGGTCGTAACTATTATTTGCGTTTTGACTTTGAAAATATTGATACAAATGTTGCTGATAAATTGATGTCTGATTTAGAAAATAAATTGCCATCTCTGAAAGGTGTAAAATACGACGAAAATGAAATCGCTGAAGCATATCCTTTTATTTATCACGATCCTGTTGACAATACAGATACAAAAAACGGCATAATTATAAACTTTACTGACAAATCTCGTATTGTATTTCGTCTTTCAGGTACGGGAACAAGCGGAGCAACATTAAGGATATATATTGAAAAATATACTACAAAAGATTTTAATCAAGATTCACAAAAAGTATTGTCAAATCTCTTAAAAACAGCTATAGAAATATGTGAAGTTACAAAACGGACAGGAAAACAAAAACCTGATATCATAACTTAAACAACTGACGGAAAACTTTTATGCTTAAGAACTCAAAATATTCAAGACCGGATAATCAATTAAAACGCAGTTTGTTGTTATTAGCTTATTGCTTGGTTTTGTTGACCATAGTTTTGAGTATTTTTTTGCGATATCCGGAATATTTCTTTTATTTAAATCTGGGCGTAATTGTACTAACAATTTTATGCTTATTGTTAACGTCTCTTACATTAAAAGATGGAGAAGAAGCCTTAAGTTATGGTTGTTTTGTAAATGAAATTATTGCAAAAAGTCGTTGTGCTTCCAGAATAGATAATCTTGAAGGAGATGCTGTATTACAAAATGAACTTGCAAAAAATTTATTGGATAATAATCTTATTTTGCCATTTTTGCAAGAAAGGCTTGCCGATACAAAATCTAATATGGCAAATTTTGTAAAGTTACAGGTAGCTTCTCAAAAATTAAAAAGTGAAAAAGTAACTATTACTTTATCTATTGGAGAAGAAGAAAAGCACTTTATAATTTCTATTACGCCGTTATTTTTGAAAAAATTTGATATATTTGAAGATAAATTAAAAATCAATAAAATAAAAAATGATGCTTATTTATTCTGGACATTTGAAGATATCACTGCAGAAAAAAATATTGAACAAATATTTTTTGAAGAAAGAAAATATTTGCATGATTTCTTAGACTTTTTGCCGGTTGGTGTATATACCTGTGACAAAGATTATAATATAGAATATGTAAACGAAGCCTTTTCTAAAATGTTAGGGATAAGCGCAAACAGGCTTATAAAAAATAATCTGAAAGATTTTGTTTCAAAAGATTGCAAATTTTATAATGCCAAAATTTCATATGAAGGTACGGCGTATTTCAAACGAGCAGATGAATTTAATATGAGTTATGTTTTTCAAGAAAGCGTAAAAGAAAATAAAAAGTCAAAAATTCGTGGTATTGTAATGCAAAATTTACCTACAGATAAAGATATTCTTGAACAACTATATCTCTCAAATAATAAAATAAATTGGTTGTTTAATTGTTCACCTGTCGGAATTATGTTTATTGATAAAGACGGAACAATCTTGCAAAACAATGTGAAAATTGCCAATATTCTCAATAAAACAACAGAAGAATTGGTTAATAACAGTATATATTCAGTTATTAAATCTCCGGAAGATATTGAAACAATGTCTAATGTTCTTAAAAACATTGAAAAGGGCGCTATTCCTTTATCTTTAATTGATATAAATGTCGGTGCAGACAATAAAGATAAAATTTTGAAAACATATATAACACCTATGCACCAATTACATGAAGAAAACAATAAAACAGAAGGGTTTGTTGTTTATTTAATTGATGCTACCGAACAAAAAAATCTGGAATTGCAATTTGCTCAAGCACAAAAAATGCAAGCAATTGGACAACTTGCCGGTGGAGTTGCTCATGACTTCAACAACTTATTGACTTCTATCCTTGGATTTTGCGACTTACTTTTACAAAAGCACGGTGTCGGTGATCCATCATTTTTTGATTTAAGTCAAATCAGGCAAAATGCTAACAGAGCTGCAAGTTTAGTTCGTCAATTATTAGCATTTTCTCGCAAGCAACCATTAAAACCAAAATTGATTGATGTAACAGAAAACTTTGTTGAATTAAATATAATGCTCAAGAGATTTTTAGGGGAACAGATTTCTTTAAATTTTTATCATGGCCAAAATTTAGGCTTTATAAAAGTGGATCCAACACAGTTTTCTCAAGTAATAATAAATTTAGCCATAAATGCAAAAGATGCTATGAATGGTAAGGGTTCGCTTTATATATCATCTCGCGTTGAAAACGTAAAAGATGATGTCAGATTTGGCGATAATATTGTAAAAGCCGGTACTTTTGTTGTAATTGATGTTACGGATACCGGATGCGGAATTAGTGAAGAAAATTTAAGCAGAATTTTTGAACCATTTTTCTCAACAAAGAAAAATGTTGTCGGTTCCGGAACAGGATTAGGCTTATCCATGGTTTATGGTATTGTTCAACAAACTCAAGGATTTATAAAAGTTAAAAGCGAGCTGAACAAAGGCACAACATTTTCTATTTATCTGCCAAGATTTGATGGAACAGAAGAACCACTTACAGAAGAAAATATCGTCTCTACACAAGCAAATGCTATCGGCGTTGACCAAAAAATGATGTTCGGTATGAATGTTTCTTCTATTGAATCTTCAATCGGCAGAGGCAAAAAAGTATCCGGCATCAACATATTATTTGCAGAAGATGAAGATTCTGTCAGAACCGTTGTTGTTAGAGCATTAGAAAAGAAAGGATTTAATGTCGTCGCTTGTGATTCTGCAGAAAATGCTCTTGAACAAATAAAAATCAATAAAAATTTCCAATTGTTAATTACAGATATGATGATGCCAGGCATGAACGGGATGCAATTAGCTAACGAAGTCCGTAAACAGATTAAAAATATTAAAATAATTTTGGCATCCGGATATTCTGAAGAAATCGTTGGTAAAGGTCTGAAAACTGATGAATATTTTGAATTTGTAGATAAACCTTTTTCTTTGGCTAACTTAACACAGAAAATATTTAGTCTTTTAGGTGGAACAAAAAATGAATAATTATCAAAAGCAGACAACTTTTAATTTTTCACATAAACCATATATGGAAAAAGATGACTTTATAGTTTCTGATTGTAACATCCAAGCTTATAATATAATAAACATGTGGCCGGAATGGTTGCATTTTGCTACATGCATATATGGTCCAAAAGGTTCAGGTAAAACTCATTTAGCTTATATGTTTGCACAAAAGGTTATGCAGATTTCTCAACCGGTATTTCAAGTACAAACTATTCAAGCGCATAATATTAATTTATATACGCCTGAAAAATTATTTGCACAAAGTCCTTGCTTAATTATAGAAAATTTATGTGAAGACCTTGATAATGAGGCAATGTTCCATATATACAACTATTTTCGCGACAATAAAGGTTATATTTTATTTTTAGCAAATACATCACCTTCATATATGAATTTTAAACTTCCTGATTTATCTTCAAGAATAAAAGAAATTCCCGCTATAGAAATTATGCAACCCAGTGATGAAATGATAAATATGCTGTTGCTGAAATTATTTGCGGACAGACAGCTTAAAGTTTCCGCAGAAGTACTAAAATATGCACTTTCCTACATGACAAGGTCTTTTGATTATGCGCAAAAACTTGTAATTGAAGCAGATAGAATATCACTTATAAAAAAGTCCCCCATTTCTATTTCTGTTATCAAAGAAGCTATAGAATATCTGAACGATAAAAAACAGGCAGATTTATTTGATTAAATTTAAGATTCAACCTTTTTAAAAAATTATAAAAAAATACTTGCAAAATAAAATTTATGATTTATACATACTTCGACGAATGTATATTTTAGGATTTTGTAATGGCCAGACAAACTAAAGAAACTGTAGAAAAAACCAGAAAATTGATTTTGCAATCAGCTCTTGATTTGTTCTATGAAAAGGGCTATACAAAAACAACTTTTGATGCAATAGCAACAAGGATAAATTTAACAAAAGGTGCTGTTTATTGGCACTTCAAAAATAAATCGGATATCATTGCTACAATATTAAAAGAAAATATCTTATATTATATACAAAAAAATTATTCTGAACCAAAAACTTTAGATGATGTAATAGAAAATTTCTACAATGCAGCTTTAGATATTCAAAAAGATGAAAATCAGCGTAAATTTATATTTTTTATGCATTATCAAATGGAATGGTCTGAAGAAATTTACAAAATTATTATGCCTCAGATTAAAGAAATTTGTGATATTCCGCTCAAAAATCTGAAATCCACATTCAAAAATTTTCAGAAGCAAAAATTAATCAGCTCTTCTATAAATAGCGATATTGTTGCTGAAACAATTTATTGCTTGTGGCACGGACTATTGAACAAATTTATTGTCGGAGATGATAAATTTGATTTTGCAAAACTCAGTAAACAAACAATTTCTTTGGTACTAAACAATTTAAATAAATAAGAAAGTATATAAAATGAAAATAGGAAAAATACATAAAACAAAAATTATCAAAACTACAGCTACCGTTTTTTGTTGCATATTATTCGGTTGGTTTTTAAAAGCAAAGCTTACACCTCAAATGTCAGCAATGAATGCTATCAGTGGTACTCCTTATGTCTTTGTACAAAAAGTTGAAGAGCAAAACATTATTAAAAACAGAGGTGAAATTAGTATTGTAGAAGCCATTAATTCCGCAGAAATAATTCCTGAAGTCAGCGGACAAATTGAAGAAGTCCTATTTTCTTATGGTTCTTTTGTAAATAAAGGCGATATTTTATTCAAAGTTGATGACGATAAATATTTAGCAACCTATAATTTACGCAAAGCAGAATTGGCTAGTGCACAAGCTAATTTAACTAAAACAGAACGCGATTATAATCGCCAAAAATCTTTAAGTCGCCAAAATATATCTTCAAAGGCAACATTTGATTCTGCTGAAAGCGCATATTTACAAGCAAAAGCTAATGTTCAACAAGCAGAATCTAATTTAGAATTGGCTCGTATTGATCTTGATAAAACACAAATTAAGTCACCTATATCAGGATTTATTGGTAAAGCTTTTGTCAGCGAAGGTAACTATGTTGTAGCAACGGCAAATCCTATTGCTAATGTGGTACAACTTGATCCTATTTATATTTCATTTTCATTAACCGATAAAAACTTTTTGAATTTAAAAGAAAAATGTGATGCTAATGCATCTATCTTACGCATAGTTTTACCGAATGGCGAAATTATAGAAAAACCTATATTAAACATATTCAAAAATAATCAAATCAATCCAAATACAGCAACAATTGCCGTATATGCCGAAATTGAAAATAAAGAAGGATTGCTAATCCCTGGCAATTATGTACAAACTTCTTTATTATCAAATACTACAAAACCTGAAATTATCATTCCTCAAGAAGCAATTTTACAAGATAAACAAGGAAATTATGTAATGGTTGTTACAGATGAAGAAATCGCCGAACAGAGATACGTTTCTTTAGGAGACATCATCGGAAGCAAACAAATTGTAAAAGAAGGTCTTAAAAAAGATGAAAAGATTATTGTTCAAGGATTGCAAAAAGTTAAAAACGGTATAGCTGTAAAATCATCAATGCTATACGAAGCAGAATAATATAAGGAAAAGTAAAATGTTTTCTAAATTTTTTATTGAAAGACCTCGTTTTGCGGCAGTTATCTCTATCGTATTGAGTTTAGCCGGAATAATTTCCATATTTTCATTACCAATTGCACTTTATCCAGAAATTACTCCTCCTGAAGTAGTTGTATCCGCATCATACCCTGGTGCAAGTGCAGAAACAATTGCTAAAACAGTCGGTATTCCTTTGGAAGAAGAAATTAATGGTATTGAAGATATGATATATATGGAATCATCTTCAGAAGATTCTTCTTATAGTTTAACGATTACATTTAAGGTAGGTACTAATCGTGATATGGCACAAGTCAGAGTACAAAACCGTATTCAGCAAGCTCAGTCAAAATTACCTACTGATGTTACAAGACAAGGACTTACGGTAAAAAGTCGTTCTTCAAATATTTTAGGATTTATTTCTGTCTTTTCTCCTGATGAAAGTTATGATTCTTTAGCATTAAGTAACTATGTACAAAACAACATAAAAAACAATTTAAGTCGTGTTGACGGTGTTGGTGAAGTTAACATTTATTCGTCAAGATTATCTATGAGAGTATGGCTTGATGCAGATAAAATTACAGCTCTTAATTTGCCTGTAGCTTCTATTAAAGCTGCAATTGAAAGTCAAAATTACCAACCATCTCTCGGAAAAGTCGGGGCAACTCCAGGTGACGGTACTCAACAAATGGTATATTCTTTACAAACATCAGGGCGCTTAAATGAGTTGGAAGATTTCAAAAAAATTATCGTACGAACAGCAGAACAAGGCGGACTTGTTTATTTGGAAGATGTAGCCACAGTTGAAATTGGTCAAGAATCATATTTTGCAGCTTCTAAATTTAATGGAAAAAATAATGTCAGCATTAACTTAAATCAGTTATCCGGAGCTAATGCCATAGATGCTATGAATGGTGTTAAAAAGGAAATGGAACGTATGAAAAAACAATTTCCTAAGGGAATTGATTATATTATTGCTTATGACTCCACAAATTATATTATGGCATCAATTGAAGAAGTCGTATATACCTTGTTCTTAACATTTATATTGGTAGTTATCGTTTGCTACATCTTTTTACAAGATTGGCGTTCTACTTTAGTCCCCATGTTAACAATTCCGGTATCGTTATTAGCTACATTTATGGTTATGCTTGCACTTGGATATAGCTTGAACATGTTAACATTATTCGGATTAGTTTTAGCGATAGGTTTAGTTGTTGACGATGCTATCGTCGTTGTAGAACGTGTACTCGCCTTAATGGAAAAAGAAAATCTTTCTCCAAAAGAAGCAACTATTAAAGCTATGGAAGAAGTTTCCGGTGCTATTATAGCTACTACTTTGGTTTTATTGGCTATTTTCGTTCCTGTAGGTTTTACTGGTGGTATTACAGGAAAGATTTATCAACAATTTGCTATTTCTATTTCTGTTGCTGTATGTTTTTCATCACTCAATGCATTGACGCTGTCTCCGGCAATTTGTTCCACAATGTTACGTCCATTAACACCTGTAACTCGTGGTCCGTTGTTTTGGTTTAACCAAATAATCAATAAATCTCGTAATAAATGTGTAGCAATTGCTGCAATAATAGGTCGCAGAGTAAGTGTAATCGCTTTAATTTTAGTACTGTTTCTGATTGCCAATTACGGTTTCTTAAAAATTGCACAAACTTCATTTATTCCAAATGAAGACCAGGGTGTTATTATGATGGATATATCCCTTCCTGAAGGAGCATCACGTAATCGTACAGAAAAATTTATGGAAACAATTTCTCCTATGATTATGCAAGAAGAAGGTGTTTCAGGATTTATGGGAGTTATGGGAATATCTATTATCGGAGGCCGTGGCGAAAACTCCGCACTGGGTGTTATTATTCTTGAACCTTGGAATAAACGTACGAGTGATGATTTATATTCAACAACTATCTTAAATAAATTGAGGGCAAAACTATCCGTTATGCCGGAAGCTCAAATTCAACTGTTTGAATTACCGGCAATTATGGGGCTTGGTATGAGTGGCGGTATGGACTATCGTTTGCAAGCGTACGATTCTGATGATCCTCAACAACTTGATGCCATATTGCAAGATCTTTTGATAAAATTCAATATTGCTCCTGAAACTTCATATGCATATTCTACATATACTTCTAAAACACCTAATATATTTATTGATATAAATCGTGATAAAGCAGAATCAATGAAAGTTCCTTTAGGAAATATTTATGCTGTATTGCAAAATTACCTGGGTTCAGCATATGTAAATGATGTAAACTTTGGTACACAAGTTAATAAAGTTATGATTCAAGCTGATTGGAAGTATCGTAGAGATGTTGAAAATATTAGTGAATTAAGGGTTCAAAATCTCAATGGAGAAATGGTACCACTGGGAAGCTTGATTACAACAAGCAAGATTTTAGCACCACGCGTCGTAAAAAGGTATAACCAATATCCGAGTGCAAGTATATCAGCTGTTCAAAATATCGGTGTAAGCTCCGGAAAAGCCATGCAAGCTTTAGAAGAAATTTCTAAAACATTGCCGGATAGTTACGGATATGAATGGTCAGGTATATCTTATCAAGAAAAAGCAAACCAAGGACAACTCGGATATTTAATAATGATGGCAGTAATTTTCGGATATTTATTCCTTGTAGCTCAATATGAAAGTTGGACACTACCTATTTCTGTTTTAATGTCAGTATGTGCCGCAACTATGGGCGCACTGTTAGGATTATTCATCTGCGGGTTGCCTTTAAGTATTTACGCACAACTGGGGTTAATTTTACTTGTCGGTTTAGCCAGCAAAAATGCTATTTTAATTGTTGAATTTGCAAAAGATACTCAACAAAAAGGTGAAAGTATTTTGAAATCGGCATTAGTAGGCACACAAGAAAGATTTCGTGCAGTGCTAATGACCGCATTTACTTTTATTTTGGGTGTATGGCCAATGATTGTAGCAACCGGTGCCGGTGCTGCAAGTCGTAGAGCTATCGGTGTTCCTGTATTTTATGGCATGCTGATTGGAACATCTATCGGTTTGATATTTATTCCTTTATTATATGTTTTAGTGTCAGTTCTTGTTGAGAAACATCAAAAAGGACAATTATTCGGAGCAATAAAAATAACAATTAAAGATGCTCTTTTAAAATTAAAAACATTTAAATCAACAAAATAAAATTGACATTTTTTACAAAAACAAAAACCTTCGGCTAAATACCGAAGGTTTTCTTAATCAAGCGTTATAACGTTGCAGAACTTTGTGAATATTGGCTATTTCCTGCTCAGTCAAAGGATCTTTTGTCGCATTCAACACATCTTCACGGAAACCTGCATCCAATCTGCTTTGCAGAATATTACAGATTACCTTGCGAATGTATAAATTAGCCAACGCATCACAATTTTTACAAAGCCATTCTGTCGACAAATCTGTCATTTTAAAATACACCATCGCCATCACCACAGATGCTTCCGCAAAAGTACCATCTTGGAGAATTTTGGACATAAAATCATACGACTTCTGTTTCAATGGATTTGCATCATCTAATTTAATAATTTGAATCAACAAATCACGATAAGGAACACGCAGCAGCATGACTTGGTCATAACAGAACAACTTTTCAAAATCTACATCACTGAAATCTTTTTGGCCACTTTTAAGACGATTAAAAACTTCCGTAATAAGATCTTGCACTTCATTACTGATAATATCTTCCATATATCAAAAATTATAGGTTAAATCGTTTTATATTTAATACATTTTTCTAAAAAAGTCAAGCTTTTGAATCTTTTGTTGCAACACAAATGAGAAAAATCAATAAAAGAATAGACCGATTTTAATTTTCAATTTTGTAAACATAATTCATTACCACACAATATATCAGATAAATTTTATTTGTTTTTCAATTTCTATTCCATTACTCAATATTGCATAATAAATTCCAACTTTAAGGGCAAAATTTTTAAGAGAGTTTCTCTTATTCTCAAAGAATTCAGAATATATATTCTTAAAATTTTTATGGTAGGTGTCAAACGAGACTTTAGTATCTGCATATTCTGCGGTATATTCCCCATTTTTAGGTGCATTTATCTCTAATAAATCAGCAATTTGTAAAATATAAATTTTACCTTTTTTAGATAAGGCCGAGATAGATTTGCTCATATTTTCATCAAAATTATGAAAATCGCTGATAACAAAAACCATACTTTGGTTTTTAATCGTCTTTTCTGCAATTTTTAAGGCATTATCAATAGGATTTGCATATTGAGTATCAAGTATATCTTTGGACATTTTAGAAATAATCTTAAAAACAGAGAGCAGATTTTTCAAACCACCTTTTGCTTTTAATGTATGACAATGTTTGCCATCATAAATAATGCATCCGAAACGGTCGTTATTTTCAAGAGCGAACCACCCTAAAACAGCCGCAATTTTTGCCGCAAAAACAGATTTTAGTTCTCTTTTCGTACCAAATATCATAGATGATGAAAAATCAAGTATAACATATATTTCTCTGTCTTTTTCTTCTTGAAAAACTTTAATATAAGGTTCATTACGTCTTGCCGTTACACGCCAATCCATATCTTTAACGTTATCCCCAAAATTATATGCCCTTATTTCTTCAAATTCTAATCCCCTGCCCTTAAATGCAGATTTAATATTGCCGGCAAACAGTGATGAAGTTTGTTTTGCGTGTTTATCTTTAATACGATTTACGATTTTTCGTAAATCTGTAAGTTCTTCTGTATTCACAAATAAACCGTTTTGTTCATTTTTAGAAACAAAAAATTTGTTAGCGATATTTTTGAAAAAACTTACCGACATTATATTCTCCGTTATTACGGCAAAGGAACACATTTAATCAGTGAAGCGATAATATTATCTGTTGTTTTTCCTTCTGCCTGTGCCTCAAAGCTCAAAATTATACGATGACGAAGAACATCATAAATCACGGCATAAATGTCTTCAGGAGTTACATAATCACGATTTTCTAACCAAGCATTTATTTTGGCACATTTATCCAAAGCAATTGTCGCACGAGGGCTCGCGCCATAGGCAATAACATTATTAAATTCAGAACCATATTTTTCCGGATTTCTTGTTGCCATAATAAATTCTATAAGATATTTTTCAATTTCTTTACTCATATAAACAGATAAAACTTCTTTTTTAGCTTCTATAATATCTTCAATTTCCAATAAAATATTATTATCCTTATTTTTATCTTTTATGCTTTTATTTAGTAAACCAACTTCTTCTTTTCTTACCAATTGCAAAATTTTTTCTTCTGAATTTGCATCCGGTTGATCAATTTTTACATACATTAGAAAACGGTCAAGTTGGGCTTCAGGCAGATTATACGTACCTTCTTGTTCAATAGGATTTTGAGTAGCCATAACCATAAACAAATCAGGCAATTTATATTGTGTACCTCCTATACTTACTTGATATTCAGCCATTGCTTCAAGTAATGCTGATTGTACCTTTGCCGGAGCACGATTTATTTCATCTGCCAATAGTAAATTTGTAAAAATAGGACCGTTAACAAATTCAAACATATTTTTGGAAGAAACATATATGTCACTTCCGGTAATATCAGATGGCAATAAATCCGGTGTAAATTGAATACGATTATATTTTGCATTTATACAACCAGAAAGAGTTTTAATCGCCTTAGTTTTTGCTAATCCCGGAGCACCTTCAACCAAAATATGCCCTCCGGCAAGCAAACCTATAAGCAACTTTTTCACCAAATTTTCTTGCCCTATAATCTGACTATCCATATAATCTTTTAAACGTAAAATTTTCTCTTTAGTATTTGACATATAAGACTCCACTTTAAAATGATTGGAAAGAAATACAAAAACTCTTTTCAATATTGCAATAATATTGTATATAAAGGTTTTAAAGTAAAAAGACAAGAAGTATTGAATAATGGATAACATTTTTAATTTAGAAGACAGCGAAAACGAACCTCAAAATTTTGATAATATCAGCAAGTTACGTCCTGAATTTACTTGGTTAAACGAGTTAAATGAGCAACAAAAACAAGCTGTGATGAAAACTGAAGGTCCTTCGTTGATACTCTCCGGAGCCGGCACCGGTAAAACTAAAGTTTTAACTACAAGACTCGCCTATATTTTATATAATATGAAAGCCAATCCGTGGAATTGTATGGTCGTAACATTTACTAATCGTGCTGCTAAAGAAATGAAAGAACGTGCAGAACAAATGATTGGCAGTTTGGTTGAAAATGTATGGTTAGGAACTTTTCACAGCCTTTGCTTAAAAATTTTAAGATTATATCCTGAACTTGTCGGACTACACAGTAATTTTACAATACTTGATGAAGATGATCAAAAAAGATTATTGAAACAAATTTTAACAGAAAATGGTATTGACGACAAAAAATATCCGCCACAAACAATTCTTGAACATATTCAAAGATGGAAAGATAAGGGTTGGTCTTGGGAACAAACATCGTCAGTAGTCAAAGAAACTGTTTTACTTATGATTTATGAAAAATATCAGCAACGTATGAGAGAAATGAATTGCGTTGATTTCGGCGATATTTTAATGTATGTACAAGAAATTTTCACAAAAAATAATGACATTTTGCAACGCTATCAGGATAAATTTAAATATGTTATGGTTGACGAATACCAAGATACCAACGTTGTACAATATCTATTACTGCGACTATTGGTACAAAAAAGTGGTAATCTATGTTGTGTAGGAGACGACGACCAATCAATATATTCTTGGCGCGGCGCAGAAATTGAAAATATTTTGCGTTTTAATAAAGATTATCCAAATGCAAAAATTATCCGTCTTGAGCAAAATTATCGTTCTTCGGCAAATATTTTACGAGCAGCATCTTCTATAATATCTCACAATGTTTCAAGGCTTGGAAAAACTTTAAGAGTTGCTGAAAATTCCGTTGCAAAATATACTGATAATGAAAAAATTAAATTAGTAAGCGTCTACAATGGAAATGATGAAGCTCAATATATCGTCAGAGAAATAGAAAATCTTTATCAAAATAACTACCAATATCAAGAAATAGCAATATTAGTACGTACCGCTGCACAAACCAGAATTTTTGAAGAAAAGCTTGTAGCAGAGGCTATTCCTTATCAAGTAATCGGTGGACCAAAATTCTTTGAAAGAGCGGAAATTCGTGATATTTTAGCATATCTTCGTTTAGTCGGTCATCCTGATGATGATTTGGCTTTTGAAAGAATTATAAATAAGCCAACAAGAGGTATTGGAAAAACCACTATTGATAAAATTCGCGCTAATGCGCGTATGCTTGGAATTTCTATGTATTCATCAGCAAATAAAATGATTGAAAATAATGAATTATCGTCTAAAGCTGCAAATTCTTTAAAAAATATTTTTGCAAAATTTACAGATTGGCGGAAAATTTTAGATGTTATTCCTTTAGCTGATTTTGCCGATCAAATAATTGATGAAAGCGGTTATTTACAAATGCTGAAAGAAGAAAAAACTGCAGATGCTGACGGTAGAATAGAAAACCTGCGTGAATTGGTAAACTCTATGAAAGATAATGTTCTATACCCTAATTTGAGTGCCTTTTTAGATCATGTAAGTTTAGTTACAGAAAATGATAACAATCTTGATAAAAACAAAGTTATGCTTATAACTCTGCATTCTGCAAAAGGTCTTGAATTTGAAGTCGTATTTTTGCCGGGATGGGAAGAAGGTCTTTTTCCTCACAAAAGAAGTATGGATGAAGGAACAAAAGCTATTGAAGAAGAACGTCGACTCGCTTATGTTGCGGTTACAAGAGCTAAGCAAAAATTATATATTTTAACCGCTATGAACAGACAAATTTACGGCGAATGGCAATCTAATAATCCATCGCGTTTCATAAACGAAATTCCTTCTGACGTATTAAATATTTGCAACCAATCGCAAACATTTTCAAACAACAATTACTATCAGAATAGTAATTATCATAGCTATGGATATTACAATAAGCAGAACTATACAACAACCGAAAATTCTTCAGAAAATAATTATCAAAAAAGCAGTCAACACAATCCTTATACCGGTATAAAAGTATATCATGAAGATTTTGGTTTCGGTAAAATTATAAATATCAACGGTCAAACATGTGAAGTCCAATTTGAAAAGTTTGGAGTTAAAAAAGTTTTACGTAGTTATTTAAACAAAGTATAGATTTTATCTAAAAAAACAAAGAGCAATTTATTTAAAACGTAGTTTATTCCAACCTTTTGTTTTTTGTGCTTCTTGTTTTTTCTGCTGTTCCCAACGTCTTATCGGTCCCTTTGTGCTTTCTACTATACTTTTTTGCTCATCATTTTGAATAACCCCGATAGGCGAAAGTTGTCCGAGCAAAGCCGGAGAAACAAACTCTGTCGTTTGCATGCTGAAATTTCTGATTAAAGAATCTACATCTGCAGCAATAGGTGAAAGATTAAATGTATGAATAACCCCAGCATAAAATACTG
The DNA here is from genome assembly GCA_045643605.1 of Alphaproteobacteria bacterium. Classification (GTDB taxonomy): domain Bacteria; phylum Pseudomonadota; class Alphaproteobacteria; order RF32; family CAG-239; genus CAKQTH01. Next base: position 20,157 of record JAZULC010000001.1, read on the forward strand.
TATAAGAATGGCACGGACTTGAAAACAAAACATCAACATAATCAACACCACGCACAAAACGAAACATCATTTGTGGTTTAATAACACAATTTTCAACCGTCGGCGAAATATTCTCATCATTCATAAACAATTGTTCTATCATAGATTTTTTAACAACATCATTGACAACACCGCAAAATGAAACTATTGCCATACCATTAATTGTATATCCGAGGTATCCTTTTGGTTTTGAAGCCACTTTATAGCAGAACACTTGCTCCGGATGCAATAAATTTTCAATAGCGCTTGGCGTAATAGATTTTGCTACATATTCAGAAACACCACCTGTATTTGTCGTAACAGAAGAAACATTTGGTGTTACAACTTCATCACTCTCGTCAAGAGTAATATCGGTTTCTACGGTTTTTTCTTCTTCAATATCAACACCAAGCTCATCAGTTTCTTGTGCATATAAATTATTTGTACATAACAACATCGTAAACAGAAGTAATACTAAAAATTTACGCATAACTATTTTCCTTTTTCTTGTTCTGCCTATAAGCATATATATAATTAAATTTATGAAACTGCAAACAAAAATTTATTTATATATTTGAAAATTACAATATAAAATATTTTTGTCTTGACTTTGTCTATTTTTTTTGTTAAAAAAGAATCAATAACATATTATTAACATAAAAAAATACAATTATGACAAACTATCAAATTATTCTTTTGGGCTTGTATACCCTAGTTTTTATTTTATCTCTTGTAGAAATGATAAAAGAAACTAAACGTAGACGAACTTCAAGGCTGTTAAGAGAAAAAATTGCCTGCAAAGATTTTAAGGGTCCGGTTTATGTTTATCAAGACCTATCCGAGAGTTTCATTTATCTTAGTGATAAAGAATTACTGGGAATACGTATTTCTAAAGATCTCGTAATCCACAAATTCGTTGGAAACGACGATGATCGGCGTGCTGACACTAACGATAAAAACGATCTAAATCATGGTGGTTGGTTGATACGCGACTTAAAGAGAGTTCTACGTTTTTGGTGTACTTCTATGCTAGACACTGAAGATGTTAAAATTTTGCGTAAGAATTGGGATGTTGTTGACAAAATGAGATTAAATGCAGGTCTTTCTCCTTTACCAAAAGGTTATTTTTGGGCAGGAACGGCATGGTATGACTCTTATGCAGCACACTATCTTGATGAGAATTTGGATACGTCCGATATCCGTGCAGCAAACATCATTATGAAAGCATAAAAAAACCCCGAGTAAAATCGGGGTTTTTTTATTGAATAATTGTATTTATTTTCCACAAGGAGAAAATAATTCACTGAGTGATAATACTCCGAGAAGATATTCATTTGTACATACTCTTTGTCCACCTATAGTACCACGTGTACCTGTGCATGCAGAAAGAGCTAAAACAGAAACGCATAAAGCCAATGCTACTATTTTTCTCATTTTAAATTCCTTTCTTTATAAATTATAACAGTATAAGTGTATATCTTCCAATAAATTTATGTCAATCAATAAACCCGTCTTGTTAATAATATACTGCTGCTCTTTTTGCTGGTTCATAATTTTAATCTTTACATTTGTATTTTTATATATAATATGAAACGTAGGTATTCATACAGTTTGAGTACTTAGAACACAATGGTTCGGAGCTGTCAGAAGCTCTATATCAGATTCGACGAGGGATTACGTCGTAAATTTGTTATGTTATTTTGCATAACAAAATATCCCAGGCTATTGGTCTGGGAGCTCTTGGTGTATGTTCAAGATAATATTCTAAAGACCAAGAGAGTCATTTAATCTGATATGATTTCTGAACTCTCCAGACCACCTTTTTAGGTGGTTAATTTATTTTATGGAAGGAAAGAAAATGATATTTTTAAAATCCAAAAACAGTAACTGTTTAACAATTAAACTACAACAAAATTTTTCTGTATTAAGCATATTTTTATTCTGTTTTAATGCTTATGCTCAAGATATCGCAAATACAGAAATTATAAAATCCGGTACTTGTGGCACAAATTGTTCATATACTCTAAATAATCTAGGAGTGTTAAATGTTTTTCCAACAGATAAAACAAAGTCAGATGCAACCTTTACAACTAACAGTAGTGATCTTATTGGAAATACTTCAGTAAAAGAAGTTGTTGTTCAAGAAGGAATTACTGCTTTAGGAACTTATGGTGCGGGATATTTATATGCTGCCGAAAAAATTTCTTTACCAAACACATTAAAAAGTATTGGTAGTTGGTCGTTCATTTCAAATAGAGGTTTATCTAACGTCTTAATTCCTGATTCTGTTACATCTATTGCAACAGGTGGTGAAAATGGCGGTTATTGGAATGCTTTTTTGAACACAGGCTCAACGAAATTCTATTGTTCAGGACATTTAATGAATCAGTGTAAAACAGCTGCTTTATATCAAAATACCGCATTAGTACATTATGAGATAGCATCTGATGGAACATATATTATTTATCAAGGTGATACCGATACTGTGGTTGGTGCATATTCAAATTTAGATGATATAGTCGCAAACAGACCTGTAGAATCTTATATAATGAAAGATAAAGACGATAAAGTTACTGCAAAATATGATGGTCGTGGAAATGTTTTAGAAAATTATTTCTATGATGCAGGAGGTTCTATCGTTAAAATTTTAGATAAAAACGGCAAAAAAATTTTTGCAAAACAATCATACACTATTAAAGAAGCTAATGATGCAACTCCTAATCCAAATGGAAGATATTCAATTCGTTTCTCATGGTAATAAAAAAGGCACCTTTTATAAGGTGCCTTTCATCATAACTTATAAATACTATGCATGTTTTCTTTCTTCAAGATAAACATACTCGGCAGTTTTATTTCCTAATACCACATTTTCATCAATAACAATTTGTGCTATATTTGATTTATCAGGAATATCATACATAATATTCATCAACAAATCTTCCATAATAGCTCGCAATCCTCTGGCTCCTGTTTTCAACGCAATTGCTTTTTTAGCAATCTCTACTAAAGCAGAATCTGTAATTATAAGTTCAACATTGTCCATATCAAATAATGTCTTGTATTGTTTGACAAGTGCATTTTTGGGCTCTGTTAAAATTTTAATTAGAGCTTGCTCATCTAAATCTTCAAGAGTTACTATTACCGGCAATCTGCCTATAAATTCAGGAATTAAGCCAAATTTCAGCAAATCTTCAGGCTGTACATCTTTAATAATATCACCAACAGTTCTATCTTCAGGCGCACAAACTTTGGCTCCAAAACCTATTGATGTTTCTTTACCTCTTTGCGTTACAATTTTCTCTAAACCGGCAAAAGCTCCGCCACAAATAAATAAGATATTTGAAGTATCAACGTGCAAAAACTCTTGCTGTGGATGTTTTCTTCCTCCTTGAGGCGGAATATTAGCAACAGTACCTTCAATAATTTTTAATAATGCGTGGTGGAGACCTTTTCTGGAAATATCTCTGGTTATTGATGGTCCATCAGCCTTACGAGTAATTTTATCAATCTCATCAATATAAATTATACCTCTTTGTGCCTTTTCTACATCAAATCCGGCTGTTTGCACCAGTTTTTGCACAATATTTTCAACATCTTCACCAACATAACCGGCTTCTGTTAAAGTTGTAGCATCAGACATTGCGAAAGGCACATCTAAAATTTTTGCCAATGTTTGTGCAAGCAAAGTTTTGCCACAGCCGGTAGGGCCTATTAATAAAACATTAGATTTTGAAATTTCTACATCTTGAGATTTTTTCTGTGAATTTAATCTCTTATAGTGATTATACACTGCAACGGATAAAACTTTTTTTGTATCTTCTTGCCCTATAACATATTGGTCAAGAAATTCTTTAATTTTTGACGGGGTTGGCAATTTATAATCTTCAACCTTATCTTCACAATGGTTATCTGCAGTATCTGTTTCTGTTTTTTCACTGCTTACAATATTGGTACAAACATCAATACACTCATTGCAGATATAAACATTTTTTCCGGCAATAAGTTTTTTTACTTCATTCTGACTTTTTCCACAAAAAGAACAATGCAAAACTTCTTCATTATTTTCTTTGTCGTCACTCATAAAAATCTCCTACTTTATTTCTTCTCTATTGGTAACAATATTGTCAATAAGGCCAAATTTTAAGGCTTCTTGCGGTGTCATAAAGTTATCTCTATCCATAGCTTTTTCAATAACACTTATACTTTGTCCGGTATTTTCAGAATATATTTTATTCAAACGTTTTCTTAAATCTAAAATGAGTTTTGCTTGAATCTCTATATCTGTAGCTTGACCTTTAGCTCCACCGGAAGGTTGGTGTATCATAATTTGTGAATTGGGCAAAGAATATCTCTTTCCTTTAGTTCCACCGGCTAACAAAAAAGATCCCATAGAACAAGCCTGACCAATACAAACCGTCACAACATCACAAGAAATATATTTCATTGTATCATATATAGCCATACCTGATGTAACGACACCTCCTGGCGAATTTATGTACATATAAATATCTTTTTTAGGATTTTCTGCCTCTAAAAATAACAGTTGAGCACAAATCAAAGAAGATACTTCATCATTAACTTCTCCGGTCAAAAAGATAATTCTTTCTTTAAGTAATCTTGAAAAAATATCAAAAGAACGTTCTCCTCGTGAAGTTTGTTCTATGACCATTGGTACCAATGTATTATCAAAAATTTCCATTTTTTGCTCCTATTATTATACTTGCGAGCATAATATTCAAAATTATCAAAACTTGCAAGTTATTTAATCAAATTCAGCCAAACGCTCTGCCTGATCTTCTTCTACTAAAGCATCTATAATTTCTCCCAAGGCATCACCGGAAACAACCTCGTCAAGTTTGTATAAAGTCAGATTAATGCGGTGATCCGTTACTCTTCCTTGAGGATAATTATAAGTTCTTATACGCTCGCTTCTATCTCCGCTTCCAACCTGCAATTTTCTTTTTTCCGAATATTCAGAATCTATTTTTGATTTTTGCAAATCGTACAGCTTTGCACGCAATTGGCGCATTGCCTGCTCTTTATTTTTAAATTGCGAGCGAGCATCTTGACATTGAACAACAGTATTTGTCGGTATATGTGTAATACGAACGGCAGACTCTGTTTTATTAATGTGTTGTCCCCCTGCACCTGATGCACGATAAACATCTATTTTAAGATCAGCTGGATTTATAAATAAGTCTACTTCTTCAATTTCCGGTAATACTGCCACAGTTGCTGCAGAAGTATGAACACGTCCTTGAGATTCTGTTACCGGCACACGTTGAACACGATGTGCTCCGGATTCAAATTTTAATTTTGAAAAAACATCCGTACCCGTAATACTTGCAGAAGCTTCTTTATAACCACCCAATTCATTTTCATTTGCATCAATAATTTCAAATTTCCAACCTTGTAATTGAGAATAACGTTGGTACATTTCAAACAAAACAGCGGCAAACAGCGCTGCTTCATCACCACCTGTTCCGGCTCTAACCTCTAAAATAGCATTTTTCTCATCATCTTCATGCTTTGGTAAAAGCAACACTTTAATTTTTTTCTCTAACTCCGGCAAAACATTTTTTAGCTCATAATATTCTGTTTCTGCCAAATCTCGCATTTCCTTATCCAAAGAATTATCCGCCATCATTTGTTCTGCTTCACTAAATTCCTTTTCTTTAGCCTGATAATTTTTAACGGCCTCAACAATCGGCTCCATAGAGGCAAATTCTTTATTAAGTTTTACCATTTCATCAGCAGAGATATTTCCTTCACCCAATAAAGCCTGTACCTCTTCAAAACGATACACTACATTCGCTAATTTTTCGGCAAAATTCATTATTTTATTTCCTTTTCTAAATTTTCCAAAGAAATTTGTTTTTGCTCTCCACTATCTAAATTTTTGATAGTCAGCAAATTGTTCTGCAATTCTTCAGAGCCTATTATTACTGCAATACAAGCATTTATTTTGTTTGCTTTCATCATACGTTTTTTTATATTACCGGAATACGCGTGCTCTACAACAAATCCTGCTTTACGCAAGCGATAAGATACCTGCATCGCCACATCAAAAACATCTTCGCCAAGAGGAATAACCGCTACAGGGCGGACTTTTTCTTCCGTCTTATTTAAAAGCATTGATAATCTTTCAACGCCACAAGCCCAACCAATACCTGCTACTTTACCGCCACCCATTTGCTCCACTAAATTATCATATCTGCCACCGGCAAGAACAGTACCTTGCGCTCCTAATTTATCGGTTGTAAGTTCAAACACCGTGTGCGAATAATAATCTAAACCACGCACTAAACGATCATTAACTTTATATTTTATTCCTAATAAATCTAATCCATGCAAAACTTTTGCAAAAAATTCTTTTGAATTTTCATTTAAACTATCAAAATATCGTGGAGCATTTTCTATAATTTCTTTATCATCTTCATCTTTAGAATCTAAAATTCGCAATGGATTTTTTTCCAAACGAACACGACTATCTTCAGAAAGTTTATCGTAATATCCTTTCAAATATTCAACCAATTTTGCACGATAATTATTGCGGCTTTCTTCATCTCCGAGAGAATTGATTTCTACTGTAACATCTCCACTTAATCCCAAATTTTCTAAAAACTCATACGCCATAGCAATTACTTCTATATCTGCTTGAGGTGTTTCTACTCCCAACAGTTCCACACCAAATTGCGTGAACTGGCGTTGACGTCCTTTTTGAGGACGTTCATAACGAAACATTGGTCCGTGATAATACATTTTAACAGGTAAATTTTGTTGCATTCCGTTAGAAACAAAAGCACGAACAACTCCTGCTGTTCCTTCAGGACGCAAAGTCAAACTTTCTCCGCCCCTATCCTCAAAACAATACATTTCTTTTGTAACGATATCCGAAGTATCTCCCAAATTGCGCATAAATACTTCTTTGAATTCAAAGATAGGTGTTTCTATTTCTTCAAAGCCGTATTTTTCTACTGTTTTTGCTGCAATATTTTCTACCTGTTTTGTTTTTCTTTTTTCATCACCAAACAGATCATTTGTTCCTCTGACATTTTGTAACTTTACCATTTTTCCCTCTTTACAAAAAGATAACTAAACACAAATAATTATTATATTATTTATGCTATAAAATATTAAAAATTGCTAATGATTATTTTTATTTAAAAATTTATCAAGAGATATTTGTGTTTGTCTGCGCTTTGTCGCAACTTCTGTGAGTTTGCCATCTATAAACACATCTACATTATGATATCTTCCTACAGAAAATATAAGTCCTGATTTATTTGGCACTTCAAAAGTAAATCCGGCATTAACAATTTTGCTGATATAGACCTCATTTTCATCACGAACATCTAACCAAGTCTCACCTTTTGTTTTTACAATAACTCTGCTTTCGGTTAAACCATGACTTACTTCATTATTTGTATTTTCATCCTTAATATTCTCTTCAGCAACTAATTCTTTTGATGTATTTTCTTCAGAAGATATTTGTTGCTCATCTGTACTACTTTCTTCATTATCAGTAGTTTCCTTCATACTTTTTTCTGTATTAGTTTCTGTAGAATTTTCGCTTTCAGTTTGAAGTTTATTTATAAGATTTTCAACATCTTCTGGTATTTGTGTATTCACAACCTCTGTAATTTCTTGTTTTGCATCGCTTACATTTTTCACCATATCATTTCCGGCAGATATAACAGAATATGTAGCATAAGCAAAATAGATTATAAATGCAGCAACTATACCGCTTATAATGTATATTTTATTCGGATACGCCGTCGTATTTTGCATTAAAAGGCCTTCAATATTATGGTCTTCACATAATGAACCCTTTTTATATAATTTAACGATTCTTTCATCATTCAAATCAAGATATTTTGCATAAGAACGAACGAAGGCAATACCATAAGGCATAGGAGATAATTCTTCATAATTATTTTCTTCTATTGCACTGATATATATTTTACGAATACATAATGCCTCTGATACTTCTTCAATTGACAATTTCTTTTGGAGTCTTGTTTGTTTTAGAAATTCTCCTACATTTGATTCAAATTCTTCATTTTCCATTCGTTCTTCAGTCACATCAAAATCCTTTATTCTACATTTTTTCGCATTAAATCATATTTTTTAATAAATTTCAATACCATGATCAAAAGCATAAGCTAATAATTGTGGTCGCAACATAATTTTTTCAGAATGCAACAAAACTTGCATATAATCCTTTAAGGCATATAAATTTGTAGAACGTATCATTGCCTTAATATCACCAAAAACAGAACCGGAAACAGATAAATGTTTGTATCCTAATCCCAGCAAAGCCAATGCTTCTATAGGATTAGATGCCATTTCTCCGCAAACCGAACAATAAACACCGGCTTTTTCTGCTTTTTCAACAATTTCACGCATAACTCGTAAAAACGGCATTGACAGAACATCATATCTTCCAATTAAGCGAGGATTTCCACGATCACAGGCAAACATAAATTGCGCCAAGTCGTTTGTTCCGACAGAAATAAAATCAGCGTATTTTAAAACTTCATCAAGTTGAAATACTATTGATGGTACCTCTATCATCAACCCGACATATATATTTTTAGGTAATCGATTCCCAGCATTTTTTTCTTTTTCATACTCAATCATCAAAGTTTCTTTTGCTTCTAAAAATTCATATAAATCAGCAACCATAGGAAACATCACATATAAATCTTTGCCGGCAGCAGCCTTCAAAAAAGCAGTCATTTGCTTACGTAAAATCGCCCTTCGGTCCAAAGTTATTCTTATTGAACGCCAACCGATAGCCGGATTTTCTTCTGCAATATCACTCCAATAAGGCAACAATTTATCAGAACCGACATCTAAACTTCTGAAAATTACTCTTTTATCTTTAGCTTTATCCAACAAATTACGATAATTTTTTTCTTGTATTTCGACATTCGGCATACTCTGAGAAGACATAAAAGGAATTTCTGTACGATACAAACCAACACCATCGCAATTTGTTGTATCAAGATAATCTAGATCAAACGGCAATCCTACATTCATATTTAAGCCTATTTTTACACCGTCTTGAGTAATTGTTTCTAAATTATTCATCTCGGCATTTTTAGCTAAATGAGTTTTTAATTCCGAGGATTTTTGTTGTATTTTTTGCTGAATTTCATGTGACGGGTTTATATATACATATCCGGATTCTCCATCTATGGCTAATAATTCTCCATTTTTCAGTTCTTCAACAACACCTTTGATTTTTATCAAAACAGGGATATTTAAGGCCTTAGCAACAATAGCTACATGCATAGTCGGGGTGCCGTTTTCAATAATCAAGCCTCTGATTTTTGTGTAATCATAATCCATCAAATCTGCAGGTCCCATGGTATCTGCTACAATAATGATATCACAATCCTTCGTATTTATTTTATTAGTTTCCTGCTCATCTAAAATATACGAAATTAAACGATCGGTAACATCTCTCAAATCATGTAATCGTTCTTTTAGATACACATCTTGGCTGACCGAAAGTCGCTTCCACATATCTTCATATGCTCTTTCTGCAGACGCCTCTGCTGTCAATCCTCCGTTGATATTATCCGATATTCTCTTATACCAACCTTTGTCTCTTGCAAACATTTTATAAGCATCTAAAATATCTGCATGTTCGCCTATTCCTAATTTGCTTTGCGTAAATTTTTCATCTAAATCATTATTCATTTGCACAAAAGCTGATGACAATTTTGCCAACTCTTTTTCTTTATCTTCGGCAAAAATGTGTTTTATCTCTTTAGCGCGACGATGGACAACCGCATAACCTATGCCAAAACTTTTATTTAGGCTTTGCCCTTTTATTTTATCTTTGTCGGAAATGCCTTTTTCTTGAATGTTATGCTTTTTCCATTCTCCAACATCCGGAGATGAAATTTGCTCAGCAATAAACATCGCCAAAGTCTCAAACATATTATTATTTTCTTCATCAAAGATTTGTTTATCTTCTGCACATAATAACAAAACACCATTAGCTTTATTTCTTTTAATAAGGGGAATTGCCATAAATGTAAAATTCACACCATCACACACAACTTCTTCAAACAATGTACAAGCAGTTTTTGCAGCTTCTCCAACAACACCCTCATCGTAACGAACAGTATTTTTTATTGTTCCGGAAAAATTTTCCGCATATGCAGCAATTTTTTCTAAATATGTATCATCAAGAGACACATAACAAGCTACCACAGATAATCGGACATCTTTTGCGATAATTTTTATAATATCTGCAAATTTCTTTTCCACACTATCCTGTAAATTAGTCAAATTTCTAATTTCACGAAGAAGGGGCATAATTTGAACAGATGTTTTTTGTAACATAATACAATTCCTTACTTATAATAATCAAAAATACAATATACCTGTATATTCAGCAAGCATATTTTGACATTTTTTAACATATAAGTATTGTTATTTATAATTTATTTTCCAGCATCAATAATGCTTTTTCCGTATAATATTTTAACATTTTTGCACTTTCTGATAATTTTATATTTTCTTTTTCGTTCAGTTGCGGGTGCAATACATTGTTTATACCTTTTTCTCCGACAATACATGGTAATGACAAACAAATATCTTGCACCTCAAAAAATTTATCTTGGTGAGATGAAACAGTCAGTATTGCTCGTTCATCAGAACTAATTGCCTGGCATATACGTGCCAGCACTCCGGCAATACCATAATTGGTGTAACCTTTACCGTTAATAATTTTATATGCTGCATTACGAACATTATCATCTATAAAGTCCATAACATCAGAAGTAATTTCACAACAACTATCTTTAGCCGCATCATACATGTTTAATGTTCCAATATCTCCGTTTGACCAAACTAATACTTCACTATCTCCATGTTCTCCGAGAACATTAGCATGAATAGAAGTAGGAGAAATCCCCATATAATATCCCAATAAAGTCCTAAATCTTGCAGTATCAAGTACTGTCCCGCTACCAATAACTTTTGATTTTGCAAATCCTGACAATTTAATACTGACCTCTGTCATCACATCAACCGGATTTGTAGCAATCAACAAAATAGTATTCGGGGCATGCTTTACTATATTTGGGATAATTTCTGAAAAGATTTTTACATTTTTGCTCAATAAATCAAGCCGAGTTTCTCCAACCTGTTGATTGACACCGGAGGTAATAACCACGACATCAGAAGAATTTAAATCAGCATATTCTCCTGCCATAATTTTACACGAACTGCTAAACGGAATAGCGTGTGAAATATCAGTAGCTTCAGCTAATGCTTTATCTTGATTTATATCAATCAGAACAATTTCATCTGCAACACCACGCAAAACCAACGCAAATGCGGTAGAAGACCCTACAGACCCTGCACCGATAATACCTACTTTCATATTTTTCCCCATATTTAAATTAACAACAAATAAACATAAGAAATATTTTTTCAAAAACAAGAAAGCTAGATAAAAAAGTATTAAAAATCAAATAGATACATCTTTTGTATACAGCCATTGTAAAAAATGCTTGTATTTTTTAAAAAAATTGATTAACAAGTAGTGTAAGGATTGTGATATCCTGAAATGTGTTTAATATTTATGAGGTATAGTTAAATGACTGATATCGCTGATCGCGTTAAGAAAATCGTTGCTGAACACCTTGGTGTTGAAGAAGCGAAAGTTACTGAAAATGCAAGTTTCATTGATGATTTAGGTGCTGATAGCTTGGATACTGTTGAATTAGTTATGGCTTTTGAAGAAGAATTCGGTTGCGAAATTCCTGACGAAGCTGCAGAAAAGATTCTTACAGTAAAAGATGCAATAGACTATCTCGCAAAGAACGCTTAATTCTGTTGATTTATAAAATTTGTAAAACCTGCTTTAAGTCAATTATAGCGGGTTTTATTTTCATAAAGCTGGCAAGTTTAAGAGAGGAATAATGAAAAGAAGAGTCGTTGTTACCGGATTAGGTGTAGTTTCTCCTTTGGGAGTAGGTACAGAACATAATTTCAAGGAACTTATCGCGGGTAAATCCGGAATAAAAAAAATTGAAGGAATAGATTTAAAAGATATTCCTGTTAAAATTGCCGGTATGGTTCCTTGGGGAACAGGCAAATACGACTTTAATCCTGATAATGTTGTCGAACCCAAAGAACAAAAAAAATTAGATAAATTTATTCTATATGGCATGGCCGCAGGTCAAGAAGCCATCAAAGATTCTTGTTGGGTAGCAAAAAATGAAGACGACAGTTATCGTTCGGGCATAATGATGGGATCCGGCATTGGCGGATTGCAGAGAATCACCGAAAATGCATTTTTATTCAATGAATTCGGAATGAAGAAAATTTCACCATTTTTTATTCCTTCTTGCCTTATTAATATGATTTCAGGCAATTTATCTATTACATACGGATTGAAAGGTCCAAACCATGCTTGCGTTACAGCTTGTTCCACAGGTACAAATGCTATCGGTGATGCAGCAAGAATTATTCTTGACAATGATGCTGATTTAATGGTTGCCGGTAGTGCTGAAGCTGCTGTATGCGAGTTAGGACTTGCAGGTTTTGCAAGAATGAGAGCTATTACTGCAGAATTTAACGAAACTCCTTCTGAAGCATCGTGTCCTTGGGATAAAAAACGCAGTGGATTCGTAATGGGAGAAGGTGCCGGAGCCGTTGTTTTGGAAGAATTAAATCACGCTAAAGAACGTGGTGCAAAAATTTATGCTGAAGTTGTCGGTTATGGAATGAGTGGAGACGCTTATCATATTACCGCTCCATCCGGTGATGGTGCTTACAGGGCAATGAAAATGGCTGTAAATCACGCACATGAATCCGGTATAGAATTGAAAGACATCAACTATATAAACGCTCACGGAACATCAACTCCTGTTGGTGATGTTGGCGAAGCTTTAGCTGTTAAACGTTTATTCGGAGATGATAAGTCGGAGGCCAAGCGGTCTTAG
>JAZULC010000002.1:0-18256 GCA_045643605.1 Alphaproteobacteria bacterium
CCTGGAGAAGCAGGCAAACCTCCGGCAATAACTTCACGTTTTTCATTTTTATCAAACATTGGGTGCAATAATTGATCCAAATGTCCAGGTTCAACACGTGTAACAGCTTCTTCTTTTGTAATTAAACCTTCATGAACCATATCAACAGCAACTTTTAATGCAGCCAAACCTGTTCTTTTGCCGTTACGAGTTTGTAACATAAACAATTTGCCGTCTTGAACGGTAAATTCCATATCTTGCATATCTTTATAGTGACGTTCCAAAGTTTTACGAATGTCTGAAAGTTGTTTATAAACTTCAGGAAATTCTTCTTCCATGCAAGGTAATGTTAAATGACGGCGTTCGTTACCGATTTTAGAAATTTGTTGTGGTGTACGAATTCCGGCAACAACATCTTCTCCTTGAGCATTTTTCAAATATTCACCATAGAAATAATTTTCACCGGTAGCAGCATCACGAGAGAAGCAAACACCTGTTGCAGAATTGTCACCGGAGTTGCCGAATCCCATGCATTGTACGTTTACAGCAGTACCCCAGTTGCTTGGCATAGTATTTAAGTTACGATAGAAAATAGCACGTTCTGACATCCAAGAACCAAATACGGCACCGATAGCGCCCCAAAGTTGTTCATAAACATCTTGAGGAACAGGCTTGCCTTCAGCAATACCGATTTTCTTATATTCTGCAATAACGTCTTTAAGTTGTTCAACAGTCATTTCATTATCATGTTTATAACCGTTTTCTTCACGAACTTTATCTAAAACAGCTTCAAATTTATGAATATCTACACCCATTGCTGTATCTGAATACATTTGTAAGAAACGACGGTAACTGTCGTATGCAAATTTAGGATTACCGGAAACTTTTGCTAATCCTTCAACAGTTTGATCATTCAAACCGAGGTTCAAGATGGTGTCCATCATACCAGGCATTGAAACTCTTGCGCCTGAACGAACAGAGAATAATAATGGATTGTTGGCATCGCCAAATTTTCTACCCATAATATCCTCAACGCCTTTTAATCCATCTAAAACTTGTTTTTTTAATTCTTCAGGATATGACTTGTTGTTTTCATAGTAATATGTACAAGCATCTGTTATAATTGTAAATCCTGGAGGAACAGGACATCCGATACTTGCCATTTCTGCCAAGTTTGCACCTTTACCTCCAAGGAGGTTTCTCATATCGGCATTACCTTCAGCTTTGCCGTTTCCAAACGTATATACCCACTTATTCATGGTCAATATAGCTCCTATCAGCTTAATTAGTTAAACACAGGTTGCAAAAAAAATATGCAACATAAGAAATAAATTCGGAATGAATTTATAACACTTAATTTAATTCTTCAAGCAAAAAAAACAAATAATTAATGATATATATTTTGTTATAAAAATATTGACAAATTTTACATTTTGTTTTACTATACAGATGAAAAATTACTTTTATGAACATTATTAATTAATTACTAAATCAAATCATTATGGCTGATCAAGTATGTACTAGCGGTTTTTTTGCTGGAATCCACTGGTGGGGCTTTCTCACGTTTGTAGTATTGTTTTTGTTTCTGTTTGTACAGGCATGGCTTTACATGACTCGTGAAGAAGGGATTTTATTGGCACTCAACTCTATTGTTGGAGGAATTATGATGGTTGCCGGTACAATCGTAGCTTTTGTTGAGCCCACACTGGTAAGTTGTGCTATTGCTGTCGGAACAGTATTTGCAAGTTATGTTATTTTAGAACTTGTAATGCTGGCCATCGTTAAATGCGTTGGAGACAGGTTTACTGAAACATTGTTTTATATTTTCATTGTTTTAGTAATGGCGTCACCTTTCCTTGGACACTATTTAGCAAAAATCCTAGTATGAAAAAAAACACCTATGCTTTTCTGCATAGGTGTTTTTTTAGATGCGTAATAACTGTTGTATCAGATACTTTTCTGCTGTTACAATAACAACATTTTTGTTATAAGGAATAGGATAAATGACACTACTGTTTGGAATCTGTAAAAATAATTTCCAATCAGCAACATATATGTCTTTTATCTTTTTTCCATCTGCATCTAACAGTTCTGCCTGAGTCTCTTTCTGATTCTTTTTTTGAACAATGTAACAAATTTGATTACCGTACTTGATTTGCACGATATGCTCAAAATTTATCGGCAATACGAATTTATCAGTGATTATTCCATAATAACCGCTATAAGTTGGTATTACTAAACTTCCGACTACATAATGTGCAGTGTACTCATAGGTACATTTACCACTATATAAATACGTTTTAGTTGTTCTGTTGTTGACTTTCATTGCAAATCCGATTCCATCTATTTCATAAATATCATAGCAGATACCAGAAAAACACGGCAAACCGTAGCAATTGAGTAAAACTTTCTTGTTGATTCCTAATGTGGCGATAAAATATTGTCCATCGTGGCACGTAATAATTTCGGTATAGTCAGCAGAAGTAATAAACTGACCAGATTTTAAACTTTTGAAGCCGAAATTTTTGTTTTTTTGATAAATGGAAACATAATCATTTCCGTCAACAGAAGTTTCAACAATTTTGTTACAACTACATAAAAGCAGAGAAAAGAAAATAATAAAAAAGTACTTCATATCGTATAATAATTTTAAGTTTAACTAGTTATAGTAAATAATTTTAATTTTGTCAACACCTTAAAATTTTGTACAAAATCTTCTAAAAATATTTTTTTTATAAAAATTTAAAAAAAGTACTTGATTATTTATTTAGAATCGTATATAAACTCACTTCGTAAACGGAATGGGCGTTTAGCTCAGCTGGAAGAGCATCTCGTTTACACCGAGAGGGTCGGGAGTTCGAACCTCTCAACGCCCACCAGTTCAGAGAGCCGAGATTTAATATCTCGGCTTTTTTGTTTTTGCATGAATGTAATTTTCGGAAAATAAATAACGTCTAAAATGGCTATAAATTTATTAAAATCAGTGCATTTCTGACTGTTCATAAATGTACGTTTTTGGTCAGGTAGAAAAAAGGTGATTTTTGATGAGTTTGAATAATTGCTTATTTTTATGTAATGTATTGATTTTTATATATTTTATTTGCTTTCTTCAAAAAGTATAAAAAACGCAAAAAAGTTGTTGCTTTAAACGTAGGTTTTTGATACACTGGTTACGACTTGTTACAGTTGAAAAATATATAATTATTTTAAGGAGAATATATTATGAATAAAGTTTTTGTGTTGAGTCTTTTTATATTTAGTTTATGTCTGTCACAAAATAGTTTTGCTACTGAGCAAAAAATTATAACTACAAGTTTAGGGCTAGATGTAAATATGGATGAAATTGATCCAAACAATATTGTGTATAATGAGGATGGAACATATACAATTAAATATAATGATCAGATTTCTTATACAGGTACAATGAATGAAACAGGTGATTATTTTACTGTTAATTCAAGAACAATACAAGTTGTTCAAGATGGTATAGGCGGTGATGATCCAGAAAGAGCGGAAATGTGGGGTCATATTAATGAAAGTGCTTCATCATATCTAGGCAAAGATCTTCGTACGCTAACAACAACATATGATGAAGCTGGAAATGAAGTTAAAAATGTTATTTTGCATGATGATATGGGACAAAGTGGAAATATGGGATATTCTGAGACAGTATTTAATGGAGCGACAGACTTTAATAATATTCAAAGTTATGGATATGGTGATATTGACATTGTGTATAAATATGAAATGGAAAATGGTACATTAAGAGAATTTAGTGCTTATGGTGGAGCTGCGTGGATATTTGATGAAACTGGAGCAGTACGTGAATTTGAAATTCGTGATGAAGATGGATTATTACTTTTTGCAAAATATAATTCAGATGGTAGCCCAGTTGACTTGAGCGAATATACTCAAGAAGAAGTTAATAGTATGATTAGTGCTCTGCAAAATCGTGGTATAGATACTTCTGATATTAGTGATCCTGTAGAATTTATAGGACAATTAGCTCAAGATCATTGGATTCACGGAAATCCTGCAGAAGGAATTCCTACAGGAGCCGCATTTATGCCTGGAGTGCAACTTTTGTATGGTATGTTAGCAATAAATCAAAATTCGACACTAGAAACATTTAATAATTTATTAGCTCCACTTAAAAATGCATCAAACGATCCAGAATATGCACAATATATACTTAATGTAATTAATAATTTAGGATTGCCACGAGGTGAAATGCAAAGTTTATTAGATATGGATCCGTCAGAATATGAAGAAAAATTTCCTCAAATAAAAGAGTATCTTTTAGGCATGAAAGAATCTTTAATTAGCTCAATGTTTTCAAGTGAACTTGATATGATAAATATTAAAAATAAAATTGATGAACAACAAAATGAGATAATTAAACAACAGAAAGAAGCAAAAGCAATTACTACAGAAGATAAAGGATATCAATGTGCAGCCAGACGTTATTGCACAGTAGCAGAGGCTAACGAAGCAACTCCTGATAAAGATGCAAAATATTCAGTTAAATTGACTTTTTAATAAGTTTCTTGCGTATAAAAACAAAACAAGGTGTTGATTATCTCAACACCTTGTTGCTTTTTAATAATCTGATATTTTTTACTTTTGTTTTGTTATTCGTTTCTTTTGAGTTGACCTTTTGATAAATAGAGTCCAGAGCATTTTTGAAGTTGTCATCAAGATATGTATTATATACTTTATCTTTCATTTGTTGAGGAATACCATAATAAGCCTCTGCAATACCGCCTGTAATTGCGGCTATTGTGTCACTGTCGCCACCAATAGAAACCGCATTACGGATAGCATCTTCAAAAGATAAGGATTCAAAAAAAGCCTCTAATGCTTGAGGTACAGACTTTTGGCAAGACACATGAAATTTATATTCAGGTCTGATTTCATCTAATGTAAAATCCATCGGGTAATAATTTTGTTGTACATAATTTTTGATTTCTGAAATATTTTTACCGGTTCTTGCTAAATAAATACATACGGCGGTGGCTTCTGCACCTTTTATACCTTCAGGGTGGTTATGGGTTATGTCGGTAACGGCGCGTGATAATTGTTTTACTTCTGCTAAATTTTTACCGATAAAACCACAAGCGCTTACACGCATAGCGGAACCATTACCCCAGCTGTTGTATGGTTGAGGATTTTCTGACAATATCCACTGTTTGAAGTTGCCTCCATAACCACACGAAGCATAAATTCTGCCTACTTTTTGCATATAATTTACGGCTTTTTCAGATAAATCCGAATAATCTGGTTTAGAATGTAATAGGGCATAAATAACTGCTAAAGTCATTGCAGAATCATCAGTAAAATGACAATCATTTGTAAAAAAGTCAAAATCTTTACTCTTTAGATTATTCCATTCAAACCTTGATCCGACGATATCTCCGATTATTGCTCCCAGCATATAAATCTCCTATCTTAAATAAATGTTATCTTTACCTTATATTTTATAATCAAATTCCTATGGTTTTGTGTTCATAAACACCGATAATTTCTTTCATAATTTATGCATTGTTATATAATGTACATCAAATAATCGGAGATGTATATGAAAAAAAATGCTATTGCAATAATTTTAGCTGCAGGTAAGGGCTCCAGAATGAAGTCAGATTTACCTAAAGCTATGATACCTGTTTTTGGTAAACCGTTAATAAATTACACTCTTGAAACGCTTGAATCTATGGAAATTAAGAAGATTATTACTGTTATTTCAAAAAATGGTGATTTAATTAAACAAATAGTTTCGCCGTATCAAACTTGTGTTCAAAATGAACAATTGGGTACTGGACATGCGGTTCTTTGTACGGAAAATCTATTACAAGGTTGTGATTCTCCGATATTGGTCATTTTAGGTGATGTACCTTTTATTTCAAAAGAAACTTATGAAAAAGCCATAAATCTTGTTGAAAGTGGATATAACGTAGTTGCTCTGGGGTATCACAGCGATGACCCTAAACATAATGGAAGATTAAAAATCATTGATAATAAACTTCTTGAAATTGTAGAATTTAAGGATGCTACGGAAGAAGAAAAACAGATTACATTTTGTAATTCAGGTTGTATGGTATTTGATGGCAAATATTTATTTGAGATATTGCATAAATTACAAAATAATAATACAGCAAAAGAGTATTATCTGACTGATGCGATTAAAATTGCTAACGATATGAAATTAAAGTGTACAGCAGTAGAAGGTTCAAAAGAAGAAATGTTCAGCGCAAATACTCCTGAAGAGTTGGAACAATTAAAAAAATATCATCTTCAAAATATGTAAAAATAATTTTTTTATGAGAAAAAGAAAAAAACTCCCGATTTTTGCATCGGGAGTTTTGAAATAATAGAAATAGGTGATTATTTTTCTAAATCTTCACCGGTTTCTTGATTAACTCTCTTTGCAGAAAGTTTAATCTTACCTCTGTTATCAGAACCAAGGCATTTTACCCACATAGTATCACCTTCTTTATAGAAGTCAGAAACAGATGCTATGCGTTCATTCTTAACTTCGGAAATATGTACAAGACCTTCTGTAGAACCTAAGAAACGAACAAATGCACCAAAATCCATAATCTTTGTGATTACACCGCGATAAATTTTTCCTTCTTCAGGTTCTGCGACAATATCCATAATCATATTGTAAGCTGCGTCACCTTCTTCTTTAGCCATTGCTGCTATACGAACAGTTCCATCTTCTTCAATATCGATTTTTGTATTTGTCTTTTCAACAATATCACGAATTACCTTTCCTCCTGAACCGATAACTTCACGAATCTTATCAACAGGAATACGTAAAGCCATAATTCTTGGAGCATTTTCTGATACATGGTCTCTTGGCTCTGCAATAGCTTTTGCCATTTCACCCAAAATATGAATTCTTCCTTCGTGTGCTTGAGCTAAAGCTGTTTGCATAATCTCTTTTGTAATAGATGTGATTTTTATATCCATTTGTAAAGCGGTAACACCGTCTTTTGTTCCGGCAACTTTAAAATCCATATCACCAAGGTGGTCTTCATCACCAAGAATATCCGTTAATACAGCTACTCTTCCGTCATCTTCTTTAATTAAGCCCATAGCTATTCCGGCAACAGGTTTTCTCATAGGAACACCGGCAGCCATTAAAGATAATGTTGTTCCGCAAACAGTAGCCATAGAAGAAGAACCGTTTGATTCCATAATGTCAGAAACAACACGAACAGTATAAGGAAATGCTTCTTTATCTTTTGGCATCATTGGGTGAATTGCGCGCCATGCAAGTTTACCATGACCGATTTCACGACGACCTGGAGTTCCTAATCTTCCGCATTCACCAACAGAAAATGGAGGGAAATTATAATAAAGCATAAACTCTTCTTTATAATCTTTGAGCAAGCCGTCAACAATTTGAGCATCTTCGCCTGTTCCTAAAGTTGTTACGACTAATGCTTGTGTCTCTCCACGAGTGAACAATGCAGATCCGTGAACTACAGGCAAAACATCAACTTCACACTGAATAGGTCTTACTGTCTTTGTATCTCTGCCATCAATCCTTCTTCCGGTTGTTAAAACTTTTTCTCTAACAACTTTGTGCATTAATTTTTCAATAGCATCGCCGACATAACGAACTTCTAATTCATTTTCAGGATCAATTGTTGCTTTTACTTCTTCAGATGCTTGTCCTACCAAAGTACCACGAGCCAATTTATCTGTTTCCTTGAATGCTTCTTCGTATTTTCCGATAAATTGCTTTTCAATTCTGTTGTACAATTCATCAAATTCTTTTGGGAATACAGGAGCTTCCCAAGCAGGTTTACCGGCTTCAGCCTTCAACTCGTTAATTAAAGAAATTACTGGTTGAAAACTTTCAAAACCGAACATAACTGCACCTAACATAGTTTCTTCAGAAAGTTCTTGTGCTTCTGATTCTACCATTAATACGCCTTCATTAGTTCCGGCAACAGCTAACTCTAATTCGGTATTTTTCATTTCATCAGTAGTTGGGTTCAAAATATATTTGCCGTTACGATAGCCGACTTTTGCAGCTCCGATAGGGCCTAAGAACGGAATACCGGAAATAGCCAATGCTGCAGATGCTGCAATCATAGAAACTATATCAGAATCTGTTTTTTGGTCATGTGATAAAACGGTACAAACAATTTGAACCTCATTTTTAAATGCATCCGGAAATAATGGACGTAATGGACGATCAATCAGTCTTGAAATTAAAATTTCTCTTTCAGAAGGTTTTCCTTCTCTTTTTACAAATCCGCCGGGAATTTTACCGGTTGCATAATATTTTTCTTGATAATTAACGGTTAAAGGAAAAAAGTCTTGATCAGCTTTTACTTCTTTTGCCGCGCATACAGTTGCTACAACTTCTGTTTCTCCATATCTTACTAAAACTGCACCTGTAGCCTGTCTGGCAATTTTACCTGTTTCAAAAATAAGTTTACGTCCGCCCCATTCAATTTCTTTGCGAACAACTTTAAAATCTATCATATTTTTCCCTTTCCTATATATTATCTCTTTTTAAACCTCACCTGAAAAAATCAGGATTTTATTTTATGCAGTACCGAATAAAATACTCGGCACTGCATGTTTTTTTTTGCGAAATTATTTACGTAAATCAAGTTTTTCAATTAAAGCTTGATATCTTTCTTCACTTGTAGCTTTTAAGTGATCCAAAAGGTGACGACGACGAGAAACCATCTTCATCAATCCTAAACGAGAATGCAAGTCTTTAGTATGAACATTAAAGTGTTCAATTAAAGCATTGATTCTGTATGTCCAAATAGCAATTTGAACTTCAGGAGAGCCTGTATCGCCAGGTTTTGTACCATATTTAGCAATAATTTCTTGTTTTTTTTCATTTGTAATCGACATCTGTTTTTCCTTTTAATTTATAAGTTAAACACACGTAGCGGAGAAATTCGTTTTTCTTCCACCAACACAATAGCCACCAAACGTTTATTAAACATGGCAAGAGCTTTGTTTCCGTACAAATCCTTCAAATTATAATTTTTGGGAGATATACGCTGTCCTCGCTTTAATTTGGTAGCATCTTCTTCCGAAACGGCAAAGTCCGCGATGTCGCGCAGAGATGCCTCTACCGGAAGCAAAATTTCAGTGCAATTATCTTCATACACCATATTTTTTAAATTATCCAGCAAAATCGTATCTGAAATTGAAAAATTAGAACACTTTGTTCTTTTCAGTGCTGTTAAATAACCGACAGAACCAAGTTTTTCGGCTATATCTGCGCCTAATGTACGGACATAAGTTCCTTTTGAACAACAGACAGAGAATTTTGCTTGATTGTCAGGCATAACGGACAATAATTGTAAATTATAAATTTCTATTTCACGAGCAGGAATTGTTACATCTTGACCTTCTCTTACCAGCTCATACGCTCTTTTACCGTTAATTTTCAGAGCAGAATACGAAGGAGGAGTTTGCATAATTTTGCCGATAAACTGCGGAATAATCTGCAAAATTTGACTTTCATTCGGAATAACGTTTGATGTTGCAATTATTTTACCTTCTGTATCCAAAGTATCAGTTTGTTGTCCGAATTTTAAAATAAATTCGTATTCTTTCGGTGCATCAGCAACTATTGAAATTAATTTTGTAGCTTCTCCGAAAGCAATAGGCAAAACTCCTGTGGCAAAAGGATCTAATGTCCCGCAATGACCATTTTTATTTGCATCAAATAAATATCTGGTTTTTATGACTGCATCGTTTGAAGTAATTCCGGCAGGTTTGTTCAAAATTAACCAGCCATTGATATCTTTATGCTTATTTCTTTTCATTATAATATAGCCTGAATATTTTTTAATATTATTATTGTTTTCATCTGGTTATTACAATTTATGTGATTATTTTATATAACGCAAGTTTTTTATTATACAAGAGAGATGATTGATGCGTATTGGATTATTAAAAGAAAATAGTCGTAATGAACAAAGGGTGGCTTTGGTGCCTGAGGAGATAAAACATTTATCATCACTCGGACATAAATTGTATATAGAAAAAGGTGCCGGAAATTTAGCGCTTTTTTCTGATGAAGATTATAAAAAATGTGGTGCTGATATTGTAGAGCGTCAAAAAATTATCTCATTTTCGGATATACTTATATCAATTTACCCGCCATCAGCAAAAGAACTACGTAATATCACAAAACCTCTTATTTTGATTGTAGCTTTTTTCTATGGAAATGAAAAATATGAGGTTGTTCCAAAAAAATCTGATATAACGATTTTTGCATTAAACAGATTATCCCGTTTATCAAATTTACAAAATATGGATGTGCTATCATCTCAAGATGCGCTTGGTGGAAGCAATATTATATACAATGTGGCATCAAAACTGAAAAAAAATATACCATTGATGACGACAGCTTCCAAAACTTTGTTGCCGGCAACTTTTTTGGTAATAGGAATAGGTGTGTTGGGACTTTCTGCTTTAGCAACGGCTAAAAGATTGGGAGCAATAACTTATGCTTATGATATAAATCCGCAAACATCAATTTTAGCAAAATCTGTTGGCGCAAAATTTGTCATTTTAGATAATAAAACAAAATTAAAATCATTTTTGAAAAGAACAGACGTGTTAATTTGTTCTGCATTTAATCACAATAAACCGGCCGTCTCAATAATTGATGAAAGTGATTTAAAAGTAATGAAACCAGGATCAATAGTTGTAGATGCAGGTGCTAGATATGGTGGCAATGTGGCAATATCTGATAGAAAACAAATAACTTATTGGCATGATTTGTTAATATATTCCATTGATGATTGGGCCAATTTTTCTTCAAATTCGGCAAGTGTTTTACTGTCAAAAAATATAGCAAATTTTTTCTCTCATTATTTTAAGGATGGTAAATTTGATTTTTCAGAGCCGACAATAAAGCAACTTATTGTATGATAAATTTTATATTAAGGAAAAAAATATGGAAATAATGTGTTTATCTATCATCTCAATACTATCAGCTTTTATCGGCTATTTTGTTGTTAAAAATATTACATCTGCGTTATATTCGCCATTGATGAGTGTTTCTAATGCTATTTCAGGAATTGTTATTATAGGTGCTATTTATTCATTGCAAAAATCAGTAACTCTGTATGGTGAAATATATTCATTACTGGCTGTATTTTTAGCTTCCGTAAATATTTTCGGAGGATGCATATTATCCGAGAGAATGCTACTGATGTTTCATAAAAAAACTCCGGATAAAAAGGAAAAAGACAATGTTTAAATATCTGATTTTTTATTTAATTTCGTGCACTTTATTTATTTATGCGTTATCTTTATTCTCGTCACCAAAAACTGCAAAAAATGGCAATATTATAGGTATATTTGGTATGATATTGGTTATTATGCCTTCGCTGGTGTTTGATAATAAATATTTTTATTTAGTGCTTTTATGTATCTGCTTGGGAGCGATTGTCGGGATATTTTTTGCAATAAAAATACGTATTACGGATTTACCGGAGATGATAGCTGTTTTTAATGGCTTCGGTGGGGCGGCGACAACACTTGTTTCCTTAGGTGAGGTGTTGGAAAATAATAGCGGTTATTTACAAAATTCTTTTGGATTAACTATAGGAGCACTGACATTTTCAGGCTCAATAACTGCGTTTTTGAAGTTACGCAATATAATTTCATCAAGGTCAATATTTTTTAGAGGTCAACATGTAATTAATTTGGTTTTATTATTTGTTATCATATTATTTTATATTCCTTTAGTAACTTTTGAGGATATTAAACTTTTTTATATTATGGGCATTATGGCGTTTTTATTAGGAATATTATTGTTGTTACCTATAGGTGGAGCAGATATGCCGATTGTCATTGCAGTTTTAAATGCTTGTTCCGGATTTGCGTCATTGGGACTGGGATTTGTTTTAAAAAATGTGGCGTTGGTAATTATCGGGACATTAGTTGGTGTCAGTGGAATTTTTTTATCACGCATAATGACAAAATCGATGAATCGCTCAATTATAAATGTGCTTATCGGTAATATTTTTCTTAAAAATTCTGCTAAAATATCTACAAATAGTACTAAATTAGCTAAAGAAACTTCTCCGCAAAATGCCGCTTTTATTCTTGGAAATTCTGCAAATATTATAATTGTGGTCGGCTATGGTTTAGCTGTTGCTCAAGCTCAACATTTTTTAAATAGATTAGTTACTATTTTAGAAAATGTATATCATTGTAATGTTTCATTCGCTATTCATCCGGTTGCTGGGCGAATGCCCGGACATATGAATGTTTTATTGGCAGAAGCAGATATAGATTATAATAAAGTTTTTCCGCTTGAAGATATAAATCCTTATTTCGGTGTTACAGATACAGTGTTGGTAATTGGTGCTAATGATATTGTAAATCCCGGGGCTGTAGATGATTTAAACAATCCTTTATTTGGTATGTCAGTATTAGAAGTTTGGAAAGCTAAAACGGTTTTGGTTATTAAAAGGTCTTTATCTTATGGGTATGCTAATGTTGACAATCCATTATTCTATATGGATAACGTAGAAATGGTTTATGGTGATGCAAAAGATGTTTTGCAAGAAATTATTAAAAATTTATCTGATAGGTGATAAATTACCTGTGCATAACTTTGTGTGAAAATCAATATCATCTTGCATGAAAAATTTGAATCCGTTAATGGTTAATAAATAATTAACGGAGTAGTCGGTATGTTTCAAGAAATGGATTTTGTTACGGAAAAAACAGGAGATATCATAGTTTCTGCTTGTCCTACACTAATAAAATCTTCAGAAGATGAAGATGAATTTCTTTGGGGATATTATGTAAAAATTGAAAATAATTCTGCCGAAAGAATCAGACTTCTTGGCAAAAACTGGAATATTACTGACGAAAACGGTAATAATTTCTGTGATAATTCTGTTGGTTTTAAGGGAGAACTTCCTGAACTTGAACCTGGTGAATATTTTGAGTTTTGCAACACGACACCATTAAATTCTGCACATGCTGTATTCTATGGAAGTTGCAAAATTATGGCAGATAAACAAAATACAATATCAGATATAAAACTGCCTACCGTAAATCTTAATGCCGGTGATGAAATATTTAGCACTGTAAATTAAAAGTTTGTTTAATTATATTCTCTGATAGAAAAATTATCTTCTACATACATATTCAAAGCATTATGTATACTGTTATCCATTCTTTCATCAAATGCATCAAAGAGTTTGTGTAACATATCGTTCCAATATCTTTCTTTTTCGTCTATTGGTGTATCGGCAGGAATTAAAAGTTCTCTCCACATTCCGACAGAAGCTTCGGCCATTGTTTGTTTTTCAAGGTCTGTAACTCTTATTACTACTTTTAGAACGGCACGATATTTCAATTTATCTTTTTCAAAAACAACAGAAGCTTTTTCTTCTGTTTCGGTTACACTGGCATCTTTAATGATGAATTCAGCATATCTTTTTGAATTACCATCAACTGCCGATAATCTGTCTTTTGCCCATAACTCTGCAGTTTTTTCAATTGAAACAGGAAACAAATGCTCTACATTTGGTCTTGTAAAAGATGGTGTAAATTCAGGAACAATATCTATTTTACTAACTTTAATATTGATAGGACGATGTAAATATCTAAGTTCTGAATATGCAATAGGCTCAGGTTCTTCTCTTACAGAAACACAAGAGGCTAAACAAAGTGATATTGCCAAAATATATATAAATTTATAACAGTTCATAGTTCCTTCTTTCACGCACGAAAAATATAAAATATTTTATATAATATATGATTAATTGTCAAAAATCAATGAGATAAAACTTCTCCTTTTTCAAAAACATACTTTTCAGAACAAAAATGACATTCTGCTGTAATTTTGTTGTTTTTAACCATAGAATTGATTTCTTCTTTTGAAAAAGACTGGATTGTATGCAATAATTTTTCACGACTGCATCTGCAACCGAAAATATAATTTTTTTCTGCAGAAATTACCAATTTATTGTTATGATATAAGCGATGTAAAATATCTTCAATTGTAATATCGTTATTAAATATTTCATCAATCTGTAAACTTTTAGCAAAAATCAGAGCTTCGTTCCATGCTTCAGCTTGTTCTTCTTCTGTGGCAAATATGTCTTTTCCGCCTTCATTTGCAACTTTTTGCAGAATAATCCCCGCTGTTTGCCATTGAGAATTATTATTATCAGGGGCTTTTACATATAATTGCAGGTAAGTTTCAATTTGTTCAGACATTTTGAAATACCTCATAGCACAATCGCTCAATGTTTTTCCTTGTAAATCAACAATGCCTTGATACATTTGTTCCTTGTTTCCTTGATCTACCGTAAAAGCCAAATACCCATTACCTAACAAATTAGGTGTTTCTTCTATTTCTCCTTCTGTTTTGCGTAATGTTTGTGCTTTTTTTAAGTGTTCTGCATTAAAATTTGCACAAGCACGCATTTTGCCGTCAGAAGTAACATCAACGACAACCATATCTATAGGACCGGAACTTTTTGTTTGTAATGTGAACAGCCCTTCATATTTCAACAATCCGGAAAGTAATCCGCCTAAAGTACAACTTTCAGCCAAAGCTCCGGATACAGGTAAAGGATAAGAATGTTTTTCCAAAATAGTGTTAATTACATTGTCAAACCGCACAAATCTTCCGAGAAAAGCCCCGTCGTTAATATAAAAAGATATGCACTTATCAAAATTTTTATTAGCCAATTTACAATTTCCTTCGTAATATGAATCTAAATCTAAACAGAAATTAATATAATTTGAAAGTTTTTTCAAGTGTTAGAAGAAGATATACATAAAACAAGTGCGCCAAAAAAGAAATTGCCAAAAAAAATCAGCAAGATACGCCTTAAAAATATAGCACTTTATTACCTTGACAGATATGAAAGTTCTGTTGATAATTTGCGAGATGTCTTAAAAAAGAGGGTTTATAAATATAAAATGTATTTTCCTGAATATGATGCAAGCGAAGCATATTCTTGGATAGAAGAGATATTGTTGCAATTACAAGAGTGCGGATATTTAGATAACAAGCGCTATGCAAATATGAAAATTGATGAGTATTTAAATGCCGGAAAACCTGCAGGATATATTAAAAATAAACTTAAACAAAAAGGTATTGATGAAAATCTGATAAATTCTTTGTTAGAAGAAAAAGATTTTTCTCCGCTTGAAATGGCGTTAAAGTTTGCAAAAAAGAAAAGAATAGGGCCGTTTTCCGCAACTGAAGAAATTCGCAAAACGAATCGGCAAAAAGATTTGGCAAAATTGATATATGCCGGCTTTGACTATGATATATCCGCAAAAGTTATAAACTATATTTTGGAAACAGAATAATTCTTTATTTTTTCGTGTTTACACGCTTAATAAGTATTGACAAATTCGCTGAAAATAACTATAAATTTATCGCTAGCTAATTTTTGCCCGATAGGGCATATTTGGGAAAAACTATGTCAGACAAAGAAAATCAAGATTTTTATGATGACGAATCAATGGATAGTCTTCAGGTTGATTCGTTGAGCGATACAATCAAACGTCTTATTGATAAAGGAAAAAATTGCGGATATATCACAATGGAAGAGCTTAATAAAGCTTTGCCGTTAGAAAAAGAGTCTTCTGAAAAAATTGAAGATATTATGTCCGCTATTTCAGATATGGGGATAAATATAATTTCAGAATCCGATGCAGATTCTTATGAAGATTCTGATGATGTAGATTCTGATGAAAATGATGATGAAAGCGGCAACTTTGATGAAAAAGATTTAGGCCGTTCTGATGACCCCGTTCGTATGTATTTAAAAGAAATGGGAACTGTTGAGCTGTTATCTCGTGAGGGAGAAATAGCTATCGCAAAACGTATAGAGGCCGGAAAAACCGTTATGATTGACGGCTTGTGCCAAAGCCCTATGACTATTAAAGCGATTGCTTCTTGGAGAGATGAACTTGTAGCCGGCACAATGCAACTTCGTGATATCATAGATTTAGAGATGATGTATGGAGATGATTCTGAAGCTATTGTTTATGAAGATGATGACAATTCTGCAGCAGCTGAGGTTGATGATTTATCCCATGTTGCCGAAGAACTTGAAAAGAAAGAACTTGATGATATTGATGACGATTTAGATACCGATATAGATTTAGAAGATACCGTTGATGATGGTATGGATGACGATATTGATGATGAGTCTGAAGATGCTAATGAGGGAGAAGAATCTCAACTGCATGGCGGAGAATCTGATAAGAACATGGATGAAGATTTAGGCGGACATTCTTCTGCATCTATTTCATCAATGGAATTGGCTTTATTTGAGCCTGTTTTGGATATTTTGAATAAAATTTCCGATCAATATGATAATTTGAAAAAGATTCAAACACAAAGAATGGATGCATTTTTTAGCGGAAAGAGTATTTCTGCCTCTGTAGAGAAAAAATACGTAGAATTAAAGAAAAATCTTGTAGAACTGATGAGCTCTATTCACCTTAATGCGTCCAGAATAGAACAACTCGTAGAACAACTTAATGAGTTAAATAATCGCCTTATGGGACTTGAAGGAAAATTGATGCGTTATGCTATATCTTGCAAGATTAAACGTGAAGATTTTCTGGAGTCTTATCAGTCATCAGAGTTGTCGCCTGATTGGTTAGAAGTTATTTCTAAGAAAAAAGATAAACATTGGCAGGCATTTGTTGAAAAATACGGCTCTGAAATTATTAAGTTGCGTGAAAATATTGCAAAAATGGCAAGAGATTGCGGTTTGCCTATTTCAGAATATCGCAGAATGGTTGATATGGTGAAAAAAGGTGAGCGAGAAGCCGAAAGAGCAAAAAGAGAAATGATAGAGGCAAATTTGCGTTTGGTTATTTCTATTGCTAAAAAATATACTAACCGTGGATTGCAATTTTTGGATTTAATTCAAGAGGGCAATATCGGTTTGATGAAAGCCGTAGATAAATTTGAATATCGTCGCGGATATAAATTCTCTACGTATGCAACATGGTGGATAAGACAAGCAATTACCCGTTCTATTGCAGATCAGGCTCGTACTATCAGAATCCCTGTACATATGATAGAAACAATCAACAAACTTGTCAGAACATCACGTCAAATGTTGGCAGAAATGGGCAGAGAACCTGTTCCTGAAGAATTGGCAAAGAGATTGTCTATGCCTCTTGATAAGGTGAGAAAAGTTCTTAAAATTGCCAAAGAACCTGTTTCGTTAGAGTCTCCGGTTGGAGATGAAGATGATTCATCATTGGGTGATTTTATTTCTGACGAAAATGCTTTGTCTCCGGTAGATATTGCCATTCATAAAAATTTGCATGAGACAATTACAAAAGTTTTGTTATCATTAGGACAAAGAGAACAACATGTATTGCGCATGCGCTTTGGTATAGGTATGAATTCTGAACATACATTAGAAGAAGTCGGACAAAGGTTTAATGTAACCAGAGAGCGTATTCGTCAAATAGAATCAAAAGCATTGCGTAAGTTAAAACATCCTTCTCGTTCTAAAAAGTTACGTAGTTTCTTGGATTCTTAAAATAGTAAAATAAATAGAATTGATAAAAGATACATATATTTGCAAAAAAATATATGTATTTTTTTATAGTTTATAAGTGTAATTACAAAAAATATGGTTATAAAAAAAGGAGACCTTGCGGTCCCCATTTTTTTGTTGTTTACCAACTTGTTCTGATTAGTAGAATTCAAATACAGCAGAACAAGTAGCTGTTGAACAATCACATATACCTTCAGCAGTTACGGCTGTAAATTTAGCATCTGCAGCAGTTGTTGGTGTTACTGTATGAGTTTTAGCACCTAAATTATCAGTTGGCATTGTTGCTACAGCATTGCTTAATGTTACTCCTTTATAACCGGCAGAACTACCCCAATCTGATGTTCCTAAAGCAATACATCCTTCGTCAGTTAATCCGTTCATTACAATGAAGAAACCTTTTCCGTCACCTGTTTTGCTAACTAAAGTTGTACCATTCATAGCATTAAGAACTTGTGCAGTTCTAGTCATATTATCAGGAATTAATCCAAGTTGTACAGCTACATCGCTGGCTGTGGTGCCAGCACTTGTATTATCTAAATCAGTATATTGTCCTTGGCTGGCAAATAAGGTTTTAACATTAGCAGCAATGGTAGAAACTTCATCCATAACTTGGTTGATTTTATATTTACCCATAGCTTTTGAATAGCCTTGAATACCGGCAACGGATAAAACACCTACGATTGCCAATACACCGAGCATTTCAATCA
>JAZULC010000003.1:0-31082 GCA_045643605.1 Alphaproteobacteria bacterium
CCCGGAGGATATCAACTGGGGGCTTTCCCTCCCGGATGGTACGAATGGAATGACCAATATCGTAATGTAATTAGAAAATTTTGGAAAGGTGATACGGGAATGAGTGGCTTGTTTGCAAGTAGAATTTCCGGTTCAAGTGATATTTTTAATTATAGTGGCAGGCATATTTGGAGTAGTGTAAATTTTATTACATCTCATGATGGTTTTAGCTTGTATGATCTTGTAAGTTATAATGAAAAGCATAATTTGGCAAATGGTGAAAATAACCGAGACGGAAGTGATGTTAATCATTCTTGGAACAGCGGTGTTGAGGGCGTAACGGATAATCCTGAAGTTTTGAAATTGCGTATTAAACGAGCAAAAGCTATGATTGCGACATTATTGTTGTCATTTGGTACACCGATGATACGTGCCGGTGACGAAATTTTGCATTCTACTTATGGTAACAATAATCCATATTGCCAAGATAATATCTTAAGTTGGATTGCGTGGGAGGGATTACAGAAATTTCAAAAAGATTTTGCACGTTTTGTGAGTAAATTGATTCATTTTAGAAAACAAGTTAAAATATTTAATCGCACAACGTTTCTTGAAGGTAAAATTGACGAGATATTAAAAACTAAAGATATTGTCTGGTACAAAGAAAATGGAGAAGAATTTTCAAATACGGAATGGCATGATAGCGCAAGAAAAGTAGGGGCATATTGTGGATTCAGCAAAACTTGTGCCATATTATGTATTTTTAATTCCAATGATGGTGATATAAACTGGAAACTTCCGAATTTAAAAGATTATAAAATATGGGAGTTAGTGCTTGATACTGCAGAACAATTAAATAAAAAAACAGATGTTGGTGCCGAAAAAATGATAAATATTCCGGCATGGTCGGTTGTAATTATTAAAATTAAAAAATAATAGGAGCTAAAATGAATAAATTGTTATATGAATTGGCAGAAAAACTTGGTATTGCTACAAAATTTTATGATGCAGGTACTTTGAAAAAAGAATACAATATAGATGAAAAAATTATAAAATTTTTTATTTCTAAACTTGGTTATAATGCTTCTAATGAAGCCGGTATTGTTGATTCCTTAAAAAAAATAGAGCAACAGCGTTGGCAATATGTTTTGGAAAATGTTTATGTCAGAGATAAAAATGCTCCGTCTTTTGATGTTGTTGTAAAAGAAAATCAAGCAGATGAAGATTTTATATTAAAATTATTTGATGTCCAAAATAATAAAGAAATACTTCCTTCATATGATGTTGTTTTTCAAAATGACAGTAATGATTTATTTCCGCAAAAGCATAATTGTTATTCAGTAGAAATTAAAACACCTTTAGATGTAGGATATTATAAAATAGAGCTTTCAGTCGGTGCAAATAAATATTCTTCATTATTAGCACTCGCTCCGGAAAAATGTTATGAAAATCCAGCTCTTTTAAATGGAAAATTGTGGGGATTTGCTCTGCAACTTTATGCCCTTAAAAGCAAAAGAAATCAGGGAATAGGAGATTTTACTGATTTGGCTGAATTTGCAAAAATGTGTGCGCAAAATGGAGCTGATATTATCGGACTTAATCCGTTAAATGTGCTGATGCATGATTATCCGGAAAATGCCAGCCCGTATTCATCAATTTCTCGTTTGTTTTTAAATCCTATTTATATTGATATAGAAGCAGTGGAAGGTTTTTTGCCTGAAGATATTAAAAATTTTCAAACAGATTTTCAACTTTTACGAGATTCTGAATTGATTGAATATGAAAAAGTTTATCCGTTAAAGATAAAAATTTTAGAAAAGATATTCCGCAGAATTCAGAAAGATAAAACTTCTAAATATTATAAACAATTTTTGGAATTTTGCAAAGAACAAGGGCAAGAGTTGGAAAATTTGGCATTATTCCAAACGATCTATAATGAACAAAAAGATTATGTTTGGGGAGGTTGTAGTGCTTGGTCTCCGCAATTGCAAGATGCAAAGTCAGAAACAGTTAAAAGCTATTTGAAAAATAAAAAATTTATGGTTGAGTTTTTTAAGTTTTTGCAATTTGAAGCGGACAGACAACTTAAAAATGCTTTTGAAACAGCAAAAAGCAACGGCTTAAAGATAGGATTTTATCGTGATTTGCCGGTTGGTGTAGGTAAAGATAGCGAAGAATTATGGACCAATAAAGAAGTATTTATTGAGCAGGCAGGTGCCGGAGCTCCTCCTGATGCATTTTTTACAACCGGTCAGAAATGGTGCTTGGGAGCATTTAATCCTATTGAATTGAAGAAACAAGAATATAAACCATTCAGAGATATTTTGCGAGCAAATATGCGTTATGCCGGAGCAATCCGTATTGACCATGTTATGAGTTTAATGAGATTGTATGTTATTCCTGATGATAAAGAAGCAGGTACATATATTATGTATAATTTTGACGATATGCTGAAAATTGTAGCGATTGAAAGCTATTTGAATAAATGTGTAGTTGTCGGAGAAAGTATTGGTAATGTACCTGACGGATTTATAGAAAAGATTCATGAAAAAAATATATATTCTTTGAGTGTATTATGGGCAGAACGTTGGCAAAATACTGATTGGTTTAAGAATCCAGAGGATTATCCCGAAAATGCCTTTTCTTCTGTTGGCACACATGATATGACGCCTCTGAAAATGTGGTGGTTCGGTTATGAAATAGAATTGCAACGAGCATTAAATATGATTGTTAATGATGAAGCGAAAATGAATGCCTATAAATTAAGAGAACAAGATAGGCAAAAGTTGTTATCTGCGCTTGATTATAACAATGTTTGGCCGAAAGACAATTTAAGAACAGGTGATTTTTTGTATGGTGAAAATTACCCTGAAGGATTAACCGAAGCGACAGAAATATATGTTGCAAAAAGCAAATCTAAAGTATTTTTGGCACAGTTGGAAGATATTTTTGAAGTAACAGAATTGCAGAATTTACCGGGTACGGATAGAGACAAGCATCCTAATTGGAGACGAAAATTGCCTGTAAATTTTGAGGATTATCAAAATGATGTGCGCTTTTTGCGAATTGTTAAAAGTATAAATAAAGTTCGTAAATTGTAAAAATTATAAATAAGATATTGCAAAATAGATGTAATTTGCTATTAATATAGTAATTTGAAATTTTTTGGAGAATATGATGTTTATATTAAGTTTGTTTTTGGCAATGTTGGTGGCAGGAAAAGCTTTAGCAAATCCGGCTTGTGCTGTGTGTACGATTGCCGTTGGAGCATCTCTGGAAATTGCCAGACGTTTAGGTGTTGATGATAGTGTCGTTGGTGTTTGGACCGGGGCATTTTTCCTCTTGTTAGGTTTTTGGACTGTTAAATATTTTGAAAAGAAAAATTGGAATTTTGCATGGAGAAATCCGATATTGTTGTTATTGTGTTTTTCTATGGTAGGTTTTTTATATATGGGAAAATTGACTTATCACTCAGAAGTAATAGGAATTTTTTATCTTGATCCATTTTTATTCAGTGCAATTGTTGGTGCTGTATTGTTAGTTTTATCTTCAAATTTTTATCAATGGATGAAGAGAAAAAATGGAGGACATGCACATTTCCCGTTTGAAAAGGTGTTTGTTCCGGTTGCTGCATTATTTTTAGCAAGTTTATATTTTTACTATTACCCTTTGTGTAAAAAATCACTGGATTTGCTTTATTAGGAGGTAAATATGAAAAAGGCAGAAAATATAAAAGAATTTGTTGAACGCATTGATAGTAGCAAAAAAGTTAATCCGAAAGATTTATCATCAGATCAGGATTTAACCATTGCGATTATGAATTTAATTTCTATTGAAGAGCATCTTGTATTTTCAGGAGCAAAAACAGGTAAAAATTCTTTTTATGATTTGATTGAAGATATTAGAGAAACACGTAAAACTTTAATGCAAAAAATTATACCAGCTTATGAAGGAGAAGTTTGGTGCATTTCTAAACATTTGTTGGCAAGTTCTATGAGATTGATGGAAGTAGGTACTAAACAACAGAGTATGGGTAATAAAGAACAAGCATATGATTTATTCGGAAAGGCATATGATTTATATTGTCTGTTTTGGGGATTAAATATGAATATGCTTAATGTTGATGATGTAAAATGGATTAAAGACAGCACAGATGATATTAAGAAAATTTCAGAAAAGTTAGAAGCTGCTAACATCTTGACATCAGAACAAAATGCTGAAAAAGTTGAAGAAAAACCAAAGGGAACTTTGGCTAAAATGAAAGCTTTTGTTCGTAAAGCTGTAGATTGTTGTATTGAATAGTTATATTATATAATAATATTTTGAGCAGGCTGTATGAAGTTTCATGCAGCTTGTTTTTTATGCTTGTATTTTTATTTAGGTATTATATAATTCTGCCAGCTTTTGAGAGTTTTTTAAGGGATAATATATATGATAAAAAATAGATTTATAATGATGCTTATGGCTGTTTTATTGCCAATGGCTGTTAATGCTCAACCATCACAAATAGAAAAAGATTTAGAGGCAATAAAAGAAGATTTGAAAATTTTACAGCGCCAAGTTTATAGAAATAATCAGGCTGCCGGCATCAGTGCAGATATGACACCTACACCCAGTGTAAGTGCTTCTGCAGATGTAAAAGCGATGAGCGAATATGATGAAATTATTCGCCAGCTTAATGGAAAAATTGATGAACTTACTCATCAAATATCTCAAGTTGAAAAAAGATTAGATACAATAAATAAAGATATTGATGTCAGGATAAGCCTTTTGGAAGGAAAACAAATAAGAGGTAGCGGACAGGTTAAAGAAATGCCTAAAAAACACGATGCTCCGGTTGCGACAAATGCTCCTAAACTGATTACCGGCGGTAATATCGCTTCAACGGAACTTAAACCGTTAAGAACTGCAGATAAAAGCGTAAAAGAAATTTATGATACAGCTCTTGATGCATTGCATTCTGAAGATTTGTCAACAGCAAAGCAAAATTTAATCAGTATAACAGAAAAATATCCTAATGATACCCTTACAGGTAATGCCTATTATTGGTTAGGTGAAGTATATTACAAACAGCAAGATTATAAAAATGCAGCTATAACTTTTGCTAATGGATATAAAGGATATAAAGATAGTTTGAAAGCTCCGGACAATTTATTTAAACTCGGAATGGCAATGAAGGCCTTGAATAAAACAGAAGAAGCTTGCAGTGCTTTTGTTAATCTTATGAAAGAGTTTCCAAAAATAAATTCTGATTTGAAGTCTAAAACGGAAACTGCAATTAAAAATCTTGGATGCCAGCAGTGAAAGATTTTTTAGCAACACATCATATTTATGACAAAGTAATAGCAGTCGGTGTATCAGGTGGCGCTGATTCTTTGGCTTTGGCAATATGGGCTGCAGAAAATGCAGAATGTTGTAATGTTAAAATTGTAGCTCTTACTGTTGATCATCAGTTGCGTCCGGAATCGCATGCTGAAGCAGAATATGTTGCAGAGATTATGCAAAAATACGGTGTAGAACATCATATTTTATGCTGGGAGGGAGAAAAACCTTCAGTAGGTATTGAAGAAGCAGCGAGAATTGCAAGGTATAATTTATTAAAGGATTGGTGTTTTGCGCATGGAATTAAGTCTATTATGATAGCACATCATCAATTAGACCAGGCAGAAACATTTTTCTTACGTTTGCACAGAGGTAGCGGTCTTGATGGCTTATGTGGTATGCGACCTGTGAGCGACTATTGCGGTTTGCAAATATTGCGTCCGTTTTTGCATACAAATCCTTTAGAGCTTAAAAAGTTTTTGCAAACAAGAAATATTGCATGGGTTGAAGATTCTTCAAATCAAAATGAAGATTTTTTGCGGGTTAAAATTAGAAAGTTTTTGCCTATATTTGTACAAAAAACAGGTATAGAAATAGAAAAAATTATAAAAGCTATGGATAATTTATCCAAGAGCAAAAATTATATAGATGAACAGGTTGAAGGCTTTTATAATAATCATTGTCGTTGCATAAAAGATTTGGTTTTATCATTTTCTCAAAGCTTATTTGTTGAAATGCCTGAAGAAATTATGTATAGATTCTTGGTATTTATATGCAAAAAAATAAGCAAAAAGGAATATCAACCTCGTGCTGAAGAGGTGCAAAGATTACAAAAAAAAATGTGTTCAAAAAATTTTGCGGGTGCTACTTTGAACGGGTGCGAAATTTTTTGTTGCCATGGAAAATTTTGGGTAGTTCCTGAAAATAAAGATTTTGTAATGCCTACTAAAAAAGAGTGGAGCGAATTTACAAAAAAAAATGTAGAATTTTTGCAACGTCAATTTCCGGGAAAAGTTCGCCGTGTATTATATAGCGTGTATGAGAGGTCTTTATGAAAAAATTTTTGATATATTTAGGTATAGCTTTTTTAGTTCCATCTATGGTTAGCGCTCAATCTATTACAAAAGAACAAGCCGAACAATGGGCTACGCAAAAAGGTGTTGAGATTGTAAATATTGTGGCGTCAACAGATGAAAATAAATATGAAAAATTAGATAGTATTATATTAAATGATGTAGATATTAGATATATTGCAAAGTTTGTGGTTGGCAAATATTGGAGAACAATGACAGCCGAACAACAAGACAGATATTTGCATCTGTTTGAAAATTATCTGTTATCAATATATAAAACTTTTCCATTAGAATTTAAAAGTTCTGAAATAGAATTTCAAATCAGTGATGTTAAGTTATCTGAAAAATATGCTGATATTATAATGCCGATTTCAATACAAGGAATTACAACAACATCAAATGGTGATGATACTATCTACATTACTTTTAGAATTCATAAGAATGCTGATAAATTGCAGTTGGTTGACTTAAAAATAGCAGAATCCAGTCTTTTGATGTCGTATAGAAATAAAATATATGAATTAATGGAAAAAGATGAAGAAGAAATTGAATGGTTTTTAGAAGATTTTGAATCGTGGATTCCAAATACAGAAGAAAAATAAAAATATAAAAAAAGCGCACCTCTATTAGATGTGCGCTTTCTTAAATCAATCAGTCAAATTAGTTAGCTGTTCTAACTACAGTAACTGCACGACGATTTTGAGCCCAAGCTGCTTCATTATCACCGAGAACAGCTGGTCTTTCTTTACCGTAAGATACTACAGAAATTCTTTCTGCATCAATACCTTGAGATACAAGATATTGTTTAACGGCATTTGCACGGCGTTCACCTAATGCAAGGTTGTATTCACGAGTACCTCTTTCATCGCAATAACCTTGAACGATGACATTTACAGTTTCGTGATCCTTTAACCAAGCAACTTGAGTGTCCAAAACCTCTATTGCATTATCAGAAAGAGCAGAGCTGTCAAATGCAAAGAAAACTCTATCCTCAGCATGTGCCATAAAATCGCGAGCTTCTCTTGTTTCGCATTCGCTACCACCGAACCATTCGCTAGTAGTAAATGTTGAACATCCTGATAAGAAAGCCATTACACAGAATAAACTTAAAAGTTTTTTCATTTTATTATCTCCATATAGTTTATATAAACTCAATCTGTAAAAAACAGATAATGTTAATTGTAAAATAACTAACACAAAACTAACTTAAGAAAGAAAAGTAAATTTTTCAATAAAAAAATTAAAAAAATATCAAAAAAGTGGAATAAATGTTTATTTTTTTATGCAAAAGTTTATATACTTAATGATAAGAAGCTTCAATTATATGTTTTTTTTGTTCTTCCAATAAAAAATCTGCTTGAATGTTTAATAAAGGTGCAATTCTTTCTATTATTTTACCACTTGTTGGTACAGCATTCCATCCGGCTGTGGCAAAATTATGTGTTTCAGGGATTCCTTTAGGTTCGTTTAATGTTATTAACAATGCATATTGAGGATTTGTTATTGGAAATGCAGATATAAATGTAGACATCAACTTATTGTCTTCGTATCGGCCATTTATAATTTTATTTGCGGTTCCGGTTTTTCCACCGACTTGATATCCTGCAACATTTGCAAATTTTGCGGTTCCATCGGTTACAACAGATCGTAATAATGAGCGCATATTTTCTGAAACTGTTTGAGAAATTACACGGTGAGATTTTCTTTCAGGTCCGTTTTCTAAAATAGTAGGTTCGTTATATATACCTCCGTTTACTATGGCAGAAAATGCTGTAATCAAATGTAGAGGGGTTATTGATATACCATATCCGTATGAAATTGTAGCTACAGTGTCATCTGCCCATTGTTTTGGCGGCAAAATAGGGTGGCCTTTTTCTGCTACTTCAATGTTGGGAACTTTTTTGAAAAAGCCAAGATTACGCAAAAATTCTTTTTGATCTTCTGCTCCGACTTTTAATGCTATTTTTGCTGAACCTATATTTGAAGAATTAATTAAAATTTCTCTTACTGTTTGGAAAGTCCGTATTTCGTGATATCCTTTAATCCAACGACCACGAACCTTAAAATCTTTTGTGGTATCAAATTTTTCATTTAATGTAATTTTTCCTGTATTTAATCCGAGGGCAGAATTAAAAACCTTAAAGACAGAGCCTGCTTCATACAATCCCTCTGTTGCAAAATTCTTTAATGCGTCATTATTATTTATATCTCTGTTGTTGGGGTTGAAATCAGGCAAGGAAACCATAGAAATAATTTTTGAAGTATTGACATCCATCAAAATTGCAACACCACCGACAGCCTTAAATTTTTCAACAGCAGCAGATAATTCTTGATGCACAATATCTTGTATAACTAAATCTAAAGATAATTTTAATGGAATATCAGAAGATATTATTATTTTATCCATGTTTTTTTCAAGGCCGGCAATAGCATTGTTATCAATATCTGTGTAACCTAAAAGATGCGAAAAAATATTTTTATACGGATAAATTCTCTTTTGAGACATTTCAAATTCTAATTCATGATGTCCGAGAGCATTGATTTGATAAATTTGTGTTGGTGTTAATGTCCTTTTTATATACATATAATTTGATTCTTTTTTTAATTTTGCGAGAATATCTTCACATTCATCTTCATTTAATATCTCACATAATTCAGATGCAACTAATTCAGGATTTTCAATTTTTCCTCTTTTTGCTAAGCTGGTTATAGGAAGTGATGTTGCTAATATGTTGCCGTTACGATCAATAATGTCAGTACGTTTTATCGTTTTATTAGAAGTAGAAGCAAAAGTTTTTTTTCCAATTAAATTATCAGATGTGCATAGGCGAAATAAATGGATACATATTACAATGTAAAATAGAGCAAAAACAGAAATTAAACCGAGTATTTTTATTTTGAAAACACTTGGTTTTGCCTTCGTTTTAGCAAAAGCAAAATCAGCCTTCTGATTTCTTATTTTAATTTCTTGCCCCGGAATATAAACCGTTTGCGTGCGACTCTTGCTACTACAAAACAACATTTGTAAAATTAATCCTCTTTATCTTTGGAATTTTGCTAAATGTTTTAAATTTTGTTCTGCATGAGAATTGATATTTTTTTGTGCCATAAGACGGCGGTTATTATCTGTATTTTCATATTTAAAAGGCAATGCTGCATAATTTACCATTTGTTTAGCTTGGATATCTTCTAAAGAGGTGTATTTAGCTACCAAATTGCGAATTCTTTCCGGACGGTTTAAATATGACCATTCTACTTTTAAAATATGTATAGCATTTTTATTTTTATCAATATCACTTTGTGCATATTTTAATTCTTTTTCCATGTTTTGAACAGTATTTTTGGTTATAAACATTGCAAAAGTAACGAAAAATGCTAAAATAACCAAAATGATGTTTGCAGCTAATCTTGTACTTCCCATTATTGTTTCTCCATATTTTTAATTGCATATCTTAATTTTGCCGAGCGTGAACGAGGATTGTTAGCAATCTCTTCAGCTGTCGGCACAATGGCTTTAGAATAAGTAGAAAAAAATATGTTTTCAGAGAGTTTTTGCTCTGGTAAATATCTGGAATTACCGGAACATTTTCCACTATTCTCACGAAAAAAGTTTTTGACAATTCTTTCTTCAAGAGAATGAAAACTTACTACAATAATAGGAGCCTGAGGTTTTAAACGAAGTGTAGCTCCGTTTAAACCATCTGAAAGTTCCTTTAGCTCATTATTTACGGCAATGCGTAATGCCTGAAAAGTTCTGGTTGCAGGATCAGATTCTCCGAATTTTTTATGAATTACGGAATAAACGATATCTGCTAACTCTTTGGTTGTTTCTATTTGTTTTTGTTGTCTGAAAAGGATAATTTTATGGGCAATTTGGCGTGATTTTCTTTCTTCTCCGAAATTATATAAAATATCAGCCA
The DNA here is from genome assembly GCA_045643605.1 of Alphaproteobacteria bacterium. GTDB lineage: Bacteria > Pseudomonadota > Alphaproteobacteria > RF32 > CAG-239 > CAKQTH01. The sequence goes on from JAZULC010000003.1 coordinate 10,295, forward strand.
GTTCTTGCTCTGATAATGTATTGACCAAATCTTTGGCACTTATTCCGTCGCAAGACATACGCATATCAAGAGCTCCATCATGCATAAAAGAAAAACCGCGGTCGGTTTCGTCAAGCTGCATTGAAGAAACACCTATATCAAATACAGCACCATCAATTTGTTGTGATACAAGATCGGCAAAATCTCCGAATTTTCCTTGTATAAATTCAAAACGATTTTTGTATTGTTGTTTAAATTCTTCTGCGCGATTTATAACAGTAGGATCGCGATCTATGGCAATTACTTTACAATCAGCTGATTCTAAAATGGCTTTTGTATATCCTCCGTTACCAAAAGTAGCATCAACATATACCCGGCCATCTTGTGGCTTAAGATAAGACAATACTTCTGATAACATAACAGGGATATGCTTTTCCATTACTGATTATCTCCCTTCTTTACCGGAGAAATCACAGGTCTGTTTTGCATAATTCTTTCTCTTAACAGTGCTTCTTCTTTATGCCAATTTTCAGGATTCCAAATTTGAAATTTTCTGCCTTTACCTACAAAAATAGCCGTGTCTGTAATATTTGCATGTTGCAGTAATTTTTCGGATAGTACAATTCGGCCGGTACTGTCAAATAAAAATCTTCTGGCGTCACCAAATATAAGGTTAGTCAAATCATCTTGTTGTTGAGAAAAAAAGTCGTTACTTGTTTCTATTTCCGTAGCGAGTTTTTCCAGCATATCTTCCAAGCACCCTTCAATACAAGGTGATGTTAAACTGCGATAACAAACAATTTCAGATGCGGTTTCTTTTACAATGGCGCGATAATCAGAAGGTAATGATACTCTGCCTTTGGTATCAACCTTATTGATTACTGTATCCAAAAATAGAAAAGTTTTACGCATTGCTATTTCCCATAAATTTTTTAATATCTATGGTATAACATGGTATTTTATGGGAATCAATGGTATTTTTTAGATTTTTTTAACATGTTCTATTTATGTTCTTTTGATGTATCGTATATCCCTTATTTTTCAGTATGTTTGAGCATAAAAAAATTGTGCATAAATTTTTAAAAAAATCGGTGCAATAAAATAAACATTTGCACCGATATATTTTTTGATTATTTTCCCATACAACCGTAAGTTTCTTTTGCATAAAATACATACTGTTTATAGTATTTTTCCAAAGATTTTTTAACCATCCAATTTACGGTATTCTTTGGATAATTACCGTCTTTGTCAGCTGTTCCTGCAGGTATGCCGGTTAAAATTTCAATTCCGTCATCTACTGTATCAATGGCATAAATATGGAAAACACCCTCATCAACTGCTTTTTGAATGTCTTCACGGAGCATTAAATTACTAACATTTGTTCTTGGGATTATAACACCTTGTTTTCCGGTAAGACCGTTATGACTGCAAACATCAAAGAATCCTTCAATTTTTTCATTAACGCCACCGATAGGTTGAATTTCACCGAATTGGTTAATTGAACCGGTAACGGCAATTGACTGTCTGATTGGCAAATCGGCAATTGCAGATAATAAGCAATAATATTCAGTAGAAGAAGCACTATCTCCATCAACACCGCCGTATGATTGTTCAAATACAATAGACGCATTTAGTGATAAAGGCGAAGTTTTGGCAAAGCGATTTGCTAATAATGATTGTAAGATTAATACACCTTTTGTATGAATAGGTCCGGATAGAGCAATTTCTCTTTCAATATTGAAAAATTCACCGTTACCCAAACGGACTTGTGTAGTAATTCTTGCCGGTTTACCAAAAGAGTGTTCTCCAAAATCATAAACGACAAGCCCGTTTATTTGTCCTACTTTTTCTCCGGTAACATCAAGCAGAATAGTTCCTTTATCAATCTGCTCAATCATGGCTTCTTTAATTCTGTCACTGCGATAAATTTGAGCTTCTATGGCTTGTTCAATATGATTTTTACCTATTTGTTTAGCTTTAGATTTTCTTGCCCAATAATCAGCCTCGCGCAATAAATCACCGATAGAAGAAATATGTGCAGTCAATTTTTCAGAATCTTCGGCAATTCTTGAAGCATATTCAATAACTCGTGCAACAGCTTGCGGATTTAGTGATCTTAATTTCTTTTTCTTTGATAAAGAACCTACTAATTTTGCATATTCAATTTCATTTTCTTCTGTTCTATCCATTAGAATTCCAAAATCGGCTTTTACTCTAAAGAAATCAGAAAAATCAGGATCTTTTTCTAACAATAGCTCGTATAAATCTTCATCTCCGGTAAGAATAACTTTGACATCTAAAGGAATAGGTTCCGGGTCAAGAGATATAGTTGTAAAACTTGTTTCGTCACTAGGAGCTTCTATTTTAATATTTTTAGAAGATAATGCTCTTTTTAGTGAATCCCAAGCAAATGGTTGTAAGATTAATTTTCTAGCATCTATTAATAAAAATCCGCCATTAGCTTGTTGTAAGGCACCTGCTTTGATTAAAGAAAAATCTGTTAGCAGAGCTCCGTATTGTTGCAATTTCTCAACTTTACCGACCAAATTTCCTTGTGTCGGGTGGTCAAGAATAACCAGAGGTGCTCCTGAAAGAGGTGAGTTCTTTACAATAACATTTACCTTAAATTTTGCATATTTGTTTTCTTCCTGTTTATTCATTCTTGAAAGCAAAAGATTTAGCGGGTCATCATCAGCTGAATTAAGATTTGCAGGAGGTTCATTATTTGGCAAAAATTCTTCAACATTTTCTAAAATATATTTTTGTATATTTTTCAAAAATTCTACAGCTTTTTTATTAGAACTGTATTTTTTACGTAATTTATCAATTTTAGGCTTAATGGCAGCTCTTAAAAAGTTTTCCTTAATTTCATGGATTTCTTTGTGTTTTTTATTCTCATAGTTAGGCAAATCCTTAGCAGAAGATTCAATTTCTTGTTGCATAAAGTCTAAATCATCCATTAAACTTTGTTTTTCATCTTCAGGCAACTGATCAAAAGCTTCAGGAGAGAGAACTTCTCCGTTTTTAACTGGAGCTACTACTAACCCGACTTGCATTTGCAATAAAGAGACACTTCTTCCTTTGGCCTTTTTTTGTAACATACGAATATATTCATCTTTTTTTTCTTTATATTTTCGCTCAATAATATTAATTGTGGCGTGATATTCATCGCTATCTAATAATGAAGGCAAAGTATTTTCAAACATCTCAATTAAATTATCAATGTCTTTAGCATATTCCATAGCTTCTCCGGCAGGAAAATTTATGGCTTTAGGTTTATAGGGTTCATCAAAATTATAAATATAAGCCCAATCATCAGGTGTTGGTCTTTTTTTTGCTTCTTTTTTTAAAATTCTTTTTACAAGGCTGGTTTTTCCGGTTCCTTCAGGACCAAGGCAAAATAAGTTATATGCTTTGGATTTTATATTTATTCCTAATTCAACAGCGCTGATAGCTCTGTCTTGTCCCAAAGCAGACATCATTTCTTCTAATTCTGCGGTTGAAGAAAAGCCGAATTTATGAGGATTGCATTTTCTGTAAAGTTGTTCAGAACGTAATTTTGTTATAGTCATAATAAAAAATCCTTGTAAAATTATTTCTAACTGATAGCATTATATACAGAGAAAAAACTAATTTATTGTAAAAGTTTTGAAAAAAAAATGATTTGTTTGTGCTTTTTTTTATGTGGCGTTTTTGTTATAGCAGTTTTATGGCTGTTATTTAGTTTTTTGCGTTTAAGAAATAAGAAAATAAAACTTATAACAGATGCTCTGTTGCATAAAGTTGAAACTTTTTATCCTGATTATTTCGGAGAAATATATTTTTCATCAAGTATCATAAAAAAAATAGTGTCTTTTTTATTGTTTGAAATGAATACAGAGGCAAGAGAATGCTTAAATCAATTAGAGCTGGGAAAGATAGAAAAAACAAGAGAATACTTATTGAAAAATAAAAAAGACTATTTAGCGGCTTGCCTGACGGGCATATATAATTTAGAATTGGCACAAGAAATATTGTTGCAACATGCATTTTCTCAACATTTTAAGGCTCAAATGATTCCTGTGTATTTTATTCAAGGAAAGAAAGATGGCGCATCAGATATTTTAAATGAGATTAATTATAAAAAATTATCTTTGGAAGAAAAAGCAATATGCTATTATTTTCGTGCAAAATTTGCTTTAGAGGCTGGAGATTTATCTAATGCAGTTAATGATGCGGGATTATCATTGCAAATTTATCGCAAAGAAAAAAGCGTATTTGAAGAAATTAAATGTTATATGTTGCTTGGAGAAATATACAGAGTTTCAGCTTTGACGGATTTATCTTATTTTATGTATGATGAAGCTAAAAAAATTGCAGAATTGCAAAATAATCAAATATTTTTGGCAGATATTTATGGTAACTTGGGAATGTTATATACGTCGCAAGAGCGTTTTGAAGCTGCAAATGAAGCATTTTTGAAATCTGTTGATATTAATTTAAAATTATCACGAAAAAAAGCTTCTGCTTGTATTTATAATCAGCTCGGATTATTAAATATTTTACAAAAACAATATAATGTCGCCAACAATTATATTAATAATGCTTTAAGCTATACTTTCCAAGATACAAATGCTTTATCTTATGAGTTGATGGCAAAACTTAATTTTGCTCAAAAAAAATATGATAAAGCTATCAAATTTGTGCGTATCGCTCAAGAAAGATATTTTAAAAATCAGAATTTAACAGCATTTTTTGAAGCATCATTTTTAGAAGCAATGATTAGTTTTAATTTACAAAATTATTCCGAAGCTAAAAGCAAGTTAAAGTCATTGATTTTGATGGCTCAAGAAAATGTATCGGCATTTCATGTTGCAAATGCATACGGTTTGCTCGGATCAATATATATGAAACTCAAAGAATATAAAAAAGCGCAATTTAATTTTGAAGAATCTATCAGACATGAACTTAAAGATGGTCGTATAGAGGGGATGATTACCGACTATATAAATTTAGGGATTATCTTTCGTGAGGAAAATAATAAAATTGAAGCTTTAGCTCATTTTAATGAAGCTTTACGTTATGCAGAAGAAATTCAAAATCAAGAATTTTGTGATGTGATTCGTGGCTATATTGATGAGTTGCAATAAAATTTAATAGACAAATAAGTATATTTCTGATAGCATCTTAACAACATCGGTAAAAATAATCTGAAAGATATATGATGAGTATTCCATATAACAAGGCGTTAGATAATTTTATCAATGGCGTCAGAGATAGTAATTTTAATAGAGCAAGCAGTGTAATAGATAAGCTTTTTTCAGAAATTTTAGAACATCCTGAAATTGCCTCGGTTGTCGTAGAATATTATGATAAATATGCCGATTGCGCAAATTTTTCTCATAGTGATTTAATGCCGGCGCTTTCATCATTATTTGAATTTGCTGTTTATCATACAGAAAAGTCAAAAGTAGAGAAATCACTGGAAGGTATTTGCAAAAAAAATTTCAAATTATATTTGATGCTTGCAGAAAATTTGGTGGTTAAACATCCTGAATATGCAAAGCAGTTATATGCAGGTATATGTTCTTCATATCCGTTAAATGGCGATGCTGTATACAAAACTTCGTATCCGTTAAACAGCAATTCCGCATACAAATATTATCGTGCGATGGGAACAATAGCAAAAGTTTCAGAACCATCGCTATCGCTAAAAATAATTAATGAAAATTTTTATAATCTGTTGCCAATGATGGGAGAAATTTATATTGGACAACCGGCATTGCGTGCGTATATTTTTTCCAAAATAGAAAAATACAATGCGCCGGAAATAGCTCCTGAATATTATCAATTTTTTTATGATGCCTTGAAAAACGGTGCCGAGATTAAAAGAGTTCTGTATTGCATCAAAAATAATATTGCAAAAAAACAGAGCAGTTCAGCATTGTCTTTTGCGTATAAAACTTTAATAAGTATTGCCGAAGAATATCCGCAACATAAGGAATTGGTGCATGAAATAGCAAAACTCGGGCTAAAAAATCCGAATAATAGTCGGACCTCAACAATGCATGCAAATTTATGCTTGGAAAGATGGCAAGAATTAAGAAGTTCTGCAATTGTCGGACAAAGAGTACTAAAATCATCTCAAAATCTTTATGGTTGGAAAAATATTGATTCGGTTGATTTAAACAAACCTTGTATCGTATGTTTTTGCGGATCAGGAACTATTAATGAAAGCAGTGCAAACGGTTATGCTAAATCAGTCCAAAATTTATTAGAAAAAAATAAACTTAACAATAGTGCCGTGAATATATATTCTGTAGCCTATAATTTTGGTTATCGTGATTTTAATGTAGATTTTTCTTGCAATGACAATGCTGAAAGAAATTTGCAATTTAAAAAATATAAGCATTTAAAGAAATCTTCCAAATCTCCTCATATAATGGCCGAAGATAAAAATCCGCAATATATTCAGCAGTTATTTGATATGATGTTTTTACCGAGAATTTCTAAAAATAACGGGACTGAACGATTACCTTTGTCGCAAGCAAAAAAATATATGAGCAAAATTATTGGGTTAGCACATTGCCATGGAGCTTTTGTTTGTTTAGAAATAGAAAATAAAATGCAAGAAAAAATGCAGGAATTAGGATATTCTAAAGCAGAAATTTCTGAAGTTCAGCAACAGTTTTTAGTTGTGGCGCAATCTCCATATTGTCCGCTCGGTGTATCGCAGTCAAGAATGATATCGTTTTCTTCTGCAAAAGATGCAGAAGTTGATCATCTCAATCGTTTTAATGAACAATTATGGGAAATTAATCAAGAAAAATATATACCTTTGTCGTATTTTCCAAAAAAACGAGGAGATTTGTTTGTTGTATCAATGACCGGAATGGGAGAATATGCTCCTGACCAGCATAATTTTTGGGGATTAAATCCAAAAGAAGGTATGGCTAAAGATTTTAGGCTTATGCTGACAATGGAGTGTAATGCTATAGTCAATGGTATAAAAAATGCATTAACTGAAAATCCTGTTATGCTCTCAACCAAAGATTTAGTTTGTGGACCAACGGTTAGTGGTAGACGTTTTGAGCAAGTTCGTAAAAATGGTGAGGATTTGTATGCCGAAATATATGCAAGGGCAAAAGAGCAAGCAAAACATGATGCAGATATAAAACACCAAAATGAGATGACAAAAAGTAAAAAAAGAACCTGTTGCGACGGAAGATAAAATGGTGGGCCATAGAGGTAACGCTCCTCTGTTTCATCCATGTCAAGGATGTGTTCTGCTTTTAAACTAATGTCCCGTAAGCCCAGAAATAGCATATAAATACAGAGTATGCAATAAAAAATGATTGAAAAATACAAATTTTCTTATATTATCTATGCAAAGGAACAAGATAAATGCGAGAAAAGATAGATTTTAATATAGATTATAGCAAGCTCAAAATTTTTGAAGTATATAATGAGAAAGATTTAAAATATCCTCTTTTATTGTCAATTCCTCATTCCGGAACGATTTTTCCTGATGGCTTTTTGCAACAAATTAATGTTTCAGAAAAAGTTTTAAAAGGCAATGAAGATTTATTTGTTGATGAGCTGTTGGCACCGGCAATTTCACAAGGAATATGTGCCATAAAAATGAATGTTTCACGCGTATTTGTTGATGTAAACAGAGATCAAATAGAAATAGATCGTGAAATGTTTTACGATTATCCCGAAGAAGAAAATTTAATCAGAAGTACAAGATGTCGCTATGGTATAGGGGTAATTCACAGGATAGATTCTACAGGACACGAAATATATGATGCGCCGATTTCATATTATCAAACACTTGAACGTATTGATAAAATATATGAAAAGTATCACCAAAAATTGCAGAAATTGGCAGATGAAATTATAAACAAGTTTGGTTATTGCTTGTTATTAGACGCACATTCAATGCCTTCTAAAATATGCACAATTATAGATGAAAATCGCAAAATAGATTTTTGTTTAGGAGATTTATTTGAGCAAAGTTGTCCGCAAAATATGAGTTCCATATTGGCAAAGAACTTGCAAAATAATGGTTATCAGGTTAGTACAAATATTCCTTATTCGGGGGCATATATAACCTTAAATTATTGCCAACCTCGTAAAAAATTATATACTTTGCAACTTGAAGTTAATCGTTCAATATATTCTGACGAAAATACATTGCAAAAATTGGCATGTTTTAATGATATAGCAAAATTTATCAGTGATGGTGTTGTTTCTTTAGCGACAAAAATATAGTTCAGGGCAGGGCAATGATGGTAGAAAAGTTTGTACAAACATATCGTATTAAAAGCTATGAAGTAGATATAAATAATAATTTGCGTATTCCGACATTGTTAAATATGTTTCAAGATAGTGCAGATGGAAGTGCTAATGAATTGGGTTTAGGCAGAAATTTTTGTTTAGAACACGGTTTTGCGTGGGTTGGAGCAAATTATCACATAAAAATTTTTCGTCTGCCAAAAATCAATGAGCATATAAAAATTGTTACATGGCCATCCGCCGAAAAAATGCTGGGAGCAATCAGAGATTTTGAAGTATATGATGAAAATGAAGAAAAGATAATTGTAGCTTCAAGTCAATGGATATTGATAGATTTTATTAAAAAGCGTCCGTTGAATTTCAAAAAAGAAATGCCAAATCACCAAATTATTGATGAAAGGGCATTATATACGGATTTTGCAAAAATTCCGGATCCTGAACGAGCAGATTATGTTTTGCAAACAGATGTTCGCTTTGACGAAATTGATCTTAACGGGCATGTAAATAATGCCGTATATCCGTTATGGGCTTCAGAGGCTATTGACAAAGATTTTCGTATAGACCACGAGCCGGAAGAAATAGAAATTTCGTTTAAAAAAGAATGTCATTATCAAGACAACATAAAAGTTATAACGCAATTTGAAAATCAGACAAGTACATGCAAGATTATTGCCACAGATGATGAGCGAGAACTTGCAAAAGTTAGGATTTTGTGGAAGTAATAATTATATTTTGCAGAAAATAAAAGAGAGTATTTTTGATACTCTCTTTTTTTAGGATTCGCCGAAGAAACTAAAATGATTTTGGATAGATTAAGTAATTCGGCGAAACTGCTTTCTAACCCCGTAAGAGATTAATAGAATGTCCATACAATAGTATTATTATCGACACTGCCGCTTTTTCCACAATTTGTTGCAGCATAATTAAATCTAGCTTCAGCTGTTGCAGTTGGTTTAGCAGATGATTCAGTATCTGCACCACTAGCAACACTATTTGCTGTCAAACCTTTATAACCTGAAGTTCCACCCCAATCTGAAGTAACTAAAGCGATACATGCTTCATCTGTAATACCCTGCATCTCTATTGTGAATGCTTTACCACTCTCTGCTGAACTAACTATTGTTAAACCATTCATAGCATTAAGTATTTGCGCTGTTCTGGTCATATTGTCAGGAATTAATCCTAATTGTACAGCTACATCAGCCGCGCTACCACCCTCACCTGTTGTTGTTGTTGCTTTACCAGCACCAGTACCTAAATCAGTATATTGACCTTGGCTGGCAAATAATGTTTTAACATTAGCAGCAATGGTAGAAACTTCATCCATTAACTGATTTGTTTTGTATTTAGCCATAGCTTTTGAATAACCTTGAATACCGGCAACGGATAAAACACCTACGATTGCCAATACACCGAGCATTTCTATCATTGAACGTCCTTGTTCATTATTCATATTTCTCATATTTTTTCTCCTATATGCTCTAATCTATTAATAGAATTCCCAAATAACTTTATTACCTGCATCAGCACATGTCTTTGCTAATGCAAATCCACTTGTTCCAGGAGCTACTGTTGTGCTAGTTCCAGTTCCTGTTCCTGTTGTCGCTTTTGTACCAAGGGAAACACCCTTAAATCCGGAAGCTCCGCCCCAGTCAGATGTTAATACGGCAACGCATGCTTCTTTAGTTAATCCGCCCATTGTAATATCAAAAGAAAGGCCACCTGAAACAGTTTTAACTGTAGTGCCACCATTCAAACCATTAAGTACGCAAGTAGTTGTGAGGTCCTCTGTAGCTTTTGAAGCATCAGCACAAGTTTTTAACATTTCTTCAGGGAATAATTTTAATTTATAAGCTTGTGCAGAACTTGATAAACCGGCATAAGAACCAACAGATGCAAACAACGTCTTTGTGTTGGCAGCAATTGTGGATACTTGATCCATAACTTTGTTAGCTTTATATTTGCCCATAGCTTTTGAATAACCTTGAATACCGGCAACGGACAAAACGCCTACAATTGCCAATACGCCGAGCATTTCAATCATTGAACGACCTTGCTCATTTGTTACTTTATTTGTATACATGTTTTTCTCCATTTTTCTAAAAATAAACCACCTTGGAAAAGGTGGTCGGAGAGGTGACAAATCATGAACAATGGTGATGATTTTTTGGATTTTTAAAACTTTCGTTTCTGAACATATATCCAAAACTCCCCGACCATATACAACGAGATAATACTCTACGCATAAAAAACTATACGCTTATTGCATACATCAGGAATTACAACGGTGCACAGAAAACACTTAAAGAAAACTTTGGTGCTACTATGCACCACCATTGTCCCGAGAGCTTGTCACAGCTCCGCGCTTTTCCAAGCGCTAGATACACATTATGTATCGTGCTTTTATCGTAACATGGAATTTTTTATTTTCAATACTTACTTTAGTCAGCTGTTATAAATTGCCGAAAATCTTTGACTTTAATCTTGAAAGGGTTTCTTGTGCTAACGGACGAGCTTTTTTTGCACCATCATGCAACATATCCATAACTTCGTCAAAATGCGACATATAATAGTTATATTTTTCACGCTTTTCAGAAGTTTCTTCTATAATTGCCTCTAATAACATAGCTTTAACGGTTCCATAACCCATTTTGCCGGCACGTAATCCTTCTGCCATTTCTGCAACTTTTTCAGACGGTGCAATTGCCTTGTAGACCTGATATACAAGAACACTTTCAGGATCTTTCGGTTCTTCAGGCGAACGAGAGTCTGTTAATATTGAAAATACGACTTTTTTGATGTTTTTGTCTGTATCAAAAATTGGTATTACATTGCCGTAAGATTTGCTCATTTTCCGACCATCAAGACCGGGAACAATATCAACATTTTCTTTCAGGTAATATTCAGGAAGTGTCAGCAAATGTTCGCCGTAGTGTGCATTTATGGCTCCGGCAATATCGCGCGCAATTTCTACATGCTGTACCTGGTCTTTGCCGACAGGAACAATATCCGTATTAAATGACAAAATATCGGCTGCCATCAGAGTAGGGTATGTAAAAAGCCCCATATTTATGCCGTCATCATCAGGTTTTTGCGCTTCGCGATTTTTATCTACACAAGCTTTGTATGCGTGAGATTTATTCATAAAACCTTTTGGTGTATAAGCATATAAAATTGTGGTAATTTCAGGTATTTCGGGAATATCCGACTGACGATAAAAAATTGACTTATTCGGATCTAAACCGCAAGCAAGTTGTACGCAGGCAACTTCTTTTATTTTTTGCTTTAGCACTTCCGGATTTTTTTCGGCATTTATGGCGTGATAATCAGCTATGAACATAATATGTGTTTTTGCTGTTTTTGCCAGCTCTATAGTCGGTTTTATTGCCCCAAAATAATTTCCTAAATGAGGAGTGCCGGTTGGCTGTATACCCGTTAAGACAATTTTTTCTTCAAACATTTTGTTGCATATCCTTATTTCTTTGTTGCAATTTTTTTTAAAGTAGATACTCTACAAACTAATTAAAGTCAATGAAAAAAATATGAGGATATTTGCCATGTTGGATATAAAATATATTATAGATAACAAAGATTATGTTATACAAGGATTTAAGAAAAAAGGTTTTGATATAGATGTAGATGCTATGATTACTCTATATTTAGAGCTTAATAAACTGAAAACTTCTTCTCAAAGTTTGGCTGAAGAAAAAAATCGCTTGAGTAATTCTATAAAATCTGCTCCTGCTGAAGAAAAAGCTTCTATAATCGCAAAAAGTAAAGAACTCGGGGAAGAATTCAAAAAAGAACAAGAACTTTTGGAACAAAAACAACAAGAATTTGATAATATGATGTGGCGTGTTCCTAATTTGCCTTCTCCGGATGCTCCTCAAGGTAAAGATGAAACAGAAAATGTCGTTATCAGAAAAGTTGGTGAAATTCCTCATTTTGATTTTCCTGTTAAAGATCATATTGAACTTATGGATATAAATGACTGGAGCGAAATGGATCGTATTACAAAAGTTTGCGGAAGCCGTACTTATGCAATTAAAAACGAACTTTCACGCTTGGAACTTGCTATACATATGCTCGTTTTAGAAAAATTAGCTGCAAACGGATTTACTACCATTAATGTTCCTTCTTTGGCAAAAGAAAAACCTTTGTATGGTATGGGATATTTGCCATTTTCTTCTGATGAAGTATATTATATGCCTTCTGATGATTTGTATTTGTCAGGAACTGCAGAATTGGTGCTAAATTCATTGCGTGCTGATGAAATTTTGAATGAAAATGATTTGCCTGTGCTTTATGCCGGATTTTCTCCTTGCTTCCGTAGAGAAGCAGGTGCTGCCGGAAAAGATACAAGAGGTTTGGTCAGAGTGCATCAGTTTATGAAGACAGAACAATTCGTTATTTGTAAAAATGATTATGCCGAAAGTGAAAAATGGCATCAAAAATTGTTGGCTATTTCTGAAGAAGTTCTGCAAGATTTAGAAATTCCTTATCAAGTATTGGATATTTGTACCGGTGATATGGGTGCGCCAAAATATCGTCAATATGATTTGGAAGCTTGGGTACCTTCGCAAAATTGCTATCGTGAAACACATAGTTGCTCAAATATTACTGAATGGCAGGCTCGTCGTACTAACTTGAGATATCGTGATAACAGTGATGGAAAGGTGAAATTTGTACATACCTTAAATAATACAGGTGTGGCAACTCCTCGTGTACTTGTTCCTTTTATTGAAAATCATCAACAAGCTGACGGGACAGTGCGCATTCCTGAAAAATTACAGCCTTATTTCGGTGGAAGAAAATTTATCGGTAAAAATGCACATAAGTAATGTGTAAATTTTGAAAGGATTATCAAATGGATATTGATGGCTATAAAATAAATTTATCGGCTGAAGAATTAAAAGAGATTCGTAAAAATCGTACGACAACCATTGAACTGATTGATGAAAATTTTGATGGCTATAAATGTTTGTCAGATGGTGATAAAAAAGCTATTCAACATCTTGTTTGCGCTGCAAAAATAATCAATGATGTTGCTCTTGAGCAGGATAATCCGAAAAATTTACAAATGAAACATGCTTTAGAAAAAGCTGTAGAAAATTCTGATTATGCAAAAGATGCTCTGTGGCTGTTTAATTCTTTTAACGGTGTCGCAGGGCATAACGGGGTTGATAAAAAACCTGTAGAAATTTTTGAAGGTATACGTTTTTTGCCAGGGCATAATTTTTATCCGGAAGATTTAACCGTAGCTGAATTCCATAAGATTTTGGAACAAATGCTTGATGATGAACAAGTTGATGAAGTCAGACATATTTTAAATGCAAGAACTATGGTTAGAAGAGACGGAAATAAATTAAAAGCTATTGATTATACGGAGTTTTTTGCAGAGCAGTTTTCATTGGCTGCAAATGAGTTAGAAGTTGCTGCTCATTATACTACTGATGAAGCTTTTAAGGATTATTTGGGTTGGCAGGCACAGGCTCTTTTGCAAAATAATGAAGATATGGATATGTTGGCAGATAAGCATTGGGCTGTTTTGCAAAATTGTCCGTTAGAATTTACTATCGGTAGAGAAAATTATGATGATGAAATCACTCCTACTGTGTTTGAAAATCAATCGTTGATGCAAAAACTGACTCGTGAAAATATAGAAATTGTGCCTAAAGATATGCTTGGTGCCAGAGTTGGTATTTTGAATAAAGAGGGAACAGATTTAATTTTAAAATTTAAGGAATTGTTGCCTGAAATAGCTAAAAAAATGCCATTGATAAATGAATATCATCAGCATATTACCCATGATAATAAGCAAACATCGGTTGATGTTGATTTAGTTGCTTTACAGGGGGATTATGCACAATGCCGAGGTGGTATAACTATAGCACAAAATTTGCCAAATAGTGATAAGCTGGCTATTAAAACAGGTGGTGGACGCAGAAATGTTTTCCATCGTCAGGTTCGTCGTGTTAAAATATCTGATGAACAGATAAAACTCTTAAATGAATTTGTATCTCCAGAATTGCATGAATTGTTTAATGAAGATGCTCGCCATATTTATGTTATAGGACATGAAAACGGTCACACTTTAGGACCTGATTCCGAATGCAAAAATTCATTGGGTATTTATAATCATGTTATTGAAGAAAATAAGGCTGATGTGATTTCGTTGGCTTTTATGCCTGAATATGTAAAGGCAGGTGTGATAGATGAGAAAACTTTGAAACAAATATACTTAACTCGTATTGTTGCATTGTTTTTGATGGCTGAACCGGTTTTGCAAAATCCACACAGAGTAGGTGATTTGATGCAATTTAATTATTTACTCAAAAAGAAAGCAATTTATTTTGAAAATGATAAGTTAAAGGTTAATTTTGAAAAAGTACCGACAGCAATGTATGATTTGTTAGAAGAGACTGTTCGGACACAACTTTCTAAAAATCCTGAAAATGCAAAAAAATTAATAAATGAATATGCAGTTTGGGGAGAGATGAGTCAAAAAATTGCAGATTTTAAGAAAATGTTAGGGACAAAGAATTATAAGGAAATAATAACACATTTTTAAGGAGAAAAATATGTTACAAAAACTTGCTCGCGGAGAGTATTCTCTCTCAAAATCTTTTTGGCAGTTTGGAGTTTGCGGGATTTTTGCAGGAAGTTTTATCCTTTATATTATCAAGCGCATTTTATGGTCTAAAATTGGCGTTGGTTCTTTATTAAAGTACTACTTTAATTCTGTGAATTTTATGCACGTTGATGTTGAGTTACTTATTTTAACTGTATTGTATGTTGTTTGTACAATAGCGCTTTTTATTTATATTATAATGACTTTTTTGGGCGTGTGGAGATCATCAAAAGAATATGAAAAAAGCCCGATACTCGGTTTTATAGCTCGTGTTTTTATGATAATACTTATATGGTTAAGCTTTAAAGTTATTTTTTAACGATAATACCGAAATATTTGAAATTTTTTATAGGAGGTGTACTATGGCAACATTGCAAACATCTGTATTGGGTATTGATTTTGAAAATCCGTTTCTTTTAGCATCTGCTCCACCTACGGCACGTATTGACAGCATAGATAAAGCATTCACACTCGGTTGGGGAGGCGTTGTCTTAAAAACAATTACTCCTGATGGTTTAGAAATGATTGAGGCAAGTCAACGTTATGCTTCTTGGCGTAATGGAACAAAGGTATGTGGATTTGAAAATATTGAACTTTTGAGCCATTTGACTGTTCAAGAATGGGTTGATGGAATAAAATTTTTACATGAAAAACATCCTACCAAAGTACAAATTGCCAGTATTATGGCACCTGTTGTCAAAGAAGAATGGCAAAAATTGGTTAAAACATTAAATGATACAGAAATAAATGCATTTGAACTTAATTTTTCTTGTCCTCACGGCATGCCGGAAAAAGGTATAGGTATGGCAATCGGTACGAATCCGGAAATTTCTGCAATGATTACGCAGTGGGTTATGGAAGTAGCAGAGAAACCTGTTTTTGTAAAACTTTCCCCGAATGTTACAAATATACAAGAGATAGCAGAGGCAGTAGAAAAGGCCGGAGCAAACGGTATTGCTGCTATTAATACGGTTCAATCGCTTATGGGGGTGGATTTGGATACATTTGAACCTTATCCAAATGTGAATGGTAAATCTACTTTTGGAGGATATTCAGGAATCTCTGTGAAACCTATAGGTTTGAGATGTGTTGCACAAATTAGGCAGATTTCTGATTTACCAATTTTAGGTATTGGCGGAATTTCTAATTGGCATGATGCTGCAGAATATATGACAGTTGGTGCAGATGTTGTGCAAATATGTACAGAAGTTATGATAAACGGATATGGTATTATTGACGGCTTAAAATCCGGATTGTTGAGATATTTAGAAAGCAAAGGATTTAATTCTCCTGCAGATTTAAAGAACAAAGCTATATGCAATTTATCTGCTCATGAAACTTTAGATAAATCTCGTCAAGTTTATCCGTATGTTAATGATGATTTATGTCTTAAATGTGGAAAATGTGTTATGATTTGTGATGAATCCGAACATAGCGCATTAAGTTTGTCAGAAAATAAAATTCATGTTGATGCTGATAAGTGTGTCGGGTGTTCTCTATGTTCACATGTATGCCCAAAATCAGCTATTAAAATGGACTATAAAGGATAAATCAGAATAGTTTAACTATATTATAAAACACCGGTTATTATTAATCGGTGTTTTTTTAATTAAATGACCAATTTAGCTTATTTATTATAAGAAAAACATACAATTTGATTTTGAAGTTCAAATCCAACTGCTTGATAACATCTGTTTGAGGGCTGATAATTAAAATCTGTATATATCATCGGAATTTTGTTTAGTTTAAGTAATCTGTCAGCTATAGAGTGAACAAGCATTTTGCCATATCCTTTTGATCTGTACGCTGTCTTTACGACAACGCAACCAATACGGCCATAAATGTCAGTCAGCCTAAAATCACCTAAAGCAACGATTTCATTGTGTTCATTTTTAAAAAGATGTGCATTTTGATTTTTGATAAAGTCAGCGGCTTTTTGTTCAATATCGTGTTCTTCTTGCCCGGTATCTTTTCCAAAAAGTTTAATTAATTCAACTATCTCATCAAAATCTTGTTTTTCAGGAAGTGCAGCGTGCCCTTGATAAGAAATGTTATTTAATTTATTAAGTTTGTATGCTCCCAAGATTAGAGGAGTTTGTGTTGTTGCAAAATTTTTAATAACAGCTGCATCATAAATATTTTTTTTAGATAAAATTGTCTGCGGTATATTTGAAAATGTTGTTTTTATGAATCCAAATAATTCTTCCCAATGATTAAAGTCATCACCTGTCCAAATTACAAGTCCATGAAAAGGATCACTATTCAAAATTACACAATCTTGGTGATTTGAAAATAACGTAATAGATGGATATTTTTCGGCATCTTTCAAAATTGAATGAAATGTATTTAACGAAAGTTCATCTTTAAGAAAAGATTCGGATTGAAAAATATTATTATCTCTTGAAATTTGTTCAAACAATGCCGTTTTCCTTTCAAAAATTAGATATAAATTTCTGTATTTTTTATGACTAAATAAACATTTAAAAGATTTTTTTTAATAAATTATAAAAAAATCCCAAATTATTTCTTTCTAATCTTAAATATTTTGAGGGAATAATACCTTCTTTCAAAACTATCATATAATGTCGCACAGCTCCGAACAGCAGTTCTTTGCTTAGATCTACTTTTTCCCAAGTTAATGGAGAAACGTCGATTTCTTCGGGGCTAACTTTATAAAAATATTGTGCATGCTTGTTCATAACATGTTTACGGCCTATCTGTGCGAGATCATCCCTACACCAAATTGATTCTACAAAACCAGCTTCAAGCAAATCATTCAATTCAAATGAAAAAAGTGCTGAACATTCAACAATTTTTTTTAGAACAGGATCATTGCTTTGCCACTTAATAGGTTCTGTTAAACAGGAAATAGATTTGCTACGACCTGGAAATATATTTTCCATCCACGCAATAATGTCTTTTTTCTTATCTGATTTTGCCGGGATAGTATATTTTTTTAAATCATGAGGATATTTTGCATACGAATATAACCCCGTTTTTAAGACAGTGTTTTTTCTTGGAGCATAGTGATATAAGCGCATGACAAATATCCTTTCTATCTTATATTGTATGCCATTTTCCCTGCTTTTGACAATGAGCTATCCTAATTCCAAAACTTAAATAACAAAAGGCAGCACAATGTACTTTTTTAAACGGTCTTGTTGCCCACTCCTTAAATAAGAAAGTGCATACCGGCTTTTTTCTCTTGGAGAGAATGTACCTCTTTTCCTATTATAATACAAGATTTTTCTATAAAATATTTCAGATTTTATGTGCTGACATTCCCATTGCATGGAAAGAACTTATCATTTACGCATCCACTATTTATATTGACGCAGCATAATTTTTTATATATCCTGACAAAAGGAAAAATGTTATGCTTGAAATAAAAGAAGCCCTTAAACAACTAAAAACAGATGCATATCAAGAAGTAAAAAATGCAGAAAAACCAACCAAAATGGAATCGTTGTCATATTTTGATATATGCATTGTGTATTCATTTAAACTTATTTTTAAAGAAAAAGAAATTATTACTTTTGCAATCTTACAGCTTGTTTGTATTGCTTTGGGATATTATATTTGGGTACAGATGTTGGATTGGATTCCTGAAGAAGTTTGGGAGAATGCCAAAAATTCTGACAGTGTTTCTATTTATGATTTGATTTTGTGGTTATGGTCTTTTCTCTGTGTCGGTTTAACTACATACCCTCTGGGGTTATTAACTGCTTGCATGGGGGCTGCTCATTTTTTACACGAAATTGGAGAAGAATCTACTATTGCAAAATGCTTTCGGATTGTTTTACCAAAAGCTTGGCCTATCTGGATATTCAGTTGGTTGGACGGCTGGTGGACTGTTAAAATGATTTTTGAACGTCTTCCTAAAAAAAGAGACAGAGTACCTTTGTTTCAAAAGATAATTAATGAAGGAATTTATCAAGCTTGGAAACTTGCTTCATTAGGATTCCTGCCAGCATTGATTATTGGACGAGGTGTAATAGAGAGTTGTAAAGATTCATTGGGTGTTTTAAAAACACATTTTAAAACAATGTTTCAATTAAGAAGTGCTTATTCTCTTGTTTGTTGGATTTTTGGAATAGCATCTTATGTCGGTACAATTTTTATGGCTCCTTATATTTTTTCACGTATGTCCAGCGATAATGACGTGTATACTTTTTATACAGTTATTATTTTTCCAATGTTGGTTTCATTGTTCTTTATTATGGTGATTTTCAGACCAATTTATATTTTATCCGCTTGCCGTATTTATTCCAGTTATGTACGTGAAAATAACATTCAGATTAAATTACCGTCAGTTTCAAAATTTTCCAGTACGATAGTTGTTTTTCTCGTTTTGGGAATGATTATTGGTACTGTGTTTTTATACCGGGATGTATTGGGACTTACAACTCTCTTGTCTATTTCATATTAATAAAGGAGATTGGATAACATCATATAAAGTTGTATGCAAATATATTTAAATCAATGACTTACAGATCAAGTGGCAAAATGGAAGCGACAACTAGCTCATGGTATACTTTTAGGGTATAGGTATACTTTTAAGCCTCGAAAATTCAAAGCGACAACAAGGTGCATAAAAAAGTAGTAGGGTGGAATAGTGGCCAGAATTGGGCTACAAAAGGGTATAAAAAAAGCGGACCCTAAAAGGTATCCGTTTTTATTTATTTCAAATGGTCGGGACTATAGGATTCGAACCTACGACATCTTGCTCCCAAAGCAAGCGCTCTACCAGGCTGAGCTAAGTCCCGAATACAGAGAAGTATTTACCACAATAAAAAAAATATGCAAGATTTTTTTTTATTTATTTTTGATTATTGTAATATCTCTGTTAAAACGCAAGTATCTTCTTGTACAAATCTGGTTAAAACATCACCTAAAGTATGAATTTCTTGTGCAATAACTTGTGTAATATCAGCATCCTTTAGGGTTTCTTGTTCTAATGCCAATTTCAACTCTTCCAAATTGTAATTTGATAAACTGCAAGAAACATGATATTCTGTTTCATACAAACCATCGGTAGAAGCTTTTGTTGTTTTATTTTTAGGTTTTGCCTCGCTTATTTTTCCAGCTTGTTTATATATTATATAGTTCATTTTACAAGTGTTGTTCTGCATTCCAATTATTTGAAATAGAAGGTTTCCGCTTGTTTTTTCCATATTAAATTCAAATGGAGTACATTTAGCAATTTTTTTGCGAAATTCTTTTGTACTATCATATGAAGCGTTATATGAACAAATAGCTTTGTTTGTCATGAATGGTAAAAGTTTTTCTGAATAATTATCAAATATTTTTTGAGCTTCTTCATCACTCATTTCTTTGAAATTTTGCATTGAATAATCAGATATAATTTCATAATATTTAGATAAATCTTCTTGCGAGTATGTGCAATTTGATGTGGAATAACCATTTTTTGATTTAATAGTTCTTCTGACCCAGCATTTACCACTTGAAAATCCCAAAATTTCCATAGAATAAGCAGTTTCAATATTTTGATCTTTTATGTTTTTGAACTCACGATACTTTTGACAAGTGCGAAGATTGGATAAGAATGTTTCTGACGGTTGTATTTCAGTAAAAATATGCGTAACAGAAGACAAATGTTCTTGTGAATATGTGTTATTCTCTGACACTGTCTGTTGATTACTTGTTTCCTGTATATTATTTTGCAAATTTTCGCCATTGAAACTTTCTTCATCAAACATTTGTGCATTTGCGTTTGTAACTATTATAAATATTGCTATAAATAAAATGCTTATTCTGTTCATTATCAAAATCCTCTGTAATTCAATAAAAATATATGATAAAAGATTCTTTTTCTCAAGTTAAATTTATACTTTCTGCTCTTTTTTTTTATAAAAATATACATATATCTGGAATAAGGAT
>JAZULC010000004.1:0-11526 GCA_045643605.1 Alphaproteobacteria bacterium
TGTGTATGCTGTAGAGTATGGCGGAGTTCCGGATTCAGCATTTACCATAGATTTTGAAGGATTACCGCAAAAGATAGCCGTACAGTTGTCATCAGATGGTAGTATGGAATCAAATAGTAATGTAATGAACATAGGTTTAAATCTTAATAAAAATGCAGGGGTTTTAAGTTTACTACAATAGGAGGGATAAATGAAAAAAGTAGTATTGATTTTAGCAATAGCTATGATGTGGAGTGCACATGCACAAGCACGAGCAGTAGATGGCTCTGGTATGACAAGTGGTTATAGAATAAATCGTGCTATAGATGCTATAGATCGTGATTGTGTAAAATACAGTGCAAGCGACGCTATGGCTGCAACGAATGCAGATGACAATACATTTAGTGCAACATTTTCCGGAGTTGCCGAAAGAAAAGGTAATTCTAATGCTGATTGTACAGCTTCAGCTAAGTCCATAATTAGAGATACAGATATGGCAGCTGAGTCCAGAATTAGAGATACAGATATGGCAAAAGAGATGATAGAATGATAAAATAAAACCTCTGATGAATAATCAGAGGTTTTTTATTGTATAGCAAATTATACCGCTTTTATCTAAAGTTTCACTACACTTTTTTGATAATAAATTACTTCAAAATGTTTTCTAATTTTGGCTGATTTCGTGTAAGTAATTTAATTACTTTATCTAATGTTTCTTTCATTTCTGCTCTTGAGACAACAATATCTACCATTCCATGTTCTTGCAAATATTCTGCACGTTGGAACTCATTAGGCAATTTTTCGTGAATTGTTTGTTCTATAACTCGTGGTCCTGCAAATCCTATCAATGCACCTTTTTCTGCTATATTTATATCACCCAACATTGCAAAAGAGGCAGAAACACCTCCGGTTGTCGGATCAGTTAAAATAGAAACATAAGGAATATTGTTTTCTTTAAGTCGGTTAATTGCGGCAGTAGTTCTAGCCATTTGCATTAAAGATAATATTCCTTCTTGCATTCTGGCTCCACCTGATGATGATACAATTATCAGCGGATATTTGCCGGATAATGCAATGTCTGCAGCTTTGACAATTCCTTCTCCGACAGCAGTACCCATTGAACCGCCCATAAAAGAAAAATCCATAACGGCAATAATGGAAGTTATGCCTCCTACCTTGCCTTTGGCAACTAAAATGGCATCTTTATTGCCGGTTTCTTTTCTGCCTGATTTTAATCTCTCTGAATATTTTTTTATATCTTTGAAATTAAGAGGGTCATCTTTTGTTTCCGGCAAATCTATCAAGGTATATTTTGAATTATCAAATAAAAGATTCAGTCTTTTATCAACATAAAGCCTCAAATGATGCCCGCAAGATGTACAAACATACATACTTTTTTTGAGCTCTTTTGAAAACAGCATTTTGCCGCAATCCGGACATGTTATCCATAAGTTATCCGCAATTTCTTTAGGAGTTACTTTTGTGACTTTAGGTCTTACAAAATTTGTCAGCCAGTTCATTATTTTGTCCTGAATTACTTACGCGAGAATTTTTCTTTTATTTGGCTTAAAAATGATTTTTTTACATTTTCTATATGATTTATAGCCTTTAAATTTGAAATATTTTCTTGCAATCCGGTAATTGTACCTTCCAATTCTTTTTGTTTTTTATCTAACACTTTATTTTGCTTTTTTTGCGAACTTAAAGCTTTTCGTAAAGGAGAGTATGAAAACCAAGAATCAATTTTTGCAACGATATATCCAAAAAATATGAAAGACACTATAGCCAAAGAACCGGATACACCAATTTTTGTATCTTCAGGAAGAATCGGCCATAAACTAAAAGACATCTTATCAGAATTTGTTGAAACAAAAACTACAACAACAGTTAAAATGGGCAACCAAAACAGAAATTTTATCAGTTTCATTTGATTCTCCTTCAAAAAATTATTTATTTAGCATTTCATATAGTTCTTTACCAAGTTTGAAATGAACGTTCTTTTTTGCTTGTACATTTAACTTTTCGCCTGTACGAGGATTTTTTGCTTCACGAGCAGATCTTGTACGAACAGAAAAAGTTCCAAAACCTCTAAATTCTACACGATTACCTTCTATTAAAGAAGTTGAAATTTTTGAAAAAACGGTATTTACGATTTTTTCTATATCTTTATTTAACAAATGCGGGTTCTTTTCCGCTATACTGGCAATAAGTTCAGATTTTGTCATTATATCCTCTTTCTTTATTAAATTTCTACAAATATAACTACAATATTTTGTACAAATGCAAAACTACAAATATGACTTATCCAACGTTTTTTGATGTTGTCGGCCCTAAATCAGGCGATTTAATATACAAAGGTTTTGGAAAGTCTATTTTATTGTCCATATATTTTTTCCAAGCACAAAAAGCAAGAGTTTCTACCGGCAATGAGCGGTATTTTTTGATAGCATGTACGGATAAATTGTTGGATATAGATAAAAATCTTTCAACACCGTCACCGACAAAAGATACTTTTTTATTTTTTAATAATGGAATAATTTCATCATATTGAGCAGCAAGAGGTTCAGAAATTTTATTGCGATTTCTATCAAACAGCTGACAATAAAAATCATTGCGTTTTGTTTCAATAATTACGGCGTTTATGTCAGCAAGTTCTTCTTCGGACAAATCATAAATATAAGATTCAAAAGCTGAAACGCCAAGAACTTTGCATTTAGGCAGAGCTAAAGAGAATATTCTTGCAGCAGCAATACAAGCTCTAACGCCGGTAAATGATCCCGGACCGGTACAAACAGAGATAACGTCTAAATCTATCATAGTCAGATTTTGAGCTTCAAGAATATCTTTTATTGAAACTAACAATTCTTCGGCTTGTCCAAAATCCATTTCTTTATAAGATTTAGCAATTATATTTCCGTCTTGTTGCAAACAAACACCGCAACTACCGGCAGTTGTATCAAAGATTAAATTATACATTTTTATTCACCTTATTATAAAAATAGCTTTTAATTATTTCTTTTATATTATAAAATAAAAAAAATACAATAGATTTTATTGGTGAAAAAATGAAATACAATAATTATGATTTAATACACGATATGTTTTATGCAGCACCAGAGTTCTGGATTGTGTTGTTAATTGTGATTATTGTTATGTTTTCATATTTGTATACTAAAATATTAAAGTTAAAACGCAAAAATTATTTTTTAAATCGTGACAGAGAACGATTTTCAGAAATGTTATATGCTCTAAAAGATGGTTATTTTGCATTTATTTATCCGGATATTCGTATAAATGATTATTGCAAAAATATAATGGAAAAATGTTCTCGCCGTTTGGCCGTTATGCTTAATCTTAAAAACGGCATCAATTCAAAATTTACAGAAGTATTAGAGCAATTTTATAAAGATGATGCAAAAAAAATACAAAAGTATTTAGCATTGTTGAGAGAAGAAGGAGTTGCTTTTGAAGATGCTTTTATGCTTAAAAATAATAATTCATACATCACTTTAGCCGGATGCAGAATTAACGGATATGACGGTAATGTTTATTGTGATGTATTATGGTTTAGAGATGTAAGTACGGAAACACAAAAAATTCTATCGTTAGAAAAAGAAAAAATTCAAAATAATGACAAGATGCAACAGTTTGAAACATTGTTGAACGGTTTACCTTATCCTGCCTTTTTGAGAAATGAAAATCTCAATATTTCAATTTATAATAAAAAATACAAAGAACTTGCAGAAATTGTGGGTAAAAAAAATAAAGATAGTATGGAAACGGAATTTTCGTGTCGCAATTTAGCGTTGTTGGCGCAGAATACCAATAAAATACAGGAACAGATAATAAATGTTATCGTTAACGGAGAGTCTAAATATTACAGTGTAATAGTAACACCTATATATGAAGATGGCAGTCTTGAAAAAATTTGCACTATTTGTGCTTTGATTGATGTAAGCGAATTAGATGAATTAAAGCGTAACCTTAAATTACACCAGAATGTCCATTTACAGGTTTTGAGCATGTTAGGAACGGCATTTGCCGTATTTGATAAAAATTATAATTTATCATTTTACAATGAAGCATTTTTGCAAAGTTTCAAATTAGACAAGGTGTATCTTGATGTAAATCCTACATATTCTAATCTTTTGGATGTCTTGCGTGAAAAAGGTATGTTGCCAGAAGTTCCTGATTTTAAGATGTATAAAAAAGAAGAACAAAATGAATTTGATAATTTAATTGAAAATAAAGAAGATTTATTACATTTGCCTGATGGTAGAACTTTGCGAAGGGTAAGGGCTCCACAACCTTCAGGAGGAATGGTTTTTGCTTTTGAAGATGTTTCTGACAAATTAGCTACAAGAAGAGCATATAATTTGCAACAAGAAATACAAGAGCAAATACTTAACAATTCTTCTGATGCTATTTTAATTTTTGGTCCTGACGGATATTTGAAATCTTGCAATAAATCTTATATGAATATGTGGCATATTTCAGAAGAAAATCTTTTGGAAAAATTATCGTTAACCAATATAATTGATATGCAAAAAAATTTTTTTGATAATACTGAAGATTGGAATAATTTACGCCGTTGTATTTTAGAAAAAATAGTGGCAGGAACATATCAAACGGTTAGAAATGATAAAATAGAGATTTTGGCGCATAGCGTTAATCTTCCGGATGGTTCAGTAATGATAATTTATAAAAAGAAGTAAAAAGGTGAGATAAAATGTTTGTGTTCTCTGATGAAGAAGATAATGATGCCGGAACAAAAAAAGATACAACGGCAAAAGATTGGAAAAAAAATAAAGGATTCGTTCCTGAAGAACGTTTGACTATGCGCATTGATGCACAAAAAGCAGATATGTATGCAGCAAAAAAGAAAGATAATATTCAAAGTGTAACTCCTGTTCAAAAAGTGCAACCGGGGCTAAATAAAGTTAACAAAAAAATCCGGGATATTTATGACGAAGAAGAGGATGAAGATGAGTGGGGTGTCGTTATTCATAAAAATTCAGAAGAATATGACCAATCTTTGATGAAAACCATAGATGAAGATGAGAGAAAAATCTATGTACAACAGCAAGAAATAAAAAATATAGAAATGTTGCAAACGGCAGGAAAAATGGAGGCAATAGCTGTAGTCGGAAAATTAGCTTCAGAAACCGGAAAGAATAATTTGGATAAAAAAGATGTTGCTAAAGAAATGATGAATGCAACTTTTAATCCAGAAAAGGCGCAACAAACGATTTTGCAAAAAGATATCTTTAAAGAAAAAAATATTGAGGGTAAAACGGATATAAAAAATATCCGGGATGTTATACAGACTGCCAGAGGTATTCAAAAAATAGAAGATATTACTCAACAAAAATCTTTTGAAAAAATGGATATAAAAGATATAAAAGAAGCCGGAAAAGAAAATGTGTCAAATAAAAAGGTTGCTGAAATTATTATTGAAAAAAGAGGACTGAAAGACGAAAAAGCAGAGCAAATCAGAAATAATGCTAAAAAGAAAGAAAATACAAAAATTAATAAAGGTACATGGCATAATAAAACTGTTGAGGATTGCAAACATCAGCATACTCATGGTTAACACACAATAAATTTTTAGTTTGAAAATTAATTTTTTTAGCTTATCATCTGATAGCAGGAGATTATAATGATTGGAATAGTACTTGTAACACATGGAAATCTGGCTGTTGAATTTATAGCAGCAATGCAACATATCGTGGGCAAACAGGAACAAGTTGATTTTGTTTGTATTGGTCCTGATGACGATATGGAATCCAGACGCGAAGAGATTTTGCATAAAGTTAAAAAAAATGATAAAGGTGATGGTGTGATTCTTTTGACCGATATGTTTGGAGGAACACCTTCTAATATAGCAATTTCGGTGATGGATAAAGCAAATGTAGAGGTTGTTGCCGGTGTAAATTTGCCTATGTTGATAAAACTGGCAACTTCGCGTAAAGATAAAAATATGAAAGAATGTGCTGTTGACGCGCAAGATGCAGGTAAAAAATATATTACAATAGCTTCTTGTTTTTTGGAAAAATAAAATGGATAACAGTAAATCAATTGAGTTGATTATACAAAACAAAAAAGGTCTTCATGCTCGTGCTGCAGCTGCATTTGTAAAAACAATTGATAATTTAGATGTTGAAATTGAAGTTGAAAAACAAGGACAAGTTGTTGACGGACATTCAATCATGGGGCTTATGATGTTAGCGGCATCTCAAGGATCTTCCATAAAAATATCAGCTGTTGGGGCAGATGCTGATTTAGCACTTAATAATTTAACTATACTTATCAATAATAAATTTGGCGAAGAATAGTTCTCATAAATTTATAAATAATATTTGACTTTTTAAAGAAGTGATTTATAAATTCTGACGATTTTTTAGGAAAAAAATATGCAGAATATGATTGTCGGTAATCCGCTAAAGCTTATTGTAAAGTTTTCTATTCCTTTGTTGATAAGTAACTTTTTTCAGCAATTGTATAGTATTTCTGACATAATTTTAGTAGGAAGATTAATAGGTATAGAGGCATTGGCGGCAGTTGGAGCAGCTGCTCCGCTGTTTTTCTTTATCGTGGCTGTAAGCTTGGGCTTTACAGGAGGATTAACGATTATTACGGCACAAGCATTTGGAGCAAAAAATTATGCTAAAATGCGACGTTCCGTAGCAACAGCTACAATTTTGAGTACGAGCTTTACAATTTTGTTTAGTGCGATAATTTACATGTCTTTAGATAATTTGCTTGAGATAACAAATGTTCCTTCAGAAATTTATGCGGATTGTAAAAAATTTTTAAGTATAATTTGTTTAGGTGTTGTGTTTATTGTTGCCTTTAATCTTCTGTCAGGATTTATGAGAGCTCTTGGAGATAGTAAAACTCCGTTGTATTTTTTAATAGCTACAACTTTGATTAATATTATTCTTAATGTGATTTTTATATACTATTGCAAAATGGGTGTTGCAGGTTCGGCCTTGGGAACGGTAGTAGCTATGCTTATATCTGTTATTTGTTGCACTATGTATATGTTAAAATATTTCGCTATTTTAAAACCACAACCTAAAGAATGGAAATTAGATAAAAAATTATGCAAAGAACACTTAATAATTTCCATACCTATGGCATTGCATTTTTCAATTATAGCCTTGAGTGTTACGATTACACAAACTATATGCAATAAATTTGGATTTGTTGTAATTGCAGCGATGACGACAGCTATGCGTCTGGAACAATTGGCAGTGCAACCGATGATATCTATAGGTATTGCTATGGCTACGTATGTTGCCCAAAATTATGGTGCGAGAAAAATAAAGCGAATTCGCAAGGGGGTACAAGCAGCTTCGTTATTATCTTTTTCCATGAGTATATTGTTGGCGTTATTTGTTTTTACATGTGGAAGGCAAATCATAGGTATATTTATAGAAGCGGATAATCTTGAGCCAGAAATAGCTGATAAGATATTTTCTTTTGCACAAACATA
This sequence comes from Alphaproteobacteria bacterium, assembly GCA_045643605.1. Classification (GTDB taxonomy): domain Bacteria; phylum Pseudomonadota; class Alphaproteobacteria; order RF32; family CAG-239; genus CAKQTH01. Next base: position 7,478 of record JAZULC010000004.1, read on the forward strand.
TATGAATATCAGTGTTATATTCTATTTCTCATTAGGGCAAATTTTTATTTTTAGAAATTCTTGTCAAGGAATGGGAAATTCAATTATTCCTTTATTGTCCGGAATATTAGAATTGATTATCAGAAGTTCTGTTGCTTTATATTGGGCTCAAAAATATGGATTTATCGGATTTTGTTGGGCAAGTCCGGCAGCGTGGATTGGCGGGGCTTCGGTTGTAGCCATCGGATATTTTTATATGATTAGAAAAATGGCAAGAATGAAAAAGATATAATTTATAAATAAAAAAAACGAGTAAATATATACTCGTTTTTTATTTTTCTATGGCGCTTATTTTACTTTTTACAAGAAGATGTTTTGCTCGTAGCTTTTTTTGCGCATGAGCATTTTCTTGTAGTTTTAGCCGGTTCTTTTTTAGAAGAAGACAATTGTTCTACAGCCATTGCCCAAAATTTTTCATCTTGACCTGAAGGACAACCGGAATTTTGCCAAATATAATAAGCAGCTTCTCTTATTGCATTTTCATCAACTTTTTTCATAATAAAACTCCGAAATATAAACTAACACATAACACATACAATTATATGCATATTTTTTTATCAGTCAATAGTATGACAGATATTTTTTAAAGCAAATTACTTGCATTTATATATAAAATCTTGTAAATATGTATTATATGATGTACAGTGTTTTTGTATTATTTAAATATATTTGAAAGATTGAAATCCATGGAATATATACCCTCAAATGAAGAAATTTATGCTGTTATAACGGCTGATCACTCAAATATCTTTTCGGTTCTCGGCCCTCATAGAGATAAAGGGAGTAAAGAGTTTTTTATTCGTACATTTCAGCCGGCAAGTAAAAAAGTTGAAATTATAGATAAAAATAATGTGATTGTTGCACAGATGACAAAATTGCATTCAGATGGTTTTTATCAAGCTAATATAGGTAAAAATTTACCTAAACACTATCGTTTAAAAGTATATTATGATGACAATACTGTTTGTATAAAAGAAGATGTATATCGTTTTTTACCGACATTGGGTGATATAGATATTTATTTGTTTAGTGAGGGTACTCATAGATATATGTACGATAAGCTGGGGGCTCATTTAACAGAACAAGATGGTGTTAAAGGTGTATCATTTGCTGTGTGGGCACCAAATGCAAAGAGGGTGTCGGTTGTCGGAGATTTTAATTTTTGGGATGGCAGAACACATGTAATGCGTAATCACCCTTCTTGTGGAATGTGGGATATATTTATTCCTGATATCGGTGCCGGAGAAAAATATAAATTTGAAATAAAAACACAAAACAATGAGATTTTATTAAAAGCAGATCCATTTGCATTTTACTGCGAAGTTCGTCCGCAAACGGCATCTATTGTTTTTGATAATAAAGCATATAGTTGGAATGATGATTATTGGCTGAAAACAAGAAATAATCATAATGCTATGAATAAGCCGTTATCAATTTATGAAGTGCATGCAGGTTCTTGGCGCAGAAAAGGTGAAGACGGAAAAGAATTTTTAACTTATCGTGAATTGGCAGATTATTTAGTACCTTATGTTACAAATATGGGATTTACTCATGTAGAATTTTTGCCTCTTTGTGAACATCCGTTTGATGCTTCTTGGGGGTATCAGGTTACGGGTATGTTTGCTCCGACATCTCGCTTTGGCAATCCTGATGATTTCAAATATATGATTGATAAATTTCACCAAAACGGAGTAGGTGTCATTATGGATTGGGTACCGGCTCATTTTCCAAAAGATAATTACGGGTTAAATGAGTTTGACGGGACACATTTGTATGAACATGCTGATTGCCGAAAAGGAGAACATAAAGATTGGGGAACAAAAATATATAATTATGGACGTACGGAAGTTTGCAATATGCTTTGTGCAAGCGCTCTTTATTGGCTAAAAGAATGCCATATTGACGGATTGAGAGTTGATGCCGTTGCATCTATGCTGTATCTTGACTATTCAAGAAAACAAGGAGAATGGTTGCCTAACTGTTATGGCGGAAATGAAAATTTAGAGGCAATATCGTTTTTGCGAAAAATGAATGAACTTTGTTATATTGAAAATGAAGGCATTTTTACTTGTGCAGAAGAATCTACGGCATGGCCTATGGTTTCTCGTCCGGTTTCAATGGGTGGATTGGGATTTGGATATAAGTGGAATATGGGTTGGATGCATGATACATTGCAATATATTTCTCATGAGCCGGTACATAGAAAATATCATCATGGAATGCTAACATTTGGGTTGTTGTATGCATTTAATGAGAATTTTATTTTGCCGATTTCACATGACGAAGTAGTTTATGGAAAAGGTTCTATGTTACAAAAAATGCCTGGAGATGAATGGCAAAAGTTTGCTAATTTACGAGCATATTATGGCTTTATGTTTACTCATCCCGGCAAAAAATTGTTGTTTATGGGATGTGAATTCGGACAAGATTGGGAATGGAATTATTGTGAGAGTTTGCGTTGGCATTTGTTGCAGTATCCTATGTACAAAGGTATGCAAAATTATGTCCGTGATTTAAATTTTGTATATAAGGAAAATCCTGCATTATACGAAGTTGATTTTGATTATAAAGGGTTTGAGTGGATTGAACATGCGAATAGTGATGACAGTGTTATATCATATATGAGAATGGCTGAAAATCCTCATGATCATGTTATTGTTATTTGTAATTTTACGCCTGTTGTCCGTGAAAATTATAGAATTGGTGTAAATGAAAATTGCGAGTATGAGGAGATTTTAAATTCTGATAAAACAGAATATTTTGGTAGCGGTGTTGAAAATAGGGGAGTTATAAAGACAGATTGTTATGGTTGGAATTATAGGCCATATTCCGTTTGTGTCACACTTCCTCCTCTTGCTGTAATTATTTTAAAACCAAAAAAAGAGGTTAAATAAATGCACAAAACTTCGGCAGGCAAAATATATCCTTTAGGTTCACAATGTGTTGATGACGGTGTAAATTTTGCACTTTATTCTGAAAATGCTACCAAAGTTGAGTTATGTTTGTTTAATAATGACGGCTCTGTTGAACTTGAACGTTATGAATTAACTGAAAAAGAAAATAATATATGGCATATTTTTGTGCATGGAATTACTGCCGGTCAAGTTTATGGATATCGTGTATATGGCGAATATAATCCGCAAAAAGGTAAAAGATTTAACCATAATAAATTATTGTTTGATCCGTATGGTAAAAAATTAGTAGGCAAGTTAATTTGGGACAAAGCTATTTTTGGTTATGATGTTGATAGCCCTATGAAAGATTTATCTTTTTCGGAATTGGACAGCGCTCCTTATGTGCCGAAATCTGTTGTTATTGAAAATAAATTTGATTGGCAGGGTGATGATTTATTGCATATTCCGGCGAAGGATACGATTATTTATGAGGCACACATAAAAGGAATTAGCAAATTAGCTCCTCAAGTAGAATCTATGCATCGTGGAAAATTTTTAGGAATAACCGGAAAATCTGCAATAAATTATTTGAAATGGTTAGGTATAACTTCTGTTGAGTTGCTACCTGTACATGCATTTTTTGCTGATACGCACTATAATGAAGACAATAAAAATTTAAAAAACAATTATTGGGGATATGCTTCATATTCATTTTTTGCTCCTGAACCGAGTTATTTGTCATGTGATAATATTGATGAAGTAAAGCAGATGGTTAAATTACTTCATAAAGAAAATGTAGAAGTTTTACTTGATGTTGTGTTTAATCATACAGGAGAAGGAAATCAGTTAGGACCTACTTTGTGTTATCGTGGTATTGACAACGAGGTATATTATACTTTGGATAGACATAATCCTCGCTATTATTATGATAGTACCGGATGTGGAAATACAATGAATTTGCAAAATCCGGCAGTTATGACATTGGTTATGGATAGTTTACGGTACTGGATAAAAGAAATTCATATTGATGGTTTTCGCTTTGATTTAGCTGCTTCATTATCAAGATACAATGAATATTTTATACAATATAGTGGTTTTTTGTTATCAATACGCCAA
>JAZULC010000005.1:0-28404 GCA_045643605.1 Alphaproteobacteria bacterium
CACTCTACCTTTTGTAATTTATTATTTTAACCGTATAGCTATTTATACATTGTTAGGAAATTTACTTGCCGGTCCGGTAATATGTCTGATTGTAATGCCGTTTATATTATTGTCACTTTTAGCCTTTCCGCTGGGATTAGAAAAATTACCGTTATCAGTCGTTGATTTTGGATTACAAATAATTAACAAAATTACTGCATATGTATCTTCTTTGCCTAACGCCGGCTACAATATTGTTGCAATGCCGTTTTGGGGGCTTATGCTTATTGTAATTGGTGGCTTATGGATTACAATTTGGCAAAAATCATGGAGAAAATGGGGTATTATACTAATTATTATCGGTTATGCCAGTCTATTTGCCGGCGAACCTGTTTCTAACAAATTTGCAAAAAGATCATCTGATGTAAATTTTGATGTACAGGCGACGTACGGAAAAAGATTTTGGAACGAAAGTGCAACGAAAAAATAAAGCCCCGATTATATATAACCGAGGCAATACTACAATATATAATTACTTATTGCAATTACTTGCTTAATTGAGAAGCAACTTCTGAAGCAAAATCTTCTTCTCTCTTTTGCAAACCTTCACCAAGCTTAAAGCATACATAATCTTTAATCTTGATTTCAGCATTAAGTTCTTTGGCTGCTTCAGCAACAACCTGTTTAACTTTTTTGTCAGAATCCATAATATAAAGTTGTTCTTCAAGTACAACTTCATCATAATATTTTCTAACACGACCTTCTACCATTTTTTCAATGATATTTGCAGGTTTGCCGGAAGCTGCTGCTTGTTCTGCAAAAATTGCCTTTTCATGCTCTACTGCTGTTGGGTCTACATTTTCAACATTCAAAAATAGAGGTTTTGCAGCAGCAATATGCATAGCAAGATGTTTACCTAATTCTGCTAATTTATCAGCAGGAGCATTTGATTCTAAAGCTACCAAAACGCCTATTTTACCAATATTTTCACCTGCAGCATTGTGAATATAAGAAGAAATAACACCATTATCAACGGTTATAACTTTTGCTCTTCTTAAATTCATATTTTCGCCGATTTTAGCAATCATATCAGTCAGACGTTCACCGAATTTTTTACCAGATTCTACAAATTCTTTCATAGCTTCAATATCGCCGTTTGTTTCTAAAGCAACAACAGCGGCATCACGAACATAATTTTGGAAAATTTCGTTTTTAGCAACAAAGTCCGTTTCTGAATTTACTTCAACAACAGCACCTTTTTTGCCGTTCAAAGCAACAGAAACCAAGCCTTCAGCGGCAATACGACTGGCTTTTTTAGCAGCAGAAGCTAATCCTTTTTTACGAAGCCAATCAACAGCTTTTTCCATATCTCCATCACATTCAACCAATGCTTTTTTACAATCAAGCATACCGGCAGATGTTGATTCTCTTAAATCTTTTACCATAGCGGCTGTAATATTTGTCATTATTATATACCTTACAAAAAAGTTTCGGCGATAACACAAAGGCATATCGCCGAAATAAATATTAGTTATTCAGCCTTTTCAACTTTTTCAGTTTTTTCAGCTGTTTTTGTCTTTCTTGGAGCTCTTTTCTTTGCAGGTTTTTCTTCTTGTTCAGGAGCTACAACAGTTTCAGCATCTTCTGCTTTAAGACCTTTTGCAGCCATTTCAGAAGCAACACCATCCAAGATTGCAGATGAAATCATATCACAATAGAATGAAATAGCTCTGATAGCATCATCATTACCAGGAACAGGATAATCAACTTCATTTGGATTTGCATTTGTATCACAAATACCTACAACAGGAATACCAAGTTTTTTAGCTTCTTTAATAGCAAGAGTTTCTTTTGGAGTATCAATAACAAAAATAAGGTCAGGTTGTCCACCCATATTTTTAATACCATCAAGAACCATAGCTAACTTTTCTTGTTCGCTCTTTAAATTGAGCATTTCTTTTTTAGTATATCCTTCATAAGCATTTTTTTCAGCCATTTCGTTTAATTTTACTAAACGATTGATTGATTTATGAACAGTTTTCCAGTTAGTCATCATACCACCAAGCCAGCGATAATTAACGTAGTATTGACCACATCTTTCAGCGCTTTCTTTAATGATTTCTTGAGCCTGTTTCTTTGTACCTACAAACAAAATTTTACCACCATTGGCTGCAACATCACGAACAGCGTTCATTGCTGCATACAACATTGGATAAGTTTTTTGTAAGTCAATGATATGAATATTATCTTTTTTACCGTATATATACGGAGCCATTTGAGGATTCCAACGACGAGCGTGGTGTCCGAAATGTACGCCAGCTTCAACCATCTGACGCAATGTAAATGTAGGAAGTGTCATTTTATTTTCCTTTTTTCCAGTTAAACCTCCGCAAATCAAAAATATTTTGAAAAATCAAAACACTGGAGTGACGATGCTTAAACACTAAGTTGCCACTTAATTTGCGTGTGAAATTACACAAATCGCACCATTGCGATTTGATGTTTTTGTTTATTACATAAAATATTTTATTTTGCAAGTATTTTTTTCTATCTTAACAAATTTACTGCATAAATTGTCTTTTTTGCGAAGATTTTATATTTTTCATATAAATATTTTTGTTGTTATCTTTAACGTAATTAAAAATTGTATCAGCAAAGGATTTTTTTGCCAAATATGTCAGGTATAAAGGTTCTGAAAGATGCATTTTTCCTAAAGTTTCTTCCAATGCTTCAAAGGTATCATAAATTGTACCTATAAAAATTAAATTTTTTTCAATATCAGGATTTTTATACGGTATTTTATAATTTGATGTTTTATATTGTATTTTTGAAAGCATTATATTTTCTCCGATTATAAGATGTTTTCAAAAAACATAATTAAACAATTTTAAAAATTAAAGTTATAAATAAGGATATATTGAAAAATTTTAAATTAGATGACTTTTGTTGTTGTCAGGAATAAGCGATTGTTTAATATATATTTTTGGAGAAATATATTGTTTTTTTGACCAATGTTCAACGACGGCATCTATCATTTTTGAATCATATTCATAGTTATTCAAAAAATTTAATTCACCTGATAAATCCGTTAATATATAATTTGCTATATTGGTTTTATGCATATTATTTCCTTTTTTGGTTGTTTTGTATTATAAATATGTATATTGTTTGCAATAAAAAAAGACTTATAATACAAAAGTATAGGATGTGGATAAGTCAAATTTATTTAAGATTATCAATATTATAGATAATCAAAAATGATATTAAAGGAGTAAAATAATGCAGATTTTAATAGAAAAAGTTTTAGGAATAATTCCGGAAAAAACATATTTTTATATTGATGAAAAAAGTAAACACGGATTTTTAATTGACCCAGGTTATCAAGCGGAACAACTCCTAAAAATTATAAAAGAAGAAGGCTTTATTATTGAAAAAATTTTACTGACACACGGACATTTTGATCATATCGGCGCAGTAAAAAAGATTTCTGAAACATTAAATCTACCTTATTTTATACACGAAAACGGAATGACTTATTTAAATGACGTTAATTTCAATATGTCAACAGCCTTTGGCGAAGCAATTATCCTGACAGATGCACAATATTTGCAAGATGGAGATGTTATCTCTCTAAATAATAACAAAAGCGTTCAATTAAAAGTCATTCATACTCCCGGGCATACCAGCGATTCTGTAATATACTATGATGAAAAAGAAAAATTGGCTTTTGTTGGAGATACAATTTTTAGAAACGGTATCGGGCGTACGGACCTTCCCGGCGCTAGTGAACAACTATTGCATGATAGCATTAAAAATAAAATATTCACACTTCCTCCGGAAACCGTACTGTATTCAGGACATTCATCTCCAACTACAGTACAAGAAGAAATGGCAAGATATTAAAAAAATACCACAAGCTTTACTTGTGGTATTTTTATTCAACAGTTTCATAAATACTGCTAACGAATTTTTGACGGAATATGTAATATAATTCCTAAATTAGCAGAAACAGATAGAAATAAATTTTCATAAAGAAATGAATATCCTGAAATTGTTTTTATCATAAAAACAATGGCGATATTACGGCAACAATAAAAATTCATTTCTAATCCTAAACCAAAATTAGGTCGCCAATCTCGTTCCTTAAAGCCATACAAACAACCAACATCTATAACCGGGCTTACAAATATACTTTTAGATGATGGAACTCTTTGCAAATTATCGTACTCAAAAAATAATCCGATATAAGAATTATAACGCAATGAATACAGATAATCTACCTGAACCCCCCATCTGCTGGCATTTGTGGACGCCCACATCATACCTAACGAACAACCAAAAGCCGGTGTTGAGATATAATTGTTTTTGTCTGAAAAGGAAAACTGGCAAAAATTGCTGTTACCACTGATACTTAAACTAAAATCACCATGGTGCATATCGCAATATTCAATGCACTCGCATTTTCCCGGTATGGCAACAAAGGTTGCTAATGTCAAAATGACAACAAATATAATCTTTTTCATACTAATACTTTTTGTTAAATAATAATAATTTCGTATCTGTTATTGTAATATATTTGTTTTATAAGTCAAGCTATTTGATTACATCTTGACATTTTTGGTTCTTCCTGTAAAATTGTGATAAATCATAATTATTATCACCTATTAAATTTATATTTTTATGGAAAACACAAGTCAAAAACTGTATAGGATTATTGTAAATGCTTATGCAGACATTTCCGGTAGAAGTAAGTTTTCACTAAACGGACATTCTCTTGTCGGCTCTGATTATTATAAAATCAGATTAGCTCGTGAAATTGAAAAAAATTATTATGTTGATTGCGTAAAAGTTGCTTGCAAACTAAAAACATTGAATGATTTTGCCGAATATGTAAAAAAGTTCAATATTGATGTCAGATTACCTTATATTACACAAAAGGTTGAGGATATATTCCATCTGTTTTTTCGCAATATAAAATGCAATCATAATGAAATAATTTTTGATTATGCTCCCGGAAAGTTCCAAAATACGCTAATCAGCATGTTTTGTAACCAAGTGGAAGACCAATTTCATATCAATTACATGCAACGTTTTGAGTTGGAAAAACTTTTACAACATTGTAATATAACTGAAATTGCGGATTGGATTTTTCTTAATGAAAATTCAAGTTAATTTTATCAAAAATAACAGCCTTTATATTATTAAAGGCTGTTACTTTTATTTATAAAAAAGATTAGATTTTAATCTGCCTGCAAAATTCCACGCTTACCATTAAGTGCTTCATATATAAAACTAATTTGTTCCATTACTAACTCATTATCTTTATATTTTTCTTTTGCTTCTGCCAAACGTGTTTCAAAGTTACCTGTTTTTCCTTTGAAAATAGCCATAAATGCGTGAGAAATAGTTTTAACCGTTTTTTCATCAAATCCGCCACGCATCAAACCTATTTTATTTAAACCACGTAATTTACCTCTATCACCGGTAACAATAGCAAACGGAATAACATCAGCACCGACACCGGTCAATCCTCCTATCATGGCTTTGCGACCTATTCTACAAAATTGATGCACTGCAGAATTTCCGCCTAAAATTGCACCATCACCAACACGTACATGGCCTCCTATAACTGCATTGTTAGTCATAATAACATTATTTCCTACAACACAGTCATGTGCTATATGCGAATTAACCATAAACATACCATCATCACCAACAATAGTGATTAATTTTTGTGGTTCTTCACCGGCAATCGGATTTTGTCCTTTCGGACTACCACATTGCATTGTTACATTTTCACGAATAACATTACGTTTTCCGATAACAAGTCTTGCACCTTCTTGGAACTCATTACCATGATCTTGAGGTCCTCCGCCAAGCACAGCGCCAGGAAATACAATTGTATCCTCACCTATAGTGGTATCTCCCATAACACTGACTCTTGCTAATAATTTTACTCGTTCGCCGATTTTTGCTTTTGAACTAATCCAGCAAAAAGGTCCGATTTCTGCAGTCTCTGCAATTTGTGCGCCGTCTTCTACGACAGCCATAGGATGTATTGACATATAAAAAATCCTCATAAAAGTTTTAACTGATATGCAAATTATCAACTTTTATGAGGCTTGTAAAAACAAAAAAATTTACTAATTGTTACAAAATATTTTTTAGTGCTTTTTCTATACGAGAAATAGTTTCTGATTTACCTAAAATCATTGCAATTTCTGTTGCTCCGCCTGGAGTTGTTTCTTTTCCTGAAAGTGCAATTCTCACAGGATATAAAATCTGCCCATTTTTCAATGATGCTTTTTCGGCAGTCTCTTTTAGGGCTGCAAATAAATTTTCATTAGTCCAATCTTCAACTTTTTTTAGATTTTCAAGTGCTAATGATAAACTATTTTTAGCAACAATTACATCTGTTTTCATTTTTTTATTTTCATACAAATCAAGAGAAAACTCTTTAACTTCATTCAAAAAGTCTACTTGAGTTTCTATATCTGCCAAAGTTTCAACTCTTGGTTGTAAAACTTTGCTCAAAAATTCTAAATTAATTTCACGATGCAAAACTTTCCTATAATAAGGCATAGCCATTTCATGAAATTTTTCTTCAGAGAGGGCTCTTATATATACACCATTCATCCATGTCAATTTAGTTATATCAAAAATTGCCGGCGAACGACTAATTCTCTTTTCTGAAAATACCTTTTTCAAATCTTCAAGCGAAAAAATTTCTTCTTCAGTACCAGGATTCCATCCCAATAACGCAATATAATTTATAATTGCTTCCGGCAAATATCCTTTAGCCACTAAATCTTGGAAAGAAGCATCTCCGTTTCTTTTAGAAAGTTTATGTTGTGCATCTTTCATAACAGGAGGAACATGGACATATTGCGGATGCTCCCAACCAAATGCTTCATACATAAGATTATATTTAGGAGTAGAAGAAATATACTCATTTCCTCTTACAACATGAGAAATTTCCATTAAATGATCATCAATTACATTTGCAAAATTATATGTCGGCAACCCGTCTGATTTCAACAATACACCTTCATCAAGTTCATCATAATCAATCTCAATATCACCATAAACTTCATCATGATATTTAGATTTGCCTTTTTTATTTATTGTTTGACGAATTACATATGGTTCCCCTGCCTCAACTCTTCTTTTTGCTTCTTCAAAAGGAATTTTTTTGCACGGGTCTTCAAACTTTACTATTTTTTCACCATCTTCTTCATCTTTGGCAAACTCTTCACGTTCAGGACAAAAACAATAATGTGCACCGCCAAGTTCTACCAACTTATGAGCAAAAGGAGCATATAAACTTTTTCTTTCCGACTGAACATAAGGGCCGCATTTTCCACCGATATCAGGTCCTTCGTCCCATAACATTCCGACAGTTTTCAGGGTTTTATAAATTATGTCAGTAGCTCCTTCAACTTGTCTTTTTTGGTCGGTATCTTCAATACGTAATATAAAATCTCCGCCATTAGCCTTTGCAATTAAATATTCGTATAATGCCGTACGCAAATTGCCGATATGCATATATCCGGTCGGAGAAGGAGCAAACCTGGTTCTGTACTTCATAAATAAATTCCTTTCTATTTTTCTGATAATTGAATAATATTCTTTACCATCTCATATGCTCCTTGATATACCTCTTTTGGAGAATTTGCAAGCATATATGCCGGGGTTGTAACAATTTTATTTTTTGCATCAACACAAACTCCCGTAGAATTTGTATTTTGGTGTATAGCCCCAAAATTTTCAATAACTTTTGCAGTACTTTCTGAATTTCCTATTGTTACCGTAATACCATATTTTCCTAAAACACCGGCAATTAATACCGGAGCAATACACATTGCCCCGATGACAATTTTTTTCTCATAACATTTCAGCAAAACATTTTCTACTTCAGCATTTACACTCAAATGTTCTTTATCTACTGCAAAATTACACAAATTCATTACAGCACCCATACCTCCTGGAAAAACAACCGCATCAAAATTATCAGCAGAAAGAGATGCTAATGGTTTTATATTTCCTCTGGCGATTCTGGCACTCTCTTCTAATACAAAACGTACATCTTCTTCCGGTTCTGACGTAAAGTGATTTACCACCTGAAACTGCTTAATATCCGGAGCAAAAAATTCATATTCTGCATTTTGCTGATCAATTGCTAAAAGCAAACTTACAGCTTCATGAATTTCTGAACCATCAGCTCTGCCACAGCCTGAAAGAATTATTGCAAATCTTTTTGTGTCCTTCATTTTTATCTCCTTGCTTTATTATTTAATATGAATTATATTTAGTCATATATTAAATATTTGCAATAAAAATTAGAGACTAAAAATGGAAATAAGAAAAACTACACTTAAAAACGGCTTACGTATAATTACAACAAATCGTCCACAAACAGAATCCGTTTCTTTAGGATTTTGGGTAAGAACAGGTTCTGCTTATGAAACAGAAGAAGATAACGGAATTTCTCATTTTATTGAGCATATGGTATTTAAGGGAACAAAAAACCGCTCTTCTCTGCAAATTTCCGAAGAAATAGAAGATGTTGGCGGACGCAGTAATGCTTATACTTCTCGCGAAGTTACTTCTTTCTACGCAAAAGTTTTGAAAGATGATATCAGTATTGCATTGGATGTAATCGCCGATTTATTACTAAACCCTACTTTTCCTGAAGATGAAATGGTAAAAGAGAAAGATGTCGTAATTCAAGAAATTAAACAAACTATGGATGATCCTGAAGATCTTATCTTTGACTTTTTTCAACAATGTGCTTTTCCGGATCAAGCCTTGGGACGTACAATTTTAGGTCCTGAAGAAAATGTACGAAAAATGACCAAAGAACAAATGTGGAATTATATGAATAATCATTATGCCGCAGAAAATATTGTTTTTGCTGCAGCAGGCAACTTAAATCATGATGATTTGGTTAAAATGATTGAAGACAGATTTTCTGATTTTAGAGCAAAAACAAATTTTGTTATACCTCCACAAAAATATATCGGAAATGTTTCAATAACTAAAAAAGATATTGAACAAGTACATTTGTTATTAGGATTTAAAGGGTGTAATCATACCTCAAACAAGTTCATTCCTACAATGACTTTATCAACTTTATTAGGTGGAGGGGCTTCATCTCGTCTTTATCAAGAAATACGTGAGAAAAGAGGTTTAGTATATAGTATTTTCAGTTTTGGCTCTTCGCATTCACAAGATGGTACTTTCGGTATTGATGCAAGTACTACATCTGATGAATTGTTACAACTGACTCCTGTTCTTCTTGATGAAATCAAGAAAATTCAAAATGATTTAGTTACAGAAAAAGAATTGAAAAGAGCAAAAGCTCAATTAAAAGCCGGAATCTTTATGTCTTTAGAAAACTCTTCTTCTACAGCAGAAATGTTGGCAAGACATCATCTCATTTATGGCAGATATATAGAAAGTGCAGAAATTATACGAGATATTGAGGCATTATCCGCAGAAGATTTACGGACAACAGCTCAAGAAATATTTTCTTCAACTCCAAGCTATACTTTACTTGGTAATTTCGGAAAATATACGGATTATGACGAATTAAAACAAAAACTTAAATTTTAACGAAGAATTTAGTTTATATAAATATTATAGCTGTACGAGCTGTGTTTGGGAGAACCGTTATGTCTAGCAGAGCAGAAGATATTTTTCAAAAACTCATTTATTTTGGCGAGGATGCTATTGATGAGTTTATTGTAACGCAACAAACAGAAGAACTTTTTTTGGATTTCAAACAAGCTGTTTCTACCGGAAAAAATTTTACAACTCTGCATCGTGATGACCGTAAAAATTTAGCAAAAGCTATATCCGGATTTGGCAATTCTGAAGGAGGCGTTATTGTTTGGGGTGTTGAATGTTCGCGAGATGTTGAAATCGGTGATGTCGCAAAAGCAAAAGTAAAAGTAAAAAATGTCCATCGTTTTTTAAGTTGGCTTGAAAATGCCATTTCCGGTTGCACAATTCCAAGCCACAATAAAGTACGTAATCATATTGTCAGTGAAGATAAAAACGGGGATGGTTTTATAGCTACATATATTCCAAAATCAGATATTACTCCTCTTATGACTACTGTTGGAGGACAAATTTATATTCGTTCCGGATCCAACAATGTGCCTGCTCCCTATGCCGTAATTGCAGGTATGTTTGGGAAAAGGCCTCAACCAAATATAGAAATAGATATTACAAACACTAATCTTGAAGTCGTTGATAATATTGATGAAGATGTCCTGTATCCAAACACGATTGATACTCCTCCTGAACAATATGTAAAAATCTGTTTTGATATTCGCGGAAAAAATGACAGTAATGCCATTGCAAGAGAATTGTATCTTTCATGTACAACAACATCTGTCGGCAATGAATACAATAAAGTTCGTTTCTTAAATTATAATCAAATGGATTCTATTTTTGGTATTGTTGGTCATCTTAATCTGGTTACAAAACCGGAACTGCGTCTGCCTCCTCGCGGAATAATTAAATTTGTGAGTGTTGAAATTCTTTTAGCAGAACCGGTAGAAGATGAATTTTTACTTGATGGTGTAATAGGTGCAGAAAACTCTACTCCAAAAGATTTTAGAATCTGTCTTTCTAAAAACAAATTAAGATCTTTTATTGCTCAAGCTATTAAACCTGATGCTGATAAACAATTACTTGTTAACGAATTTTTTTCAGAATTTTTTATGAAAGCATAATATGGATATTAGGGTTGAAATTTTTACTGATGGCGCATGTTGTGGAAACCCCGGTCCCGGCGGTTGGGGAGCAATTCTCCGTTATAAAGATGTTGAAAAAGAACTTTGTGGCGGAGAAAAAGATACTACAAACAATCGTATGGAATTAACTGCCGTAATTATGGCACTTACTGCATTAAAAACAAAATGTAACATAACACTTTATACCGATAGCAAATATGTTATGTGCGGTATTACGGAATGGTTAGAAAATTGGAAGAAGAATAATTGGAAAACTTCTAATAAAAAATCTGCCGTAAAAAATATAGATCTCTGGCAAAGTCTTGATAATTTAATACAAAAACACGAAATTCGCTGGGTATGGGTAAAAGGTCATAATGGACATCCGGAAAATGAACGTTGCGACACTATGGCCCGTTCAGAAGCTACAAAGTTGAGAGATGAAACTCATTTATAATTTTATTATATTCCCCATACCAACAATTTATAATCTGTAAAATTTATGAATTGTGCTTTATCTATTTTTTGATTTAATCGCAAATATCGGACCTTCTTCACCAATTTGTCCGGTTGCTTTGAAACCTATTTTTTTAAGAACTTTTTGAGATGCAATATTCTCAATATCTGTTTCTGCAATAACAGACTTAATTTCCGGTTGATTTAATGCCCATTTTACCACTGTGCCTACAGCTTCAGTGGCATAACCGTTTCCACAAAATTTCGGTAAAATACCATACCCTATTTCGGTAACTCCATCTGTTGAAACACCCTTAAAACATAAATATCCTATTTTTTCGCCACCTTTTGAATATATAAGCCAAACCGCATACCACTGCCTTTGACCGGGATATCTTAAGCATCCTGAAAGCATTTCACCATAAGCAATTTTCATTTCCTCAATCGGCTCGGCATTAATAATTTCTTTCATTTCATTATCAGAAGCTATACGTATATTTAATCTTTCCGTCTCAATCATTTTTACATCTTCATATTAAAACATGACCTACTCTTTGAATACCGTGTTGCTTATAATATTTTTAAGCTGACGTTCTGTTAATATTTCCGGCAAAACTAAACCATCAGGTACAGCTTGATTATATATAACATAAAACGGCAATCCTCGTCGCCCATATTGAGCCATAAAATCTAAAACATCTTGATTATACATGCTCCAATCCACACGCATATAAACAAATCTATTATCTTTTTGCATTTCTTTTAAAGCATTAAAAGTCGTCAATTCATTCAGTTTACAAGTCAAGCACCAATTTGCACCAATTTCCAACAATACTGTTTTTCCACTTTTAACATGTTCGTTGATAGCATCAAAATCTATGTATTCAGAATTTTTATATTGTTCTGTTTTCGTATATGAAACATTATAAGAAAGATGCAGATAAACAACACCGACTAGCCAACAAAAAGAAGTTAAAAAGATAAATATTCTCTTTATAACGAGCAATATATACTCTTTATTTTCAACAATTTTATCGTCATATTTTGCAAATTCAAGCAATTTGTTGCCGAAATAATTTATATAAATTCCGCCATAAATCCAACACGTAAAAATTATCACTTCTTTTAAACCTATTTGTGCAGATAATATGCCACACAGCCATATCAAAGTTATAAAGAGCATAGCTTTAATCACAAAAATAAACTGTTTCTGCCACTTTATTCCTTTTTGAATATTAAGCGAAACTTTAGGTAACAAAACAAATAATAAATACGGGCAAGCAACACCAAGAGCTACGGCAAACAAAATAAGATATATGTGCAATATTGTTCCACCCAAAGCAAAACCAACAGCTAACCCTAAAAACGGAGCACTGCATGGTGTTGCCATCAATACAATAAACATTCCCGTCATAATACTGAAAAAGTCATTTCTTTTAGAATTATCTTCTACATATTTATTCAAAAAACCCGGTATTTTTATATCAATATGATTATAAACTTGAGCAATAAACAGCAATAAAATAAAAATCATAATTCCTAAAAATATATAACTTTGAAACTGCATTCCCCACCCTAAAGAATAGCCGGCAATTTTTAGCACCGCAAGGATAGTTGCCAATATCAAAAATCCGCATATAATTCCTAAAGCACTCAACAACAAATTATGTTTAATTGTTTTTGAATCCTTGCGATTTAATTTGGACAATGCTATGATTTTTAATGCCAATACAGGAAAAATACACGGCATTAAATTGAGCAATAATCCTCCTATAAAGGCAAAAAACAACAAACCTAAAGAAAATTTCATAGCCTGCGGATCAAATATGGAACTATCTTTTGGTACTACTGTTTGTCTTAAGCCGTATTTTTTGTTTAGCAAAGCAGTTATTGTATATTTTTCTCTTGTAAATTTATGATTTGCATTTACAGGTTTAAATCTTACTAAAATATTTTTGCCATTTATTGCTATTGCCGGAGCAGCGAGCTCTGTTTTATTTTCACCTTCGGCAAAAACACTAAAAATAGAAGTTCTATGTTCAGTAAAAAATTCAAGTCTCAAATAATCATTATTTTCGGCATCAGTATCTATCACCGCTTTTTTTAACACCAAATCATCACTGTTATTTTCAGGCAAATGATAAAAAGATTGTTCAATAAAAGAAAACATTTCACTAGGATAATCATCTTTATCATCCAGATATAAAGTGTTATTTAATTCAACATTTTTGCACTCAAAACTATAATCACACACCATCACTTTAGTTTTAGCGACAATATTTATAGGAGAATCTTTATCTTTTAAATCAAAAGTTACCGGTATCAAAAATGTACCTGTATAGATACCGAGGCTTTTACCGTTTGTATGATTAAAGCGCAAAGGCACCGGCAATATTACTTTAGAATTTGTAATGTTTTCCGACAAAGATAAATCAACAATCGGTGCCGTATATTCTCCGGTATTTTCTGCAACAACAAATCTTCCATAAGGAAGGTAAACAGCTATTCCGCTTTTTAACTCTTCTGTTCTTTTCGTACTTCTATAATTAGCCACGAATTTTCCGGCAACAACGTCATGTTCATCTTTGTTTCCAAGCCCTGTAAGTAATTTTTGATCATCTTCGGATAAATTATAAAACAGTAAAGCTCTCCAGTATCCTTTACTCCATAATTCTTTAATTTTCTGAAGTTCTTCAAGTGGCTGTTTTCTTTTAACACCTTTATCATAATCTCTTTTGGCGCTCATAAGCTCTTTGTCTTGATCATCTTTACTATAGGCAACAACCTTCTTAATATCTGTCGTAACTAAATACTTATCTTTTTCTCCAAGATCAATATACTTATCGTCATCTAATATCGCATATTCTTCATCTTTATATATTCTCTGTGCTATAGGCCTGTTTAATTCTGCCATAAAATCATTATATTTTTTTTCTCCCCAACGATAAATTTTGACCGCATGACGTATTAAAGATTCAGCCTGACTTACTTCTTGAGAATTTAATTGAGGAAAAAATTTATGTACATCTTCTGAAAAATCTTCATCTATTTTATCGCCCTCATAAGTATTATTAAAATATCTTCCCCATAGCAAAAACTTGTCTGAAATGCTATAATTATCTTTTTTTATTTCAGAATTATTTTGTTCAGCATTTGTATTTACAGCCAAACGGTTCGTTTCTGCCGAATATACCGGTAAACTGCTGAAACAAACTATAAATAAAAACAAATATTTAAAAAATTTTTTCATTATCATTGAGAAAATACTTTGCACTTATTATATTTATTAGATATAATGCAATAGTTTATAAAACACAAACAAAAAATTTGTATATTAAAAACGAGTTGAAAAATGGATTATAACTTTACAGGAAAATGCCTTGTATCTGCACCTTGGATTGAAGACGAGTACTTTATGAAAACACTCATTTTTATATGCTCGCACAATCAAAACGGCACTGTAGGATTTATGTTTAATCATAAATTGAAAGAATTTTCATTTTCTGATTTAGCTTTTTCGCTACCGATAGATCCTAAAAAAATAACGCATTTTACCGGTTTATATCAAGGTGGCCCCGTAGAAAAAATCAGAGGATTTATCTTGCATTCTCCGGAATACTGCCGTGAAGATACCGTAATTGTCAAAGACCATTTTGCAATTTCTTCTTCTATTGATACATTAAGCGATATTGCTCTTGGTGTCGGTCCGAAAGAAAATTTAGTTGCTTTAGGATATGTTGCATGGGGTCCAAATCAACTGGAAAAAGAAATAATAAACAACGATTGGTTTGTAACAGAACCTACAACAGAACTTGTTTTTCGTACAAAAGATGATGAAAAATGGCAAAAAGCAATTGATGAAGCCGGAATTGATTTAGGCCGTATTATTTCAACTACGGGACATTCATAAAATAACGAGCACTTACTATGGATATTGACTATACTAACGATTATTTACTTGATAAAAAAGTAAAAATTTTTCAACCAAAAAATGGTTACAGAACCTCAAGTGATGCAATTTTGGTATCATCTTTAATAACGTCTGTAAAAAAAAATGACACTATATTAGATGTCGGATCAGGTACAGGTGGTATTTCTCTTTGTTTAGCTAAAAGATTACAAGACATTTCTCCTAAAATAACAGGAATTGAGTTACAATCTGATTTAGTATCATTATCTAACCTTAGCGCAAAAGAAAATAATTTTGCTGAATTTTTACAATATATAAATCTTGATATTAAACAAAATAATCTTCTTGCAAATTGCTCATTTCATCATGTTATTTCAAATCCACCATATTCTGAAAAAGATATGCCGTCTCCGAATCAAAGCAAAGCTATGGCACATAATCATCAGGATTTTTCTTTGCAAGAATGGCTGGCTTTTTGTTTAAAAATGTTACGTCCGTTCGGATTTTTATATCTTATAAACCGTGCTGAAGCTTTAAGTGAGATATTATACAGCTTACACGGGAAAGCCGGAAACATTAACATTATTCCGATATATTCTAAAACCGGTCAAAATGCCAAAAGAATTATGGTTGTTGCCCAAAAAGATTCTAAAGCCCCACTAAAAATTTTACCTGGCTTTATTACTCATAAAGAGAATGGAGAATATACCTCTCAAGCAGAAAAAATTTTGAGACAGGGCCTTGACTTTTTTACTGCAACTCAGCCACCGCTTTTGTAATTTTACGTATAGAATTAAGTTCAATTTGCCTTACTCTTTCCTTTGAAATGCAATAACACTGGCTTAAATCGTCAAGTGTCATGCACTTATCAATGAGCCGACGCTTAAACAAAATATCTTTTTCTCTGGGATTTAAACAACCAAGTGCTTTATTAAACAACCTTTTTCTATATATCAACATTTCATTACATGCGTACACATCTTCTTGATTTGGTCTGCTGTCTGCAATAAAATCTATAAGTTCGGAAGAGTCACTGCTATCATCAATAGCTGTATTTAATGAACTGTCATGAGCTTTTAATCGTATATTCATATCCATTACATTTTGGTTACTTACATCCAGTGATTTTGCAATTGATTTAATAACATCATGAGACATATCTCTATCATCTATCAAATTTAGTTTATTTTTAATTTTGCGCAAATTAAAAAACAATTTTTTTTGAGCCGCGGTTGTTCCAAGTTTTACTAAAGACCAAGAATTTAAAATATATTTTTGAACAGAAGCTCTAATCCACCACAATGCATAAGTAGAAAAGCGAAATCCTTTTTCCGGTTCAAATTTTTGTACAGCATACATTAAACCGATATTTCCTTCTGAAATCATTTCATTTATAGGTAAGCCATACCCTTTGTATTTTAATACAACTTTGACAACAAGTCGCAAATGAGAAGTAATAAGTTTATAAGCTAATTTTTCATCACCTGTTGCACGATATTGTTTAGCGATTTCATATTCATCATCTTGCGATAAAATAGGATATTTACGAATACTTTGCAAATATCTTGCCATATTTATATCTGGAGAAAAGTCCGGTCCATTCAGTACAGATTCGTCCATTTGTCGTCTCCTAAAAGCTGAAAGTCCGTTATATATATAGTCTAGAAACAGCGATTATAAAAAAGAAAAAAATAAAGGCAATATATTCTATGGTTATATTTTTCGTAAACAAGAGATTAATTCTTGCATATCTTGAGGCAATGGCACAGAAAAATTTATAAATTCTTTTGATTTCGGATGAATAAAGCCTAATGAAGCTGCATGCAAAGCCTGCCTTGGAAATTCATTTATATATTTTTTTATTTCTGACGGTGCAACAATAGTACTTTTTTTAGACTTTTCATATAATTTATCGCCAATTAAATTATTGCCTTTTGATGACATATGTACTCTGATTTGATGTGTCCTGCCTGTTTCTAAATTGCATTGAATTAATGATGCCACATTTCCAAACATTTCTAACGTTTTATAATTCGTAGCAGCATATTTGCCACCTGTTTGCACCAACGCCATTTTTTTTCTATCAAAATTACTTCTGGCAATATTTCCTTCTATTCTGCCATTATGCGGTGATAAAATTCCATATACAACAGCATAATATGTTCTTTCTATAGAATGTTCAGTAAATTGTGTGCTTAAAAAATTATGAGCAACATCATTTTTAGCAACTACTAATAAACCGCTGGTATCTTTATCTATTCTATGCACAATTCCCGGCCTTTTAACTCCACCGATACCAGACAAACTATTTTGGCAATGATGCAAAAGTGCATTAACAAGTGTTCCTGAATAAGCTCCTGCTCCTATATGTACAGTCATTCCAGCCTTTTTATTTACAACAATTAAATCATCATCTTCATAAACAATATCTAAAGGAATATTTTCTGCAACAGGTTCTGCTTCAACGACTTGAGGAACAGATATTTGAAAGGAATCTCCTTTTTTGACTTTATATGAATTGTCAGACAAAACCATATCATCAAGCATTACACAACCTTGTACAATAAAGCTTTGTATTCTTGATCTTGAATAACTTTCAAAACATTGGGACAAATATTTATCAAGACGCATATTAACTTGCGTATCATTTACTTGCGGTGTATAAATTATGTCATCATTTATCATATAAAATTTTCATAAAATTAAATAAATATTATATTTTCTGTATCATAATTATAAATACTTAAAAAGCAATAAAAATTAGAGGATTTATCAATGAATGGATTAAAAATTATAAGAGCTGTTGTTTTTATTTTAACAATATCTTTAATTTTCGTATTTTTTATGTTTGGAAAAATCATTTATAATCAAAAAAAACAAACCTTAACTGATAATGTCGCAGATATACACCTTTCTCAATCTTTTGGTAGTGAAATAAAAAATATTGTTGCACATGAAAGTAATTTATATATAATGATTTCAGGTGGAGGTTCTGATGATCGTATTGTTGTTTATAATCAGAACTCAAATAAAATAATCCACACTATTTTTATTGATTAGGAGGATTGTATGGACAATAACAATAATACACAAGAAACAACAGAAGTTTCATTTGACGATTTGCTTGATAGTTTCTTAAACACAAACATCTCAGATACACAAGATACAACATCAAATAAAAATAACGCTCCATTGACAGGAGAATCTTATGATTTTTCAGGTATGTCGGAAATCAATATTGACAATAACGAACAAGTTAAAGAAGATCAATCTATTTCTGAAGAAACATCAGTAAAATCATTTTTAATTGATCAACCTCTTGACGAACTTGGTAGCGGTGAAAAAGAGTTGATGAAAGCTTATTTGAATTTCATTGAAACAGTGTATACAATTTCAAATTCATACAATGTAACAACACCTGAATTAAAACTTAGGTCAAGTATGTTAGTCCCTAATTATCGCCCGACAATCGGACAAATCTTGTCAAAAGATGTATTAGACGGATGGGATATTTTGTTAACAACAAATTTTGAAGAACTAAAAGATTTAGATATGTCCGGATCTGATGATGATTTCTTAAATTATGCTGAAAAACTTTCTAATGCAAATTTGCAATTCGCAATAGTTTCATATATTGAAACCTTAATAGAACTTGAAGCTTGCGAATTATCTTATCAAGAAAAAAAGCTTCGTTTTCAAAAAAGAAAAATAGAACAAGAATTTTTTGAAGAACAAAGACGTAAAAATGAAAGAAAACAAAAATTTATTGATGCAGTACGCGCAAAGAACTTTCCTATTGACGCCGAAAGACTTATCAATAATTATTTAAAAACTGCCAATAAAGATGCTGAAGGCGCATTTGAAGCTTTGGTTGAAAATCCGGCAATATACGCACCTATTCAAATGGATAAAATAAAACCGAGATTGTTTGGTTTAATAAAAAAATCTGCAAAAGATGGTATCAGAATGAACAAAAAAATAGGTAAATTTATGAAAAACTTAAAAGCATAAAGGTAACAATTTTGTAATATAAATTTTGTAGACAAAAATAATTTTTAATGGTAATATACACATATTATTTAAATACTTGGAGGATTAAAAAATGGCTGAAGAAAATAAAGATCTACCACAAGAAGAACAAGTTACTCAAGAGCAAGAAACTGCAGATACAAAGAGTACAGATAATAAAACATTGCATTTAGAACCTAATAAAGAAGAGAAAAAAACTCTGATGATGGAAGCATTACAAAAGAAAAATGATAATGCATTGAAGGATAATGAAGAAGCTGATGAACTGGGTAAAGATCAAGACAATGAAGCGGAAGGATCTTTAAAAAAAGAAGAAGCCAATGATAATAAAGATCAAGATAAATTCACTAAAGGCGATATTATAGATTACATATACGAGGAATGGATTTTAGGCTTGGCTGTTACCGGTGTATTCCGTAAAATAGATAACATATCAGTCTCAGCAGCAGGATACATGGGAGGAAAGCTGGGTCAAGGCATTCATGCATTAGGAACATTAATAAAAAATAAAAAAGATAATAAACAATCAAACGAACCAACTAAAGAGCAACTTGCTCGTAATGCAGCATGGGAAGCTATTGAATCTACATCTATAGCTGTTAAAGATCGCGTAGAAAAAGACTATGAAAAAGCTTCAGCAGCTTTAGCAAATGCTGTGTTATTTGACCAAATTTTAAAACAATGCAATAATGACCCTGCAAAAGTTAAGGCCTCATTTGATAAAGAGTCAGCAAATCCAGGTAACAAACCGGAATATTTAGAAGCCTTGAAAATTTTAAATTCCGGTAAAAAAGATGCCAATGGCAATCCTGTTTCTCTTAAAGAAAATGTTTCGGAATACTTTAAAGCGAATTTTAATCCTGAACGAAATGAATTCGTCAATAATTTAACTAAGGCTGTAATTAATCACCAAGACAATCTCAATGATACAATATCAGATGGAGCAAAATTTGCTCAGCATACAAAGGATTCAATGTTAAAAATTCTTCAAACTGCTGAACTTATGGCTAAATCTTATATGTATGCTAATCTTAATCCTGATTTAGCTCCGCAAATTATAAAAAATCAAGGGCTTGCTGCTTTGACAGAGAGTACAAATAGCCTTAAACAAGAATTAGCCGATCCTTTAAAGGATTATGATAATGATAAAAAACAAAAAGCTATGAACGATTATCTTGATGAAAAAACAAAAAAAGCAACTTCTTTTGTAAAAGATAACGACAAAGAATTGGATAAAAAAGGAACTGTAAAAGGCAGAACTAAAACTAATAAAAAAGAATATGAAAAATTAATGGGTATAAAATACGATTATAAAGAAAAAGACAAAGATAAAGATAAAGATAAAGGCAAAGATAAAGGCAAAGGTGAGGATAAAAAGTCCAAGAATAATAAAAAAACACCTATATCTGAGTTGCCAAAGCAGGAAACTCCTACTAAAACGGAACAAACTTATAATAAGGTGCAAAATAATTTGGAGCAGAACAAACAAGAACAAGAAAAGAATAAAGGAAGAAAAAAGAATTTAGAAAAATATAAAAGTCGTATGGGCATGGGCAAGGAAGGTGCTGATAAAGGCACTCGTCAAAACCCAATGAGCTCAAAAGATATTAAAAATATGCTAGGTAACAAAAATAGACAATAAAACACGCAATATCCGGCTATACAATGAAAAGAGCTCTTATTTTTGTAAAGTTTTTATTTATTTCTTTTGTATGGACAGTCTTTGTACTCGGTACAACCTGTTTTGTCTTTCGTGTTTTCTGGAATTTTGATTTATTTAGTCCTCAAGGTTGGAAAATTATCAATAATTGGTGGCAAAATGGCGGAAACATAAAAACTTGGCAAGATTTTCTGTTCTTTGTAATTCTTTTCATTGTGCTACCAATTATATTTTTCGGAATAAAATATGGGATGAAAATAGATTTAATGAGAACATTTTTATCTCCGATTATATATTTCATGAATCGTGGTCTTGATGAGATGCCTAAAAATGTTACAATTAAAAACATTGATGTGAGTTTGCGTAAAATTTCAAAAGAAGAAATTATAGATAAAGAGGTTGAAAAGAGGATGAAAGCCATAAAAGAACAAAATACTGATAATAATTTTGAAGTCGCAGGAGAAATTCGTAAAAATTTAGCTGAAAAAAAATAATAACTTTTTAACCAATATCATATACTATTAGTCAGAAAGTATTTTGGGAGATTTTGTTTGAAGCCGTTATTGGTGTTAGGAAAGATATTTTTTATAGGGTGCCTTTGGAGTTTATTCTTTATAGAAGGCATGAGGACTGTTTTGCTTATCAACTGGCACTTTGATTTGTTTTGGCCTGCACACTGGGAATATTTATGGAACTTGTGGCATAGCGGTTGGGTTATAAGCCACCCGAAAGAATGGGCTTTCGTTTTACTTTTATTAGCCTTTATTCCTATGTGGTTAACAGGTTGGATTTTTTTAAGTGTTATAAATTGGCACAATATCTTTACGGTATTTATTTTAATTCCTTTCCGAAAATTAAGAGAAATATTGTCTGATATTCGCTCTCCTTTACACAATAATTTGGCATTACAAAAGGTTGTTAAGAAAAAATCTTATAAAGAAATTCGTCCGAATATACGTAACGGTCAAACATCTACTATTACAGATGCTTCTGAAAATAAAAATGCCTTTTCACAGGTATTTACCGCGCCTGAGCCAGTGGCAATTTCATCTAACACTCAAACAGCTCCTATTACAACGAAAGCACCTGCACAAATCAGAAGAAAGACAAACGATATTGAAGAAAACAAACCTTTCACACATTCTGTTTTTGATTTTGATGATGACGATGATGATTTTGATTTAGATTTTGATAATGCTATAAATGCTATCAGCAAAAGAAAAAATATTCAACAAGACTATTATACAAATAATGACGACGAAGAATATGATAATGATGATTATCAAACCGATTCTTCTAATTTCAAAAACTTTGATATGGAAGAATTTGACAATTATGATGAAGATGATGAATATGAAGAGACATCTCAAAGAAGGCGCAAAAATAATAAAGACAGAAATTCAAAACGTAGAGAACCTGCACCTAAACAAGATTATCGTGAAGACAGGCGCTCTCGTCAAGATACTCATAAAAATAACTCTCGCCAACAGCATAACGACACATCTAATCCAATTGTAGCAACTTTGCAACAAAAGGGCTATGAAGTTATTACCGGAACAACTATAAAGGATATATTTGTAGATTATATTGCAATATCTCGTGAAGAAATTTATCTGTGTCTTGTTGACAAAGAAATCGGCGATTGGTTAGCAGATGAAGACAGATTTAATGATGAAGAGCCTTTGTGGTTTTCGGAAAGTAGTCATCGTATTTCCCCTGTTCGTATGGCTTGCATAGCTAGAGATGAACTTGAACGCAAACTGGATGAAAACAACTTAAATTATGCAGTACAAACATTTGTAATTATTCAAAACGGTAATGTTATAAATGCAGAAGATATGTTTGAAATTTGGAAAAACCTTGACATTAATGTTACCAGAATAAATCGCGGCACGCCAAAAGAAATTCCTTTATTTTCAAAATCTGTTTTAGAGGCAGAATCTTCTATTGATAACAGACATTTTGATGCTATAAAGAAATTTATAAGAAACATAAAATAATTAGAGGATATTATAATGAGAAAAACAGGTGAAGAATGGGAAGAATATAATAAGGCCGTTAATTGGATGCTCATATCGGTTGCGATTTCTCTGGCAATCACAGTTTTTTTTGCAATTTTTTCTTTACCGTTAGGATATCTGATAGGCAACGGCATATCAAAAACATCTATTCATGTTGTTAGTGTATATATCGGAAAAGTAATTTCATCTCCAAGCTTTTTGTTTACTCATTACAAAACTTGGATTCACCAGATTTCTTCACATACAGGGGGATTTTCTTTTCCCCTATGGATACCTATTTTGCCATTTATTTCATTTTTCATCGGACCTTTTATCGGAGCAGTAACAAATCCGTATAAATTTCAGTCAAATTTACATGGTTCTGCCAGAATCGCTACTGAAAGCGATATTAAAAAGATGAAATTATTTGACGGTTTCTGTCAGGTTGTCGGCAAGTTTAAGGGACGATTTTTAATGTTACCGGAAACCTTATCAACGCTTTGTTGTGCGCCTCCTGGAACCGGTAAAACTGTCGGTGTTGTTATTCCGACCATTTTCAATGCTAAAGGTTTAAGTATTGTCGTTAACGACCCAAAACCTGAGTTGTGTTATAGCACTACCGGAGCAAGAGCTAAAGTAGGCCCTGTATTTGTAATCAACTGGGGTGCTGAAGATAAACCAGAAGAAGGAATATATTATCCGAGCTGGAATCCATTGTCACCAACTGCAGTACCGGCACAAGGTCCTGATCGAGATATGTATGTTGATTCTATGTGCAATATTCTTGTAGAAGATCCAAAAGGCGGAGCCGATCCACACTGGTCAAAAACAGGTCGTGCAGCATTAACCGGATTTATTCAGTTTATTGTCTCAAAATGCGAACGTGCCAGAGCTAACGATTATTTTATCCAACGCATTTATGAAGGTAAACTTGATGAAGAAGACAAAAAACTTTTGGAAGAATATTATCAAGATATGCGCGATCCACAAGTGCCTCAAGCTATTCAAAATGTACGTGACGGAACTGTTACCATAGACAATTATATGCCTATAGGCACATGGAATATGCTCCCTGAAAAGTGGATTGGCAGAGAATCTTGTATTGCCATGATTTTGGAATGGGTTACAGAGGCTCAAATTAAACAATCTCAAGATATAAAACGTCGTTTAGAAGAAGGCGATCAAATGGCTGCAATGGCTGATCCTATGGCAGATATGTTAGAAGAAGCAATCACGGAATGTCGTAAATTCGGATATTCAAATCGTGCCGTTGTTGAGCTTAGCCAACTAAAATCAACACCTGACAAAGAGCGTGGTTCTATTTTATCAACTGCATTTTCAGGAATTGGAATTTTTAAGAACTCTGCTGTTGTTGCGAGGACCAGTTTTTCAGATTTGCAATTCAAAGATTTGCGAGGTATGAAAGATCCTGTAACAGGCGAATGGAAACCTATTTCTGTATATTTGTCCGTAAACCAAGTTGATGCGCGAGCATTAGGTGTAATTTCCGGTACATTTATTGAGCTGATGAGTTCATACTTAATTGCCAATCCACCTAATTTTGTAAATAAAACAGAAGGCAAAATGGGACCTTTTCCATGTTTGTTCGTGCTGGACGAGTTTCCGCAAATGCCTAAATTAAAAGCAATTATTGATGGTCCTGCTGTCGGTCGTGGTCAAAAAGTATCATACTTATTGATAGGACAAGATTTAGGCCAAATTTCCGGAAAATATGGAAAAGAGGATTTGGAAACAGTTATTTCTACCACTGCGTGCAAAGTTATTCTCTCTCAAAACAACGAAGTAACAGCCCAACGTTTTTCTAAAATGGTTGGCAATAAAACCGTACAAACCACATCTTTTTCAAGAAATGAAGGCTTTGCAAAAGGTTCCAATCCATTTGCAAAGAATGTAAGTTATAGTTTGCAAGGCACACCTGTTATTTCAACGACGCAATTGTTAAGTTTGCCTATGTTAAAACAAGTAGTATTGATGCAAGGATTTATTGATCGTCCGATTATGGCGGATTCGCCACGTTGGTATCTTGATTCAACAATGAAAAAATTAGCAAAACTAAAACCTTCTCCATATGTTCCTGATTGGATTGTAGCTCAACGAGAAGATATAAACGACGACGTTATGTCAAAATTGGGCTTAAATTACGAACAAACTAAAGAAGATGCTGATCTTGATAAGTTCCAAGAATAGCTAATTAACATAATAAAAAATAAGAATCCGTTATGCGCAATGTATAACGGATTTTTAGTGTTATAGGCATTTACACATAAAAAATAATTCTTGACTTATTAGACAAAAGCAGATAACATTCGTCCATATATAGTTACTTTTATGTTTAATCATTAAAATATTATGCTTATGGAACAAAACGCTAATCAAACAAAAAAACAAGAACGTTTTGAATCGTTGTTTGTTGCCTACATGGTTGCTGCCTTTGAAAAGAATGAAAATCTCTATTTCTTAGTGCGGTTAATATTCATTATTCTTGGAATTGTGATGATTCCGGTAGATATTATCTGCCTGTTTTACGCACTTTATTCTTGGATACGTCGCCTATTGTCGTAGAGTGCAACTTGCCAGCGTATAACCAATAAAAACACCTCTTGAAAATTATTCAAGAGGTGTTTTGTTTACTGTTTTTATATCTAACAATCATATCCTATCTAATGATATTACCAATCATCAGACCACTCATCTTCACTTCCAATTCCACATGATGGTTTTTTACCGTAATAATCCTTGCTATTTGTATAACATCCTCCCAAAACATCATTAACCTTATCATTACAAGGATAACCTGCACTAAAAGGCTTTTCTATTCCTGAAACTGCTGTTCCATCCGTATTACCAGTCTGAGTTACTTTTGTAAAAGTACCAATACTTCCTTTATTGGTTATTTTAAAACCTGTTTTACTTATTTTATCAAATGCTAAACCACCACATACAACATAACCACCACTGGCACCGGGTTCATACTTTGCATCTCTTGTCAGTTGAAATATTAAAGATGAATCTTTATAAAGTTCTACATCAATATAATAAGCAGTATCTTTTTCACATTGACAAGCGTAAGAATTTGTGAAGCACACACCTCCAACTACATCTCTTTTTTCAACATATTCCAAAGCATATCCAAAGAAAGGTATAGGATCTAGTCCGTAATCTTTACAAGTTTTCAGCTTATCTTCAACGCATTTATAACAAGTTCCTGTACCAGAACCGATAGGTTTTGTATATGCTGTTTGTGTATAACCTGAACCGCATGGAGAACTTTGTAATGTTACTCCACCTTCTGTGTAATCTGCACAAGTATTCGCTTTACATAAATAACAAGTTCCATTACCTGAACCGATAGGTTTTGTATATGCTGTTTGTGTATAACCTGAACCGCAGGTTCCACTTTGTAATGTTACTCCACCTTCTGTATAGTCAGTACATGCGTAGCTCAATGCACAACAAGAAACATTACCACTCGCATCTTCTTTCCATTCACTACACGTTTTTGCTGAAGCATTTTGCACAAAGGATACAACTGCCATAGCTACCGTAAATATATTAAAAACTCTCATAACTTTCTCCTTATTTAATAATCTTATCATATGTTTGTATGCTATATTCTTCTTTATAATCATTCTTTAAGATAGAATGGGTTACCTACTGGTCTTACCTTATAGACTTTACCATCTTTATTATAAGTACACAAAGATGAAGTAATAGATGTCAATCCTGAAGTAGAACCACCATTCAGAGTAACAGTAGTATACTGTCCTGAAGCATTAACTCCATTACCATTATATTTTACACACGATATTGTTTCTCCTCCTTGAAGGATAATTCCATTTCTATAATTAGAACAAAGAAATTCAGAACAGCCGGTACTACCTGTAGTTGTTAAACTTATTGTTTCATAAAGCGTCATAGGGTTTCCTGTTGCTACGCCATAGTCTCCACTCCAACCTTGATAAGGTTTATTACCGTGGTACACATATTCACTACAACTTTTAGCTTCTTTTGTATAACACCTTAATGTACCACCATCAGCTTTTGTTGCTGTTTTAGTAATTAGTTTTTCTGTTGTCGCAGATGTCTCCTGATAATAATGACACAAGCTTGGCTCTGTAGTACTATATGGTGATTTACATGATGACGGATAATAACAAGAATCCGATTCTGTACAATTTGCAAATGAATTTGCAGATTCACAAGCTGACTTAGTTGTATAAGTACAAACAGGTTCAACAGGGCATACACCACCCTCAGCTAACTTATAACAATTTGTACCAACTTTTTTACACTGTTTAGAATTTGCAGAAGTAGAAGCACTCAACAAAGCAATTTTACAATCATCCAACGTCATATCAGTACAAGCCTTTTTACACAAATGGCAAGTTACACCATCTTCTACTTTATCTTCTCCTGGAACACTATATTCATCATTATTACATGTTGCACCCCAATAACCACCTCCTGCTGCAGCATTTCCTGTACATGTTTTCGTTTTATAATGTGTCCCGCTTGCATATGTACAAGCACCAGAAACTTTGAATACAGTGCTGTTTTGTGGTGCAGAATACTTGAAAACATCCGGATTACAAGAACAACTCTTATATTTTGTGCTCATTATACTTGTTAGATTAGAAGGACAGGTAGAAAGAAGATCTTTCTCTTCACATGCATCTGTACATACATAATCATTATTTTTTATAGTTATATCACGATTATGATATGTCTGATAACACTTTCCTATAGAAGATGAAACATCATTTGAACTGCTTAAATACTTATATCCGCTATTGCATCTTTTATATTTATAATGATCTCCATAATCATCTGTACAAACATCACCGGTTACTTCATAAGGAGAAGATACATCACTTGCTTTAACTGGATATTGTACTGTATCACACTTACATTTATAATATGTAACCCCAAATTCGGTACAAGACGCAACAGGAATTTGTCCTGTAGGACATGATTTCATTTTATACCCTAATGCATCACAATCTTTATCGTTAGTTTCTTTTTTGTCATCAAAAAGAGTGGTATTATCACTACATTTACCGCCAACCAAAAAACAAATTCTTGCATCAGCAACATTTAATGCACTCTGAACACCGACATAAAGCATTACAGTAGCAACAGATATAAACAAATTCCTATTCATAATATCATCTCCTAAACATACAACAGCACTATGGCAGATTTCTGCCATTTGTAAAAATAGTAAATCAAATTATGTAATTAAGCAACAAAAAAAATATTACAAAATTGTGACACAAGTAAATGTCAGCATTTTATTTGTGAATATCTCCAATATACAACTGCATATAATGGAATGGATTTCATATTTTTTTCATTTTGCAATATTTTTTGTTTTTTCTATTTTGTGGACAGCATAACTAAAAAGATTGATTTCAAGCTTATATGCGAAGTGGAGATACGTTTGCAGGATATATAGCAATGGATAATAAAAAAGCTCTGCAAGGAGAGCAGAGCAACTAAAAAAGGAGAACGTAAGTAAGGAAGAACCACATTAGTGATTAGAAGAACTGGCAATGACCTACTCTCCCGTGCCTTAAGACAAAGTACCATTGGCGCAAGAAGTTTTCA
>JAZULC010000006.1:0-3763 GCA_045643605.1 Alphaproteobacteria bacterium
CTTTTGAATAGCCCATAATACCGGCAACGGATACAGCACCTACGATTGCCAATACGCCGAGCATTTCAATCATTGAACGTCCTTGTTCATTTGTATATCTACTCATAATTATATATTTCTCCTTACGATTTAATACAAAAAGCAGTGTATCAAAAACCAACGTTTTTGGTCAGGTGGAAATCGGCTGATTTTTGATGAGTTTGAATGATTGCTTATTTTTATGTAATATATTGATTTTTATATATTTTATTTAGTTTTCCAGAAAAACATAAAACAGCAAAAAAAGTTGTTGCAAAAAACGTTGGTTTTTTGATGCAGTTTTTTGTTATATAACATATTGATTTTGCTACAAAATATAATCACAAGTGACACATCTTTGATTTTAAAACTTGCATTTTTTCGCAAAATAATGTACTCTCCGGAACAATAAATTAAATAAAAAATACAGCTGTTTAATATACGGAAAACAATATGAAAAAACTTGGAATTATTGCCGGTGGCGGTTCTCTACCTAAAGATTTAATTGATTGTTGTTTAGCTCAAAAAAGAGATTTTTTTGTTTTAGCTATTGAGGGAAATGCTCAAAAAGAATTTATTCCTGAAAATATTCCCCATAAATGGATAAGGATAGGTCAAGCCGGTACGGGATTCAAAATCTTTAAAGATGAAAAAGTTGAAGAAATCGTTATGATAGGGACAATTAAGCGCCCTTCTTTCTTTGATTTAGTGCCGGATTTGAGAACAACCGCATTTTTTGCAAAAGTTGGTGCAAAATCTTTAGGTGATGATGGAATTCTGCGCGCTTTAATTTCAGAAATTGAACAAGATGGTATGACTGTCAGAGGTATCCACGAAGTTATGCCTGAACTGCTCATAAAAGAAGGTGTTTTAGGCAAAATTAAACCATCTAAACAGGCAAAACAAGATTTAAAAAGAGCCGTAGAAGTCGCAACTGCATTGGGAAAACTTGATGTAGGTCAAGCCGCTGTCGTTCAACAAGGATTGGTTCTCGGTGTTGAAGGAATAGAAGGCACTGCAGAATTATTAAATCGGTGCAAAAATTATAAAAGAAAAGGCGACGGAGGTGTACTTGTTAAAATAAGAAAACCTCAACAAGATATGCGTGTAGATTTGCCGGCAATCGGTGATAAAACAATTATAAGTGCATACGAATGCGGACTTGAAGGCGTGGCTCTGCATGCCGGTAACGGATTGATTGTTAATGAAAAAGAGACCATCAAATTGGCAGACAAACTCGGCATCTTTGTGATTGGAGTTAATCCTGATGACTACAAATAAAAACCTTAAAGTATATATTATAGCCGGAGAACCCAGTGGAGATTTGCTTGCTTCTCGCTTGATGAGAGCTATGAAAAAAAAGTACCAAAATGTAGAATTTTTCGGTGTCGGTGGCGATACTATGCAACAAGAAGGTTTGCCTTCCCTATTTAATATCGCCGATTTGTCTGTAATGGGAATTGTTGAAGTCATTCCCAGTATTCCTAAAATCTTGCGACATATAAAAGAAGTAATTGAGGATATTCTTAAAATTAAGCCTGACGTCGTTATTACTGTCGATAGTTGGAGCTTTTCTGCAAGAATTCATAAAGCTATCAGGCGCAAAAAAATCAAAGTTCCTCAAATTCATTATGTTGCACCACAAGTTTGGGCTTGGAATAAAAAAAGAGCAAAAACAATGTATAAATATATTGATTGCCTTTTAACACTATTAGCTCACGAACCGAAGTATTTTATTCCTCATCACTTGCCGGCTTATTTTGTTGGTCATCCGGTAATTGAAAGTGGGGTGGTTTCGGCAAATGGTAATGATTTTAGAGAGGCTCATCATATTTCAAAAGACAAGCGTATTATTTGTCTTTTGCCGGGATCAAGGAAAAATGAAGTTAGCAAACTTTTGCCTGTATTTATTGAAACAGCTCAAAATATGCAGGAAAAAGATAAACGTTTTTATTTTGTTGTTCCTACGGTTAGTACTGTCGCAAATTCTGTAAAAAATATACTGAAAAATAGTAATATCAATTATTTAGTAGTTGAAAACGAACAAGACAGATATTGTGCCTTTCATGCTTCAGAAGGCGCTATTGCTGCATCCGGGACAGTAGCTTTAGAGCTTGCTATTGCTAATGTTCCTCATATTATTGCTTATAAAGTTTCATCTTTTACCGCTTGGCTCGCCAAACATTTGTTACACATTCAATTTGTTAATCTTTCTAACATTTTGTTAGGACGAGAAATTGTACCTGAATTGTTGCAAGAAAGATGTAGTCCGTCTAATATTGAACGCAATCTTTATAATGTAATGAAAAATGGTAATTTATTTGATATACAACAAAAAGGATTTGCTAAAGTTCTAGAAACTCTGGGAACCGGAAAATCTACTCCGAGCGAAAATGCCTGCAAGATTATTCTTGAACAAATAAAAAATTACAAAAAATAGTTAGGAATATTGGATTTGCGACGAGTTTGGAAATATTTTTCAGATAATATATTTGAACAAAAGAGTCGCTTAATCGCCTTTTTACCAATATTGTTCGGTCTTGGTATCAGCGTTTATTTTTCGCTTTCATTTGAACCATCTATTTGGCTGACATTAACTATTGCAGAATTAACACTTCTATTTGTTTATATTTGTCGCTTTAACAATACATATTTAATTTGTTTAGGTATATGGAGTCTGATATTATTCGGGTTTATAAACATTCAGCTGAAAAGCATTAGTTTAAGACTTCCTGAAAATGTGCAATATTTTAATAAAGACACTTATTTAAAAGGAAAAATTATCAATAAAGACAAGAGTTTTCTTGGTAAAGCAAGAATTACTTTAAAAGATTTACATGATTATGATGATAACTATGTTCCAGGCATTTACAGATTTACATTAAATCATAATTTCAACAGTTTACAAATAGGACAATGCGTAGAATTAGTAGCACAAACATTTCCTTTAATACATCCAAGTGACAAAAATCAATATCAATTTGATCGCAAATTATATTTTGAAGGCATTCATTCTTTGGGATATTCTTTTACTGACGCTTATGTTGTTGAATGCCCTACAGAAGAAAATAATTTTCAGTTAAGTAATTTTATTCATGATATGAGGCAAAAAATTATTAAAAAAATTCAAAATATAATGGGAGAAAAAGAAGGTGCTGTTGCGATTGCTTTAATTGCAGGAGACAGACAATTTATTGATAAAGCATTAAATGAACAATATCAAAATTCCGGTCTGGCACACTTTTTAGCTATTTCCGGTTTACATATGGGAATGATTGCTTTCTTAGTATTCTTTTTATTTAGAAATATAATAGCATTATTTCCACAATTAGCATTAAAATACAATAGTAAAAAAATTGCTGCATTTTCTGCTATTCTATTAAGCGCAATATACCTGATAATTTCAGGAATGCAAATTCCGGCACAAAGAGCCTTCATTATGACATTTTGCCTGTTATTAGGTGTTATTTTAGATAGAGAAGTTATTTCTTTGCGTACTTTATCAATCGCCGCATTTATAGTATTGTTATTTTCTCCTCAATCACTAATAAGTGTAAGTTTTCAAATGTCATTTTCTGCAGTTCTCGTAATGTTAGCATTTTATGAAAAATACAGCGCAGCTATTAACAAATTTTTTAGCGGTGGTTTTATAAAACGACGTATTTTTGGATATGTCGCCGGGATTGTAATAGCTGATTTTGTTGCAACAATAAAGTCGGATCGTAGCCATGTCGTTCTGTGAGCC
>JAZULC010000007.1:0-37598 GCA_045643605.1 Alphaproteobacteria bacterium
AAATGCAGGGGTTTTAAGTTTACTACAATAGGAGGGATAAATGAAAAAAGTAGTATTGATTTTAGCAATAGCTATGATGTGGAGTGCACATGCACAAGCGGCAGCAGCTATTGCATCATGTGGAACTAAAAAAGTTTGCACAACAGAGAAAGTAGAAAATCCACGTACTCCGGCAGAAATGCGTGATTGTGCAAAATACAGTGCAAGCGACGCTATGGCTGCAACGAACGCAGATGACAACACCTTTAGTGCAACATTTTCCGGGGTTGCTGAAAGAAAAGGTAATTCTAATGCTGATTGCAACTCTGCTGTTACTTATACAGAAAAGGAAGTTTGTCATACAGAAAGTATACCTTGTGGTGGTGCAGCAGGTGAAGCTGTTGCAGGTGGTGGACAAGAACTTGGTCCACAAGGTGAAGATCCAAGACCAACACCACCAGAACCAGTACCACCACATCCTGGTCCATATCCATGGTAATCATTTTAGTCAATGGTTAGCTGGTAAAAAAACAAACCAATATAGCGAGAGTTTTCTCTCGCTATATTTTTGGGTGAATATAAATGTGATTTAATTATATGAAAAAACAGTGCCGACTTTTATCGGTACTGTTTTCATTTACTCTAACATATTGTCATACATAAATTATTCGTCAGCCAATTCAGGTTTAGAACGTTTTCTTTGCAAAGAATCCAAGATCTTCTTACGCAAACGAATTGTCTTTGGTGTAACTTCTACAAGTTCATCTGCCTGGATATAAGATAACGCCTGTTCCAAACTTAATTTACGAGGAGGAATTAAATCTATTGCTTCATCTTTTCCGGCAGCACGAATATTCGTAAGTTGCTTTGATTTGCAACAATTAACTTCCAAATCATTATATTTAGTATGTTCTCCGATAATCATTCCTGCGTATACAGGAACATTAGGATCAATAAACATTGGCCCTCTTTCTTGTAATTTCCATAAAGAATAAGCTATTGCCGTACCATTTTCTGCAGAAATCAAAACACCATTTCTTCTGGCCCCTATTTCTCCCTTATATGGTTCATAGCCCTTAAACAAGCGGTTCATGACACCTGTTCCACGAGTATCTGTTAAAAATTCAGAATGATAGCCGATTAAACCACGAGAAGGAGCGTTAAAAATTAAACGAACTTTATTACCAAGTTGTGAAGGAATCATTTCTGTCAATTCTGCACGTTTTTGACCGAGTTTTTCAACAACAACGCCTGAAAATTCTTCATCAACATCTATTGTAACTTCTTCAACAGGTTCAAGCAAATTGCCATTTTCATCTTTTTTCATCAATACTTTAGGACGAGAAATTGACAATTCAAAACCTTCACGGCGCATTGTTTCAATCAATACACCCAACTGCAACTCCCCTCTTCCTGCAACTTCAAAAGCATCAGTTGTATCTGTGCGAGAAATTTTTAGAGCAATATTTCCTTCTGCTTCTTTACACAAACGATCCCAAATTACTCTTGATGTAACTTTATCTCCATCACGGCCGGCAAGAGGTGAATCATTTATAGAAAAAGTCATTGCTAATGTTGGAGGATCAATAGGTTGTGCCTGAATAGCTTCGTTCACTTCTATATCACATAATGTATCAGCAACTGTACCTTTTACTACACCTGCAACAGCAACGATATCCCCGGCATGAGCTTCTTCTAAAGATACACGTGTAAGTCCTTTATAAGCTAAAATTTTACTTATACGAACTTTTTCTACTTCTTCATTCTTACTATTCAGAACCTTAATGGTATCATTTAAATGCAATTTACCAGAATGAATTTTTCCGGTAAGCAGACGTCCGATAAATTTATCAGATTCCAAAGTTGTAGCCAACATAGAAAATGGTTTATCAGGTTCACATACCGGCTCTGAAACATATGAATGAATAAGTTCAAATAATGGTATTAAGCCATTTTTTTCATCATTCAAATCTCTAACAGCCCAACCATTACGTCCTGAAGCATATAAAACAGGAAAATCTAACTGTTCATCTGTAGCATTAAGACTTACAAATAAATCAAAAACTTCATTTAATACTTCATCACAGCGAGCATCAGGTTTGTCGGCTTTATTAATTACAACTATCGGCTTTAATCCTACTTTCAAAGCTTTTCCCAAAACAAATTTTGTTTGAGGCATTGGACCTTCTGCAGAATCTACCAACAAAACAACTCCGTCTACCATAGATAAAATACGTTCAACTTCGCCACCGAAATCTGCGTGGCCCGGAGTGTCTACAATATTAATATGTATTCCGTTCCAATCAACAGATGTGCATTTTGACAGAATAGTAATTCCTCTTTCACGTTCCAAGTCGTTACTATCCATTACACATGTTTCTACTTTTTGATTATCTCTAAATGTTCCGCTTTGTTTCAAAATTAGAACAATGTGAAGTTAAAATCTTAAATAAAAAAAACACTGACAATTTTATATTGTTGCCGCTATTAGCGTTTTTGTATATTGTTTTTGAGGATTATTAAAAATATCTTCTGTTAGCCCCTTCTCTACAATCTTGCCATTTTTCATTACGATAATTTCTGTAGATATTGATCTGATTACTTTCATATCATGTGAAATAAATATGTATGTAAGATGTTTTTTCTTTTGCATTTTTTTTAGTAATTCAATAACTTGAGTTTGAACAGTAACATCAAGTGCACTTGTCGGTTCGTCTAAAATGACAATTTCAGGTTCTATAATTAAGGATCTTGCTATGGCAATACGCTGTCTTTGTCCTCCTGAAAACTCGTGAGGATATTTATATAAAGCGCTTTCATCAAGCCCTACTTCTTTTAACATATTGATAACCCTATTCTTTTTGTCATTTTTGCTTAATTTAGGATAATGTACATCTAATCCCTCTGAAACAATTTGAAAAATATTTAGTCGTGGATTCAATGAGTTATAAGGATCCTGGAAAACAATTTGTATTTTTTTTCTCAACTCTTTAGAATTATTCTGTATCATTTTATTATTTAAGAACACAGAGCCTTTATAATTTATTAAATTTGCCAAAGCCATTCCCAAAGTGGTCTTTCCTGAGCCGGATTCTCCAACAATACCCAGACATTCGCCTGCTTTTATACTTAATGATATTTTATCAACGGCATGAATTTCTTCTAATATTTTACCAAAAAAACTTTTTTTAATCGGATAACTTACATTTATATCTTTAGCTGAAATAATTTCTGTTTCTTTGGTTATACCGGTATTTTTTTCAAGATTAAGAAATGATTTAATCAATTTTTTTGTATAAATATGTTGCGGATTGTTAAAAATATCAGATGTAATCCCCTGCTCTACAATCTTACCATCTTTCATTACGCAAATTCTATCGGCTATTTTGCTCACTATGCGTAAATCATGGCTGATAAAAATTATTGACATACCTATTTGTTTTTTTAGCTTTAATAATAAATCCAATATTTGGCTTTGAACAGTAACATCAAGGGCTGTTGTTGGTTCATCAGCAATTAAAATTTTTGGCTTATTTGCAATAGCCATAGCAATCATTACCCTTTGTCTTTGTCCTCCTGAAAGTTCAAACGGATAAGCATACAAACGTTTTTTTGCATTTTGAATTCCCGTTAATTTCAACAACTTAAATGCTTTTATTAAAGCTTTAGTTTTACTTATTTTATTATGAGTAAGTATAATTTCTGCAATTTGTTTGCCTATTTTATGCAAAGGATTTAGCGACGACATAGGCTCTTGAAAAATAATAGAAATTTCTTTTCCTCTAATCTTTTGCATCTCTTTTTCATCAAGAGATAAAAGGTTGTGTCCGTTAAAGATAATTTCTGATTTTTCATCATGAAAGGCTTTAGGATATGGTAATAAACGCATAATTGAATGACTTGATACAGATTTTCCTGACCCTGATTCTCCTACAATTCCTAAAATTTCACCTTCTTTGAGCTCAAAATTGATATTATTTACGGCAATAAAGTCAGAATTGTCGCTACGTTTAAAACTTACAGTTAAATTTTTCACATTTAATAAACTCATTGTCTTTTCCTTGTATCAAAAGAATCTCGTATACCTTCTCCGATAAAAATCAATAAAGTCAATAAGATAGATAAAACAAAAAATATACTAATTCCTATCCACGGAGCTTGTAAATTATCTTTTCCTTGGCGTACTAAATCGCCTAGTGATGGATAATCTTGTGATAAACCTAATCCTAAAAAATCAAGTGCAGTCAAGGCTACGATTGCTTCTGATAAAATAAACGGTACGAAAGTTATTGTGGTTACAAGAGCGTTTGGTAAGATATGACGATACATAATAGTTATATTGCTAACTCCCAGAGCCTTTGCTGCCATAACATATTCAAAATTACGCACCCTTAAAAATTCAGCTCTTACCATTCCGGTTAAATTTGTCCAACTGAAAAATAACAAAATGAATAGTAATGTTGCAAAGGAAGGAATAAACATACTGGCAACAATTATTAATATAAACAGCTGAGGTAAAGAATCCCATATTTCTATTATCCTTTGAATAATTAAATCTACTTTGCCACCGAAATAACCTTGAATTGCACCGATAACAACGCCAATAAAAGAAGATATAAGAGTTAAAACTATTGCAAAAATTACAGATAAACGTATTCCATATAAAATTCTTGCAACGATATCCCTACCCTCATCATCAGTTCCCAGCCAATGTTTTGAACTTGGAGCTACCGGTGTAGGTTTATCTATATCATAATCAACGGTATTATAAGAAAATTTAATGATTGGCATTACCATCCAGCCGTTTTGATTTATGTTATTTATAATTAATGGGTCCTTATAATCAGCTTCTGTCGGAAAATCTCCACCAAAGAATTTATCAGAATATTCATGAATAATAGGAAAATAAATGTTTCCTTTATATGACATGATTATAGGTTTATCATTTGCAATAAGTTCGGAAAACAAAGATAACACAAAAATAAAGATAAATAAACAAAGCGCAACAAAAGCTCGTTTGTTTTTTTTGAATGTTTTCAGTTTTTTAGAAAATATGCTATCGGTCTTATTCATTTTATTTCCTTAACTATTATTTTCTGAATAATTTTTATTCCATAAATCATACCATGCATCAAAATCTTTAATCAGTTGATTTTTATCATTTAATTTCGTATCAGAGCTCATAAGTCGGGTTTGAATTTCATTTTTTAGTATAATATGAGCATTAATTCCATCAAGATTATCACACATTTGTGAACCATATAGAATATAATTCATTATGTCATATATACTGCATATATTAGATTTTATTTCAAAAGTTGATTTTGAATTGTTTTTATAAGCTACCGTAACTAATTTTCTGGCAATAAAATCATCAACAAAACTACGGGATAATGAAGGGTTTTGTTCATATGATGACAGCGATTGTATGAATATACTAAAATTCATTTTTGAATTTAATGTCTCTATTTTACGCATAAATTGTTCCAATTTACCGTAAGTACAACGTAATTGTTCTAAATATGCTTCTCTATTATCTTTTGTTTCTATTATATCTTTGCTAACTTCATATTTTTTAGATAACCATTGATCAGGTTGTTTAATTTGGCAATACTGATCGTAAATATATAATTCCGCCGGTAATCCTAAAAACACAAAATATGCCTGACTTCCGTGATCGTTGATTATATCTTCATATAAACGATCAAGAGTATGAACAGAATTAACTACATAAAAATTACCTACATTAAGATGTTTTCTTACATCAATTTTAACATTATCAAGCAGCTTTGTACTCGATAACCATTCGGTAAAGACAATTTTTGTTTTTTCAAATGAACTAATATTGGGGCTATAGATACTGATTGGAGTAATGATTTTGTCTGTACAACGATTAACATTCAAATTATGATGTACATGACAAAGATCAATTCCGTAGGCATTATATGCATTTATATTATATCCGGAATTTTTATAAGTTTCAAATAAATCATTGTTTTTCAAAAAGATATAATCTTCTCTTAAATTTAAAAAATTCCAATAT
Source organism: Alphaproteobacteria bacterium (assembly GCA_045643605.1). Taxonomy (GTDB): domain Bacteria; phylum Pseudomonadota; class Alphaproteobacteria; order RF32; family CAG-239; genus CAKQTH01. The sequence continues at coordinate 6,023 of JAZULC010000007.1, forward strand.
TTATATAAAATCTTAGTCTTCATAAGATAGTTATTTATATCGTCATTATGTTGAGAATTTAAAATTCTCGCAAAGTTCAGTAAAGAATTTTTTTCGGTTGTATAAGCATTCGGATAAACTACAAAATTATTTTTTGCATAAAATGCTAAAATTAAATTTTTAGTTTCTTCAGATAAAGGGATATCTTTCCACTCTTTGATATATTGATAAGACGAAAGATTCGGTAAAAATATATGTATAACTTTTTGAGAATCTTGACGATTATTGTATGCTACCTCTTGGTTATCAAAATTTACGATAAATTCTCCAATATTATTATTTTTTGAAAATTGATTATATAAAATATTGAAAAACACCAATGATAGCAAAAAATCAAAATATAGTATATAATACATATTATTTTTTGAAAGTATCCAATAACAAATTCCTGCTAATAAAAGAGCTATTAAAACATCAGAATATTTTTCAAATATAGCAAAGTTTCCGAGATAGTTTTGTAAAAAACCTTGATAATCAAATTGAGCAAATTGGTTGTACAATGCTGATATAAACAAGAAAATAAAAAATGATACTATAAGATTCTGAAATGTTGATGATTTTCTGGATAACCAAAACAATAAAGATAATCCGATAATTAAAATTAAAATAACATTCAAGACCTCAACTGAAAAGAAATTGTTGTCAAATATTCTGAAATATCCTGATCCGGCAAAAAGCAAAAAGTTTATTGACAGAAGAAAGAAAGAACAAATACATTTTAATATATTATTTATTGTTTCAGCACTAATAGAGATGTATTTTTTCTCTTTTTTTTTCGGAGATTGTATATGAAATCTCGCTTTAAATTTTTCAAATGAATATATATCAAAGCTCATTTTTTTTACCTTGTTATTTTAAATGTTTCTATATATTAAAACAAAAAGCCCTGCGTATAAAGTACGACAGGGCTTTTATCAACAAAGTTTTTATATCTATTATCTTGAATAGAACTCGATAACCAGATTTGGTTCCATTACACAAGGATAAGGAACATCATCAAATTTTGGTATAAATGTATATTTAGCAGTTAATTTTTGGCTATCTGTTTCAACATATGAAGGAATATCACGAGATTGAGATTCCATAGCTGCAGCCACAATTGCTAACTTTTTAGATTTTTCACGAACTTCAACAACATCTCCTGCTTTCAAGATATAAGAAGGTATATTTACTTTCTTACCATTAACAGTAATATGTCCATGGTTTACAAATTGACGAGCAGAAAAAATTGTAGGAACAAATTTTGCTTTATAAACAATATTATCCAAACGAGATTCCAAAATACCAATGAGGTTTTCAACAGCATCACCACGACGACGGATAGCTTCCTCATAATATTTAATAAATTGTTTTTCAGAAATATTGCCGTAATATGTCTTTAATTTTTGTTTTGCACACAATTGCAATCCGTAGTCAGTAGATTTTTTTCTTCTTTGACCATGCTGACCAGGAGCATATTCTCTTTTAACATAAGGGCTTTTAGGGTCGCCCCAAATATTTGCACCATAACTACGTGCTTTTTTCTTCTTTGTAGAAATTATACTTTTCATAGGTTTATCCTTATTTATATTAACATTATTGTCCTGATAGTTCCGTCCATACAACGAAACGGGGTTTTTACCCACATACTCAGAAGTAAGCGCAAGATATATCAAAAAATAAAATTATTCAAGCATAATTTTAAATAAAACTGGATTTTTTTTTATTATGGTTATATTAAATAAGCAGAGAGGTGTTGATGTCATACGACATAATGATGAAACAGGCAATATCATTTTATGAAAACGGCCATTTTCAAGAAGCAGAAAAAGTTTTAAGACAACTATCGGAAATTATCCCGGAAAATCCTGACATATTTAATTTGTTGGGATTAATTGCTCAACAACAAAATCTTCATAATCAAGCTGTGGAACTTTTTTATGCGGCATGTAAAATAAATCATAATCCTGAATATTATTTTAATATGGGATATTCTCTAATAGCTATTAATAAAATTCATGAAGCGGAATCTTCTTTTGCTAAAGTTCTTGAGCTTTCTCCTAATTTAAAGGAAGCTGTATATTTTTTAGGAGTTTGTGCTGAAAAAAGACAAGATTTAGCTCAAGCACAAAAATATTATGAACAATCTTTGGAACAAGATTCTACATATTTTGAGCCAAAATTAGCTCTTGCAGTCATGTCTAAAGATATAAATAAACTTATAGAATTAGATGAAGAAATACATGATAACTATTTGATTAAAATAAATATATCTAAAATGTATTTTGAAGACGGTAATTTAGATGAAGCTTTAAAATACGCTAAAGAGGCTTATAAAATTTATCAACAAGATGATGATGTATGTCTTTTTTATGGAATTTTATTGTTGAAATCAAAAGATAAACAATCAGCTAAAACATTATTTGATAAAGCATTAAACATAAATAATAAGAATGTATCAGCTTTAATCAATCTTGCTAATATATTTTGCCAAGATAAAGAATACAAACATGCAGAAGAACTATATCGTGAGGCCATTAACCTTGCACCTGATGATTTTGATGCCCACTTAAATCTTGCCACCCTACTCTATAATAACGACAGAAAGCTTGAAGCATTAGATGAATATCGTTCTGCAACTCTTATTAATCCATCAAATACGGAATTATGCCGAAATTTAGCAACTTTTCTTATACAAGAAAATGAATACGAAGAAGCACTGGGACTACTCTTTACTGCACTAAATTTAAGTAATGATAATGATGAAATTTCTATCCATATAGCAGAAACATTAATCAGTATGCAAGATAAGGATAAGTCTGTAAAAATTGCAGAAAATTGGTGCAAATCAATGCCTGAAAATGTTTTTGCCATTCACACTTTGAAATCATTAAAAAATCAGACTGATGATAATAATTTATATATTGAAAAGCTGTTTGATAAATTTGCTGATACTTATAATAGTGTTTTAAAAAATATAGATTACAAAGTTGCTGAAATTATAGCTGAATATTTAGAAAATTTTCATGGAACGGTTATAGATCTCGGTTGTGGCTCGGGATTAGTTGCTCAAAATTGTAATAATACCGATGTAGAATTTATAGGTGTTGATTTATCTGCTAAAATGTTAGATATAGCACAAAAAACAGGTAAATATAAAAAATTACATAAAAGCGATATTGTTTCTTTCTTAAGAACTCATCCAAAAGCTGATATTATTGTTGCCGCTGATGTATTTTGCTATATTTCTGATTTATCTGAAATATTTAATCTAATGAAAGGATATAAAATTTGCTTTTCGGTAGAAGCTCTTAATGAGGCTGATGACTATATTATGCAAAATTCCGGCCGTTATGCTCACTCACAAGAATATATTACAAAATTACTTGAAGACAATTGTTTTGCAAATATAAAAGTTAAGGAAAAAATCATACGTTACGAAAATGGACTCCCAATAAAAGGATATATATTTTTTGCAGAATAATAATACAAAAGAAAAGAGCCTTTCAATAAGGCTCTTTTCTTTTGTTGATTAACGACCACCACCTGGAATATTAAATTCTTTCCAAATTTGTGCCGCAGCATTCTGTCCGAGATCACTACTCTTAACAGTACCATTTTCTTTGTATGAGCATTGTTTACCTACAATATTAAATTCTGATACCTTTCCGTCAATATTATAAATAATATATTCACCGGATTTTGGAGAAAGAGACATTTTTCCGTTAGGATACTCATAAAGCACAGCTTTATGACCATCATCAAAAGTATATATTGTCTGACTGATATTTTGAGGACTTATTAAGCTAGTGTCAATTTGTACACCGGCTTGAGAAGCCAAATAATTCTTCCACTCCTCTGTTTTATGTTGAATTTGTACATTGATTGAATCCATAGAAGTTGAATCTAATAAAATTTCAGGAGCTTTTACTTCATTTGTTACAACAGGATTAGACTTATTTGTTACATTAGCTGTTTCATCCTTTGTTTGTGCTTTAATTGTAAATACAGGAGTTCTTGCATTTGTATTTTCTGCAGGTACAATCATAGCTTTAAATGCTTCACAAATTTTAGAATCTTCGTAATTAACTTTCTTGAAAGGATTTACTATATCGCCTTTAGTGCGTTTTACTTCTTTTCTTTCTACCTTTGCATCTTTAAGATATTGTTCGGTTAAACTTTGCAAACTATCTAAATATTCTCTGCTTGGAGCAATTTGTAACTGTTCCTTTTGCTTATTTTTCTTTTGCAATTTAATTTGCTCTGCTTTTCCGAATTTTTCTGCATTCTCTTGGGCGATTTTCTGGCTGCTTTTCGCAACAGGATTATCATGAGCATGAAGGCCTTGCATTTCATCAGGATTATAATTGCTTAATTTTAGCTTACTTAAAGCAACATCCAGTTGATCTATAATCTTTTGAGCATCATCCCATTTTTCAATATTAGCTTCAATTCTTTTCAGTTCTTCTTGTAAATTCTTTATATCTTCGTTTAATTGTTGTAAACGTAAAGGTTTATCTAATTTTACAAGTTGCTCTTGCGATACAACTAAATCTCTTCTTGTATTAGCATCTTTAACGGACAATTCTACGCGTGCTTTTACTTGAGCAGGATTAGCTTCATCAAGAGAATCTAAATTAACTCCCTGACTTAACAAAGTATCACGTTCAGCTTGCATTATTGCTAACTGTTCGCTGTATGTATAATATTTGTTAATATAAACAAGCCATTCCTTATATGAGCCGCCTGCTGAACGTTTCAAAGTACGTAACTTATCACTATCTCCTTTACCAATTTTATAAGCTTGTTCTCTGGCCATAGCAATTCTCTGATCTTCAAGAGAGTTGTAAAGAATACTCATAATAGAATCTGCTTGTTTAGGATCCAGCTGTTTATACCAATCAAGGGTAACTCTTGCATAATCAGAGGCAACTCTTTCATCAATACTGCTATAAAAGTCAAACAAAGCTGAATATGCTTCTTTTTCTTTATCATTCAGGTTATAAGTAGGATCAAAAAATGTAGAATCAGGCTCTGTTCCACTCATAATATCTGATATATATGAGTCATTTCTAGCTGTAACTGTATCAACTATAGTTTGTAAATAACCTGCAGCTTCAGCTTTTTCTTTTCCGCCTTGAGGTAACTGAAAACTCTCTTTTGTATTTTTAGCATTTAATGTTAATGCTGATACCAAAGTTAATCCAAAAAGTACTTTTCTTCTGGTATTTTTGATTTCTTTAATTATTTTATTCATTTTTAACTCCTAACAAACATCACTGCGAACAATGTACCCTATTTTTTTTTAACTTGCAAGCATTTTTTTTGACAAAATAATAAAATTTTCTGCAAAAACAGATAAAATAAGCTATATAAGTGTATTATTAAAATGTTTTTTTGTATATTTTTATAAAAAATGACAAAAAAAAGACTTTACCGAAAGTCTACGATAAAGTCTCAGATTTGCTATTAAACCTTGATTATTTTACAGCATCTTTCAAAGCTTTACCAGCTTTAAATTTAGGAGCCTTAGAAGCAGCAATCTTGATTTCTTTACCAGTTGCAGGATTGCGACCTTTACGTGCAGCTCTTTTAGCTACAGAATAAGAACCGAAACCAGTGATTTGAATTGTTTCACCTTTTTTCAATGCTTTTGTAATAACAGCGATTTCAGCAGCTACAACTTTAGCAGCTTCTACTTTAGTTACACCAGCAGTTTTAGCAACAGCTTCAACGTATTCTGTTTTATTCATATTAAATTCCTTTCAAGTTTTAATGGTTAATATCCGATACTGATTTTCACAGATAAAATATAATTGTCAAACAAAATATTGCAAGAAATACACAAATTATACATTTTTTTTGCAAAAAATACGCTTTTAATGAAAAAAACATTATATAATATTGTATAAAATCTTATTTTTTCCAAAAAATTTATATGTAAGTATTTTTCATGTAGTAGTGAATTTATTCGATTCTACACGATATTTATTGTGCACAAAATGATATTTATTTTCTTTTGTGATTCAAAAGTACTATATATGCATGTAATATAAAGGAGAAAAAAATGTATGATGTAAAATCTAAAAATGCGGAAGAATTTATTTCTCATGAAGAAATTGTTGAAACATTAAAATATGCTGATGAAAATAAAAATAATTTGGCACTTATTGATGATATAATAGCAAAAGCCAAACAACTTAAAGGACTTTCTCATCGTGAAGCCAGCGTTTTATTAGCATGTGAAGACGAAACTAAAAATCAAGAAATATATAAATTAGCAGAACAAATAAAAAAAGATTTTTATGGTAACAGAATAGTTCTGTTTGCTCCATTATACCTTTCCAATTATTGTGTAAACGGTTGTGTGTATTGTCCGTATCATGCAAAAAACAAGCATATTGCTCGTAAAAAAATGACTCAGGAAGAAATTAAAAATGAAGTTATTGCTTTACAAGACATGGGACATAAACGTTTAGCTATTGAAGCCGGGGAAGATCCCGTTAATAATCCTATTGAATATATATTAGAATCTATAAAAACAATTTATTCAATAAAACACAAAAACGGGGCTATTCGTCGTGTAAATGTAAATATTGCGGCTACAACCGTTGAAAATTATCGTAAACTGCATGAAGCCGGTATTGGTACATACATTCTGTTTCAAGAAACATATAATAAAGAAGCATACGAAAAATTACATCCTACAGGACCAAAACATAATTACGCATATCATACGGAAGCGATGGATCGTGCTCAAGAAGGCGGAATTGATGATGTAGGATTGGGTGTTTTATTCGGTCTTGAAATGTATCGCTATGAATTTGCAGGACTATTGATGCATGCTGAACATTTGGAGGCTTGTTTCGGCGTCGGACCGCATACAATAAGTGTTCCTCGTATTCGTAGAGCTGATGATATAGATCCAAATGCTTTTGATAATGGTATAAATGATGATATTTTTGCAAAAATCGTAGCTTGTATTCGTATAGCAGTTCCTTATACCGGTATGATAGTTTCAACAAGAGAAAACCAAAAAACTCGTGAACGTGTTTTGCATTTAGGAATTTCACAAATTTCAGGAGGTTCAAAAACCAGTGTAGGCGGTTATGCTGAACCTGTTTCAAAAGATGAAGATTCTTCTCAATTTGAAGTCAGTGACACAAGAACACTGGATGAAGTTATTTGTTGGCTTATGGAAATGGGTTATATGCCGAGTTTTTGTACTGCATGTTATCGTGAAGGGCGTACCGGCGACAGATTTATGTCTTTATGTAAAAGCCGTCAAATACAAAATTGTTGTTTACCGAATGCCATAATGACATTAAAAGAATATTTGATGGATTATGCTTCTGATAAAACAAAAAAAGCCGGTGATGCATTGATATCTAAAGAACTGAATAATATTTCTAATGAATCCGTTAGAAAAATTGTTATTCAACATCTTGCTGATATAGAAAAAGGTAATAAACGAGATTTCTATTTTTAATATAAAAAAAGCACCTGAATCTTTATTTCAAGTGCTTTTGAAAAATTATTTAACTTATTAAGTATAATTTAACAATCTCGTCCTTGTTTCCTTGAATTTGTTGCAATTATATTTGTTTTACCTGATTTACTATCTTCAGATGTACCAACATTTTCTCCTTTCGGATGCAGACGATCTCTAACTGAACGAATCTTTTTAAAAGTATCTTTCACTTTTCTAATTATTACTTCGCGTCTAATACTTTTAATGATATAATCCGGTAAGTACGGATTTTTATCTAAGTCACGAATAGAAGCTCCTGCTTCTATTAGGAGTTTTGCCTGCTCTGCTGTTTCAGTACACATAAGCGCAGTTTTTTCCCTTTTATCTTGAGTATTGACATTAGCCCCTGCTTTTATTAGAAGTTTTACCTGCTCTACTGTTTCAGCACACATAAGCGCAGTTTTTCCCTTTTTATCTTGAGCATTAACATCAGCTCCAGCTTTTATAAGAAGTTCAGTCTGCTCTGCTGTTTTAGCTCTCATAAGTGCAGTTATACAGTCTTTATCTCGAGCATTAACATCAGCTCCTGCTTTTATAAGAAGTTCAGTCTGCTCTGTTGTTTCAGCTAATATGAGTGCAGTTCTATTATCAATATCTCGAGCATTAACATCGGCTCCTGCTTTTATAAGAAGTTCAGTCTGCTCTGCCGTTTTAGCTCTCATAAGTGCAGTTCTACCGTCTTTATCGCAAGCATTAACACCGGCTCCTGCTTCTATTAAGAATTTCGTCTGTTCTGCTGTTTTAGCTTTCATGAGCGCAGTTCCGGCATCTTTATCTCTAGCATTGACATCGACTCCTACTTTTATTAAGAGTTTCGTCTGTTCTGCTGTTTTAGCCAACATAAGAAGCGTATAATCACAAAAATCAGTTTTAGTATTGACATCAGCTCCAGCTTTTATAAGGAGTTCCATCTGCTCTGCTGTTTTAGCTTTCATGAGCGCAGTTCCGGCATCTTTATCTTTAGCATTAACATCAGCTCCGGCTTTTATAAGGAGTCTCGTCTGCTCTACTGTTTTAGCTCTCATAAGTGCAGTTCTACCATCTTTATCTTTAATATTGACATCAGCTCCGGCTTCTATTAAGAGTTTCATCTGTTCTATTGTTACAGCTCCCATGAGCGCTGTCCTACCATATTCATCTTTAATATTGACATCAGCTCCGGCTTTTATAAGGAGTCTCGTCTGCTCTACTGTTTTAGCTATCATGAGTGCCGTATAACCCCAAAAGTCAGTTTTAGCATTGACATCAGCTCCCATTTCTAATGCTTTTTCTATTTCCTCAACAGTTTTGGCATTTAATAACATTTTATTTGCATAGTACGAACTCATTGCTTTTATCCCTTTTTATTTTTTCTTCATTATAGCTTCTTTATCTTTTTTGTCAAGTTTTTTATATTATTTAGAAAAATTTACAAATTATAGCGTTAAAAAATCATCATCCCAATTAATATACACAAAGTAATCTTATTAGTTCGTTGTTTTATAAAAAAAGAGTTGAAATTTTATTCAACTCTATTTTTATTTAATCAATGATAGTTATTTTATATTTCCTTCGGCTGGTAATATTTCGCCGTTATATCCATAAATAACAATTTTAGTATCCTTTGATATATTTTGATATAATGTATCAATTACTTTGTTTGTTAAAAGTTGTTTAGAACGTGATGAAAATTCATCATAACTCTCTGGTGTAGTATCTCTTATATCCTCAATCAATATAATATGATATCCGTATTGTGTTTTGACCGGAGTTTTTGTATAATCTCCGAGTTTTGTAGCAAAAGCAGCTTCTCCGAATTCAGGAATCATCATATCCTTTGTAAAATATCCTAAATCTGCAGGTTCTTGAGAATATTTATCTGCTAATTCCATAAAGCTTTTGCCTTCTGCAAGTTTTGATAAAACCTCTTGAGCTATTTCATTCGTGCTTACCAAAATATGTTTAGCTTTAACTTCTTTTGCAGTAACAAAACTGTTTTTGTATTCTTCATACATTTTTTTGACAGCATCATCAGTTACAGATTCGGCAATAGTTTTTTCAATAAATACTTTACGAGCAATATCTTGTTTCATCAATTCAACCTGACTTTTGAATTCCGGTGTATCCAAAACATTTGCTTTAACAGCAGCCATATACATTGACCTGCCATCAACATATGCTTTTATAGCTTGCTCATAGAACTTTTCAAATGATACCTTATTTTTAATCTGTGGATTAGCTTCGTAAGTAGCATAAATTTCATCAACACTTATGTCTTCACCATTAACAACAGCTGCAACACCATGATTTCCATGAACAGTATCTTTTAAAACTTTTGGTTCTGCTTTGATATTTTCTACAGGAACAGCAGAATTCTCTACAGTCAATTTTTTTTCAGGTTCGTTTTGTTTTTCAAGAGTAATTTCTTCAACTTCAGATTTTTGAGAATTTATTGTATCTGTATCAAGAACATCAGCTGATTCGCCAACAAAATCATCTTTTTCTGTTACTGTTAAAGAATTTTTTGTAACATTTTTATTATTACTTAATTTATCAGTAATCTTTTCAACAAATTGAGTTGTATTGTTCAAAATATTTTCTATTGGGGCGAATGCAAAAAAGCCAAGCGACAATCCGGCAACAAGGCTGATAAGCAGAGCAATAAATTTTTTCATTTTGTATCTCCATAATTAAAATTAATTTAGATATACTTTTTATATTAAATTTTTGCAAGTTTTTTTATTATAAGGTTTATAAGTTGAATGATATGGTTGACTTTATCGTTTATAAACACTAAATCTATATCAATTCGTTTTATAAATATAGGAAAAAGCATATGTTAGGAAAAATTGCACGTTGTATTTTTGGTAGCGCAAATGATCGTTTTGTGAAAAGACAGTATAGAATTGTTAAACAAATCAATGCATTAGAACCTGAGTTTGAAAAATTATCTGATGCAGAATTACAGGCTAAAACTCTGGAATTTAAACAAAGAATAAAAGATGGTGAAGATTTAGATTTTATTTTACCTGAAGCTTTTGCTACCGTGCGTGAAGCCGCAAAGAGAACCCTTGGTCAAAGGCATTATGATGTACAACTTATCGGTGGTATTGTATTACACAACGGCATGATTTCAGAAATGAAAACCGGTGAAGGAAAAACACTTGTAGCAACATTGCCTGCATATCTTAATGCTTTAACAGGAAAAGGAGTACATATTGTAACAGTTAATGATTATTTGGCAAAACGTGATGCTGAATGGATGGGACAAGTATATCGCTTTTTAGGCTTAACGGTTGACTTTATTATACACGAAAAAAATGATGAACAACGTAAAGAAGCTTATAATGCAGATATTCTCTATGCTACAAATAATGAATTAGGATTTGATTATCTTCGTGATAATATGAAATTTTCTTTATCTGATAAAGTTCAAAGAGAATTTAATTATGCAATAGTTGATGAAGTGGATTCTATTTTGATAGATGAAGCCAGAACTCCGTTAATTATTTCAGGAGCCGCTGAAGATAGTTCTGAAAGATATATTACTGTTGATAAAGTTATTCCACAACTGAATGCTGTTGATTATGAAAAAGATGAAAAACAAAGAACTGTGGTTTTAACGGAAGCAGGAATGGTTCATGTTGAAGAACTCTTAAAACAAAGCGGTTTAATTACAACAGGCGGTCTCTATGATATTGAAAATGTGATGCTTGTTCATCATGTAAACCAAGCATTAAAAGCACATGTAATGTTTACTAAAGATGTGGATTATATTGTAAAAGACGGCAAAGTTGTAATTATAGATGAATTTACAGGCAGAATTATGGAAGGTCGTCGTTATTCTGACGGTTTACATCAAGCTATTGAAGCAAAAGAACATGTAGATATTCAGTCAGAAAATCAGACACTTGCATCAATTACATTTCAAAATTATTTCAGATTATATCCAAAACTTGCCGGTATGACAGGTACCGCAATGACCGAAGAAAGTGAATTTATGGATATTTATAATTTACCTTGTGTTGAAATTCCTACAAATAAACCTGTTATCAGAGAAGATTTGCAAGATGTCATATATCGTACGGAACAAGAAAAATATGTAGCAATTATTGATACAATATTAGATTGTCATCGTAGAAATCAACCTGTATTGGTAGGTACAACTTCTATTGAGAAATCTGAACTGGTTGCTAATTTGTTAAGAGCAAAAAGCAATGTATCTTTTCAGGTATTAAATGCTAAATATCACGAAAAAGAAGCAATTATTGTTGCGCAAGCCGGTGTTCCAGGAGCTATAACCATTGCCACAAATATGGCTGGTCGTGGTACGGATATTCAGCTTGGCGGTAACCTTGAAATGAGATTAAAAGAAATTCTTAAAGGAGATGAAACTCCTGAAGAAATTGAAAAAATTAAGGCAAAAATTAAAAGAGAAATTGAAGAAGGTAAAGAAATTGTTCTGAAAGCCGGCGGTCTTTATATTTTAGGAACGGAAAGACATGAAAGTCGCCGTATTGATAATCAATTACGCGGACGTTCAGGACGTCAGGGAGATCCAGGAACTTCTAAATTCTTCTTATCTATGGAAGATGATCTTATGAGAATTTTCGGTTCAGAGAGAATGTCGGTAGTTATGAAAAGACTCGGATTACCTGAAGGTGAACCTTTGGTGCATCCTTGGATTTCTAAAGCATTGGAAAAAGCACAGCAGAAAGTCGAAGAAAGAAACTTTGATATTCGTAAAGATTTGTTGAAATATGACGATGTTATGAACGAACAACGTAAAGCAATCTACTCTCAACGTAAAGAAATTATGGAAAGTGAAGATATTTCGGATATTATCGTTGATATGAGAAAAGAACTTGTGTCAGATATTATTAGTTCTCATATTCCATATGGTTCAGAACACGAAAATTGGGATTTAGACGGTTTACGTCAAGAACTTTATCGTATGACCGGATTTGAATTTCCAATAGTAAATTGGTCTAATGATCCAAAGTTAACTGACGAAGAATTACAAGAGAAAATTTTAGAATCTTTGGAAGAAAAAATGGTCGAAAAAAACCGTAATGTTCCTGATAATATCATGCGTATGGTAGAAAAAAGTGTATTGTTACAAGTTCTTGACCAGCTTTGGAAAGATCATATTGCAACTTTAGATTTAATGAGACATACCATTGTATTGCGTGCATATGGTCAAAAAGATCCGTTAAATGAATACAAAAAAGAAGCTTTCAAGATGTTTTCTGATTTGTTGGATGCATTAAAAGAGCAAATTACGGTTGTTATTTGTCGTACTACTATACAACAAGAAAGTGCAGAACAATTGCAACGTCGTGAACAACAAATGCAAAATCAAGGCGTTAATGTAATACATGATGGTGCAACTGATGCTGATACAGTAGCTAAAACTAATGAGAAATTAAGTCAGAATCCTAAATTTGATCCACAGGATTCATCAACTTGGGGAAAAATTTCTCGTAATGATTTATGCCCTTGTGGAAGCGGTAAAAAGTTTAAGCATTGTCACGGTAAATTTCAATAAATAAACTTAAATAGGCAGTATTATCGGCGACACATTTCATAATGTGATGTTTCGTTATGGGAATTTGCATTAAATTGCAGTTAAAAATTTCATTTAATTATATTGAAAAAAATATTGACATATTTAAAATATTATGAAACAATATAGACAAAATTAATTATATATCCAATTATTAACTTCTAAAAAATTTTATTATGAAAACTACACTTATCGTTTTAGGCATTGTCCTAGCAGTTTTGTGTTTTATCCTTTTGCTTCAATTAGTTTCTGGTTTTCAGAGCGTGACATTTAAGGATAAAAAGAACAGAAAAATATTGGCGTTTTTTTGGAGCAATTTTGCTCTGATAATTGCCGTCTGGAGTGCTATTTCAGTTGTATTGGTAACGTATTTTGGACTTTGTGGAAGTGATGCTGTCCTTTGGGGAATTGTAGCTATTCTTTCCGGGGCTATCGTTGTACCGATAGTTATTGGTCTGGAGTTTTGTATTGCCTGCCTACTGATATTCTTGTTCCAACTCTTTATATTCGTGTTTGTTGGATACTAGAAGGAAATATGTGAGTAAAAAAAACGTCTCAAGCTTTATTCTTGAGGCGTTTTTTGTTGGAGCAGGCAACGGGAATCGAACCCGCATATAAAGCTTGGGAAGCTTTCATTCTACCATTGAATTATGCCTGCAACACCAGTAATCTATATCATTTTAAGACAAAAAAGCAAGTATTATTTACATTTTATAATAGCAATGAAAAATCCGTCTGTCTGTGTTGTAAGTGGTGAAAAATGCAACATAAAATCATTATCAAAAGGAAAGAAATTGCCTATTTTTTCTTGCCATTTTTGTTTTAGATTAACTAAAGTACAATTTGGATGTTTACATAAAAAGTCATTGATTATATTTTCATTTTCATCAGCTAAAACAGAACATGTAATATAAATAATTTCTCCTTCATTTTTTGTATGGCTATAAGCAAAATCCAAAATTTCTGATTGTATTTTATTTAATTCTGTAATTTTTTGACTGTTAAGCCGAAATTTTGCATCAGGAGAACGACGAAAAGTACCTGTCCCGGAACAAGGAGCATCTATTATAAATTTATCAAAATTACAGTCTGTAATATCATCTTTAATAACAATATTTTTTATATTAAGACGACGCATTCTGTCAGGCAAAACTTTTATACGATTTTTATTCACATCGTGGGCAAAAATCAGCCCGTGGTTGTTTAATAAAGAACCGATAGCCAAACTTTTTCCCCCTGCCCCTGCACAATAATCTACAACTTTATCTTTTTCTTTTACATCAATAAGAATACTTACAATTTGAGAAGCTTCATCTTGAATTTCAATTTTTCCTTCTTGATATGCTATGCAATTATTAATATTTATCCTCTCATGTGAACGCAATCCAATCGGGGAATAAGGTGTTTTTGAAAAATATAAACCTTCTGTCTGCAAAAATCGTAAAGAATCATCACGATTACATAAATTCACTCTGAAATCAGCAGTTGCAGGAACATTTAATGCTTTGCATAAAGCATCATTATTTATTTTTTTATATAACCACTCGGGCATTTCTGCTTCTACATAAGGAGGATAAACTTCTTCTGATAAATTCTTCAACATAGTTTTTTCTGCATTAGTGAGTGGTGATAAGGAGTATTCTGAAACTCCACATAAAACATCTAAATTTTCATTTTTCAAATAGGTAAGCAAAATATCACGTGCATTTTCACTTTTACAATCAAATGACAGTTTCATTTTATTTCTGACAATATTCCAGAAAGTATCTGTAATAAATTTTCTATCTTTGGAACCGATATATTTTTTATTTTTAAGATAATTATTAACAATAACATCAGCCGGCATATTGCTTTGTAATACCTTATCCAAAATTTCTAATACTGCTTGATACTGTGCACCCTTTTGCATATTTTACCCTGCCTTATATGTTTGTAAATCTTCATCTTTTTCAAAAAGATATAATAAATTTCTTAAAGCCAGTCCTCTTTCTGAAGACAGATTTTCATCATTTTGCATAATCATTTTAGCATCTTTGTTAGCTGTAAGAAGTAAATCATTGTGCAAAGGTAAAGAAGCAATTTTAAATATTTCAAATCCTGACTGTTTTGAACCCAATATTTCTCCCCCGCCTCGCAAACGCAAATCTTCTTCTGCAATCAAAAAACCGTCTTCTGTTTGCTTCATAATTTCTAATCTGTCTCGTCCTATTTGACTCAACGGCGTATCATAGCACAAAATACAAGTGCTTGCGTGATTTGCTCGTTTAATACGTCCTCTCAATTGGTGTAATTGAGCCAAACCGAATCTTTGAGCTCCCTCTATTATCATAATTGTAGCCTCAGGCACATTTACACCAACTTCAATTACTGTTGTTGACACTAATAAAGATATATTGCCGGATTTGAACTTTTGCATAATTTCATCTTTTTCTGCATCTTTCATTTTTCCGTGTATCAGCCCTACTTTATTATCAAATATTTTTTGTAATTCATTATAACGTGCAATAGCTGCAGCTAAATCTGATTTTTCTGATTCGTCTATTAATGGACATACCCAGTATGCTCTCACACCATCTGCAATTTTTCTTTGGAGAGCGGTTACAATTTCTGTAATTTTTTGACTTGGCATTACCAAAGTTTCTACGGGCTTTCTGCCTTTAGGTAGTTCTGCAATTTGAGAATATTCCATATCTCCGTAAGATGTTAAGACCAAAGTCCTTGGAATTGGTGTTGCCGTCATTACTAAAACATCACATTTTTTTTCTTTTGAAGACAATGCTAAACGTTGATGTACACCAAAACGATGTTGCTCATCAATTACAGCCAATCCTAAATTTTCAAAAACAACATCATCAGTAAATAATGCGTGAGTTCCTACTAATATATCAATTTTACCGGATTTAAGATTTTCTAATATCTGTTCACGTTTTTTACCTTTAATTCTACCTGTCAACAACTCAATATTAAGGTTAAGTTTCTTGCAAATAGTATTAAATGTTTCAAAATGTTGCATAGCCAAAATTTCCGTAGGAGCCATAATTGCACTTTGAAATCCGGCTTCTTTTGTATTTAGCATTGCCAAAAGAGCAACAATTGTTTTACCACAACCGACATCTCCCTGCAATAGACGTAACATTTTGAAATTTGATTTTTGATCGTTATATATTTCTTCAAGAGCTTTGTTTTGTGCATCTGTTAATTCAAAAGGCAATGTTTTTAATAATTGTTGCCGCAAACTTCCATCTCCGCTAATTACAAAACCTTTTTGCTTCTTAATTTTGGTTCGTGAAATTACCAATGCTAATTGATTTGCTAAAAGTTCATCATAAGCCAACCTTCTATAAGCAGGAGAATTTTTAGAAATAGATTCTATATTTACGGGATTATGAAATAATCTTAAAGCCTCAACAAAAGAAGGAAAATTTTGCTGTTGTACAAAATTCATATCTTGCCATTCTTTTAATTGTGGTATAATTGGCAAAGCATATTTAACAACTTTTTCTATTAGTTTTCCATTTAATCCTGCAGTCAATAGATAAACAGGTTCTATTCTGGCAATTTTTTTAATATCTTCAGCCATGACAACGCAATCAGGATGTATCATTTGCCTCAAGCCGTTAAATTCTTCAATTTTTCCGCTGACGGCAATTTCATAATTAAGGGGATAATTTTTGTTCAATGATGAAGGATAATACTTAAAAAAATATAACAACAACTGCCCGCTCTTATCTTCCAATAAAATTTTATACGGCTGTTTTTTGTTTTTAGGTGCAATATGTTCAATAACTTTTGCTTTAATTGTAGAAATCTGTCCTATTGGTGCATTATTGATATCGCATATATTACTTCTGTTAATAATATTATACGGAAAATGGAAAAGAACATCTATAAACCTGTTATTTCCGCAAAGCAAAGCAAACAGTTTTCCGTACTTTTGACCAATTCCGGAAATTTTTTCTATGGACATAAACAACGGATATAAAATTTCAGGACGCATTTTTCATCTACTTTTTAAATAAAATTCTTGCTCTTAATATCATATTGTATATATTTTATTTTTAGGTGCAAACATAAAGTGAAAACAATATGCCGAAAAATACAAAAAAATTTGAAAATAAAACAATATGCCAGATGTTAAAAGGATATGATGCCTTTTGGTTATCCCAAGCTCTGCCTGATTTAGCTCAAAATATTCTTTATATAGTGAGTAACGGTTTTGAAATTGAACAAGTGGCCACTCAATTAGCTTTTTTTGCTCCTGATATTGAAATATTAAAATTTCCGGCATGGGATACAATGCCTTACGATAGAGTTTCGCCAAATGCGGAAATTATTGCTACAAGAATTGATACTCTTGATAAAATATTACACTCACAACAAAAAAAACAGAAAATAATTATTGCCAGTATTGGAGCTGTTTTACAAAAACTTCCGCCAAAACAAATTTTTATGAATACGAGAAAAATTATTAAAATTGGCGACACTATCAGTTTAACGGAATTTATAAATTATTTGCAATTAAACGGTTATAATCGTGTAGAACAAGTTATGGAAAACGGCGAATATGCCGTACGTGGAGATATTATTGATGTTTTTCCAATCGGGACAAAATATCCTTTACGTATAGATTTGTTTGGAGATGAGATTGAAAAAATTCGTTTTTTTGATGCTTATACTCAACGTTCAAATGCTTCAATAAATACTTACACTTTTCAAGTTGCAAATGAAGTTATTTTAAATCAAGAAACAATTAAAACATTTCGCACAAAATATAGAGAATTTTTTGGAGCAAATGGCATAAAAGACGCCATTTATACATCTATATCCGAAGGTCAAAAGTATATAGGTATGGAAAATTGGTTGCCATTATTTTATCAAGATAATCTTTCTTCAATATTTGATTATTTGCCTGATGCGCAAGTAATTTTCGGTAACGATACAAAAGAGTCCGCAGAAAGCAAAGTATCAACGATTATAGAACATTTTCAGGCAAGATTAGAGGCTGTAAATATTACAGATAAAATATCAGAAACAGAAATATATCGCCCTGTCTTGCCTGAATTATTCTATTTAAATACAGATATTTTTTCACATAATAATGCGATTTTTTTCACTCATTTTACTTTACCTCAAAATGAAAATAATATTTTGCTAAATACATTACCTATGCGCAATTTTTACACAGAAAAAAATATTTCATTAAAAAAGGTATACGAAGATTTACAAAATTATTTATTAGAAAACAACAACTTAAAGAGAGTTATATGTTGCAATTCTGCCGGTTCTCGTGATAGAATTATAAATGTTTTGCAAGAATACGGCTTTACAAATTTATTATCAGCCGATACCTTTGCTGAAATCAAGGAAAAATCCGACAACAAACATATTATCGTAACTGTTCTTGAATTAGAACAGGGTTTTCGTGATGAAGAATATTGTATTATTTCAGAACAAGATATTTTCGGAGAAAAACAAAATCATAAGCAAAAGAAAAAAACTTCAGCCAAAGATACCATCTTAAATATAGATTCAATTTCTATTGGAGAACTGGTTGTTCATATTGAGCACGGTGTCGGACGCTTTATGGGGTTGGAAAATTTGACTATTGACAATGCTCCTCATGATTGTCTTAAAATATTATATGCAAATAATGATAAATTATTTGTTCCTGTAGAAAACATAAATGTTATCTCAAAATATGGTTCTGATGATGAAAATATTCAGCTTGATTCTTTAGGTGGTACGGCATGGAATCTGAAAAAAGCAAAAGTTAAAGAAAAAATCAAAGAAATTGCTGAAAAATTAATAAAAATTGCAGCTATACGCAACCTCAAAAAAGCCGATATATTTATTCCGGAACATGGCATTTTTGAAGATTTTTGCGCAAAATTTCCATACAACGAAACTGATGATCAACATAATGCAATATCTGATGTTTTAGATGATTTATCTGCCGGCAAGCCTATGGACAGGCTTATTTGCGGAGATGTCGGTTTCGGTAAAACAGAAATTGCCTTACGTGCCGCATTTACTGTTGCCGAAAATGGAGCTCAAGTTGCAGTTGTTGTTCCAACTACATTGTTAGCAAGACAACATTATCTTAATTTCAAAGAAAGAATGCAAAATTTTCCTATAAAAGTACGAATGTTATCTCGTCTTGTTTCAACTAAAGAAGCAAAAGAAACTAAACAAGGTCTGGAAAATGGCTCAATTGAAATCGTAATAGGAACGCATGCACTGTTAGCAAAAGATATTAAATTTTGCAACTTAGGTCTGTTGATTATTGATGAAGAGCAACATTTTGGCGTTGCACATAAAGAACGATTAAAAACATTAAAAGAAGATGTGCATATTTTAACTCTTACGGCCACACCTATTCCAAGAACTTTACAGTTGTCACTTACCGGTGTTAAAAGCTTAAGTGTTATAGCTACACCTCCTGTTGACCGATTAGCTGTCCGCAGTTTTTTAATTCCATTTGATTCTGTAATGATAAAAGAAGCCGTTTATAGAGAAAAATACCGTGAAGGACAAACGTTTTTTGTTTGCCCGAGGATTTCTGATTTATTAGAAGTTCACGAAAAACTCAAAAAGCTTTTACCTGATATAAAAATAGCTATAGCTCACGGACAAATGTCTGCTACGCAATTAGATGATATTATGACTGATTTTTCTGATAAAAAATACGATATGTTGTTGTCTACCACAATTATTGAATCCGGTATAGATTTACCAAATGTAAATACGATGATTATATATAGAGCGGATATGTTTGGTATGGCTCAACTTTATCAGCTTAAAGGCAGAATTGGCAGAGCTAAAAAACGTGGATATTGCTATTTTACGATTCCAAATCATAAAAAACTAACGGCAACAGCAGAAAAACGTTTAAATATATTACAAGCACTTGATTCGTTAGGTGCAGGGTTTTCTCTTGCCAGTCATGATATGGACATAAGAGGAGCAGGAAATATATTAGGAGAAGAACAATCAGGTCATATTAAAGATGTCGGAGTAGCATT
Organism: Alphaproteobacteria bacterium; assembly: GCA_045643605.1. Lineage (GTDB taxonomy): Bacteria > Pseudomonadota > Alphaproteobacteria > RF32 > CAG-239 > CAKQTH01. The sequence continues at coordinate 26,139 of JAZULC010000007.1, forward strand.
ATACCATCATTTATTGGAAGAAGAAATTATACGGCAAAAATCACTCGCTGACGGAGATATGGCACAAAATGAATTATCTGTTGAATGGATGCCTCAAATAACAACAGGAATTCCTATTATGATTCCGGAAAATTATGTTCAAGATTTAGGTATCAGATTGGGCTTATACCGAAGAATTGGAAATTTGAAAGATAAAGATGAAATCTCAGATATGAGAGAAGAATTGATTGATCGTTTCGGCCCTGTTCCGCAAGAAATTGATAATCTGTTGAAAACTATAGAAATAAAGCAACTGTGCTATACTGCTAATATTGAAAAAATAGATGCAGGAATGAAAGGAATTTTAATTGATTTTCATAATAAACAATTTGCAAAACCGGATAAATTGATTGAATTTGTAATACAAAGTTTTGGAAAAATTAAAATTCGTCCAGATCAAAAATTGCTTATTGAAGGTGATTTTTCATCTTATGCAACAAGAATTGCTGTTATCAAACAATATGTTGATAAATTAGTAGAATTAGCTAATTAATACTACTATTTTCTGGCAAATAACTTTTCAATATCTGACAAAGCTAATTTAACATAAGTTGGACGACCATGATTGCATTGTCCGGAACGTTCTGTTTCTTCCATTTCTCTTAACAGATGATTCATTTCTTCAAAATTAAGACTTCTTCCGGCTCGTACTGAACCATGACATGCACAAGTTGCACAAATATTGTGTAATTTTTGTTCTAAAGTAAAACCTTTATTCCACTCACTGGCTTCTTGAGCCAAATCCGTAATCAACTTTTTAATATCACAATTGGCAATCAGTGCCGGTACTTCCCTGACGATAACATCTGTTGTACCAAATTCTTCTGCCACTAAACCTAATTTTTCCAATTCAGGAATAATTTCAAGAAAATTTTGCTTTTCATAGCTTGAAAGTGTAACAACCTCAGGAATCAGTAATATTTGTGTTTCAGGAGATTTTCCGTCAAAAAGATTTTTCTTCATTTTTTCCATAGTTATGCGCTCATGAGCAGCATGTTGGTCAACAATAACAATACTATCATTTGTTTGTGCAATAATATAAGTATTATAAAATTGTGCTTTAGCTAAACCTAAAGGCATATTCACAAAATTTTGCTCACTATCGGTCGGAATATTTTCCGTTTTTACAGAATATACAGAATCTAAATCAGATAACCTTGATGTTCCGGAAAAATTATTTGTATTAAATAATGTATTCTGATGATTTCTACTTTTAAGATTAAATACACGGTTATTTTCCTGCAAAAACATCTTGCTGTTATCTGCAAATGTATCATTATTATCAAAATGTACAAATTCTGCTAAATCTATATTATTTTTAGCTTCTACCCCTGCTCCACTGCAAATAGCCTTCCTAACAGCAGAAACAAGCATTCCTCGCACTGCACCGGCATCAAAAAAACGAACTTCTGCCTTTGTAGGATGAACGTTTACATCAACATATTGAGGATTAACATCAAAAAACAAAGCACAAACAGGATATCTGTTAGGCGCTAAAACATCTTGATATGCTCCCTTTAACGCTCCCAATAAAAGTTTATCACGCACCGGACGAGAATTTACAAACAATAATTGAGATAATGAATTTGCTTTATTATAAGTTGGCAAACTTATATATCCGCTTATTGAAACATTATCCGTAGTTTCATTTATCGGTAATGAATTTTCAGCAAAATCCTTTCCTAATATATCAGAAACACGCTGTAATCTTGATGAAAACAAATCCCCTTGACAAGCATTTAGAGATATTTTTTTCTTTTGATCATCATATAAATAAAAAGATATATCCGGATTAGCCATTGCAATTCTGTTTACAATATCAATACAACTTGCAACCTCTGAAGCATCTGATTTTAAAAATTTCAAACGTGCCGGAGTTGCATAAAATAAATCTCTGACTTCAATATCCGTACCAATATTTCCGGCAAATGGTGTTACTTCAGATTTTTGCCCGCCATTTACAACAATACAATGAGCATTTTCATCTTCTTTTCTGCGCGAAACAATTTGCATTTTTGCAACTGAAGATATAGAAGGCAAAGCCTCTCCCCTAAAACCTAAATATTTTATATTAAATAAATTTTCATCAGCAAGTTTTGATGTTGCATGCCTTTCAACAGCCAAAGATAACTCTTCTGCGGACATTCCTTTGCCGTTATCAGATACTTTAATTAGACTTTTTCCACCACCTAACAAAGTTATTTCAATTTTTGAAGCACCGGCATCAATAGCATTTTCAACTAATTCTTTTACTACAGAAGCCGGTCTTTCTATAACTTCTCCTGCTGCAATTTGATTTATTAGATTAGAAGAAAGTATTTTTATTGTCATATTATTCTCTTTATTTATTAAAGTGTTTAATTAAATTTATTAGGTTAATTGTTGAAGAATCATGTTTTTTTGTTTCTGAAGAGGTTAATTCAGATAGAATTTCCACTGCTAATTTTTTGCCGAGTTCAACTCCCCATTGATCAAAACTGTCAATATTATAAATTATACCTTCAACAAAAGTTTTATGCTCATAAGCAGCAATCAACATTCCTAAATTATAAGGAGTAATCTTATCAAACAAAAACATATTACTTGGACGATTTCCTTCAAATGTTTTATATGGGGCAAGATATTTAATTTCATCAGCACTTTTACCGGCATTTTTAAGCTCATTTTCAGCTTCTTGCAATGATTTGCCTTTCATTAAGGCTTCTGCCTGTGCTAATACATTAGCCATCAAAATACTATGATGTTTATCAATATTATTATGTGAAATTGCCGGGATAATAAAATCTATTGGAATAATCTGTGTTCCTTGATGTAACATCTGAAAGAATGAGTGTTGTACATTAGTTCCGGAACCACCAAACACTACTGGAGATGTCATATAGTCAGTTATTTGTCCGTCTAAATTTCTATATTTACCGTTACTTTCCATAACCAATTGTTGTAAATATGATGGCAATAATTGCAAATATTCATCATAAGGCACAACACAATGCACTCTGAAATCAAAGAAATTAGCATACCAAACACTCAATAAAGCCATAATCACCGGAATATTTTCAGAAAATTTCGCATTTTTGAAATGATTATCCATAACTTTTGCGCCGACTAAAAATTGCTCAAAATTTTCATATCCGACAACTATTGCAATAATTAGTCCTATTGCAGACCACACAGAATATCGTCCACCGACAAAATCCCAAAATTCAAACATATTATCAGTATTGATACCAAATTCTGCAACAGCTTTGTGGTTAGTAGATAAAGCCACAAAATGACTTGCCACGGCTTTTTCACCTAACTTTGAAATAAGCCATTGTCTGCAAGTTTTTGCATTGGTAAGAGTTTCTATTGTCGTAAATGTTTTTGAAGCAACAATAAATAATGTTGTTTCAGGATCAATTTGCTTCAAAACCTCTGCAGAAGCTGTACCGTCAACGTTAGAAATGAAATAGCACCGAATATCTTCTTGAGCATATTTTTTTAGTGCCGTACATACCATTGCCGGTCCTAAATCAGAACCGCCTATACCGATATTAACTATATTTGTTAACTTTTTGCCGGTATAACCACAAAATTTTCCTGAACGAACATCTTCTGAAAATTGCTTAATTTTTTGGCGCACTTTTTCTATTTGTGGCATAACATCAACACCGTCAACAAGTACTGGCGTATTATCAAAATTACGCAATGCCGTATGCAAAACCGCCCTATTCTCTGTACAATTTATCTTTTTACCACTGAACATATCATCAATTTTTTGTCGTAAGTTGCAACTTTCAGCAAGTTCAAGTAATAATTGCATAGTTTCTTCATTGATACGATTTTTAGAATAATCAAAATACATATTATCTAATTTTAATGTAAATTTATCAGCCCGAGAACTATCTTCATTAAACATATCGTTCATTTTTATATGTTTGATTATATCATAATGTTTTTGTAAAGCATTAACACATTGATTTTTATTATTTTTCATCATCAAAATTTCCTACTGATATTATAATAAAGTTATTGTTAAAGTATTTTTTTATAGCCATATTGACTTCATCAAACGTCACAGCGTTAACATAGTCATTACGTTTTTGTAAAAAATCTTTTCCTAAATCATATTTTTGAATTTCCGATAACATTTCTGCAATTTGAAATGTGGAATCAAATCGCAAATTAAACGAAGAAATTAAATAATTTTTTGTCTTTATAAATTCTTCTTTTGTAATTCCTTCTCTACCGAATTTCTGCCATTCTTCTTTCAAGATTTTTACGGCATCTGCAAAATTTTCATTAGCAGTTGAGAAAAATCCGCTCAAAATAGCATCATTATCACTAATGTTAATGGTTGTATATGCACCATAAGTTAAACCTCTTTTTGTACGTAATTCCGTATTTATTCTTGAAGTTAATCCGGAACCTCCGAAAATATGATTAGCTATATACAAAGGATAAAAATCTTTAGAATTTCTGTAAACACCTTCAGCTACGATTTGAACCATAGTTTGTGCAAAATCTTTTTTAATTTTATGTTCTTTATAAGAATAATCCCTATTTACTTTAGAAATCATATTGATTTGATTTTTTTCAGGTAAATCTGCAAAAATTACATCAATAATTTTTGAAGCAGCATCCGCATCTACACCACCGGCAATTCCTATAATTAAATTATCTTTTGCAAAACCACCTTGAATATATTGCCATAAATCTGCAGCACTTAAATATTTTATGACATTTTCATCTCCCAGAGGATTTCTGGAGTAAGGATGATTTTCATAAACTATTGGACGAGCTATATTTTGAAAAAAATTCTTTTCATTTTCATTTTGAGATGCAAAAATAAGTGCATATTTTTGTTTTAATAAATTAATTTCTTTTTGCTCAAAACGTGGAGAAAATAAAGTATCTTTTAATACAGGCAAAACATCTTGAATTGTTGATACAGGAAAAGTAAATTGTCCCCTAAAATCATCATAATCAGCCCCAAAACTTATTTTTACACCATTTTGTTTTAAAAATTCCACATATTCCTCAGGAGATAAATTTTTTGTTCCTTCGGTCAACATATCGGCAACAAAATTTGCAATCCCATTTTTATCATTTTCATAAGCATTGCCCTTATGTCTAAAAATAAAGCTTATGCTGACTATAGGATTATTTTTTTCACTTATTAAATAGGCTTTTATACCTCTTTCAGTATGTATTTCTTCAATATTGGCACTAAATACATTATTTTTTAATTTAGAAGAATCTAAAATTCGTTGAATATTAGGCTCTCTATATTTTATATTAGCAACAACAGCCCAAATAAATATAAAAACAATTACAAAAAATAAAAAAATTCCTATTGTTTTCAGTTTATTTTTCATCATTTTCAACCTTACTATCCACTTCCGGCAAAAGCACTCCTATTACAGAAGGTGCATATCCCAAAGCACTTTCTACTGCAGATTTAAATTCACCTAAAGTCATTTTTTTTATTTGTTCATCATATGTATTTGCATCATTAAGGCTTATTCCGGTAGCTAACATTGAACCAAACAAATAAGCAGAATCATCTGCGCTATCGGTTACATACACAACATCAGCCAAAATTCTCTTTTTAGCAGCCTCAAAATCTGCAGAGCTCATATTCGTAATAGCATCTTTTATAGATATCTTTATATAATTTTCAACATTTTTTGCTGTCTGCAAAGTGCTGTTATTTAGTGCAGCCATCACAGAAAATGTATCATAACCTCGTGCAGAAAAACCATTATGTACAGATACTTCTGAAGCAAATTTTTCTTCTTCTACTAACTTTTTATAAAGTGGTGATGTCTTCTCCGCTCCCAAATATTCATCTAAAATTTCTAAAGCCAAAGCCTCTTTCTTTGAAATATTATATGAAGGTACAATGAACATATAAATTACTCTTCCGGTTCTAATTCTTTTATCATAAACTATTAAATTTTCTATTCCTGATGTTTTATCTAACATATATTTTTTAGGTTTATCATAATTTTTTACATTTTTTATTTGACCATAATATTTTTCAGCAAGTTCTTTAGCTTGCGAAACTGTTATATCTCCGGATAAAATCAAAATAGCATTCTCTGGGGTATAAAATTTATGGTAATAATCCAAAACATCTTTCTTCTGTAAAGACTTAATCTCGTTTTCCATACCGCTTATAGGATTAGAATAAGGATGATTTTTCCAAAGTTTTTTAAAAATTTGTTCTAAAAATAAAGTATATGGATTTGTTTTTATCTGCTGTAATCTTTCCTGATATACAATATCCCGTTCTTTAATAAAATTTTCATCACTGATATAGAGATTTTTCATTCTATCAGCTTCTAATAGCATTAGTGCCTCTAATTTGCTGATATCTGCGAATTGGTGATACGAAGTGTAATCTTGTGATGTAAATGCGTTACTTATAACCCCGTTTTGTTCCATAATTTCATCAAAACGTCCTTCAGCAAAAACTACTGTTCCTCTAAACATTAAATGTTCCAACAGATGAGCACTGCCATTTTTACCTGACATTTCGTCAGAGGCACCATTTTTGTACCATAACATTTGCTTAATTAACGGAGCTTTATGATTTTCAAGAACAACTACTTGCAAGCCGTTAGGTAGTACAAATTCCGAAGCATTAAAAAGCTTTGCTTGCGCTATATTTGCAAACAAACTAAATAAAAGTACTAAAATACAAACATGACTTTTATAAAACATATTATTCCATATTCTCGGAAATTTCAGGCTTTATATTATATTCTGGAGGAATAGCCAAGGGATTTTTTTCATCTATAAACGCAGGACTTTCTTCGGTAGCTTTATTCCACCAAAGAAGTTTTTTTGTTCGTCCGCAAGCGGATAAATTAAGACAAAAAACAGATAACACTATGCACAATATAATCTTTTTCATTATTTTTTCTCCTTATTTTTCATAAACTCAAAAATCAAAATCAAAATTGTACCTATGCAAATAAAACTATCTGCTAAATTAAATGCAGGCCAATGGTATTCTGTAATATAAAAATCTAAAAAGTCAAAAACAGCTCCAAAACGAATTCTATCTAATATATTGCCGATAGCACCGCCGATTATAAGAGCTAAAGCGATTTGAATAAATCTGCTCTGTTCTTTATACATCCACCATAGCAGCATCAATACAACAACTATAGCAAAAGCGGATAATAAAATTACTCCTAATTTTCCATAATTGTTAAACATAGAAAAACTAACGCCTGTATTCCACATTCTTACTACATTAAATCCCGGAAAAACAGCCATTCCCATCTGTTCAGCAAGCAGATGTTCGGCAATATAAAATTTTGTTCCTTGATCAAGTAAAAATATCAAAACAGCAACTATTACACCGTATATCATGTCCATTTCCTCAAAAGATAATTTTCTCGTATTATATACGTATTTTATAATATAGAAAGATTATTTTTCAAAATATATACAGAGTTTAAAACAATATCAACTTTGCCAAACCGAGAAAAATAAAGAAACCACCGCTATCAGTAATGGCAATTAAAAATACACCGGAAGCTGCAGCCGGATCAAAATTCAGTTTTGACATTGTAAGAGGGATTAAAATACCGGCTAAACTTGCAATACATAAATTTAGAAGCATTGCAATAGCAATAATAATACTAAACATATATTGTCCGGGAAACATCATATAGGTTACGGCTGAAATCAGTATGGCAAATAAAATACCATTCATAAGACCTACCGTAAATTCTTTACATATCATTCGCAATGTATTAACTGAATTTAATTCTTTTGTAGCTAACGCTCGCACAACAACAGCTAAAGTTTGTTGCCCCGTAGTTCCGGACATAGATGCAACAATAGGCATCAATACAGCTAATACAGAAGCTTGTGCAATAATATTTTCAAAACCTTTCACCACAGAAGCAGCCATAAACACAGCAAACAAGTTAATAATAAGCCATCCAATTCGCGACTTAAAAATTCCACATACGGATTTATAAATATCGCCTTGCCCTACACCTGATAAATGCAACATATCTTCATTTGCTTCTTCATGTACAATATCAACAATATCATCAATATTTATAACACCTATAAGTCTATTGTTACCATCTACGACAATAGCAGACATCCAACCATATTGTCTGAACATATGAGCAACTTCTTCTTGGTCTGTACATACATCAATAGGTACAATTTCATAATCCATAATACTTTTAAGAGAAACAGAAGGTTTTGAGCGCAAAAGCTTATCCAATGTTATTTGTCCGGTTGGATGTAATTTTTCATCAGTTAAGAAAATTGTATAAAACTCTTCAGGCAATTCGTTATTTTTAAGCAAAAATTCTTTTGCCTGCTTTACACTCCAATCATCAGGCATACTCACGAATTCTCTTGACATAATTCGTCCAGCTGAGTCTTCAGGATAACGAAATGAAGCTACAACCTGATGTTTTAATTCAGGGTCCAAATGTCTGATAACGCTTTCTTGTTCATTACCATCCAAATGCTCCAAAATTTCAACAGCTTCATCAGAATCAAGTTCATTAACAATCTCTACAATCTGATTTTCATTTAAGCTATCAATAACTTGCTCTTGCACAGTATCATTTAATTCCGGCAAAACATCTGGATTGATATGACCTTTCATAAAATCAATGAATTTAAGACGATGCTTAATATCAAGAGCTTCAATTAAATGAGCAATTTCATATTCATCAAGGCCTTCAATAATCTTATAAACATGGCTTCTATCATCTTCATCAAGGCCAATGATAACAGAATTTATCATTCTTTGACCGATACCGAGTTGTAATTGCTGGAGTTTATATTTTCTTTGATTGCGTCTTAAACGATGTTTTTTAGTTTTTAGGTGAAGTTTTATATTTTTATTCTTTTTAGACATACCTTCCTCCTATTACTAAAATGCTGATAACAGCTATGTTGCTACAAAAAAAATGATGCCAAAGGCAAAATCCTCAAAAATTGAAACAAATTATTGGTGCGGCCGAGAAGACTCGAACTTCCATGGACTTAGTCCATAACGACCTCAACGTTACGCGTCTACCAATTTCGCCACGGCCGCATTCCAATTACAAACACTACATATTATAATTAAAAAAAATAATCAAGTGTTTTTTTACAAAATTAAACATTTTTGCGAATATTTTACACATATAAAATAAAAACTGTTGATTTATAAAAAATTAGTAGTACTTTAATGACATTACATAAACAATTAGGGCTGTGAAATTAAGTTTCGCAGTCTTGTTTTTGACACATTTTAGTATCATTTAGTTGAATTTGTATTCAAGGAGGAAAAAATGGATAAATTTCCGCTTACAAAAAGTGGTTTTGAAAGTTTAGAAGCAGAATTAAAAAATTTAAAAGGTGTTGAAAGACCTAATATTATTGCAGCCATAGCTGAAGCACGTTCTCATGGTGATTTGTCAGAAAATGCGGAATATTCTGCTGCAAAAGAAAAACAAAGTTTTATTGAGGGACGTATTCAAGAACTTGAAGTTGTTGTCAGCAGAGCTCAAGTTATTGATCCTGCTACAATTACAGGTTCTGTAATTCGTTTCGGAGCTACTGTTATATTGGCAGATGAAAATACTGATGAAGAAAAAACTTATCAAATCGTGGGTGATTATGAGTCAGATATTGAACAAAATAAAATATCTCTATCTTCACCTTTAGCAAAGGCACTTATAGGTAAAGAAGCCGGTGATGAAGTAATATACATGGCACCCAGCGGCAAAAAATCATTTGAAATTGTTGATGTTATATACAAATAACTATTGAATCAATAAGAAACAACAATATATAAAAAGCTGATAAAATATCAGCTTTTTATTTTGGAGATTTATAATGAACAAAAATCATATTTCTTATGAAACTGAAAGCCCTTGTGAATGTCGTGAAGATAGTAACTGCGGTTGCACATACCCTAATAATGTACAACATTATATGAGCGATAAACACAATGATAATATTATAAATTCATCAGAAGTTTCAGATAAAAAATCAACAAGCGCCGAAAACGAAATGTGGAAACAAATGAGTAAGAATAATTGGGAAGATTTAGATTCTGATGTTTTTACATGTCCATATTGCGGTGCTGATAAAAAAAATTGTGCTTGCCAACGAGAATGGTAAATAAAAAACCCCTACTCTGATAAGTAAGGGTCTTTTATTACTATAATTCACGCAATTTTTGTTCAGCTGCATATTTGTCAATAATGTATTTGACGCATTTATCAATTTTCTTATCAGCAGAATAATCTGCGGGAGCAACAAAATTAACACGTCCGTCTTCAAGGAATTTATTAACCTTGTTGATTGCACCTTTCTTGTGGGGCTGATATACAGCAACACAATATCCGCCATTTTTTTTGACTGTTACCATAGAAGGAATATCTGTTTCACCATCTCCAAAATATATCATTTTATCAAATGGCATCGGACGTTCTTCTTTTGGCATATGCATATTTACTGACGCTGCATCATTCGGATCAAAACATCCCTTATTTATTCTGAACAAATATTGTGTCTTGTCTGTATAATTAACAATTCTTGCAGGCCATTCTGCCTCGCCGTAGCAATTATACATAAAACAACCGGCATATACATGCTCAAAATACTTTGCTATAGAAGTACCTTCTACAATTTCTTCCAAACCGGAAGATATAAGGTAGTGATGCACTCTGATACCACGTTTATCAGCATAAGCGTTTATGCGCTTGAACCAATCTTCAACACCTGGAAAAAATTTTATATCATTACCACAGGCAACAAAATCCTCTCTTTTAAATGGGATGTTGCGTGCTTTAGCTTCATCAAGCATGCATTTCATATAAGCTAATATATGATCTGCATTACTATCACCAGCAAGTTTATCAGACTTACGCCAAAAGTATTGAGGAGTAATTCCAAGTTTATTCATAAATCCGTATTCTTGCATATTTCCAGGAGCAAGAGTTCCATCAAAATCATAGCATAATGCTATATCAAGTTTTTTATTCATAATCGTTATAATAATTTTTTTATGATTTGCATAATATCATAATTATTTTATATTGCAATAGTTTTTAGACAAATTTTACACAAAAAATATATTAAATAAAAAAATACTTATTTTTGTTTTGCAAAACTTAATTTAATAATATATATATGTAGAATAATATTATATGGGAGGAAAATATGAAAAAATTTATTTCATCATTGGCTTCTGCCGGAATTATTTCATCAGTAGCATTCGCCGGCGATATACAGTTGCCTTTACCTGATAAACATTTTGATGTAAAACTCATTGAGGCATTAGAAAATCGTCATTCAGAACGTAATTTTATTAAGAAAGATATAGATCTGCAAACAATAAGTAATGTTTTATGGGTTGCTTACGGAGTTAACAGAGATGATGGACATAGAACAATTCCT
>JAZULC010000008.1:0-21505 GCA_045643605.1 Alphaproteobacteria bacterium
GATGTATTTCTAAAATACTTATTTCATAGCATTAATTACGTCTTCAGTAATATCTGTACCACCGAAAATAACTGTATTTTTAGGAAATGCTTTATTAAATCCTGCTGCTTTAGCAACCTTTTCAATAACAGCTGTCATATCAGCATCAAGTTTATGCAAAGATTGAATATTAGATTCTTGCAAATTTGCTCTTTTTTGTTCAAATTCTTCACGATATTTATTAATTAAAGCTGTTTTTTCTTTTTCACCTTTAACTTTTTCAACTTCAGCATTTGATTTTTCAATCCACTCTTGCAAAGCTTTTTCAGCATTTTGCTGAGCAACTCTGAATTCTTCTACAGCTTTAGAGCTTTCAACAACTTTTTGAACATCAACAACAGCTATATTGTTCTTTTTACAACAAGACATACAGCAAAGTCCACAAGAAATTGCTACAGCTACAACAACAGTAACAACACCAGATACAACACTATTTTTACACATATTTTATCCCTTTCTTAAAAAAATAGCAACCAGTAACGTGTTTAGAGTATATCATAAACATATAATTTACTATATTAAATATGAAATATACACAATTTATATTTTCTAATAGATTTTACAATATCCGGATTTAGAAATATTATATTGTGAAATTATATTTTTTGCATTAGCGATAACCGTATTTTTATTATACAATGTAGCTATAATTCCTAAAGATAGAGCAGAATCTATATTTTTTTGTTTATCATCAAAAAACATCATCTCAGAATATTGGCAATTTAATTTGTTTTTTACAATTTCAAAAGCTCTGATATCTGGTTTTAATGCGTGTATCTCATAAGAAGGAAATGAGTATTTTGGTAAAATAAAATCTACGGTATCACCTAACATAGGCAACGCATTTGAAAGTAAAACATTATGCACACCTGATTTTTCAAGTAAATCAATTGCTTGCATTGTTTCATCAAAAAATTTTCCTACACCACGATGTAAAGCTTTATTTACTTCCGGCATTGTCTTTTTTTCAAATGAAATTTGATATGTGCGACAAATATCTCTTACAAACTCCTCATTTGTACATTGTCCACTCATATATTCATTGTAATTGTATGCTTTCACGCCTCCGACAGATGTATAAAATTCAATATCTTTAGTTTTATGTTTTGCCCATTCATCAAACGGATCCAATGAAAATGGATACATTGTGTTACCGACATCCCAAATACAATATTTAATCATAATCGTATCCCTTATTCGTATTTTTTAATCACTTGTAATGCTACTTTAATTCCATCAACCGCAGAAGATAAAATTCCACCAGCATACCCAGCCCCTTCACCACAAGGATATAATCCTTGTACGGAGCTTTCAAAATTTTCATTTCTTTTAATGCGAATTGGTGAAGAACTTCTGGTTTCCGGAGCTGTAATTATTGCTCCATAAGAAGCAAATCCTTTTAATTTTTTATCAAAATCTAAAATCGCATAACGCATTGTATCGGTAATATATGTCGGCAATACCTCATTAAGATTACAATATGTTACACCACAAGAATATGATGGAGAGACATCTCTTTTTTCAAAAGATGTCTTATTATTCAAAAAATCTCCAACCAATTGTGCCGGGGCGCGATAATTTCTTCCACCGACAACAAACGCTTGTTCTTCTATTCTTCTTTGGAAATACATTCCTGCTAACGGATTATCGGAGCCAAAATCTTTTGGATCAACTCCCACCAATAAAGCTGAATTTGCATTTTCTTTATCACGTGCAAACTCACTCATTCCGTTTGTTACCAAGCAATTTTCTTCTGAAGAAGCAGCAACGACACTTCCACCTGGACACATACAAAACGTATAGGCTGACCTTCCATTACCAAGATGACAGAATAGCTTATAATCTGCTGCACCTAATTGGCTATGATGAGCAAATTTTCCATATTGCGATTTATTGATAAGTTCTTGTTTATGCTCAATTCTTGCGCCGATAGAAAAAGCTTTTTGCTCAATATAAACATTGTTTTTAACTAACATTTCAAAAGTATCACGCGAAGAATGTCCTATCGCTAAAATAACATTTTCTGCACTTAATGTATTGTCGTCTATATCCGCTATTTTTAAATTAAGAGCTACTATTTTGTTATCTTTTATTCTTAAATTATCTAACCTATTCTCAAAACGATATTCACCTCCGAGTGAAATTATTTTTTTACGAATATTTTGCACTACAATAGCTAAATTATCTGTACCGATATGAGGTTTTGCAAGATACAATATTTCTTTTGGAGCACCGGCTTTAACAAATTCAAGCATAACTTTTTCAGTAAAAATATCTTTTTTTATCCCACTCATCAATTTACCGTCTGAAAAAGTCCCTGCTCCACCTTCACCAAATTGTACATTAGAATTCTTATTTAATTTTCCAAATCTCCAAAAAGCATTAACATCTTTTTGTCTTTCAGAAATCATCTTTCCTCTTTCAAGAATAATGGGACATAATCCTGCTTCTGCTAATATTAAACCGGCGAACATACCTGCAGGTCCGCTACCGACTACAACCGGGCGTATATCAGGTTTATGACAAAAGGGAACTTCTAAATTACTTCTGTCCTCTATATTTTCACCTTTTTTCGTAATTTCAAACGAACAAACAAAATGGACATTATTTTTATTTCGTGCATCAACAGCTTTTCTTAATAACACGCAATTTTGTACGGCATTTAGTGAAATACCTGCGGTTTCTACGGCAATTTTCTCATAATTGTCGGACTTTTCATCTAAACTTATTTTTACGTCATTTAATCTCATGGCTTTATTTTAACCTTTTCTTATAAACTTTGTACTATACTATTAAGAATTATTCAAGATATGTATAACAAATGGAGTATAATAATGTCAAAAGAATTGCATTGCTTTATATTATGGGAAAATGCACGTAAATTAGAAAATGAAATTATTGAAGATATACGTAAACATTTTGATATTATTAAAATTTATGAAATTTCGTGGAATAAAAGCTATTTTTTGCATAATCTTTGTCGTTTATATAATAAAAACATTTTTCGTATGTATAAAAAATTACGCACTTGCGGCAATGGAAAGTTTTTATTTATCACCGTAGCAGATACTCATCCTAAAATCAATAAATATGGCATAAACACAAATATTTGTAATGCTAAAAATATTTATAGAAAAATGGTAAGTAATATTGGTAAATTTTTAGTACATGCCAGTGATAATACCGTAGAAGCAGATTTTGATATTCGACTTATTTTAGGAACAAGTGCAAGTGATTTTTTGTATAATAATAAAATTATTACTGATAACACCCATTATATTCCTCATACTTCCGATATGTTGGCACAATATGGTTGGAAAAGCAAAAAACAGTTATTAGATTTTATAAAAACAGTGCCTGATACAAAAATTATATCTGCAAAAAAGCTTGAATTTGCCACAAACAACAAGAGTTACTTATTGCGACTTATCAACGCATCGCAAAGCATATTTCATTTCAATTCAAACAAATTTAAGGTAAAAATTGCAAATAAAACTGTGCCTATATATATCAAATCTGAAAATTAGATAAACATAAACCTTATTAAAGCCGTTAAATACCCGTAAGCAGCAACAGCCCCTGCCCTGTAAGCAATAGCCTCATTAGAACCAAATGAACCTTTAACAAAGAAATTAATTCCAAGTGCAACTACTATCGAACAAGCTATCAATAACAGCCAATAATATTTATTTTTATATAAAAAGATACCAAGTAAAATACCGAAAATACAAACATAAAAATTTTGCATATCATCAAGCACTTCTCTCGTAACTATCTTTATTTCTGAAATATTAAATAAAAAACCGGCAATTACGGCAATAACAAATCCTGCAAAGATTAAAAAACACATTTTTTTATTCATTTTTTTATCCTAACTTTAATTAACATTTTTTTGCAAAGAATCAATTCTTGGTAAAACAAAATTTTCAACAATAAAATTGATTGTTTTTTCCACCATTTTATCTGTAGATTTCAGAGCATCAAATATTGTTTTGAAATCACTTGTTTTTTCTGATTTTTTAGGCATATTAGCATAAATTTCAGACATTTCCGTCATAGAATCCATAAGTTGCGCTAAAAATGCCGGCACCTGTAAATTGTCTTTTCCGCCCCAAAATCCTTCTGAAAATCCGTTTTCAATCTCATTATAACGGAGTAAACAATAGTTTTCCACATCTTGTTGAGTATTTAATTTTAATTCAGACAACTTAATTTGATTGTTCTTAACATCTTCAAAAATTTCATCCCAAAGCCCCATAAAAAACTTAAAAAACAAATCTGCTTCGTTTTTAGTTTCTATGCGTGGTTGCTTATTTTTCTCCCAAAATGAATTAATTACATCCGCAGGTCTTAAAGACAAATTAGGAGAACAAATTGCCCCTGCAAAACGCAACTTTATAACTTCTAAAGGTAACTCGCAATGATAGTGTTCTAACAACTTTTTAAATTTATCATCACCAATATATTTATTTTCGCTTTTCATTTTATTCTTCTTTGTGTATAGTGTACTGAATTGATAATTTAATGGAGTTTTTAAAATTGTCCAGAGCAAAATTTATATTTTTATTTATAATGTGCATTTTTATATCAGGATGCTCAATATTTAAGCCTTTTGTTGACAGGCGCAGAAATGCCGGAGCCAGTGATATTGAAAAATTATATGTAGGGAAATCAACACCAAACGCTCCTGCAATATGTTACAATTCACTATGGACTGAATACCAAGAGCTTCAAACAATGGCTGACACAGAGTGCCAGAAAAATAATACAGGCACTAAAGCTGTTTTTGACAAAGAGACATCATTTACATGCAGATTATTTTTACCTTCACATATTTATTTTAAATGCGAAAAATAACGGAGTTTAATATGCAAACTTTAGAACAACAAATAAATCAAAAATTTTATGCAATATTTCAAAAACTTAATTTTGATACAAAATTCTCAAATGTAAAAGCATCAGATCGCCCTGATTTGAGTGATTTCCAGTGTAACGGAGCTTTAGCTTTGGCTAAAACAGAGCATAAAAATCCTCGCGAGGTTGCTTCGTTAATCGTTGAAGAATTAAAAAACGACAGTACTTTTTCAAAAATTTCTATTGATGGTCCTGGATTTATAAATATTTCAATTTCTGATAATTATTTGAGCGATATAGTCAATGAAATTGCTAATGACACCAGATTAGGTGTACAAAAAACAGACAATCCGCATTGTATCGTTATGGATTATGGCGGGCCAAATGTAGCTAAAGCTATGCATGTAGGACATTTACGTTCAGGTGTTATCGGAGAAGCAATTAAAAAAATTGAAAAATTTATCGGAAATAAAGTAATCGCTGATGTTCATTTTGGCGATTGGGGCACACCTATGGGAATGATAATTTCTGAAATTATCAATAAAGATGGAGATTTATCTAAAGTTGAAACTTATAATGTTGAAGAAATTACAGAATTTTATAAAGCCGCAAATATCCGTTGCAAAGAAGATGAAAATGCAAAAGCACTGGCAAGTAAAGTAACTGCAGAATTACAGTCAGGTAATGCCGATTATCATAAAGCTTGGCAACATCTTCGTAAAGAATCGGTAAAAGACGTAAAGAAAAATTATGAAGCTTTAGGTGTTGATTTTGACTTATGGCTCGGTGAGAGTGATGCTCATCAAACTTGCGGAGAAATTGTAAATATAGCAAAAAAACAAAACATTGCTAACCTTGATGAAGGTGCCTTGATTTTAAGACTAAAAGAATCAAACAAACCGAAGCCACCTGTTATTTTAGTAAAATCTGATGGAGGTTTTGGCTATCAACTTACCGATATTGCTACTATTAAAATGCGCGTTGATGATTTGCAGGCTCAAGAGATTATTTATATTACTGATGCTCGCCAAGCTTTACATTTTGAACAAGTATTTGAAGCATCTGAAATGTTGGAAATTTGCAAAAATGTAACTCTTAAACATATTGAATTCGGTACTGTTAACGGTGCTGACGGCAAGCCATTCAAAACTCGTGATGGTGGCGTAATGAATTTAAGGGATTTAATAGAGATAAGCAAAGATAAGGTACGTGAATCTATGCCCTCTCCTGATGCTACATATTCAGCAGAATATATAGAAAAATTAGTAAATCAAATTGCTATTGCCGCAATAAAATTTCAAGATTTAAAAAATAATATCGCTTCAGGATATATTTTTAATTTAGAAGATTTTGCAAAATTTGACGGCAAAACCGGACCATATATACAATATGCCATCGCTCGCATCAATTCTATTTTACGTAAAGCTAAAGAAAAATCTTTAGATTGCGGAAAAATTACTATAAGCAACGAAGAAGAACGCAACCTTATATTAAAAATGTTGCAACTGAATAATGTTATTATGCGTGCTCATACAGAAAAAGAACCGAGCATAATTTCTGAATATGTATATTCTGTAGCACAGTTATTCAGTATATTCTACAATGTATCGCAAATTTTAAATGAACCGGATATAAATCTGGCTTCATCAAGATTATCTATAGCAAAACTTTGCAGAGATATTATGACACTTTTACTTGATTTGTTGGGAATAGAAGCTCCGGAGATTATGTTGAAAGCATAGTACATTAAGAACTATAGGACTATAAATATGATAGATTTACATACTCATTCAACTTTTTCTGACGGCTCCTACACTCCTGAAGAATTGGTAGAATACGCACACAATATTGAGTTAAAAGCCATAGCTTTAACTGATCACGATTCTGTAAATGGTTGCAAATCATTACAAGAATCTGCAGCGAAATATCCTGATTTATTGGCTGTAAACGGGTGTGAATTTAATGTCAATCATCCGGCAACAGTAGAAATTATTGCTATGAATATTACAAATCTTGAACCTTATTATGAACTTCAAAAAGACTTAATTCATAATCGTGAAGAAACTTGTCATGCCAGAATAGAAAAATTGCAAAAACTAGGGTACAATATTTCATGGGAAGACGTTGCTTTTGATGAAAATAAAAAACCTCGTAGCACTCTGGCAAAACCACATATTGTAAACTTTTTGGCTAAAACAGGACAAATACCTGATAAAGAAACAGCTTATCTCAAGTTATTAGGGAAAAATTGCCCTGCTTATGTTGAACAAAAATCACTATCTGTTGAAAAAATTCTTGATTTTATTCATCAAACAGGTGCTGTATCTATTTTAGCCCATCCATGCTTAATAAAATTAAGTGCAAATGACTTATTTAATGAAGTAAAACGCTTCAAAAAGTTTGGTTTGCAAGGTATAGAAGTTGAACATTCCGACATGACAGATGATGACATAAAAAAATATCATCAAATGGCAGAAGATTTAGATTTATTAAAAAGCGGTGGTTCTGATTTTCATGGGCAAAATTCTCACCTGGGAGTAGAACTCGGCAAAGGACGAGGTCAGGTAAATTTGCCTTATGAATATATAGAAAAGATTATTGAAGCTTCGGGAAAATAAATATCTACAAATATTTTGAAATAGATATAAATTTTTATTGACAAACAAAAAAAGATAATATATAAACCCAACCAATGCCGACATAGCTCAGTTGGTAGAGCTACTGATTTGTAATCAGTGGGTCCGCGGTTCGAGTCCGTGTGTCGGCACCAATTCAATCAAGGGTTTCAAGAAATTGGAACCCTTTACATTTTTTAAAAGTAGGCCAAATAAAAAATAATACTAATAAGAAAATTTTGCATTCCGTTATATTTTTCTTGTAATTTATAAAAATATATGATGTTCTAATTTTATAAGGGGAACAAAATGGAAAACTTTTTATCTGAAAAATTTTGGAAGAATGCAACTACTGAAGATATTAACAGTGAAATATTAAACGGCACAGATGTAAATACAAAGGATGAAGATAGCAGAACGGTTTTAATGTATGCTGCACGCAATAATAAAAATCCTGAAATTGTTAAAATATTGATCAATCTTGGTGCAGATGTAAATACGAAGGATAAAGTTGGCAGAACAGCTCTGATGTATGCTGCAAACAACAATATGAATCCAGAAATTATCAAAACTTTAGTAGCACTCGGATCTGATATGATTACTGTTGATGAAGATAACAGAACTGTTTTAATGTATGCTGCCGGATTAAATAAAAATTCTGAAATTATTAAAACATTGATAGATTTAGGCGCAGATGTAAATGCGAAGGATAAAATTGGCAGAACAGCTCTAATGTATGCTGCAGGATATAATGAAAATCCAGAAATTATCAAAACTTTGATAGAACTTGGTGCAGATGTGAATGTAAAGGATAATAACTATAGCTCAACAGCTTTAATGAATGCTGCAGGATTTAATAAGAATCCTGAAATTGTTAAAACATTGATAAATTTAGGTGCAGATGTAAATGCGAAAAATAAATTTGGCGGAACGGCTTTAATGGATGCTGCAGGATTTAATGAAAATCCAGA
Source organism: Alphaproteobacteria bacterium (assembly GCA_045643605.1). Classification (GTDB taxonomy): domain Bacteria; phylum Pseudomonadota; class Alphaproteobacteria; order RF32; family CAG-239; genus CAKQTH01. Next base: position 8,480 of record JAZULC010000008.1, read on the forward strand.
AATTATCAAAACTTTGATAGAACTTGGTGCAGATGTAAATGCGAAAAATATATCTGACAAAACAGCCTTAATGGTGGCCACAAAAAATAACAAAAATCCTGAAATTGTTAAAACCTTAATAGCTTGTGGCGCAGATGTAAATGAAAAAAATACAGAACAAAAAAATCAACAAAAACTCTAAAAATTGTAAGTTATATTTAACAAAAATAAATAAGCTGAACTGAATATTTATATGTCTTGACAACATCATAAATAGGTGCATAATAGACCTTGTAAAGTGAATTTAACCAAACTTGTCCCACTATAGAGGACTAAACAGGAGAAGATATAATGCTTAAAACAGCAGAAGCGGTGTCGCTCGGCCACCCTGATAAAACTGCCGACTATATTTCAAGTTATATTTTAGACAGACTTATTGAGCAAGATGCAGATGTCCATTATGCAGTGGAAGTCATGATCAAAGATAATACCGTAATGCTTGGCGGTGAAGTTAAAGGTGCGGTTGATATGTCTAATATAGAAACATATGTCAAAAACGCCCTTCGTGAAATCGGATATAATGAACATTACTCGGATATATGGAAAGATTATGCCATTGATGTTCGAAAGGTTGAAGTTATCAATAAAATCGGCATACAGTCCGCCGAAATAAACCAAGGCGTAGAGCAAGATGGCTGGGGCGATCAAGGTGTGTTTGTCGGATATGCCTGCAAAGGTCAAGATATGATTAATCGCGAATTATGGCTTGCTCGTAAACTCAATAATGCTCTATACGAACTGGCAATGAAATCTTCTAATCTCGGATTGGATATCAAAACGCAAATTACGATTGATGATAGCAATGATTCAATTAAAATGGCTATAGTTGCAATTCCAATGTTAGAGCCTGAAGATTTGAGGCCTTTTATCATTAAAACACTTGGCACCGAACCGGAACAAATTATAATCAACGGAACAGGAATTTATCACACCCATTCATCCATCGCGGACTGTGGTATTACCGGCAGGAAATTAGCTTGTGATTTTTATTCTACAGCATGTCCGATTGGAGGTGGCTCACCATGGACAAAAGATCCGAGTAAGGCTGATTTAACACTTAATATATATGCTCGTTACCTTGCAACCGAAAATCTCGGGGATAATGACGAATGCTTTGTGTATCTCTCATCTTGTATTGGTAAGCAAGAGCTACCGAGCGGTCTTATTCGAACAGTTAAAGATGGCAAGGTTTCAAACTATCCCCTATTATGCAATCAAAATCCGAAGCATTTGATTAAATTTTTAGGGCTAAACCATCCTATTTATACCAAACTCTGCAGAAAAACATTGCAAGTAGTAAAATCTTTAAACGAGGGAAAAATAAAATGGATATAGAAAATGTAATTAAGCCTGATAGATTAGTATTCTTGGTATGCGGTAAAATTGGTATGGGATCAAAATTTGATAAATGGCTTCATAAAGAAAAATTCAAGTGCTGGCAGATTAAAGGATATTACTGTATAGATCCAAATGAAAATACATGGGATTTTATAGATATAAACTCCAAAACATTTGCACCTGCTATTCCAGGAATAAAAGTAGCTGAAGCAATCGGAAATCACGCAATCACCATTAAAGAATTTAAACAAATATATCACATATATAAGAAATATGAAGGGAAAGACCTCTTTGTTTTTAAGAACGAAAGATTTGATTATGACTAATTCCAAGCTGTCACAGGTTGGCTCTTGACATTTAATAAAAAATAAGATACCTGAAAACTATGTATAAATTTGTGTATCTTTTTGTTGGACTCTTTTTTTGCTTTTTAGGGAGAAATGCTTTCACTGTATCTCTTCCATTAGAAGCGGACTATACACAATTTTTAGAAGTAAAAGAGATTCATCCGCATGGACAACAAGATTTTACGGAAGGTCTCTTTTTTAATAACAATAAGTTGTATGAATCTACCGGATATGAGGGAACTTCTGTTTTTCAACAAATTTATCCCAGTAAAAAAATACTTTATAAATTAGCTGACAATGAATTTGGAGAAGGAAGTGTTCTGTTTAACGGGGATATTTATATCTTAACTTATCAAAATCATAAAGCTTATCGTTACGGAAAACAAATTCAAGTATATGACTATTCTTACGAAGGTTGGGGATTGACGACAGATGGCACGCATTTAATTGCCAGCGACGGTTCTGCTTCTTTACATTTTTTTGATGAAAACTTAAAAGAAATCAGACAAATAAAAATCACTTTGGCCGGAAAAGAATTAGAATATTTAAATGAGTTGGAATATATAGACGGTTTGATTTGGGCGAATATCTGGAAAACGAATAAAATTGCTGTTATTAATCCAAAAACAGGAGAAGTTGTTTTGGTGTTAAATTTTGATTCTTTAATCAAAAAATATAAATTAGACAGAGCTGATAATCATAAAGTTGATGTCTTTAACGGTATTGCTTTTAATTCTACAACAAAAACAATATGGTTAACAGGAAAATACTATCCAATTCTTTTTGAAATGAAACAAATAAAGACTTTTTCAAAATAAAAGAAATGTTTGGAAATTTTAAAATAGGCACTAAAAAAGGACGGAAAATAATCCGTCCTTCAATTCAAAATAAATCTTTTAATTGTTTTCTGTAGCCTTTACCATTAATTAAAGTTACCAGGTTGAGCGATAGCTAACACCGGCATAGCAATAACTGCGATAAAAAATGCCACTACTAATAATTTTTTCATTTTGATTTCTCCTATACTTATATAAGTTTAAAATATAAGTTTAAAATGTAGATAATCAGTCTACAAAGCAGAGTTTACTCCATAAATTATTATCTGTCAACAAGGTTTTATGGAAGGTCTCTTTTTAATAACGATAATAAGCATCACTTTTTTATAATAGCATAAGCATCTTCAAAAACATCTGCCTGAATCATTCTCATACCATTGGAGTCACTAATGATATACGCTCCTCCTTTTTGTGCAATTTGCGGTGTTCCTGTCGGTCCTTCGAATTCTACACCTTCGGCAACTTTAAATGCTTTCACTATTTCTTTCTTTTTTACCCCAACAAAAGACCTTCCTGGAATAATCTTATCTTTTTCAGGGGCTCCGACTAATCCGGCAACAAATGCTATATCTGTATCATACACATCTGCTTTTCCTGTTGTCGGATCAATAGCATATTGTTTTAAAAACTCAATAACACCTTTGACACCTTCGGCTGTTTTAAAAGCATCCGGATGCGATGAAATATATATATCTGCTTTTTCTTTCAAACCTTGGGCATCGTAGCAGATAATACAGCCATCTGCCTGTTTCAAAACTTGTGTAGAATTATCTTTAGGATTAAAAAATTCTAGTCCCTCCACATCTTGCATAACCATATTATAATTTGGAGGTAAATATTCAGGACGTTTTGTCTTAATAGCCCCTACATATCCGAATGCCGGAATTATAAGACGTTTTTTGTCAGTCGGAACACAAACAATTGTATCTCCATCAAATCGCTTTGTTGCTTCTTCCTGTGTAATCATATATTTCTCTGTTATTATAAAGATTTCTACTCTCTTATTAAACTTTAAAAATCAATCTGTGTAACAAGATTATTGCAAATAATTCAGTGGATTAAGAGCACTTTTTCCGGCTCTTATTTCAAAATGCAATTGAGGACTGCTTACTCCTCCTGTTGAACCGACAGAAGCGATTTTTTCTCCTCTGATAACTTTTTGACCTTTCTTAACAAAAAGTCTGTCATTATGGGCGTATGCCGTTACCCAATTATCAGAATGTTGCAATAATACAATATTTCCATAGCCTCTTAATTCATTACCTGCATATATTACTGTTCCGGCATCTGCAGCATTAACTGATGTTCCTTTAGCAGCCTTTATATTTATGCCGTCATTATGCATACCTTTTCCGACAGAACCGAATTTTGAAATAACTACACCCTTGACAGGCCAAGAAAATTTGCTCTTTCTGTTTTTAGATACCGTTACAGCAGAAGTATATTTCTGTTTAGCGGAATAATTTGTCGTTGATGTATTCTTCTGTGATGATGTTGTTTTTACGGAGTAATACGAACTTTTTGGTGCAAAAAATGATCTTGAACTACTTACCCCTGACGGAATTAACAATTGTTGTCCGACATAAAGAGAATTTGATGTTAAATGATTGATTCTGCTTAATGAAGTAATATCCGTATTATATTTTTTGGATATTGAATATAATGTGTCACCTTTTTTTACCATATGATATTGAGTTTTCGGAAGTTTAATAACCTGCCCTACTTTCAAAATATACGGGTACTTCAAAGAATTAGCAGAAATCAAATCTTTCATTTCAACATTATAACGACGAGATATGCTGTATAGTGTTTCTCCTTTGCTGACAACAACAGAATTTCGCTGACCAAACAAGCTGTATTGATTGAGCAATGGTATTCCATTGCCGTAATAACATCCGGACAACATCATCAGTAAAAATAAACAGCAGATCTTTCTTTTCATAAAAGTAACACCTAATTTAAACATTTAAATTATATGCCAATAAAAGCTAAAATTTTATTAAATAAAAGTTGCAAAATATGGAGAATTACATTAAATTGCAAATTACATTGATATGAGAAAGCAAGGAAATGTCAGTAAATAAACCTGTAATAGATGACTTTAGCGGAGAAAAATACAAGTACGGTTTCGTAACAAATATTGATAGCGATTCCGTCAGTTGCGGGTTAAATGAAGATATTATCAGAAAAATTTCTGCAAAAAAAGAAGAACCGGAGTGGCTTACGGAATTTAGATTGAAATCTTTTGCTTTTTGGAAAACATTACAGGAACCACATTGGGCCAAATTATCTTATGATGCAATAAATTATCAAAATTTATGTTACTATTCTGCACCAAAGCAAAAAATCAATAAGCCTAAAAGCCTTGAAGATGTTGATAAAAATCTGCTTGAAACTTATGAAAAACTCGGAATTCCTCTAAAAGAACAAGAAGTACTTTCCGGTGTAGTTGCTGTTGATGCTGTATTTGACAGCGTTTCTGTTGCAACGACATATCGTAAAAAATTACAAGAAAAAGGTGTAATATTTTGTTCTATTTCAGAAGCTGTGAAAGAATATCCAGATTTAGTGAAACAATATTTGGGCTCTGTCGTTCCATATACTGACAACTTTTTTGCTGCTCTAAACTCTGCAGTTTTTTCCGATGGATCTTTTGTATATATTCCTAAAGGTGTAAAATGTCCTATGGAATTATCAACATACTTTCGTATCAATGCAAAAAATACAGGACAATTTGAGCGTACTCTTATCATTGCTGATGATGACAGCTATGTTTCTTATTTAGAAGGTTGTACCGCCCCGCAAAGAGACGAATATCAATTGCATGCCGCTATTGTAGAAATCGTAATTATGAATAATGCAGAAGTAAAATATTCTACCGTTCAAAATTGGTATCCAGGCGATAAAAATGGTAATGGCGGAGTATATAACTTTGTAACTAAAAGAGCTGCTTGCCGTGGAAATAATGCAAAAGTGTCATGGACACAGGTTGAAACAGGTTCGGCAATTACATGGAAGTATCCTTCTTGTATATTACAAGGAGATAATTCTTCCGGAGAATTTTATTCCGTTGCTATTACAAACAATTATCAGCAAGCTGATACAGGTACAAAAATGATTCATATCGGTAAAAATACAACTTCAAAAATTATTTCAAAAGGTATTTCCGCCGGACATTCAAATCAAACATACAGAGGGCTTGTTAAAGTAGTAGCTAATGCTGATAATGCCCGCAATTATTCACAGTGCGACAGTCTTTTAATAGGAAAAACTTGTGGTTCTCATACAGTACCATATACAGAAAATCGCAATAAAACTGCTGTTTTAGAACATGAAGCCACAACCTCAAAAATCAGCGATGAACAACTATTTTATTGTCGCCAACGAGGAATTTCTCCTGAAGATGCAGTAAGTTTGATTGTTAACGGATTTTGCAGAGAAGTAATGCAACATTTGCCTATGGAATTTGCAATAGAAGCTGCAAAATTGATAAATATAAGTTTAGAAGGAAGCATAGGATAATGAACTATAAAAATTTTGGAATTAGTAAAGATTAAAGGAATGAAAAATGCATAAAACTCCTCTATTAGAAATTGATAATTTATATGCAAAAGTTGCCGACAAAGAGATTATTAAAGGGCTTTCTCTGACAATATATGAAGGAGAAATACATGCGTTAATGGGGCCTAACGGTGCCGGAAAATCAACATTATCTCACATTTTATGCGGGAAAGAGGGATATGAAGTAACCTCAGGAAGTATCATCTATAGAGGAAAAGACCTGCTTAAAATGTCAACAGAAGAACGTGCCCGAGAAGGTATATTCTTATGTATGCAATATCCAGTTGAAATTCCGGGTGTTCCTACCTCAAGTTTTCTAAAGTATGCTGTTAATGCTGTTCGCAAATATAATAACTTGCCTGAATTAGATACCGTAGAATTTATGAAAACTCTACGTAATGAAGCGCAAAAATTGGGTATTGATACAGAAATGCTCAAAAGGCCTATAAATGTTGGATTTTCCGGTGGTGAAAAAAAACGTATGGAAACCTTACAAATGGCTATGTTAAAACCTCAATTTACAATTCTTGATGAAGCAGATTCCGGTTTAGATATAGATGCCTTAAAAATTGTTGCAGAAGGAATAAATTCTCTACATAATGAACACAAATCTTTATTGGTAATAACTCACTATCAACGCTTATTAAACTACATCATTCCTGATTACGTACATATCTATGCAGATGGTAGGATTGTTAAATCAGGAGGAAAAGATTTAGCACAAAAACTTGAAGAAACAGGATACTCTGCTTTTATTAAAGAGGAAAATTAATAAAGATGAATAACTTGTTGCAAAATATTGATTTTTTACACGATAGCATACCTTTATTCACGCTCAGAAATAGCGCGGCTCAAATTTTTAGAAGTAATGGTATTCCTACCAAAAAAAGCGAAAATTGGAAATACACTTCTTTATTATCTTTAGAAAGAAACGACTATATTGTTGACCAAGAAACATGCAATCATCAACATTGTTCGGAACACAACAATATTCTACCGTTTGAAGCTTATGAAATTATTTTTTGCAACGGAAAATTATGCCATACGTCCCACAATCTTCCAAAAGGATTGATAATTTGCCCATTGATTGATGCCTTTGAAGAATACAATATTAAGAAAAAAATAAATTCACATATTGAAATAGAAAAGCATCCTTTTTGTGCGCTAAATACAGCATATCTTGAACACGGCATATATATTGAAGTTTCAAACAATATTGATATAGATAAACCGATTGCCATTATAAATAAAGTACATTCTCAAAATAAAAACTTATTGATGAACATACACAATATTATGTTCTTTGGAGGTTCATCAAAGGCAAAACTTATAGAATATTATTATTATGAAGGCGAGCAAAAATCAGAATATCTGTTAAATATCGTAAATGAAATAAATTTATCAAAAAATGCCTGTTTAGAGCATATTAAAGTGCAAAAAGACGCTTTTTATGCCAATCATATTGCATATAATTCCGTCATATTAAAAGAAAATGCCTATTATAACGGTTATTGCCTGCAAAAAGGAGCAAATATAGGGAGGAACGAAACAAGAGCAGAATTGATTGAACCATTTGCAAAATTTGTTCTGAATGGCGCATATATAATGAACGGTTGGGCATTGATTGATACAAATACTGATGTTCGTCATTTATCTTGCGATACATATTCTTCTCAAAATATTCGTGGTGTTGTAGGGCAAAAGGCTCACGGAGTATTTTTAGGCAAAATCCATATTGCACCAAACGCTGACAGGACAGAAGGAAAGCAATTACACAAAGCAATTTTATTATCCGACGAAGCTGAAGTAGATTATAAACCGGAATTAGAAATTTTTGCCGACGATGTCAAATGTTCTCACGGAGCAACCTGTGGTGAACTGGATAAAGAAATGTTATTTTATATGCGCTCACGTGGTATAGAAGAAAATATTGCAAAACAAATACTTATAAGTGCATATTTAACCGATACATTAAAAGAAATAAACAATTTAGAGTTAAAACAGTGGGTGCAAAATGAATTGTAAAAGTGACCAACCGGAAAATGATTTTTCAAAACACAGAAACGTTGGCTTTATTTCTTTGGCTAATATCTTTTCTGACACCGCAAAAAAAATTGTTGGTAAAAACGGTTTTATGGAATTGGATATTATAACAGCATGGAATGAAATTGTAGGCAAAGATTTGGCTGAATACACCTATCCTCAACATATAGATTTTGAAAAAAAAGAAAAAAATAATGGAATTTTAAATATTTGTGCAGATAACGGTGCCGTTGCTTTAGAAATTTCACACAGAAAAAAATCTATTATTGAAAAGATTAACACCTTTTTCGGATATTCTGCCATCGCTGATTTAAAAATTATACAAGTGCAATTTTATAAGCAAGAAACTACTAAATTCACAAGCCATAAAAAAAGTGTTGTAACATTAAAAGAACAAAATTATATTGATGAACAAACAGCAAATGTAAAAAATGAAAATTTGCAACAAATACTCATAAAATTAGGAAAAAATATTTTAGGATAGGACGACAAACTATGAAAATAATAGGAAAAATAAGCAGTTTATTCTCCGTATTCATATTATATGTACTTTTTGCAACATTTTATATGGATTTGAAGGGTTTTACTTATAACAACGGAGAAATTTCTTTTGTAAAGAATGCCAATGCAAAAACAGATACATCTATTGCATCACCTCTCAACAAAAGAGTACTTATAAATTTATCCAATATGCATTACATGGGTAAAAAAGAAGCTCCGATTACAATTTACGAATATTCTTCTTTCAGTTGTACTCATTGCGCAGATTTTCATTTAGATACACTAAAAAAGCTTGATGAAAAATACATTAAGTCCGGTAAAGTAAAAGTTGTATTAGTATATATGCCAACAGAAAAAAAAGCTATGGCTGCTGCAATGACAGCATCATGTATTCCTGATGAAAATTATCATGATTTTGTTGATTTAATGTATAAAAAACAACGTGAATGGGCTTTATCTAACCGTACAAAAGAAATTATCGCTCAATATGCCTCTTTACACGGTATAAGTAAAGATATAGCTTTTGAATGTATGCAAAATGATGCTATCGCCAGCGAGATTTCAGGAAACGTTCAACAAGCATTGAATGAATTAAATATTCAAGGCACCCCTACTCTTATAGTTGATGATGGCACAACACAAGATTTTATCGCCGGATCTCCAGCTTTTGATGCTTTTACAGAATATCTTGATGAAAAACTTTCAAAGTTATCAAAATGAAAAACTCAAAAGACAAACTAAAAAAATTAAAACAAGATATTGATGCCATAAAGAAAAGTGAAAGCATTGATGAACAAGAAAAACCACTGGGTACCATGACAAAAGTATCCGGAATGGGGTTTCAGATTATGATAGAGCTTTTTGCCGGAACTTTTATAGGCGCTGCAATTGGGTATTTTTTTGATAATTTATTTGACATCAAGCCCTTTTTGTTTATATTGTTTCTTATGTTCGGTAGTGTTGCCGGTTTGTTAAATGCTTATCACACCGCAAAAATTTATGAAAGTAACAACGAAAAATAATGTCCAGCCCGTTAGAACAATTTGAACTAAAAACATTAGTTCCTCTACATATCGGAGGAATTGATGTTTCATTTACAAATTCTGCATTATTTATGTTAATAGCCGTAGTTGTTGCTGTTTCATTATTATTTATCTGTACAACAAGTAAAAAAATAATACCAACGATAGCTCAAGCCGGTGCAGAAACAATATATGAATTTATATATAATTTAGCGAGAGAAACTATAGGTGTTGACGGACTAAAATATTTTTATTTTATTTTCAGTTTATTTTTGTTTGTAGCACTGGGAAATATCCTAGGGTTATTTCCTTATGCATTTACATTTACATCTCACGTAACAGCTGTTGGTGCCCTATCTGTTACCGCTTTATTATTCAATATGATAGTCGGTATAAAAAAGAAAAAATTTGCATATTTTAGGATTTTTATGCCGAAAGGAATACCTTTTGCACTTGCACCACTTGTTGTACCTATTGAAATTATATCTTTTTTATCAAAACCATTCAGCCTGACAGTTCGTCTTGTTGCCAATATGACTGTTGGACATATTATGCTTAAAATCATAGGTGGTTTTATTGTTACACTTGGGATATTCGGTGCCGTACCGCTTATCTTTGATTCGTGTTTAATTGCGTTTGAACTGTTTATTGCTATGTTACAAGCGTATATATATACGGTTTTAAGTTGTATATATTTAGGAGATGCTCTGCATGGACACTAAAATATACAAAATTGTTTTAACTTTATAAGGAGTAAAAAAATGGAATCTATGGCTTATATCAGCGCAGCAATTTGTGCTTTGTCAATGACTGTTGCAGCTTGGGGTGTTACAAAAATTTGGACTAATATGATTGACACAGTTGGTCGTAATCCACAAGTAAAAAAAGAAGTTGATATTTACGGATGGGCTGGTTTTGCTGCCGTTGAAGCTATTGCATTATATGCTTTGGTTATTGCTTTGGTTATGTTAACAAGCAAATAATAAAGGTATATTATGCCACAGCTTGATTTTTCAATGTACACATCACAACTTTTTTGGCTATTTATATCTTTTGGCCTGATGTTGTTATGTATGCGATTTTTGATACTTCCAAGAATTAAAAATATCTTGGAACAAAGAAGCCAATACATTGAAAAATATATAAAAAAAGCAGAAAAGATACAAGAAAATGCAGATGAAACTATTGGAAAATACAACTCAATTATTGAGCAAGCCTCACTTAAATCTCAAGAAAAAATACTTGAAGAAGAAAATCTGTTGGCAAAATTTATTCAAGAAAAATCTGCAGAAATCACCAATTCTTTAGATAAAAAAATTCGTGAAAATCAATCAATGTTGGAAAATCAACGTAAAATCGCCACTAATGAGGCCGCTTTTGTTGCAAAAGATTTAAGTGTACTGATACTAAACAAACTTAATTTGCAAGGTATCAGCACACAAACTTTGCAACAAGTTATGGATGAAGTAAAGGATAACTATTATGAGTAACGATATAAAATCTGATAGTATTTCTGAAAATTCAGGGCAAGATTTACTCGACGCCACACAAAGTGCTGTGATTCACGCAGTTGAAAATGTTTCTGAAATTGTAGAAACAACAGAAACTTCTACTTCTACAGAAGTAAAATTTGATGCAAAACACGAACCGTTTTATTTAGAAACTGAATTTTGGGTCGGATGTGCCTTTTGCTTATTGGTCTTAATGTTATGTGTTCCTATCTCTAAAATAGTCAAAAATATATTAAAACAAAAGATAGATAGTGTTGTTAACCGCATAGACAGAGCTGTTTCTTTAAGAGATGAAGCGCAAAAACTTTGGGCTGATTATCAAAGAAAACTCAATGATGCAGACATTCAAGCTCAAACGATTTTAGATAACGCTTTGCAAAAGATAGAAAATGAAAAATCACAAAAAACAGAAGCTATGGAGCATGAACTCAACATTAAAAGAAAAGATGCGGATACTAAAATTAATTTAGCAATAAATAATGTCAAAAAAGAAATTACTGATTTAATGTGTAATATATCTATTGATGCTGTTACTAAAATCTGCAAGAATCATCTATCGGAAAAAGATCAAGATAAGCTCATAAATTTATCTATAGAAAATCTGCAATCATTATCAAAAAAATAAACTTGAATAAAAATTCTTTTCTTTCTTGCAAAACGAGAATAAAGGTTATACATTAAGCCCAACAAGTTGATTAGAGGCTGTGTCATGTATGATGTATATAAAATAAAAAAAGATTTTCCAATTTTTGAAAAAGTTGCAAAACAATGCACTTTTTTAGATACAGCCGCATCTGCACAAAAGCCTTTAAATGTAATCCAAAAAATGGATGATATTTATTTAAGCAGTTATGCTAATGTTCATCGTGGATCATATTTTTTGTCAGAACAAATAACTTCAGAATATGAAAATGCACGCAAAATCATTCAACATTTTATCAACGCACAATCAGATAAAGAAATAATATTTACGAGAAATTGCACTGAAGCTATCAATCTATTAGCATTTACATACGGCGAACAGTTTTTAAATGCCGGTGACGAAGTTTTAATTTCACAAGCAGAACACCATGCAAATCTAATTCCATGGCAGATTATATGCGAAAGAAAAAATGCTAAACTGAAAATTTTTGAAATTGCAGATAATGGGGATTACACACCTGAAAATTTCAAAAAAATGTTGTCCGAAAAAACAAAAATAGTAGCTGTTACAGCAATGTCAAATGTGTTGGGTACTATTTTTCCGATAAAAGATATTGTTAAAATGGCTCATAAAGTAGGAGCAAAAGTTCTTGTTGATGCTTGCCAATACATTGTACATAATGAGCTTGATGTACAAGATTTAGATTGTGATTTTTTAGCATTTTCAGGACATAAACTTTATGGTCCTACCGGAATTGGTGTGTTATATGGCAAAACAGAATATTTACAACAAATGCCACCGTATCAATTTGGTGGAGATATGGTGGATAAAGTAACTTATGAAAAGACAACTTTTGATGAGCCCCCTGCCCGTTTTGAAGCCGGTACACCTGCAATTGTGCAAGCGATAGGACTTGCTGAAGCTGTTAAATATATACAAAATATCGGAATGCGTAACATTATGCAACACGAACACAAATTATCATCATATATGATGGAGCAACTATTACAAATTGACGGTTTGAAAGTTGTCGGAACAGCTAAAAATAAAGGTGAAGTTTTTGCTTTTGCTATAGATAATATTCATCCGCAAGATTTAGCATTTATCCTTGATAAAGAAGGTATAGCTATCAGAGTTGGACATCATTGTGCAGAACCTTTGGTTAATCGTATGGGGTATACATCT
>JAZULC010000009.1:0-26141 GCA_045643605.1 Alphaproteobacteria bacterium
TAGTACAGTAGCAACAGATATAAACAAATTTCTATTCATAATAAAATCTCCTAAATATACAATAAATTCCAGAGCAAACCTCTAAAAAGCTATTATATATAGTAGAGTAATTTATTATAATTGTCAATTGAGAAATGATAAAAATACTATTGCTTTTTCTTTAATCTTTTTTTGTTTACAGAAAAGCCGAAATAACCAACTTTGCGACCCAGTGTATAATAATTTCCATGTGCAAAAGCTAATAATCCGGCTTTTTCTATATCTAAAGCACCATGTTTATCAATAAACTGGTCATCTACATTTACGGCAACAATTTCTGCGGTAAACATATCGTGTGTACCATAAGTTTTTATTTCAATTACTTTGCATTCTAATGATATGGGAGATTCTTTTATTTGAGGAGCAGATATTTTACTACATGCAATAGGCGTCAAACCTGTTACCTTAAACTTATCAACGTCTTTTCCTGATTTTACTCCGCAAAAATCTGTTGCTTCAAGCATTTTATAAGTAGGCAAATTAATTACAAATTCTTTTGTTTGAGAAATAATTTGATGCGAAAAACGAGATGGACGAATAGAAACATAAGTTAAAGCAGGATCGCTTGCAATAATTCCTGTCCAAGCTGCTGTCATAACGTTAGGATTTTCTACTGTACCACATGAAACAAGGGCAGGGGGAATTGGAGCAAGAATAGTACCTGCACGCCACGAAATTTTTGCCATAATTTACTCCTTTATATTTTTTTGTTTGTATTGTTCAAATATATTTAATCGTTCATTGTTAGTTTTTTTAGATGTCAAAACAACATAACTGTATGCATCTAATGTATAAGTACCATTATCATTGATTTTTTTGTGATTTCCGGTAGTGTCAAAAACTAATTGCCATTTTTGTCCGTTAGGAGCTGTCGGCAATTTAAAATCTACTGTTCCATAAGTATTTCCACACATCAAAATCATAAAATCATCATCAATATTTGCTTTAGATTCTTTTGTTTTAGAAATTTCTCCATTTTTTCCGTTAATTATGCAAGCCAATATATGATTGCTTGAATTTTGCCAATCATGTGTTTGCATTTCTTGCCCGTCAGGACGTATCCATTCAATATCTTTTCTTTGATTAGAAGGAACGATTTCTCCAGAAAATACATCTAAATTTGCAAAACTTGCATGACTTGTTCTCAATGATGTAACTTTTCTTATAAATAAGTACAAATCTCGTTGTTCTTCAGACATATTTTGCCAATTCAGCCAACTTATTTCATTGTCTTGACAATAGGCATTGTTATTTCCTTGTTGTGTTCTTGCAAATTCATCACCTGCACAAATCAAAGGAACTCCTCTTGATAAAATGCTTGCCGCCATCATTGATTTTTGTCGTCTGAAAGCAATTTCTTGTGATGGCGAAACAGAAGAAGAATTATTATTGTTGCCGTCATTGTTGTTTTCATTATTTGCATAATTATTTTTATGATTATAATGAGTTACATCGTGTACGGAAAAACCGTCGTGTGCGGCAACAAAACGAATATATTTTGAGGTGTGTTGCCCATAATATAAACCTTCACCACCGGAAATATGTCCGGCAAGTTCAGGTACAATATTTTCGTCACCGCGATAAAATCTGCGAACAGCTTCTTCGTGTTTATCATTCCATTCCATCATACCATTCATGTGACCGCGATAATAACCGCCTAAAGCGCTCCAAGGTTCGCCACTGATTTTTACTTGTTGTTCATCGGCAATTTGTTGTATTGTCTGCATGAACTGTCCATTAGCATTAAAATGAGTATCTTTATCTAAAGCACAATCTCCGGCTAAATCAAAACGGAATCCGTCAACACCCATTTCTTCAGCAAAATAAACTAACGAATCGTGTATAATTTTGTTAGCAATCGGAGAATCTGTATTTATGCTGTTACCACATCCGGTTGTATTTATAAAACAACCATCTGCAGACATACGATAGTAGTTAGGAGCATCAAGCCCTTTATAAGAAATTAAGTTATGCTCTTTTCCAAATTCCCCGGAATGGTTGTATACAACATCTAAACCAACTTCAATGCCGTGTTTATGCAATTCATTTACCATAAATTTAAAATCTTCACGAGTTCCGTATCTTTTATCTAAGGCAAAATGATTGATAGGGTTGTATCCCCAATAATCAGATAAGCCTTTTTCTTTTTTTAGGTGAGTGCCTCCGCATGTTGTAGTAACAGGCATAAGCTCTATATGGGTAATTCCCAATGATTTTAAATATTTAATATTTTCAGGGTGAGCGATGGCTAAAAACTTTCCTCTTATATCAAGAGGAATTTTAGGATTTTTAATTGAAAATCCTTTTACATGCGTTTCGTAAATTATCGTGTTTTTCCATGGTATATATGGTTTTTTATGCAAAAATGGATATTTAACGGCATCTTCCTGATTGTCATCTAACACAACTATGGATTTTGGAACAATATGAGCACTATCTTTGTCGTTATTTAAGCATAAAGCATCGTTTTCCCAATCTGATACAGAATCAGAAAGTTCTTTTGCAAATGGATCAACCAACAATTTATTGGGGTTAAAATATAATCCTTTTTCAGGTGCAAATTCTCCATACGCACGATAGCCGTATTTTTGACCGTTTGGTATGTCATCTAATTCTACAGACCAGATATTATCTTTGTTTCGTTCAAGTGGAATTTTGGTTTCTGATTTTTCATCATCAGAAAAAAGGCATAATTCAATTTTTTCAGCATGTTCGGAAAATACCGAAAAACACACTTTATTATTTACTTTATAAACACCGAGATTTTTAGAAACAGTCATTATAATATTAGCCTTATCAAATATAATATATAGTTGTAGCTTATGATGATATTTCTTAAATTTCAATTATTTTTTTATATTTTAACAAAAAAGGCTTTTGCTATTTGCAAAAGCCTTGTGAATTGGTGCTCGGGGACGGGATTGAACCGCCGACACGAGGATTTTCAGTCCTCTGCTCTACCAACTGAGCTACCCGAGCTTCTAATCATCAAGGTATATAACGGATATTTTTTTTCTTTGCAAGCTATTTTTTATAATTTTTGCAAAATAATTTAAAATATATTTTTAAATTTTGTGTTTGTTCTTGTTAGATTTACTATAATTTAACGCTTATTTGCTACAATATCCACAAAAATAAATTATGAACGGATGTATGTGATGAATAATATTACACCGATTTTGGGAATTCAAAAGATTATCAGTCAATATTCAACTTTGGCGGTTGGTTTTGATGGTGTTATTTTTGATGGAAAAAATATCAATTTTTCAGCTATAAAAGCTTTGATAAATGCAAAAAATATGGCTAAAAATATTTTATTGATATCAAATTCATCTTTAAGAATCACTGATTTAATAAAAATTTTGAAAAAAAATAATGTGCCATTATCGGCTTTTTCTCTAATTATGACAGCAGGTGAAATCGTACATTTTTTGCTTAAAAACAATAGTAGTCGCATAGCTGTTTCTGGAAAAAAATATTATAAAATAGGTGAATTTGATGATAATGCAATAATGTCCGGTCTTGATTTTGAAGCTGTTACGGATTTAAATGTTGCTGATTTTTTATTTGTAGGTGGAATGCTTCGTACAGCAGAAACTATTGAAAATTATCGTGATATTTTGGAACTGGCAAATTCGTTGCAAAAACCGATGCTTTGTATAGGTAATGATATAAATTATCATATCAATGGGGAAATTTGTTACGCCTCAGGAGCTCTAGCTGAACAATACGCAATGATGGGTGGCAAAATTATGACTTTTGGAAAACCTGATAATTTTATATTGAGATATGTAACAGAATCTTTGCCAATTTTATTTGAAGATATTTTAGTCATTGGTGATAATTTATCTACAGATATTAAGATGGCAAACATATCAGGGCTTGATTCTGTATTGATTACAAAGGGTGTACATAAAGAATTACTTGGAGATGGATATATTCCTGATTTGCAACGAGCAAAAGATTTGTGTTCCGACTATATGGTGTATCCTAGGTATTTGCTTTCTGAATTAAGGTGGTAGTATGAAAAAGAAAATGTTTAAACTAATAGTTTTGTGCTTGAGTATTTGGGGACTGGTTAATGTGGTTACATGTTCGGTAATGGTTTATCCAGAAGCTAGAAAAATAGGTATGAACCATAATACAGATATTACCGAAGAAGAGTTATTAGAGTTTATGCCTTTAAGAAAAGAGTTTGTGCAAAAATATGCAGATAATTCTTCTGTGTCTGAAATATCTATGGATAACAAAAAACCGTCAGAAGTGCTTTCATTTAAAATGAGATTTTGGATTCTTATGCATAATTGGCAAACAGACAGATTTTTTTATGTTGAACAAAGATTGTATGATTTGTTAAATCTAATCTATATTAAAAGACATGCATTTGATGTGATTGCAACATTGTCAAAATCTTTAGAAGCAGAAAAGGATACATCTACTATCCAAAATATGAAAAAGATTATTGCTGAACAAATTGAAATCCTAAATTCCAGCAAAATGAACAATAGCGAAATGCGTCTTGCAGAAAAGTATTTTGAAGAACTGGATCAAATGTTCTCTAATAAAAATTAAAGCTATTTTATTTCTTTGTTGTTTTTTCTATAATGATAATTGGTTACAGGCTTTTTGCTCTTATAAACGATGTCTGCAACAGCATTGATAAAAAAGCTTGCAACTATCAAAAAAGATATAGAAGCAAAAGATGCAAAGAAAATCCAAGAATGTGGAAATTCAGACATAACCGGACGAACAATATTAGTAGCCCAACTGTCAATTATAACTACCTGTAATAATGCAAATGTTGCTGATCCTAAACTAGAGAATTCTACAAAAAAATCACCGAATAAAATTACGGCAATAATTGCAAATACGTATATAAATACTGCAGATATAGCTAATGTATAAAAGAAATTCGGCAATAAACTTGTAAAAGTATTGATTATTCTACGCAGTCCGTTAAATCTTCGCATATATTTTATAGCTCTTAACAAACGAAATGTTCGTAAAATTATGAAATATGATCCAAAAGGTAAAGAAGAAATGGTGATTATTATAAAATCAAAAATATTCCAACCGGATTTAAAGAATCCTTTTTTATAAACAAAAAGCTTGATGATTAGCTCGAATATGAAAATAGCCATACATAATTTATCAATAAAAAATAAACTAACTCCATATAGTTCATCAATAACGGCAGAGGTCATCAACCCCAAATCAATGGCATTAATAACAATTAAAGCCATAATAAATTCATCAAAATGTTTGTTTTTTAAAATAGTGTTCATCTGATTGCGAGTATTTTGTAATAACATATCTTTCTCCTACATATAACGCCTAAAATATACCTGTTATAATTAAAAAAGCAACAAAAATTGCAGCCCAAACGATTGAAGGACCGAATGCTCCGGCATATTTTTTAGTTATAAATGCCTCTACAACAAAAAATCCACAGGCAAAAATTATCACATATAGCAAATTTTCTATTCCCAACCAAGCACCTAATGCTGCAAATAATTTAATATCTCCTCCACCGAGAGCATTTTGATCTTTCCAAACCAAAAATCCTGAAGCAATTACCGGCAATACATATCCTGCTGTTGCACCAATGGCACTTGCTTGCGGGTCTACAAAACTGCCTATGGTATTAATTGAAGCTACTAAAAAGCCCATAATCAATAATGGAACAGTTAAAATATCCGGCAGTAACTCCATGCGTTTATCAATTTCTGCCAACAAAAGGAGAATCCATAAGCATCCGATATACCAATTTGTAATATTTCCGGATTTTTCAAAACCTAAATGGCATAAAAATGTTAGTGCTGCACAAAAAATAGCCCAACCAATACTACGCATAAAATATTTGCGCACGAGTTTTTGATAAATTCTATTACTTATTTTCTTTTCTCTTGAAACTGTTTTTGCAGGTTTTAGAATACGATAAATTGCATAAGCAGGGGTTGCAGGCATAAACTTGCCAAACTTTCTTGCAATGAATGGAATTAAAAATCCAAATATAAATCCACTTAATATATAAAACATAGTACAATCTCCTTTGACAGAAATTTAAATCATAATAGATAAAATTTAATTAAAAATACTTGAAAATAAAAAAAAATGATGTAATAAACAATTTGTCGGTACAAACACCCCTGGAGGTTTGACCGTGTGTTAATTCTTAATATGAGGTAGAAAATGACAGAAATTACTTTTAATGCACAATTGCGTGAAAAAGCAGGTAAGGGGGCAGCTCGTGCATGTCGTCGCGAAGGTCGCGTTCCTGCAGTTATTTACGGAAACAAACAAGATACCGTTATGATAAGTCTTCATCCTGTAGAATTGGAAAAGGCTCTTGATCTTGCTGATTTTTATAAATCAGAAATAAAGGTCGTTGTTAATGGCAAAACATACAAAGTTGTTTGTCAGGATGTTCAATTCCATCCTGTATCGGATATGCCGATTCACGTAGATTTTTTGCGTAAATAGGATATAAAATGTATTTGGTGGTCGGTTTGGGAAATCCCGGTAGGGAATATGAAAACACCCGCCATAATGCAGGTTTTATGGCGGTTGATGAAATTTTCAACCGCTATTCTTTTTCTCCTTTTAAAGACAAGTTTTCCGGACTTGTTGCTGAAGGAAAAATTGGAGATGAAAGAGTATTGCTTTTAAAACCTCAAACGTTTATGAATTTGTCCGGAAATTCTGTTGTTCAAGTGGTAAATTTTTATAAAATTTTACCTGATAATGTTATTGTCATCCATGATGATATGGACTTACCTTTAGGAAAATTAAGAGCCAAAAAAGGAGGTTCGTCAGGTGGTCATAATGGATTAAAAAGTATCGATTCGCAAATTACACAAGATTATAATAGAATAAGAATAGGTGTAGGGCATCCTTTACATGAGCAAAATCAAGTAGTAGATTTTGTACTGTCTAAATTTAATAAAAATGAGCAAAATATATTAAAAGAACGTTTTGAATTTATAGCGTCAACAATAAAAGATTTCATAGAAAATGATGTAGCATATTATTCCAATTTAATAGGAATATATCAGAATAAATAAAAAACGGTACTTTTGAAAGTACCGTTTTTTATTATATGTGTAATAAAACTACTTTGATTTTATCACACGAAGAACATATTCGATAGGCCACTTATCCATCAATTTCTGGATTACCGGCGCATCGCAAATCAATTTATCGTCCTCCTTGTGCCCGTAGACTTTTAGAGAAACGACGCGAGGGATCATTGCCTTAATCTCATAAAGGTGATATTGATCTGGATTCATTGTTGTCTCCAAACTAGACATCTTTTTTATGAAACGGTATGGTAATAACTCCGTTTTCCCCTCAATAGCTAGGCCTTCTGCAGTAGTTTTCGCACGAGCCTTAAAAACACTACACGTACTGGAGGCAATTCTTATGCCGACTTCGTACAATCTAGTTTTCTTTTTTTTTTCAGCTTTCCGAGGCTGTTGAGCTCGATTTTTCTTCTCAACGACGGCTTCGCTCATCGAAATGAGGTCTCCGCTTTTTACATGCATAATAGCCCTTGGTTGTTGCGGGCCGGCGAGCACCAGAGATAGAGAAGAATCTTGTTCAACCACATAAGCCAAAAATGGTCTGCGAGGTTTGATATCACGAACTGCACAGCTCAAAACCAATTTACATAATTTCGACTGGGCGCCCAATCTGACATCTGCTTTGCTTTTTTTGTAACCAATACTCAAGTTAGAAATGTTTTTTCCAACTTTTACTACAGAAGAAACAGCTTTTTTCTTTTTCATAAATAATAGAATTTTTAATTAAACATATACGTAATTTGTTCTCATTATGAGTAGCACATTTAATTATATATGTCAACGACAAAAATATTTTTTTTGTTTAAAAATGCGAAAGAGCTTTAATACGTAGCATTATAGACATAAAAAATCCCTGCTTAATGGAATAAGCAGGGATAAAATATTCATTTTTTGACTAATATGACCTTGCATAAATTACATCAAGAGTGGCATCTTTTCCTGTTAATAAACATTTACCGGTTGTACCGGATTGCTCAAACGGAATACAACGAATAGTAATTTTCATAGCTTTTAATAAGTCTTCACTATTAGCATCTCCCGACCATTTTCCTTTTACAAAAGCAACCTGACCTTGCGAATCGTTTTCTATCCATTTGTTTGCATTTGCAAAATATTGAGAAAATTCTTCAGGAGTTTTAATGTCTGTACGAATATTTTGTTCCAAACGTGTTTTAGCTCGCATAAACATTTCTTTTTGAATGTTTTCGATTCTATTGCTTATATTACTTGTAAAGTCGTTAATATCAGCAATTTCTTTGCCTTCAGGTGTGTTGATTTTCAGGCGTTCACGAACCATCAATGTATGTGTTTCTATGTCACGCATACCGATTTCGCAAATAATCGGAGCGCCTTTTTTGCTCCATTCCCAAAATTTATCAGCAGGTTTTTTATTTCGGGAGTCGATTTTGACACGAATTTTTTCTCCAAAAGCAGTATGTTCATGAATTTTTTGAACAATATTATCAATATATTCCATGATTATATGTTCGTCTTCGGTATTTTTGATTAATGGAGAGATAATCACTTCATATGGAGCGATACGAGGAGGTACAACCATACCTTCGTCATCAGCATGAGTCATAATAACACCACCGATTAAGCGCGTAGAAACTCCCCACGAAGATGTATAGGCATATTCTTGTTGATTTTCTTTATTAACAAACGAAATATTTGCAGATTTAGCAAAATTTTGTCCCAAAAAGTGAGATGTACCAGCTTGCAAAGCTTTACCGTCTTGCATCATTGCTTCTACACAATAAGTATCTACTGCACCAGGAAATTTTTCATGTTCAGGTTTTTTACCTGCAATTACCGGCATAGCTAAAGCGTTTTCACATACTTCTTTATAAATATTGAGCATACGAGTAGTTTCTTCTTCTGCTTCTTGTGCTGTAGCATGTGCTGTGTGACCTTCTTGCCATAAAAATTCACGAGTACGCAAGAACAAACGAGGTCTCATTTCCCAACGTACAACATTAGCCCATTGATTAACCAATACAGGCAAATCTCTGTAAGATTTTATCCATTTTGAAAAAGAATCTGCAATAATAGCTTCTGAAGTAGGACGGACAATTAAAGGTTCGTCAAGAGGAGATGCTGGTTGTAGTTTTCCGTCTACTTGTTCAAGTCTAGAATGTGTTACTACGGCCATTTCTTTAGCAAAACCTTCAACATGTTCAGCTTCTTTTTGAAAAAATGATAGAGGAATAAACATTGGAAAATAACAATTTTCGTGTCCTGTTTCTTTAAATCTATCATCTAAAACATTTTGTATACGTTCCCAAATGCCATATCCCCAAGGTTTAATTACCATACATCCTGGAGAAGAAGAATTTTCAGCCATTTCTGCTTCAGCAACAATATTTTGATACCATTCAGGATAATTGTCTTTTCTCAAATTTTTCATTGTCATTTTATATTCCTTTTTTCATAACACTACGAAATGTTCACAATCCCAATATTGCAAACAGTGTCAGAAGTTAGCAGATAAAAAGTGATTTGTAAAGATTATTCTCTATGATATGGATGATGATTTAATATTGTTTGGATACGATATATTTGTTCGCAAAGTACTGCACGCATAAGCATGTGAGGTAGAGTTAATTTTCCGAATGATAGTAATAAATCAGCTTTTTTTCTAGTGCTTTCAATATGTCCGTCTGCTCCGCCTATTAAAAAAGTGATTCCCGAACATCCGTTATTCATCCAATTTTCAATTTTTTCAGCAAGGGCTATTGACTTGATATTTTCACCACGTTCATCAAGGACGATAATTTTATCTCCGGAGGGAATATGTGTCTGTAAAAATTCAGCTTCGTCTTCTTGATCTGAATTATCTTTTTCTTTGATTGTTATGTTCCAAGCAGAGCGCTTGGAGTATTCTTCAATTATGGAAAACTCCGGTGAACCTTTTTTGCATTTACCAATTGCGAGAATTGTAATTTTCATAAATCAGTATACTTAAATCAGTTGTCTTCAAAAGACATTGAGGTTTCAATATTAACAACAGCATTAGCAAAAAAATCAGTAACTTTATCCTGATATTGAGCGCCCCATTGAGTCATCATTTCAATTACAGGTTTCAAGCTCTCTCCGATAGAAGTAAGTTTGTATTCAACTTTTGGAGGAATTTGCGCATAAACATTACGCACTAAAAGGCCTTTTTCTTCCATAGCGCGTAAATTTGAGGTTAGTACCTTTTGAGTAATAGTTCCTAGAGATTTTTTTAATTCTCCGAACCTCTTTGTTCCTTCTGCTAAACTTTCAAGAATTTGCAATTTCCACTTATCACCGATAAGGCTCAAAGTGAGTTCTGCAAAAGAAATTTCAAAAATATTTTCAACACCTGTTTTCATGCGAATGCCTCGTATTTTACATATTGGTTACTTCAAAGAAACTATGCTCCTGTAAAGTGCCTACTTTACTTTTTCTATAATACTTTTTATAACAAAGCAATACTTATTTTGAATAACTAACAAGGAACTTAAAAATGATTAGAAAATTTAATTATATGGCAATGGTTAGTGCAGCAATTTTATTTGCAGCTGCTAATGCAAATGCCAGCGGATATCAACTTAATGAATTTTCTGCAACAAACTTGGGTCGTGCTTTTGCCGGTATAGGTGTTGTCGGAGATGACTATTCTGCTATTGCGTTTAATCCGGCAGGAATGATTTTGAAAGACTCCGGTGGTCAACTCGGTGTTACAAGTGTACAAGAGCATGTTAAAGTTAAAGGAAATATTTATTATGACGGCGATCCAATAAACTCTGGTAAGCCTGATGGCAGAATGAATCTTTTCAAATATATGCCACATTTATTTGTTCAGCATAAAGTTAATGATGATTTAGCTTTCGGGTTGGGTGTCTTTACTCCTTTCGGATTGGCAACAGACTATAATAAACATTGGTTTGGAGCAACTCACGGTACAAAGACTGACTTGGAAGTTGTAGATATTTCTCCAACAGTTGCATATCGCATGGGCAAATTAACTCTCGGTGCCGGTTGGATTATACGATATGTTCATGGTGATGTAAGAAATCAAATGTTTGATGATAAATTTACTAAAAAAGCAGTACCTAACTCTAAAAACCAAATGGATTTGGATGGATGGAGCGCAAACAGCTGGTCTTTAGGCGCTTTATATGAATTCAGTGAGAATACAAGAATTGGTTTCTCTTATCGTTATAATAATGCGCATACCGTTAAAGGTGATCATAATATGTCAGGATTACCTGCACCAATGGCGGGTTTGAATGGAAGACATAATGGTCGTTCAAAAATGACACTTCCTTCAACAGCAACTCTTTCAGCATATCATAAACTTAATGATAAATATGCCGTAACAGCAACAGCTCGTTGGACAAAGTGGAATATATTTGATGATTTTGTTATGACATCAGATACAGGTCTTGGTGCTCCTATACCTGAAAAATGGAGCAATGTTGTAACATATTCTCTGGGCTTGGATTATTACTATAATGACCAGTGGACATTTAGAGGCGGTGTTGCTTATGACCCTACTCCTGTCGGAACAAAACGTTATAGAACAGTTCGTATTCCTGACTCTGACAGAATTTGGGTAACAGCAGGTTTTTCTTATAAAACAGAAAAATTCCAGTATGATTTAGGATATTCTCATTTATTTATGAAATCTGCTAAATCATTAAATACAGATGCAGGCAACGGCTCAATAGCAAATGTGAAATACAAAAGCTATAGCAATATGTTAGGGTTGCAAGTACAATACAACTTTTAATTTGGTTGCAAAATAAAATGTATAAAAGGCGGTTATTAAATCGCCTTTTTTCTTGTATTATTTTTTTATAATATTATTTTCCAATATCGGAGGATAAAATGTGTAATGTAGAGAAAAAAGCACTTGATGTCTTATACAAGCAATATTATGAGGCTAAAGAATATGTAAAAAATTCACCTCTTCATTTAGAATGGTGCGAAGAAAAGATATATCACTCAAAGCAAGTTATCGGAGCAATGCTTTATCTTATTAAGCACGAAAAGATATTCCAAAATTGCGACAAAGAGTTTTTGCATTATGCAAAATGCGCAACAATTTTACATGATATCGGACGTTTTGAGGAAACGAAGAAAAAATGGGATAATTCTAATTGCGGTGTGTCAGAGAATATAGACCACAGCGTATTGGGTTATCAGTTTTTGAAAAGTATTCCGGAATATAATAATCCTCGCATTTATTTAGCCGTAAAACATCATGGACATATGATAGAAGAATTATATGAAGATGAAGAATTTTCTTCTATTAAAGATAAAAAATTAAAACAAGAAATTATAGAAATAATCTTTTTAGTAAGAGATGCCGATAAAATTGCAAATTATTATTTGATGAGTTGTGAACCAGAGAAAAAATTTCCGTATATTTTTTCAAATAATGATACCACTGAACAAGCTGATGAAAAAATATTACCGGAAATAATAGAAGAGTTTACGGAATTCAGAATTACCAATAGCAGTTGTAGAGTAAATAGAAAAACAAGCCTGTTAAATTGTTTGTCGTGGGTGTATGATATAAATTATATTTCGGCTATTGATTTTATAATTAAAAATCATTCATTAAGCAAAATGCTTGATATATTCTACAATGCTACACACGATGATGACTTACAAGAAATTGTAGAAAAAGCCTTGGCTGATTATATTGAAATGCGTTATACCGAAAGAATGAGAAATCTATAAAGATTGAAATAAGAAAACAGGTGCTTGGCTGTCGCCAATAACGGTGATTTTGTACTTATTTTCACATAATTCTCTCATATATAATATTGGAGCATACTGTGCGTCTGTATTATATTCTTCAGAACCCATGACTATTCTTTTTATAATGTTTAATTTTTCTTCAGAAACAGGCACTTGACTATTAGCTGCAACCCATAAACCGTCATTGTTGTAACAGCTTTTTATCTCTCCGCCTTTAATCAATAAATCTGCAAAAACCATGGAAGCGCAAAGAAGAAGTTTATTATGTCCTTGATTATGCTGAATATTGTCGGCAACAAATTCATAAACATTATTCATAGAACCTAAAGTATTAAGATAATCCGTAATAATTTTAAAAACTGTATCGTTATCTGATAAAACGGCATTGTCCGTACCAAAAGTTATACGAAAAAATTTCATACGGGCAGACAAAACTTTTGAACTTGCTGAAAAAACTTTTTTTATGTCATCCCAAAGATCTAAATCATTATCACTCATTAATTCCAAAGCATTTGATAAAGCGCCGACATTGCCGATAATATCATGACTAATGCGTGTAGATATTAATTGAGATAACTGTATTTTATTCATATTATATCCTTAAAAATTATATAAATTTGTATTCATAAAACGTTGGTCTTCACGAGACATGCGTGTAAAATCCAACTCACGTAACATCGGGTCTTCTAACAACAAAATTCCGGTAGATGCTTTCATATATGGTTTATTTCCGCCGAGACCCCACAATACTTCTTCAGGATTGTCAGGATGCCCGTATTTTTGGTTAATTTTTTTCCAAAAATCAAATACTTTTATATTACGCAAATATGATGCTTTTTGGCTGGAACCACGAATCAATGCCGATTCGCTTTTATAAAGTATTTTGTAAATTTTATTATTAGTAAATGTGCTTGTTAAATGCAATGAAATACTTTCTTTAGTATCATATTTAGCATATTGAGAAGATTCAACATACTGATAATTTTCTTTTTTTGCTTTTTGGGCTACACAATTTTCCAACCTTTCGTAACCGACAACACCACTGCCACGGCAAATTTCTTCATTTCTCCATTTGATAAAATTAGGAATCTCCAATTTTTGAGAGATTTTTTTATAGCCCCTTTTTAATAAAGCATCTTCTGCCTGTGCTAAAGTCATACGCAACATCACTCCGGAAATATCAAATACAGATGCGTTTGAACGTTGTTTGGTCGGAGTTTTATTGTCATCAATTATGTTTGATAAGGAATCATCTTTTTTGGAATCTGAACTATTTTGGGTGCTGTTTTCAATAAGTTTATCTATCCAATTTGTAGAAGCATCATTATCTTCAATAGTCTTGTTATCTTGCTTATTATTGGTTAAATTTTCTGTTAAGCTTATATTAGAATCAACAGCCTGTGGTGTTTCTATTACTTCTGTGTTATTTTCTGCCTGTTCTTCATTGAAATCTTCAACAACAGAGGTATCAAAACCTGTATTATTTTCAGCAATTTCTTTTTCGCTTTGTTCGTTATCAAACAAATCTTCATTCATTGTTTGACTGACAATTTCTGATACATCTTGCGCATAAGAACTGCTAAATACAAAATTCAAAAGACAACAAAAAATAAATATTTTTTTCATTTTAACCACCATACCGACACTTTTTATCACAAATTGATTTAAAAAAACTTAATGACAAAGTTATTTATATTTACATTTTTTCGGTTTTATAATATGTTGCAACAAAGTAAAGAACAGAGGAATATATGAAAAGAGTTAGTGTAATAGGAGCCGGATTGGCAGGATCAGAAGCTGCTTGGCAGTTGGCAAAGCGTGGTATCTCGGTTGATTTATATGATATGAAGCCACAAAAATTTTCTCCGGCTCAGAAAAGTAAGTTTTTTGCAGAACTTGTTTGTTCTAATTCTTTACGTTCCGATGATGATGAACAAAATGCTATAGGTCTTATGCATTATGAAATGCGCAAAGCAGAATCTTTAATTTTAGAAGCAGCTGACAGTACTAAAGTTCCGGCAGGAGGAGCATTGGCGGTTGATAGAGAAAAATTTGCCGAATATATTACAAAAAAGTTATCTCAAAATCCCTTGATTAAAATAATTAATAAAGAAATTGATGTTGTTCCGTCTGCAGATTTTGGTCCGTGCATTATAGCAACGGGACCTTTGACCTCAGAAAGTTTGGCAAATTCTATTTTAGAAGTTGTTGGAAATAATACTTTGAGTTTTTATGATGCTATTGCTCCTGTTGTTTATAAAGAAAGTATAGATTTTTCAAAGGCTTGGTATCAATCAAGGTACGATAAGGGAGATAAATTTGATTATATAAATTGTCCTTTAACAAGAGAACAGTACAATCTTTTTGTTTCAGAGTTGTTGAATGCAGAGAAAACAGAATTTCATAATTTTGAAGCAGATGTTAAATATTTTGATGGCTGTTTGCCTATTGAAGTTATGGCTGAACGAGGAATGGAAACATTGCGTTTTGGACCTATGAAACCTGTGGGTCTGCATAATCCGCATAACAATGAACAGCCATATGCTGTTGTCCAACTGCGACAAGATAATAAAGAAGATACTTTGCGAAATATTGTAGGATTTCAAACTAAATTAAAGTATGCCGAACAAATACGTATCTTTCGCACAATTCCGGGGTTAGAAAATGCCGAATTTGCTCGTTTAGGAGGAATTCATAAAAATATTTTTATAAAGAGCCCTTTATTGTTAGATTCATATCTTCGACTGAAAAATATGCCTCATATTCGCTTTGCTGGACAAATAACAGGTTGTGAAGGTTATGTGGAAAGTGCTTGCGTCGGTTGGTTGTGCGGGTATTTTACGGCTTGTGATATAAAAAATATACAACCTGTTTTACCTCCTAAAAATACGGCTTTTGGTGCAATGCTGGACCATTTGCAAGATATGACAAATATTGATGACTATCAGCCAATGAATATTACATTTGGTTTATTTCCTCAACTTGAGCCAGTAATAACTGCTAATAACAAAAAACGTTGGCTAAAAGGAAATGATAGAAAAAAAGTATATTGTGAAAATGCTAAAAAACAATTGAATAATTGGTTAAATTTGATAAAATAATACACAAATTAGGACTAAAATATAGGAATCTTATGAGCGAAATAGGCAAAATAGTAAGAAAAAATAACGCAATTTTTTATTGGACTTGCAGATATTTATTTTCAAAAGCAAAAAGAGAAGCTATATATGCAATATATGCATTTTGTAAGCATATTGATGGTATTGTTGACGGACAAATGTCTTTAGAAGAAAAAGTTTCGCTAATGTCAGCTTGGAAACAAGAATTACACAATATTTACGATAACAAAGTTCCTGAAACGGAAGTCGGACGTTTTATTTATAAAAATTGTATGAGATTTAAATTACCAAAAGATCGTTTTATGAAATTATTGGCAGAATTTGCTATTGATGTACCTGATCCGGTGCAAAAATTAACGCTTAATGATTTTAATGAATATTGTAAGTCTATAGCAGGAACACCGTGCTATTTTGCTATGAAAATTATAGGAATAGAAGATAAAGTAGCTGAAAAATTAGCTGATCATCTCGGATATTTTTTACAAATAAATGATATTTTGCTTGATGTAAAAGAAGATGCTAAAATGAATAGGCTTTATATTCCTATAGATCTTATGAAAAATGCTGATATTCCTGTGACTGATCCTGAACATACAATAGCAGATAAGAATTTTTCTGCTGTTCGTAAGGAACTCGGAAATATTGCAGAAGATAATCTTATCGAAGCTAAAAACATCTTAAATAAGTTAAATAAACAAGAGGCTTTGCCATTTAAAATATTGTTAGATATTCATGAACAATGTTTTTATATGATGAAAAATAGAGGTTGGGAAATTATCTCTCCTAAACCAACGTTAAGTAAAGCAAAAAAATGTGCAATTATTTTTAAACGCATTTTAATATCTTAAAGTTTTGTTTATCTAATGTAATTATAAGGATGACAAACGATTAAAAATAATTGCAATATCAAAAATATAATGTAATATGTGTCAAAAATTAAAATTAATTTAGGAGATAAAAATGGATAAAGAACCTGATTTAGGTTGCCGTGTCGGTGAAAAGTGGAATAAAAAACGCGGGGCTCTGATTATGGCTTTGCACGAAATTCAAGGTGCAAAAGGCTATGTTGATTGGCAAGATGCAACAAATCTTTCTGTAACAATGGGAATACCTCTTGCACGAATCTATGAAGTTTTAACATTTTATAACTTTTTTAAGTTGGTAGCACCTGGAAAAGCTATTATTTCTGTATGTACAGGTACAGC
This sequence comes from Alphaproteobacteria bacterium, assembly GCA_045643605.1. Classification (GTDB taxonomy): domain Bacteria; phylum Pseudomonadota; class Alphaproteobacteria; order RF32; family CAG-239; genus CAKQTH01. Next base: position 17,182 of record JAZULC010000009.1, read on the forward strand.
TTGTTTTCTAAAAGGTAATGACAAAGTTTTAGAAAAATTCAAATCAGAACTTAAAATTAAAGAAGGCGAAAGTACTCCTGACGGGTTGTTCCACCTACAATGCGTTCGTTGTGTAGGTTGTTGCGGATTAGCTCCTGTTTGCGTTGTTAATGGCAAAACATACGGTCGTATGACACCTGAACAAGTGCCTGAAATTTTAAACGAATGGCGTGAAAAATTTAAGGAGGATTAAAAGATGATTGATATGACAGAACTTAGTAAAAGATTTGATATACACGAAATTTCTAAAAAGAAATTGGCAGAAATAGAAAATTATGTTTGCACAATCTATTGTTGTCATTCTACGGGATGTAAATCTTCCGGAAGTGATGACATTATAGCTCTTATTAAAAAGATTATTGAGGAAAACAATTTAAAAGATAAAATTCGTGTTGTAGCGACAGGTTGTATGGGACTTTGTGCTCATGGTCCGCTCATCAGAGTAGAAATTGCTAATAAAAAAGACATATTATTCAAAAGAATAGATTTAGATGCTACTCGTTCTATTATGGAAAAATATGTTCTACCTTCAATAAATTCTGCAGAAAATGTAGTATTAGATGAATATTTGCAACAGTATGTTTTGTCTTTGGATTTGCCATTTTTTAAGAAGCAGGAAAAAGTAGTTTTGAAAAATGCCGGACATATTGATCCTGAAGACATTGAAGAATATATTGCCAGAGGCGGATACTTGGCTTTAGAAAAAGCTCTAAAGAATATGACACCGCAAGAGGTTATTGATGAAATTAAAAAATCAGGTTTAAGAGGCCGTGGTGGTGGAGGCTTCCCAACAGGTACAAAATGGGAATTTGCTGCAAAAGTTCCAACAATTGATGAAAAGTTTATCATTTGTAACGGAGATGAAGGCGATCCGGGAGCTTATATGGATCGTTCAATCTTGGAAGGAGATCCTCATGCCGTTATTGAAGGTATGATGATTGCTGCTTATGCTATGGGGGCAACTTCAGGTTGGTTCTATGTCAGAGCAGAATATCCTCTTGCTGTTGAAAGATTACAAAAAGCTATTCAAGCTTGTAAAAAACATATGTTGCTCGGCAATAACATTATGGGAACAAATTTCTCATTTAACATTGATATTCGTCTTGGTGCCGGTGCATTTGTATGCGGAGAAGAAACAGCGCTTATTCACTCAATAGAGGGAGCAAGAGGTACGCCTCGTCCAAGACCTCCATATCCTGTTAATAAAGGTTTATGGGGTAAACCTTCTTGTGTCAACAATGTTGAAACATTGGCTAATGTCTCAAAAATTTTGTTAAAAGGTGCTGATTGGTTTTCTTCTTTTGGTACTGCAACATCTAAAGGAACGAAAGTGTTTGCTCTTACAGGTCAGGTGAAACATTCTGGTTTAATTGAAGTTCCTATGGGTACGACAATCAATGAAATTGTTAATGAAATCGGAGGAGGAGTTCCTGAAGGAAAAGTTTTGAAAGCTGTACAGACAGGAGGCCCGTCAGGAGGAGTAATTCCTGCAGATTATATGAATATGCCTATTTGTTATGAAGAGCTGAAAAAACTCGGTTCTATTATGGGTTCAGGTGGAATGATTGTAATTGATGATTCTTCAGATATGGTTGCTTTGGCAAAATTCTATCTTGAATTTACTGTTGATGAATCATGCGGAAAATGTGCACCATGTAGAATTGGTGGAAAACAAATGTTACTGCTTCTTGATAAAATAAATCGTGGGCGCGGAAAGAAAAAAGATTTAGAAATGCTCAAAAATATTGCTTTTGCAATGCAAAAAGCTTCTCTTTGCGGACTTGGACAAACAGCACCAAATCCGGTATTGTCAACACTGCGCTTTTATGAACAAGAATATGCAAATAAATTGATTGATGCTAAAGAAAAGGAGTAGTTGAAAATGGTTAAATTAAAAATTGATAATATAGAAGTTGAAGTTGCTGAAGGTACCAGTATTTTAGATGCAGCAAGAAAAGCACAGATAAATATTCCAACTCTTTGTAAGCATCCTGATGTTGATCCAAGTGCTGGTTGTGGTCTCTGTATCGTGAAAGTCGGCGGACGTATTATGCGTTCTTGTTGCACACCTGTTTCAGAAGGTATGGAAGTAGTTACATCTGATGCAGAGTTGAAATCAATAAGAAAAACTGTTTTGCAACTCATTTTGAGCAATCACCCTAATGATTGTCTTAATTGTTCAAGAAACGGACAATGCGAATTGCAAGAAATGACAGCAGAATTGGGAATTGATAAAAACGAAATAACTAAATTAGTTTCTCAAGAACCAAAAGATGATAGTACTAATGCTATTGTCTTTGATCCAGCAAAATGTATTGTATGCGGAAGATGTGTAAATATTTGCCAAAATGTTCAAAATGTTTGGGCTTTAAGTTATTTACATAGAGGATTTGTAACTAAAATTACCGGTGCAAATGATACAAAAGTGGGAGATTCTCCATGTATTAAATGTGGTCAGTGCGCAGCCCATTGTCCTACAGGAGCTATAACTGATTTTGATAATACACAAAAAGTTATGGATTTATTGAATGATAAGGACAATGTTACAGTTGTACAAATAGCTCCCGCCGTTCGTGTTGCGTTGGGAGAGGAATTCGGATTTGATTTCGGAACTAATTTAACGGGTAAAATTTATGCAGCACTTCGTCGTTTAGGTTTTGCAAAAGTATTTGATACCAATTTTGGAGCAGACTTAACAATTATTGAAGAAGCAAGTGAGTTTGTAAAACGTTTTACTGAAAAAGATCATCTTCCGATGTTTACTTCTTGTTGTCCTGCTTGGGTTGATTATCTTGAAAAATATTACCCGGAAAATGTTGAAAATCTTTCATCTTGCAAATCACCTCATATGATGGTTGGTGCATTAGCTAAAACATATTGGGCACAAAAAGCCGGTATTGATGCTGCAAAAATAAAAGTAGTTTCAGTTATGCCTTGTACTGCTAAAAAGTGGGAGATCAATCGTAACGAAACAATGGAATCTTCCGGATATAAAGATGTAGATGAAGTGATTACAACACGAGAATTGGCAAAAATGATTAAAGCTGCAGGAATTGACTTTAAGCATTTACATGATGAAGAAGCAGATTCTCCTTTAGGCGAATATTCCGGTGCAGCAACAATCTTCGGAGTAACCGGAGGAGTTATGACGGCAGCATTAAGAACAGCTTATTTTTACATCACAGGAGAAGAACTCGGTGAATTGAATTTCAAGAAAATAGAAGGTCTTGAAGCTGTAAAAGTTGCTGAAGTTGATATTAAAGGTACAAAAGTTCGTATTGCTGTTGTTAACGGTGTTGGTAATGTAGAACCTGTAATGCAAGAAATTAATAAAGCTAAAGCTGAAGGTACAGAATTACCATACCATTTTGTAGAAGTGATGGCATGTCCTGGAGGTTGTATTGCAGGTGGTGGTCAGCCACGTGTGATGGGAGCTTCTTTTGATAAGCCTTGGGGAATTAATGATGAAATTCGCAAACTTCGTTCAAAAGGATTAAATCTTGAAGATGAAGTTGCAAATAATCGTTTATCTCACAAAAATGAATCTGTAAAAAGATTATATGATGAATATTTAGGAAAAGCAGGTGGTGAAAAATCACATCACTTGTTGCATACAAAATATAGCAAACGCAATTTGTATAAATAATTATAATAAATAATAATTGTTTACAAACTCTTGAGTATAAGGTATCTATGATATATATACTTAAGAGTTTGTATTTTTATGAGAAGGTTATGCTATGAGAGAAGTAAAAAGTATTGATGACTTGGATGATTTAATAGAAAGAGTTTCTAAAGCTCAAAGTCAATATGCTACTTTTTCTGAAGAAAAGGTTGATGCAATTTTTAAGGCAGCAGCAACGGCGGCAAATAAAATGCGTATTGATTTGGCGGAATTAGCATTTGAAGAAACCCAGATGGGTGTAATTGAAGATAAAGTTATAAAAAATCATTTTGCATCCGAATACATTTATAATAAGCATAAAAACGCAAAAACTTGTGGAATAATCCAGAGGGATATTGAAAATGGTATTACGATAGTGGCGTCCCCTTTGGGAGTTATTGCCGGTATTGTTCCTACTACAAATCCTACATCCACGGCAATTTTTAAATCTTTAATTTGTTTAAAAACAAGAAATGCGATTATTTTTTCGCCACATCCGAGAGCTAAAAAAAGTACTATTGCTGCAGCTAAAGTTGTTCTTGAAGCAGCTATAAAAGCCGGAGCTCCGGAAGATATTATAGGGTGGATTGATGAACCTTCTATTGATTTAACGCAACGCTTAATGACGCATCCGAAAATTAATGCAATTTTAGCTACCGGAGGTCCGGGAATGGTAAAATCTGCATATTCAAGTGGCAAACCTGCTCTCGGTGTCGGTCCAGGTAATGCTCCGGCAATCATAGATGAAACGGCTGATATACAGATGGCTGTATCTTCAATTTTAATATCAAAAACTTTTGATAATGGAATGATTTGTGCATCGGAACAATCTGTTATTGTTGTTAATGATGTTTATGATAAAGTTAAAGACGAATTTATTTATCGTGGAGCATATTTGCTGAATGAAAAAGAAGCAGAAATGCTTAAAAAAATTATTTTGACAGAGCATGGTGTAAATTCTGCGATTGTAGGTCAAAAGGCGTGTAAAATAGCACAGCTTGCCGGTTTTTCGGTTCCTGATAAAACAAAAATTTTACTTGTTGAACAAGATGATTATTCTTATAAAAACCCATATGCTCACGAAAAATTATCGCCTATTTTAACTATGTATAAGGCGAATAATTTTGAACAAGCGACAGATATGGCTTATGAGCTAGTGAATCTTGGAGGAAGAGGGCATACATCAGTGCTGTATACTGATGACAGAGTAAGAGAAAGAATAGAGATATATGCACAAAAAATGCCGACAGGTCGTATATTGATTAATTCACCGTCAGCACAGGGAGGACTTGGTGATTTATATAATTTTCACTTGGAGCCGTCATTGACATTAGGTTGCGGTTCTTGGGGAGAAAATTCTGTTAGTGAAAATGTGGGAGTAAAACATTTAGTAAATTATAAGACTGTGGCAGAAAGGAGAGAAAATATGTTGTGGTTTAGAGTTCCTCCAAAAATTTATTTCAAAAGAGGTGCTACCGAGTTAGCTTTGCAAGAGTTTTCCGGTAAAAAGAGAGCATTTATAGTTACTGATAGATTTTTATTTGATTATGGTGCTGTTCGAACTGTAACAGATACATTAGAATCACTTGATATTGATTTTCAAATTTTCTTTGATGTTAAGGCTGATCCTACATTGTCGGTTGTAGAACAAGCAATTTCAATGGTAAGAACATATAATCCGGATTTAATTATTGCTTTAGGAGGAGGTTCTCCTATGGATGTCGGCAAAATTATTTGGTTGTTATATGAACACCCTGAAGTTAATTTTGAAGATTTATCAATGCGCTTTATGGATATTAGAAAACGTATATGTAATGTTCCTGAATTAGGTGAAAAGGCAAAATTTGTTTGTATTCCGACAACTTCAGGAACAGGCTCGGAAGTTACTCCTTTTTCTATAATTACAGATGATAAAACACATATAAAATATGCATTGGCAGATTATGCCCTGACACCATCAATGGCAATTATAGATGCTAACTTCGTTGATAACTTACCTAAAAGTTTGACGGCAACAGGTGGTATTGATGCATTGGTTCATTCTTTGGAAGCCTATGTATCTTGTATGGCTACAAATTATACAAATTCATTGGCATTAGAGGCTTGTAAACAAATTTTCCGTTATTTGCCGCGTGCATATAATAATGGTCATGCAGATCCTGTTGCTCGTGAAAAAATGCATAATGCTGCTACAATGGCAGGTATGGCATTTGCTAATGCGTTTTTAGGCTTGTGTCATTCAATGGCGCATAAACTTGGGGCAATGTATAATATTCCTCATGGTATAGCAAATGCGTTATTGATATGTCAAATTATCCGTTATAATGCAACTGATTGTCCGCAAAAACAAGCGATTTTCCCTCAATATAAAATTCCGGAGGCTAAAAAAAGATATGCGCAAATAGCACATGTGCTCTATTTAGGAGATGAAAATTGTACAGATGATGACAAGGTAAATCTTTTATTGCAGGCTATTGTAGATTTGAAAAAAACTGTAGGAATTCCTGCATCTATTCGTGAATATGGTATAGATGAAAAATTGTTTATGGATAATTTAGATAAGTTGGTTCGTTTAGCTTTTGATGACCAGTGCACCGGAGCAAATCCTGTATATCCGCTAATGGATGAAATAAAACAAATTTATATTGATGCGTATGAAGGTAAATTTTAGTTTTTTTATATGTTTTAAAAATAATATTTACAAATTAAATTTGTTGTAGTAAATCATTGCGGGATTTATAATAGGGAAAGAGAAAAGAAGATGTTACATCCGTGGCATGAAGTTACGAGAGGGGAAAATTCCCCTGATATTATTACGGCCGTTATTGAAGTACCAAAAGGTTCACAAATAAAATATGAGCTTGATAAAAAAAGCGGTTTGTTAAAAGTTGATAGAATTTTATATAGTTCAGTACATTATCCTGCAAATTATGGCTTTATTCCGCAAAGCTATTGCGATGACAATGACCCGTTAGATGTCCTTGTATTGTGTCAGGAGTCTGTTTACCCTCTATCAATTATGCGTGTACGACCTATAGGCGTAATGAAAATGGTTGATCAAGGCGAAGCTGATGACAAAATTATAGCTGTTCATATTGATGACCCGGAATTTGCATTTTATAATTCTATAGATGAATTGACTCCGCATTGTTTAAAACAATTGAGAAGATTTTTTGAAGATTATAAGGTGTTAGAAAATAAAGAGGTAAAAATTAATAGCTTTTTAGGCCCTGAAGAAGCGAAAAAAGTTATTGAAGAAGCTTTTAATACTTATGATGAAAATAAAAGACATTTGTTGGGATATCCTAATAGGTAATCTCTTTAAATTAAAATAACCGATTCTTTTGTGAGAATCGGTTACTTTTTTCTACATGTTAAAATGTTCCAATGATGAATAATTATCATCTTTAAGAATAGACACGTAAACGGTTGAGCCGTTGTTAGAAACTTTTAATTTACGATGATAAAGTGTTTCTGCTCCATAACAGCAAAGCAAAATATCTGTCGTAAAATAAATGTTTTCTCTTGTATCAAAAGAATATCTTTTTGTTAGTTGGCCGGTAAAATAATCATAGCGGTAAACATCTAAAAAATATCCGTTGCGATACAGCGCAAAATCTGCCCAGCACAAGCTGTAATAGTTCTTCAACTTGGTATCATACATAGCTAAAGTTCCCCATTCTGTAACGATTACAGAACTTCCGTTAGCAAGATTATACCGATTGTAATAATCATCACAGATTCCATAATGGGGCAAATCGTGATTACCATCTTGCGGACCAGGATAACCTTGACCATAACCATAGCTGCCACTATGACAATCGTAGTACGGATCATAGGGACGGTTGTATTCTTGACAAGATTGACAAATAAATGCGGTTGCAGTTAGCAACAATAAAATAATTTTTTTCATAACTGTTAATAATTTAAGATTTATCTCATATATAACATAAAAAAAATATTTCGTCTACTATTTTTTTTGTCTATCTTGTGAAATTTATTTTTTCTTTGAAAAATAACGATTTTGTTTGATTTTTTGCTTATATTTTTGAATATTTTTATTATGTTCTGTTAAATTTTTTGAAAAATTATGCCCTTTTTCACCATTAGCTACAAAATATAAATAATCTGTATTATCAGGGTGTAATACTGCTAAAATAGCTTCTTTTGAGGGGTTGCATATTGGTGCAGGTGGTAAGCCATAATGCAAATAAGTATTATATTCATCCTTAAAAGCTAAATCTTTGCGTGTAAGTGCTCGTTCTAAATTGAATTGTCCTTTTGTAATGGCATAAATAACAGTCGGATCGGTTTGTAATTTGATACCTTTTCTCAATCTGTTAATAAAAACTGATGCGATGACTTTTCTTTCTTCGGCTACTCCTGTTTCTTTTTCTACAATAGAAGCCAATGTTAATAATTCTTGTTTGTTTTTTATAGGGATATTTTTATCACGAGTCTCCCATTGTTTGTCAATAAAATGTGCCATTGCTTCTGTGGCTTGTTTAATAAGTGAATCTTTTGTATCATTTAGTTTGTAGCTGTATGTTTCCGGTAGAATTTTTCCTTCATCTAAAATTATGGAAATATTTCCCTGTAAATCGCTATCATTGATAATATCAAATATTTGTTTATTAGTCAGACCTTCAGGCAAAGTGATTTTATGGAAAACAATATCTCCTTTTGCTATTTTGTTTACAACGTCAAGTATTGTAATGTTAGGCTGAAAAATATATTCTCCGGCTTTCATCTTTTTTTCAAGATTATAATACTTAACAACTATTTCAAACAAGTACGGTGATATGATTATATTTTTTTTATATAATTTCCATGCAATACGTTTAACTCCGTCTCCGTTATTCAAAATAATATTTGACGGACCGGATAAGTTACTTTGAATATTTATTGCATACCGGAAGCCATTCCAAGCAAAAATGCCAAAAATTATTAAAAAAGCAAAAATCCAGAAAAATGCTTTTTTCATACAAATTATTCCTCAAATTTTTTGAAAATAATAGAAGAATTAGTTCCACCAAAACCAAATGAATTTGACATAGCTGCTTTAATGTTTTTCTTTTTTGCTTTTAACGGAACAAGATCTATATCTGCAATTTCATCTTCTACGTTATGCAAATTCAGTGTAGGAGGGCATATTTGTTCTTGAATTGCTTTAATTGTATAAACAGCTTCAACAGATCCTGCAGCTCCGAGCAAATGCCCGATAGCTGATTTTGTTGATGACATAGACACATATTTT
>JAZULC010000010.1:0-172209 GCA_045643605.1 Alphaproteobacteria bacterium
TGGAGCTAGTGAGCAATATTATTTCAGATTGTATGACAGCACTAGAGCATGTTCTCAAATGCTATCAACTGATCCTAACAAGGCTTCTCATACTTGTGAATTAGTTCATTATGGCGCAAGAAATCAAGTTTCATGTTATCGCTTGAGACCGCTTGCTTGTGAAGAGTTGAGTACAAGTACAGAAACATATTATACTGATGAAGTAGCTTGCGAAAATGCAATTACTGGTTTGGAAGGTTTCAAATGTATACTTAGAACACAAGGTAATTTGACTTGTTCAGTAAAAACTATGAGGACTTGTGAAGATTATGGACTAACGGATGGTGATTGTAGTTCTAACCAAACTAAAACAACGCAAAATGTAATGTTGGGAACAGAAGAGTATGCTTGTACAAAGTGTACAGACAATACTTCTTCAGGAGGTTCCTCTGGTGGATACTATGGTAGTGGATACTATGGTAGTGGATATTATGGAGGATCTTCAAGTTCCTGCCCAGAAGGTAAAGTTTATTTTAGTATCGGAGGAGAGTTTGTAAATGTATCTGTTAACAATACAACTGTAATTCCCGGTTCTGCCTATGATGCTAATCAATCATTTACTATATCCGCAGTTTGCGCTGGCGGCACTACGGCATGTAATTTTTACGTTGCAGGACAGCTTTGTAACTATGGTGGTGGCTATAGTGGTGAATGCACCTTTAATAATCTTTGTGGATGGGTACATATACATCGTTAATAAAAAAGCTAAAAAACCTCTTGAAAATTATTCAAGAGGTTTTTTTATTTTAAACTATACCAGGCAACATTAATTTTCATAACAAAAAAAGGTGTTTCTTTTGAAACACCTTTTTTTGTTTACTCCAAGCATTTTTGCCAGATAGCAACAATGTCTTTTGCTGAAGGCTGAGAGAAATTATGCTCTCCATAATCAGCAATTTGCAATGTTCCCGTCCACGAGAAAGGTCTTGTATCAGAACGATAAACAAGGACTCCATTTTTTCTCGTACGATGCTCACGTCGCACTTTTTTGTCAGTTGGCAACGGCATTGCACTTTGAAGGCAACGATACTCTTTGGCGAGCTCAAAACACTTCTTCCAATAGGTGTGGGGGAAATTCCGTATATCAACACCGGTAACCGCCACTTTAGTTGGGAACAAGTCTTGTCTTTCTTGATCCATTCGCAAAGAGAGCCATACAGCTGTGTCTTCGTTAACGTCCTTTTTGCAATCATATAAGCGCAAATTGAACACATTTTCATCCGCACTTAAGATATTAATCCTATCTACAAAAGCAACGGTCATTTGCGACTTGTAGCCAATCTCTATCGCATATACGACATACTTGCCACGCAAAACCCAACATAACCGCAAACCATAATAACCGAGTCTAATGTCAGTTATTGCTCCTTCAGAAAGAATAGCAGCAATCAACTTACTGCGAATAGGACAATTACGTACAGAAGAACGAATGCTATTAACATAGCTATTTACAACACTAATAGCATCATTTTTGTACAACACAGGTTTAACAACGCAAACCTTCATAACTCTACTTGAAATTTTGCTCATATAATATAAATTTAAATGATTAATAAAATAATATATATTAGTGCCAGTATATTGACTCAAAATATATTTTTTGTCATGAAAAAAATAAAGTATTTTTATTTGAAAAGCAAATTCTTATATTATTGTTGATTTGTAAAATATTAGAGCCAAAAATACTAAAAAATATTAGCATTTCATGATACTATTTCTTTAATAACACTTGACAAATATTATAAATTTTTAGAATATAGGACATACAAAATAGAATAAAGGACTAAAATATGTTGTCATCTGTCGGACTTTTATTGCTTGGTTTTATCGTTTTAATCGGTGGCGCTCAATTTACCGTAAAAGGTGCTATTTCTATGGCTAACAGACTAAATATTTCTGCTGTCATTATCGGATTAACCGTTGTGGCCTTTGGAACTGCTTTACCGGAATTTGTTTTAAGTATTCGTGCCGCTATGCGAGATGTCAGTAGTCTCGTATTAGGTAACGTTATGGGTTCTTGCATAAATAATATCTTATTAATTTTAGGTATCACAGCAATGGTTGCTCCGTTCAAATGTAATGTTACAGAACTTAAGAGAGACTATGTCTTTTTAATGATGGTAATTGTAATGTTTATATTTTTACTATCCAGCGGAAGTATCACAAAATTTGAAGGTTTATTCCTATTGTTTATGCTGTTGGTATTTTTAGGCTACAATTATCGCAATTCAAAATTTGATGAGCCTATTTATTCTCAAGACGGCGGAAATTACGGATGGTTGACAATTCTTTTTATGATAGGAATCGGAATATACGGGCTTATTTACGGTTCCGGATGGCTTCTTGATGGTGCTGTAAGAATCGCAAAGCATTGTGGCGTACCTAAAGAAATTATCGGTTTAACACTCATTGCTTTCGGAACATCATTACCTGAATTGGCTACAACCATTACTGCTTCTATGAAACATCATCCTGAAGTAGCAATTGGCAACATAATCGGTTCAAATATTATGAACATTTTATTGGTCATGGGATTTACTGCATTTTCAGAAGAAAGCATTGTTGTACCTAAACAATTTATGAGTTTAGACGTTTGGGTGATGTTTATGGCTTCTGCTAGTTTGTTGCCTGTCATGTATAAAACCAAAAGATTAAGCAGGCTTGATGGTTTGACGTATTTTTTTGCATATATTGTGTATATGATTGTCCAAGCTATAATTGCAAGTGTTGGCGCTTAAAAAAAGGAGATTACCATGAAAGTTGCTTTGAGACCAAATGAATATATAAGAGATAAGGTAGATTTTCACCCGTTGGTATTTTTAGGACCTAATCTTTTATTTATCATCGGCATGGCTGTATTGTTGTTAGCTATAAATCGTATGGATATTTTCTTCAAAATACCTATGGTTCATTTTTTTCCTCATAATAAAGTTGTTATATCTGTCTTTGTTATTGCGTTGATATTGATGCTACCATTAGTAATTAGACATTTAGATAACCATTTAAAAACCTATATGGTAACAAATCAAAGAGTTTGTTTTAGAAGAGGCATTATTGCTGTTACAGAAAGAAATGTTCCTTTAGCAAAAATAAATGACGTACAATTAAAGCAAAGTTTTGTACAAAGGTTGTTTAATGCCGGAGATATTGTTATCCAGACCGGTAATGACGAACATGTTTCAATTAAAGATATTACTCATCCTGTAGAATTTCGTAATCAAATCTTATTTTCAATTCGTCAAGACGTATCTTTTATTGATCAAAATCAAAAAATCAGATAGTTGTCTTTAAATTAAAAAAAGTGTGGATATTTAAAAACTATATATTATTATGTTAAGAAACAATAATCGTTTATTATTTTTTTAACTTAATAATATTGCGTATATTCTTGTACGTGCAGAAACAAAATGAAAGGTAAAAAATGAAAAATATCACTTTAGCATTATGTATGTTGACAGTTTTATCTGCTTGTTCAACAACAAAAATTGAAAATGTAGACAGAAATAACTCTCCTGAAGCTCAGGCCGTTCCATATACAGCAACAGCTACAACAATTAAAACTACACCTTGCAGTTATACACGTCCTCAAGTACAGACTCCTGCAGGATATACATATACTGTTTCTGAACCTGTTGAAGTTATTTATAAAAATACTACATATAAAACAATTTACGAACCTAAAACATATTCATCAACAGCTTATGTAAAAAAGCCATATTCTTGTGTTGAAGGTAGTAATTGCAGAGTAAAAATGCAAAATACTCATTAATTGACGACTATAATATTTCGTAAAAAAGGCTCCTTATTTGGAGCCTTTTTTGTCATTTTTTATTGACTATAATAGAAAAATATAGTACCATCTAAATGTTATTATCTTATTTTGCATCTTATTATGGCTACTTTTTTTGCTTTATTATGGAAGGTCGTATGTGTCCTGTTTGTAATTTTTATAATTAGAATGATTTTGGAATCTGAACTAATTAAAGTGATCGTATACCCATTAATCTACAGCCTGCTATCTTTAGGCTTTTTGTTTGGATTAGTCGGTTGGGCGTTCAGTGTATGTTCGTTTGGTACAGCATTTCATTACGGAGCTATTTTAGGCTTTGTTATTTGGATTGTTTACCTTGTATGCCGGATTATCACACATTTTAAAACTACAGCATAATCACATATCTTGAGAATCGGAAAAACTTTCCGATTCTTTTTTTTATTTTAATCTAATCTTTAATATTTTGCGGTACAGTGGTTGGACAGTGTAATTTATATGAAAGAAAAAAAATGGAAACACAAACTTTAACAGAAGTTACAAACGCAGCCGCAGGAATATCTATGTGGGATATGGTATGGGCCTCTGATATGATTACAAAAGTAGTTATGATTGGTTTAATCGCCGTATCTGTTTGGTCTTGGGCTCTTATTTTTGAAAAACTAGCAACATTAAAATACGTTAAAAATCTTTCTAAAAATTTTGAAGAAAAATTTTGGTCAGGCGGTTCTCTCGACAGATTATACGAATCCATGGGGAACAGGTCTAAAGACCCAATGTCAGCAATGTTTATCGCTGCAATGAAAGAATGGAAAAGAACAAATATTATGAAGTCAAAAACCGACAGAGGATTGCGCGGAGTATCTCTTCAGCAAAGAATTGAAAAATCTATGTTAGTTGTTATGGATAAAGAATTAGAAGAACTTGATACCCATTTAGGATTTTTAGCGACAACCGGATCTATTGCACCATTAGTAGGTTTGTTCGGTACAGTTTGGGGAATTATTAACAGCTTCAACGCTATCGCTGTTTCTCAAAGCAATTCTTTAGCAGCTATGGCTCCCGGAATTGCAGAAGCATTATTCACAACAGCTTTCGGTCTTATAGCAGCAATTCCTGCCGTCGTAGCTTATAACATAATATCCAGCGATATAGACAGATATGCTAAAAAATTAGAGAATTTTATTGTTGAATTTTCAAGCATTTTATCTCGTGAAATTGACGATACTACAATTAAGGCAGAATTAGCCGGAGAATAAAAATGTTAAGAAAAACTTCTACTGAATTTTCTCGCCGCACGCATCGTAGAAATGCTGACATTAACATAACCAATTTGATGGATGTTATGATGGTGTTGTTGGTTGTTTTTATGGTCGCTGCCCCGTTAATGACATCAGGTATTGCTCTTGATTTGCCAAAAGTCGGTGGCAAAGCACTTGAAGGAGAAGAAACATCTATCAATATCAGTGTTGACAAAGACGGTCTTTATTATATCGGACAAACAGAAATTTCTTCTGAAGAAATTATAGCCAAACTATTAGCTATAAAAGGAGAAAATTCCGCCATCAGCGTTACTATTTCAGGCGACGAATTTGCAGAATACGGAAAAATTATAGAATTGATGGCATTGTTAAAAGAAGCCGGATTTGAAAAAGTAGGATTAAAAACACAAAGCAAACCGCTAACCAAGAAAAAATAGGCAACAATGAATAGAGTTTCGCTATATAAATCTATCGGATTACATATCGCAACACTGCTGGTCTTTGTTGTTGATTTGCCTTCTTTTAATTTTCATAAATTAGAAACAAATCAAGTTCCTATTATAGTAGATTTAAGTGAAATAAAAATTTCAGAAAAAACTAACTTACCACCAAAGGCAGAATTCGGTGAAAAAACACAGAAAGCTAAAGCAAAAAAAATAACTGAAACATATGCCGGCAACGAGCAACCTGCGAAGGAAGACAATCAAGTACAAAAAAAAGATTCAAATAACAGTTATTTAGAATCAGAAAAAAACGATCAAAAATCAGAGCAAATAAAGCCTAAAAAACAGAAACCTTTGCCCCCTAAACCCGTGAAAAAGCCTAAACCTCAGCCTAAATCTCAACCCAAACCTATTGAGAAACCTAAAAAAGAAGAAATTCCTTCAAAACCTGAACCGGCAAAAGAAACAAAACCTATTATTGCACAAAATACTAATCCTTTAAAAAGTTTAATGGATTCTGTTGACAGTCTAAAAGCTGAAATGTCTCAAGAAGAACAAACCGCTACAATTGAAACCGGCACAGATGTACAGAATATGGGAATTGACGGAGGAACCGACGGTTCATATTTTGAGCAAATTTCCATTTCAGAAATTGATGTTATTTCCAGCAGATTACGTCAATGTTGGAATCTTGATCCGGGAGCAATGGGCATTAAAGATATGATAATAGAAATTCGGGCAAAACTAACACAAGACGGGCATTTACAGTCAGCTGAAATCATTAACAGCTCAAATAATCCTCGCTTCAAACAAGTAGCAGAAAGTGCGAAACGTGCAGTTTATAACTGCGAAAAAGATTTTTCACTATATACAGTATTTGCCAAAAATTACGCAAATAAATACGAATCTTGGAAAACTATTAAATTCAAATTCAATCCGATGAATGGAAATGTACAATAATTTATTGCTTATCAGCTATAGAAATTTGTCGTATTTCTTTTGCTAAACCGGTTTTATCATCTGTTTCAACATAAATTGCATACAAAGATCCTTCTCCAGATGATGGAATAAGTTTTTCTCCATCAAAGCGATGAGCCAAACGGCTTATTGGTGCTTTTTTATCAAATCCCAAGATAGAATCATAGTCCCCACACATACCGACATCTGTGATATAAGCCGTTCCTCCAGGTAAAATCTTTGCATCTGCTGTAGGAACATGCGTATGTGTACCGGCAACAGCAGATACTCTGCCATCTAAATAATATCCTATAGAAAGTTTTTCTGATGTTGCTTCTGCATGTATATCAACAAAAATAGCATTAACATTTTTTCCAAGTACATACTGCGATAAAAGTTTATCAATAGCCACTAGCGGACAATCAACATTATCCATAAAGATACGTCCCAAAAGTTGCGTAATTAATATTTTTTTGCCATTAGCTAATTCTATTTCACAAGAACCTCTGCCGGGGAGTCCTGCCGGATAATTAAGAGGTCTTACAATTACTTTGCACTCATCTAAAAAGGGAATAATTTCTCTGTTATCCCAAGTATGATTTCCCATAACTATAGCATCTACACCTTTTTCTAAAAAGGCGCGACAAATCTTTGGATTTGAACCAAACCCATGAGAAGAATTTTCAGCATTTACAATAATGATGTCCGGAGAAAATTCCTTTTTTAAATTTTCTATATTATTTAATACAACCTCTCGTCCTGAACGTCCGACAACATCACCACAATAAACAATCTTCAACTCTATATCCTTTCAAAATCACAAAAAAATCCCGAATATTATGCGGGACTTAAGAGCGCCGTCCGGCCGTATCTTTCGATTATACTTCGAACCGCTTAACAAAGGTGGGCATCATATAACAAAACCTCGATTTTGTCAGGGACGACTCCCTAATAATAAATGTTGGTTCGGAAGATCGGCGGATGACACGAACCGGACAGCCAACCTCTCTATATCTTATATACTACAACATTTTCACTGCTTTTGCAAGAGAATTTATTCTTTCATCATAATTTTCTAATCGCTCAGTTATTTTTGCAATTAAGTTCTCATATTGTTGAGAAACATCAGTCTGCGAAGCTACAGAATTTTGCAAATTATTATTTGCACTGTCTGGTGAACTTATTGTTTTTTTAAGCTCGGATAATTCATCAGCTAACAAAAGGCCTATCATCGCCAACAGCATATTCTCATTGATATGAGCACCACCTTCTGTCAACATTTTAGCTTTTTCTTCCATCATACGAGAAAGTTGTAAAATCCTGATTTCTTCACCCTCATCACAAACGATAGAATATTCTCGCGAATTTATTGTAATTGTAACCTGAGCCATCTTATTTTAATACCTCATCAATTTGTTGCATTACTTTATCAATATTCTCTGTACTTTCAGAAATGATTTGTTGCATTTTTTCTACTTTTTGTTGTTCCGTGCTGATTTGTTGCTCCATCAGAGATTGTTTTTGTTTCAGTTGTTCAGATTTTTGTTCAACAACATTTTCAACCAACGACAAACTATTATCTATACTGCTTAAAAGTTTCTGTATTTCCGAAAAATCATTTTGCATTTAAAATTTTGCTTTCATTTTAATTTTATTAGTATATACATTAGATATACTATAAAAATATATAATAGATTACAACAAAAAAACTTATCTTATGCAAAAGATTATATTAGAAATAAGTGGTAAAAATTTTAATCCAGATATTTATCCGGATGTTGATTGTTTTGCCGTAAATAGCAGTTTAGATTCTGCTTTTTTACAAAACATAACAACACTCTTACATTCTAAAAATAAATTGGTTCTTGCCATTATAAATGACGACATTTCTTTTTATAAGCAATATCAATTTGACGGCATAATTGCAGATTTCAGCTCTTCCGAAAATATAAAAAACAATTTTAATGAATTAAAAAAATCACTAAATAAAGATGCTGTTATTGGCATTATTTCTCGTGCAAGACGACACGAATCTATGGTAACAGCCGAATGTGAACCTGATTTTATCATTTTTAAAATATGGGAAAATATCAGCGAGAAACAGAAAGAATTGTTATCTTGGTACCAAGAATTCTTTTTAATTCAAAGCGCTGCTTATATGGTAGATAAAAATCCGTGTTTAGAGGAAATAAATACCGATATTTTGATGATAAATGAAGAAAAATATAATATTTTGGTTGCAAAAAACAAAATCTTAAGATAAAAAATGACTAATAAATAAGATATTAAACAAGTAAATATGGAGAAAATATATGAAACAATTAGCAGGATCAATTCGTATCGGCTGGGTTATTGAGTTTAAGGGAAAACCTTGGACTGTTGTAAAAGCTCAACACATTAAACCTGGAAAAGGTGGTGCTTTTATGCAAGTAGAATTAAAAGCTGTAGAGGAAGGTACAAAAACTAATGAACGTTTTCGTACTGAAGATACCGTAGAAAAATTGATGGTAGAATCTAAAGATTGCCAATTCTTATTTGAAGATGCTTCAGGATTAACTTTTATGGAAAATGAAACCTTTGAACAATTCTCAATGCCTGGCGATATTTTGGGAGATTCTCGTCCATTTTTAGCAGATGGCATGATTGTTAAAATTGACTACATTGACGGAAAACCTATTTCTGTTGAGTTGCCGTTACAAGTTATTTGTGAAATAGTTGAAACAGAGCCTGTAGTTAAAGGTCAAACAGTTTCTTCTTCATATAAACCGGCTATAATTGATAATGGCATGAGAATCATGGTTCCTCCTTTTGTTGGTGTTGGCGATAAGATTGTTGTAGGTACGGCTGAAGCTAATTATGTTGAAAGAGCAAAATAATGTCCTATCTATCTCCTGCATTAAGTAATTTGGTTGCTATAGTAAAAAAAGCAACAGCAAGTGTTGTTCGTGATTTTAATGAAATTGAACAATTACAGTCATCTGTTAGAGATTATAGGGGATTTATCGTTGCATCTTATGAAAAAATTGAAAGAACATTAACTTTTGAATTAAGAACTTTATATCCTAATTATCCTGTATTGGGTTTTGAAGATAAAGCACAAACAGATACATATCTTTGCATTTCTCCTATTGATGGAATTACAAATTTTGCTCATGGTATTTCTGATTTTGCAATCAGCATTGCTGCTATTGAAAATGGTGCTCCGGTTATGGGTGTAATATATAGTCCGGTAAAAGATGAACTATACTTTTCAGAGAGAGGAAAAGGCGCTTTCAAAGAAGGTTTTCGTAATCACGAGAGATTAAGAGTTTCTTCTCGCAAAGATTTTGCAAATGCTGTTGTTGCTGTTGCCCATCCGAATGCAGGTATTATTGAAAGATTAAACCATGCTGTTGGGCATATACGAATCTCGGGTTGTTCTGCACTTGATTTTGCAGCTTTAGCTTCGGGAAAATATGATGCTCTTATTTCGGCAAAAGCAGCTTATAACGATATAGCAGCAGGTCTTTTACTGGTTAAAGAAGCCGGTGGCATGGTTTTTGACGCAAACCAAAAAGATGCTCGTACTTCAGATATGGCAAAAGTTTTGAAAGCAGAAACAATTATAGCTTCTAATTTTGAACTAGATCAAAAGTTTTTTGCTCTCGTTAAATAAATAAAAAAAACACTTGATAATTTGTGAAACATTTGTTATAAGGTTGGAAAATTTATAAATATATCGGAGAAATAAAATGAAAAAAGGTATTCACCCTGATTATCACGAGATTACATATGTGATGACAGATGGTACAGAAGTTAAAACAAAATCAACTTGGGGCAAAGCTGGTGATAAAATGAATTTGGAAATTGATCCAAAATCTCATCCTGCTTGGACCGGTATTCATCGTATGGTTGATTCTGGTGGACAAGTTTCAAAATTCAACAATAAATTTGCTGCATTTGGTATCAAATCAGGCAATTAGTTGATATGTACATGTAATATGAAGCCTGCAATTATAAAAATTGCGGGTTTTTCTTGTTACATAAGAAAATATGCTTGTATAATCATTATTTTTTGCGTATTGTGTTATTAGCAATCTTAATTAAAGAAAGGATGAAAAAAAATGACTGCACCTTTAATGCCAAAAGCCACTGCCGTTTGGCTTGTAGAAAATACGGCTTTAACATTTCGCCAAATTGCAAAGTTTTGTGAACTTCATGAACTTGAAATACAAGCTATTGCTGATGGTGATGTTGCTTATAATATTATAGGTTTAAATCCTGTTGCAAACAATCAATTAACTACCGAAGAAATTGCAAGATGCGAAAAAGATCCTGCCGCTGATTTAGTAGCTAATAAACAGGAAAATGATGTAAAAGAGAGAAATTTAAAAAATAAAAAAATCCTTTCTCCTAGTCAAAGAAATGATAGATATGCTGCTATTTTGTGGATTATAAAGAATTATCCTGACATCATAGATTCTCAAATAATTAAACTTGTACGTACAACAAAAACAACTATCAATGCTATTCGTGAAGGCACTTTTAAGGATATTCAAAGTCTTATGCCTAAAAATCCTATTGCAATAGGACTATGTACAGAATCCGAAATGGAAGCTTCTTTGAGAATTTCACAAGCAAGATTAGCTCCAAAAACAAAAGTTGCTACCAAAAAGAAAAAAATTAAAAAGAAAACAGCTAAAAAGGCTGTTGTAAAAAAGGTTGCTACTAAAAAAACGGCGACGAAGAAAGCCTCTGCTAAAAAAACTACTGCAAAGAAAGTAACTACTAAAAAGGCTACAATAAAAAAAGCAACCTCTAAAAAAGCCTCTGCTAAAAAAACTACTGTTAAAAAAGCTACAACAAAAAAAGTAACCTCTAAAAAGACTGTTGTTAAAAAAGCTCCTGCTAAAAAAACTACAGCTAAGAAAACTGTTACTAAAAAGGTTGCTACTAAAAAAACAACAGTAAAAAAAGCTACAACAAAGAAAGCTGCTGTAAAGAAAACAACAACTAAAAAAGCACTTGCTAAAAAATCCACAACAAAGACAGCTGTTGAGAAAAAAGCTGTAGCTAAAAAAACTACCGTTAAAAAGGCTACAACTAAAAAAGCACCTGCTAAAAAGGCTACAACAAAGAAAGCTACTGTAAAGAAAGCAACGTCTAAAAAGGCTGTTGTTAAGAAAAACTCTACTAAAAAACTTGCAGCAAAGAAAAAATAATAAAAGCTATATAGCTATTTTTAAGATTCTCAAATAATTGAGAATCTTTTTTTATGCAATAACTCACATATTATAAAAAAAGAGGTCTAACTGATATAATCAATTAAACCTCTATTGTTGTTTTTCATCAGCGAAAACCTAGGATATCTCTAACGATCGTCCCTATTTTCTTTGAACAGATACCCCTTGAAATTAAAGCGATATGCCAAAGACACACCCGCACTCATTCCAAGCTTATGCGTATTCATGCCAAAGTCGCTATCAATACGACAAAAGGCTGTTACGGCAAGAGATGATCTACTTTCAAAGAAAGAACGTTGATACTCTAGTAACACACCCGCATAAGGTCTTCCGGCAGTTACAGAGAACATATAGGTCTTATTATCTGTGTTATACATTTTATCACAGACAAAGCCAAGTTCCCCACCAATCAAGAAGTGATTTTCTTCAAATGCACCCCAATTGGCAACATAACCAAGAGCCTCTACAGACAGTTTCGGAGCAAAGTAAATTCCCGTTGTATCGGTCAAAGCACCGTATTGACGCATAGCAACACCGATATTAAAACGGACATCGCAATTCATATTAGAATGACCAAACGTTATAGAAGCATCAAAAGCAGGGTAAACCTTACTAATGTAAGTGATATCAAAGCTTCCTTTAATACCGGCATAATAGCCACCTCTTTTAAAAACGCTCGAAACGCTACCATCATCTCTATATTTTACGTCCAAGCGATAGCCCATGTCACTTAAAGCAACATATAACGCTTCATTCGCTTGATCAACAGCTTCAACGGTTCTATGCATAGAGTCAAGTTCTTCACTACGCACATTTCTTTGGGAATATACTTGGGCAACGGCCATTAACAAAGCTACCGCTACCATAATTTTTTTTGCCATAAATTTGTGATTTATGTCAACCAAACTTTAATCAAATGATTAAAATCGGTTGACGGTTTATACTCAGGAACATTTTTATTAACGAGATATAGTCATATAGACCGAACCTCTTAGCCAGACTTTGGTTGTTCCATCACCTAAATTCTGGACGGTACACTGCTGCAACATCGCAGACTTTGACGAGCCTTGTCCCATACTTCCTGAAGGAATAAGGGTATTAATGGACGAATCCGTCATAGACGCATAAGTTGTGCCGTTTCTGTGCCAATAAACACCTTTACCAGGACCACCGATTTCAATAACACCAGCAGCCCATGTGCCGTTCGGCAACAATACTGCAGAATTATAATCTGTAGGATTACTACATTGTTCTACAGCGCAAAGTTTTTTGTTAATGTAAACAAAAACACTGTCTTTTGTACGAGCAATCAGACATTCAACAAGCTTGTTAGTCCGATAATCACATGCATATGAGAATGTAGCGGAAAGAATTCCCACTGTATCCACAGGCACTGGAGGCGGAATAACAGGCAGAGTGTCAACTACAACCCATCCTTCTTGAGTAACGGTTACTCTTTCATCCATCGCAACTTCTGCACCAGAAACAGGTCTTTGTTTGCGAGTGATTACGAAAGTAGCCTCTTCCATCATCTTTTGTTTAACTAAACCACCATCGTGAATGGTATCGCTAAGCATAGTTTGATTGGCTTTCTCAAAATCTACATCAGTATCAATAGTATACAGCAAATTTGCAGTATAGCTACTGGATCCATCAACAGTATAGGGAGCTGTAACAGCTTCAGCAGAAGTGGAAACTACATATTTAGAACCACTATTGAGTTCAAATACATAATCACCAGATGCCGTTGTAACTGTGTGGCCATTTGGTTTCATACCGGTAGATGTCGGTTTTCTTTGTGGAGATTTGCTAACAACGGCAAACTTCGTAGAATCAACTTGGACACTTCCAGCTTGAGTGTTATAACCGTTAACTCCGTATGCAACCAAATCGGAAGCAACCGGAATACCGTCAATTTCCAACCATGTAGGTTGCAAATCCGAAACGGTAGCACCACTTTCAACTACACTGTGTTGAAGCACATACTTTTCCGTACGAATAGGGTCTTCTCCGGGAATCGTATCATGCACGGTAATAATCAATGTATCAGTAATTACAATCGTATCACCAACACTGATAGTATCATGCACAAAGATAGAATCTCTGATATAATGATCTACAACAACCGTGTCAATTTTCGTTACCAACTCCGGTTTAACCCAACCATTTTCTTCTTGAAATGCTTCACAACTCATTAACGAAGATGCTACACACAGGATCAAAAGCACACTTTGCAGTGCAAAAATAATACGTTTTTTCATATAAAAAAAATTTAAATTTCTATTATGATTTAACAACTAATAATATTTAATGAGTACAACAACCATGGTAAAAAAACTCTCGTTCTTCGCCAATGTATATCTATAACAAATGATAATTAAAATAGAATCATAGCCACAATAATGTTATACCGATTATTAAGCTATCACATTTTATACAAAAATACAAGCAAAAAAGTCAAAAAAATTGACATTTTTGTCACATTTATTCTAACCTATTGTTTTTTATTTATATTTTTGAGATTTTTTTAGCAATTTTTTCCGCCGGGTTAAGCATGCGAACTTTTTTAAATCTAACGCTATTTTTTTGTCCCAGAGGCATTGCTATTTTCCTTTGATACAGAGATTCAACAAATCTCATATGTTTATTTGTCAACCACTTCTGTCCGGTAAATATATATACGTTTTTACCGGTTCCCACGGCTTCAGAGCACATAGATACAGAATCACCTGTAACAATAATATTTTCAGCCTCACTTAAAAAACCCATATACGGATTCTCTCCTTGTGATCCCCATAAATACTCATACGTTCTTGCACCGGCAAGTTTTTGCATAAGCATTTTCTCCGATTCTATTCCGGTACGGCGTGATGTAGTAATCAACAGTGTACCTTGGTGATTTTCATAAAAATCATAAACTAGCTCACCTAACTTTGCAGCATTTTCAGGACTAAATTTATGTTTTTTAATAGCGCCTCCGACAATTACTGCTGTCAAAGGTTTTGGTAATTTTGCAAATTTTTTGCTCCATTTTTTATGAGCTTGAGATAACGATTCATCAGTAATTTTGTGTGCACAGCCGACAATATATTCAACATTGGTTCCGCACTTTTTACCTTTATCATGTTCAGGAACAAAAATAAGAGAAAATTCCTTCATACCTGCATTACCAGGATGCATAAGCTGTACAATTTTAGTTTTATTTTTAGATATTTTGCGCAAATATCTTGCAACAGGAACTGTTCTGCGAGAAGAAGATAAAACAATATCAGGCAATTGTCCTTTTAATTGCTGGCGAGAATCGGCTTTAATACCTAAAAGAGTTTTTCCTCTAATGAAATTAGGTAAGGCTGCCAAACAATTATATTCTAATTGTTTTTCTACAATTTCAAATTTATCCTTATCTAAAAAATACTCGACACCTCTGGCCTGATTAACACTACCAATGCGATTATCAAGTAAAATCCATATTATTTTTTTCATTTTTTTATTTTTCTGTTGGAATTATCTCAATTACGTTGTATATTACACTCACAAAAATAAATCAAGGAGATATTTATGAAATTTCTATCAATAATTATGTTGTCTTTATTGCTTTGTATAGATAATACTTATGCTCAAAGTGCCTCACAAACCGATGCAAAATATTTAGCAACATTGGCTGCCGTTATTAATGTAAAAATAAACGACAAAAGTTTATCCGAAGATTTAGATAAATTAAGAGAAAATCAAAATTTTATGCAAAAATTACAAAAAAAAATAAATAGATTATCAAATGAAGAATCTTCTAACGCTCTGAACAGAAGAGTTTTGGATTTATTGCAAGACACCGGCAAACAGCTGGATCGCATGCTTTAGTTAATGATTATTTAAATATTTTATGCTTAAAAAAGTATAGTGAAATTTTTTATTTATGCGGGAGCTGTATAATGAAGTATTGTTTGGGTTTGTTTGCTGTGTTATCGGTATTGGTGTTAAATGCATGTTCTTCTGATGTACCTGTAAAACAAGAGTTATATGAAAGCGATGAAGACAGATATGCTCAAAATATTGTCATAAAAGACAGATCTACTGAACATTTTGTAATTGAATACAGAGATGTACGCATTGATGAGGTATCTTCTATCGCTGCAAAACATTGCAATAATTCCGGAATGAGAGCAGTATTACAAGAAACATCCCTATTCAAAAATAATCGTATGCGAGCAACTTTTGTGTGCGCTATCTTGTAATAAAGATTTTATATTCCTATATATCCCTTTAAGAATATGATGTTTTAAAGGTATGAAAATGGCTAAAAATTTATATGATATCCTTGGTGTAAATAAGTCATCATCAGATGCAGAGATAAAGTCAGCATATAGAAAACTTGCTCGCAAGTATCATCCTGATTTAAATCAAGACAACAAAGCTGCAGCAGCTGAAAAATTCAAAGAAATCTCTTGCGCTTATGATATTCTCGGCGATAAAGAAAAACGCGGTCAATATGATCGCGGAGAAATTGATTGTGACGGAAAGCCTACTGCTTTTGGTGCCGGATTCGGAGGTAATAGCGGGTTTAACGGATTTGGTGGAAATAATCCGTTCAGAAATTCTGGATATTATTCATCTAATAGCAACAACTTTGATTTTTCGTCAATCTTTGGCGACGATATTTCTTCTATTTTTGGAAACGGATTTGGTAGAGGTGCAAAATTTTCTCAAAAAGGGGAAGACGTAAACTATACAATGACTATTTCTTTTTTAGATGCTGCTCTCGGTGTTCAAAAAAATGTAAACATTCAAAACAAAAATGTTAATATTAAAATTCCTGCAGGTACTATATCCGGACAAAAACTACGGTTAAAAGGACAAGGGCATCCGGGAATTAACGGTGGAGAAAACGGAGATGTATTGATTACAATCACCGTAAGTGAGCATAAGTATTTTAAAACTGATGAAAATGGCAATATTTTGCTGGATTTACCAATAAGCATGAAAGAAGCAATTTTAGGAGCAAAAATTACTGTTCCTACTATTTTTGGTAATGTTGCCTTAAATATTCCTCCGTATTCTTCTTCAGGAGACAAACTTCGCCTAAAAGGAAAAGGTATCAAAACAACATCAAGACAAGGAGATGAATTTGTTACCATAAAAATTTTAGCACCAAAAACAAAAAACAAAGATTTAGAATCAGCATTACAAAACATTAACGATGAAACTATTAGGAATTTTTAATGATACTTGCTCAATTACAGAACTTTCAATGGTATAATGATCCGGAAAATGTAACATTTACAGCCTTGGGTATGCAAACAGAAAGCAAACCAGAAACAGATTTTTGGCAAAATGCTGCTGCAAATATTCATAAAGATGACGGGCATTTTTTTTATGCCCCTAAATCAGAAAATTTCACATTAACTCTATGCTGGAATTTAGAAAAATACGGAGAATTTAATCAGTGCGGTATTATGATTAGAATTGATGAGTACAATTGGTTAAAAGCAAGTATTATGTATGAAGACCTCAACAAACCTGCCGTTGCTTCTTGTGCAACCATCAATGGATTTTCTGATTGGGCAACCCATAACTTACAAAAAACGCCTTCAAAATTATTTTATAGAATCAAAAGAATAAATAACGACTATGTTGTTTACATATCCGAAGACGGCGAAAATTTTGAACAAATACGTTTAGTGCATATTGCTAACAACAGCAACCGCCCAATTCTTGCCGGTGCATTTATTTGCAGTCCTAAATTAACAGAATTTGCGGCAACATTAACCAGTTTAGATTTTGAATAATCAATTTTCCAAATATAAATTACTCTTTTTGTAATTAGCAATCGCATGCCTTAATAACACAGAAATTACTGCTGCACATGGTACGGCAAGCATTAAGCCTAAAAATCCAAGCAAAACACCTCCTGAAAGCAACGCAAACATAATCCAAACCGGATGTAATCCTACACTGTCGCCAACTAATTTCGGCGTTAAAAAATTGCCTTCTAAAAATTGACCTACAAAAAAGACCACTATTACAGCAGTTATTGAAGACCACTCATTAAATTGCGCAAAAGCCAAACAAATACTTACTAAAAAACCACTGATAGAACCTATATAAGGAATAAATGAAATTATACCTGCTAAAAATCCGACAAAGATACCGCCTTTTAACCCGACGAAAAACAAACCTATAGAATAAAAAGCACCCAAAATCACACAAACACTTAACTGTCCGCGAATAAATCCTGATATAGCTCTGTCAATCTCAAAAAATTGCTCTTTGATTGATTTTTTAGATTTTTTAGGTAATAAATTTTCTACTTTTTTTACAAAATCCGGCCAATCTCGTAACATATAAAATGTAACTACAGGAGAAATTAACAATAAACTCAATAAATTTATAAACGCAAAACCGTTAGTAATAATTTCTTGAGCAACTTTGCCTATAAATTTAACCATACCGGCCATATTATTTGACAAATACTCTTTAAATTTTTCTGCCTGTAAATCAGGAAAATTATTCTGCAATTTTACAAGTATCGGTTCTATTTTTTCCGACAAAATAGCAACATATTCCGGAGCATTGTTTATCAACAACATAAATTCTTCTTGAGCAAAACTAACGACAAATATAAATGTCGGAACAAGGACAATAACAACAGAAAGCAAGGTCAACAGTGTGGCTACTGTACGATTTATGTGCATTTTTACCAATCTGCCGACCATAGGATCAAGCAAATAACCTATTACAATACCAACCACAAAAGGTAATAATACAGAACGTAAAACGCAAATCCCGTATACAAAAACAGCTATAATTATTAACCAAAAAATCCAATTACGGTTATTTTTATGTTCATTCATTATTTTGTTCCTTTTGTTATTACATACATATTATTTTCTTTTTTAACACCATACCCGGCACTGAAAATAGAATAAGAAACTTGTTCCGGATTGGCAATAATGTGCAATAATAATTTTACCTTACCATTACCAAATGTGCGTAAAACAGTATCTTTTACTTCCGGCAAAGACGCAAGTATTTTACGCAATTCTACAACTTCTGCAGGATGATTATATGCATACACAACCATCATTTCATTTTGACCGAGATTTGCTTTTGCCGGCTTTTTCTCAATATTTTCAGAAGAATTAAAAATTTCATTTTTAATACGAGCAATTACCATATCTTTGGCAATTCTTAAATTTTTATCATCAGGAGTACCGTACATACTGATATTGCTCTTTTCTCCAGTTTTAAGATTAACAATATCAACATTTAAATAATTAAAATCATCAGAAGACAACGAAACCGTATAAATATATTTTTGTGGATTATATTGTGTAAGAAGATTAGCCAGTTTTTTATCAGCATTCAAAAATTCCGTAGCCGTCAACTGATTACTATAATCAGCAGAAATTACCGAAAACTGTATATTTCTATCATAAACGACTTCTTTTTGTTGCCAAATATTATACCACAAATTATCATCTTCCCATAATTTCGGCTCAACAGAATTCTTTACATAAAATATTGGAATAATCGTAGCGCTTTTTTGTTCATTTAACATTGCCGGAATATTATTTTCTTTCATATATTCCAACAACAAATTACCATCTATGACTACCATTAATTTTGCAGAATAACGATAACTTGAAGATTTTTCTTCAGAAACCCCTACTTCCTTAATAAAAGTCAAAATCTGCTCATCGGTAAACTCCTCAAATTTAGGCAGATATTTGGTATCCATTACTTTGGATGCAATTTCTAAAAATGCTTTTCTGTTTGCAGAAGTCATTGCCTTTTCTTTTGCAGTTGAAGAATCTTTTTCTGTAATATCTTCATACACTTCAACGGCATATTTATCGTTTGCCACTGCTATATTGCAAAAAGACATAAATACAAACATAAGCACATAAAATTTTTTCATTTTGATTTCCTCTATCACAATTTTTTATAATTTATATAAAATATTTATTTTTTACAATAAAAAACTAAAAGTTTTTATGGACTTTAAATATATTAAGATGTTATTTATGTATAAAATTTGATTCTGGTAAAAGGAAAAATTATGGGAGTAGAATAATGTCAACACCTTATTTAAATTCATTAATAACAAGAGCAAAGCAATTACATAAAACTATCGTATTGCCTGAAGGTGAAGATAAACGTGTATTAAATGCAGGATATGCTGCTGCAACCGAAGGCCTTGCAACAATTATTGTTTTGGGAGACGAACAAAAAATTACTGATTTTTATGCTAAAAAAGGTTCTATCCCTGCAAATTTAAATATTGTTAATCCATTAAAATCAAGCAAATTACAGCAATATGCAGAATTACTTCATGAATTGAGAAAAGAAAAAGGCATGAGCAGAGAAGAAGCTCTTGAAACCGCAAAGACATGTACTTTTTTCGGAACATTAATGGTAAAATCAGGAGATGCTGACGGTATGGTTAGCGGAGCTGCTCACTCTACTGCAGACACAGTAAGACCTGCTTTGCAAGTAATAAAATCTCGTCGTAAAGATCGTGGAGTTTCTTCATTTTTCATCATGGTATCCGATAACGAACCTTATATTTTATCAGATGCCGGATTGGTTATAAATCCCGATGAAAATGAGCTTGCCGGCATAGCTGTAACTTCTGCAGAAAGTGCAATGCAATTTGGTATTAATCCTGTTGTTGCTATGTTATCATTTTCTACCAAAGGTTCTGCAAAAGGTCCTGAAGTAGATAAAGTAAAAAATGCTACAAAAATTGCTTTAGAAATTTTACACTCTGACGAGTATAAAAACTATCCGATTAAAATTGATGGAGAATTACAAGCAGATGCTGCTTTAGATTATTCTGTTGGCTCTAAAAAAGCTCCAGGTTCGGAAGTTGCGGGAAATGCGAAAGTGTTAATCGTTCCTAATCTTGATGCAGGGAACATTTGCTACAAATTATTACAAAGGCTTGGTCATTGCGAGGCATATGGTCCTATTTTACAGGGATTAAATGCACCTATCAATGATTTATCAAGAGGCGCTTTTGTTGATGATATTATCGGAACAATTGCAATTACTTGTATTCAGGCAAACAAACAACATTAATCTAACTACAATATAAGGAATTTATATCTATGAAAAAAATACTTGTTTTAAACTCCGGTTCTTCTTCTTTGAAATATCAACTTTTTAATGTTGATGGTGAAAAATATGATGTTATGGCTAAAGGAATTGCCGAAAGAATAGGAATGGAAAATTCTGTTATCAGTATAAAAATCGGTGATGGTGAAAAAAGCAAAAAATTAATTGATATGCCTACACATAATGAAGCTATCAAAGAAATGTTGTCTTTGCTTCTTAATGGTGTAATTCATTCTATGGATGAATTAAGCGCTATCGGACACAGAGTTGTACATGGAGGCGAAAAATTTAATCAATCAGTAGTAATCAATGATGAAGTTATTAAAACTCTTGAAGATTTATCTGATTTAGCACCATTACACAATCCTGCTAATTTACTGGGTATTCGTGCTGTTACAAAAATTTTGCCTAACATTCCTCAAATCGGAGTTTTTGATACAGCATTCCATCAAACCATGAAAAAAGAAGCATTTTTGTATCCTTTACCTATGGAACAATATACAAAGCACCAAATAAGAAGATATGGTTTTCACGGAACATCTCATCAATATGTTGCCGGAGAAGCTGCTAAATTATTGGGATTTGAAGGAAAAATCATTACTTGTCACCTTGGTAACGGAGCTTCTATCTCGGCTATTGATCATGGCAAATGCGTTGATACTTCTATGGGATTTACACCTTTAGCAGGAACAATTATGGGTACACGTTGCGGAGATATTGATCCATATATTCCTTTACATATTATGAAATCACAAAACAAAACTTTAGAAGAAGTAAATAATATGTTGAATAAAGAAAGTGGTATGCTAGGCCTTTGCGGATATTCTGATAATCGTGATGTTGAAAACAGATATTTTGAAGGCGATGAACCTTGCACAACCGCTATGTACACATACGTTCACAGTTTGCTTCGTTTTATCGGTGGTTATATTGCCGTTTTAGGTGGTGTTGATGCAATTGTCTTTACTGCAGGTGTAGGTGAAAACGGAGCAGCTTTACGCAAATTGTTAATTGAAAGATTAGCATATTTAGGTATTAAACTTGATGAAGAAAACAATAAATTGCGTGGTAAAACTGTAGCAATTTCTACTCCTGATTCTAAAGTAAAAGTATACGTTATTCCTACTGATGAAGAGCTGATGATTGCAAGAGATACTATGCGTTTGGCATTTAATGCATAAATTATATACTCTTTATGTAAACCGGTATTTCAAAATACCGGTTTTTTTATTTTCTGTTCACAAATTTGTTATATTTTCAAATAAATCATTTTCTTTCTTGATATATTAAAAAAATTAACCTATATACCTTTCATAAGAAAAAAATAGGAATAAAAAATGGAAAGTGACTATTACGAAGTACTTGGAGTTAATAAACAAGCTACTGCTGATGAAATAAAAAAATCTTATCGTAAATTGGCTATGAAGTATCATCCCGACCATAATCGTGGAGATAAAGATGCGGAACAAAAATTCAAAGAAATAAATGAAGCTTATGAGGTTTTAAGTAATGATCAAAAGCGGGCTGCTTATGATCAATACGGACATACAGCATTTCAAAATGGCGGAAACGGATTTTCCGGAGGGAACCCTTTTGAAGGTTTTGATTTTTCTGATGTATTTTCCAATATTTTTTCTGATTTTATGGGACAAGGGACTAGACCTCAAAATCGCAAGCAACGTGGTGCCGATATACGTTATGATTTAAGCATCAGCCTAGAAGATGCCTATAATGGTATTGAAAAAGAGATTGAAGTTGAATCTACAGAAGAATGTCCTTCTTGTCATGGACATGGCACAAGAGATGGCAAAGAACCTCCAAAATGTGAATACTGCCATGGAACAGGTAAAGTCAGATCCACACAAGGTGGTTTTTTCATTTTTGAGAGCATATGCCCGAAATGTCGTGGAACCGGTTACTTAGCCAAAGATAAATGCGAACAATGCAGAGGCAAAGGAAACATCAATACAATAAAAAACTTAAAAATTAAAATACCTGCCGGAGTTGAAGATGGCTCACGTTTGAGAGTTGCAGGTGGAGGATATGCTGGAGGTAAAGGCGCTCCGAAAGGCGATTTATATGTATTTGTGGAAATAAAGAAACACAAAATTTTTGAACGTCACGGCAATGATCTTTATTTTGAATTACCTGTATCTATGGTCTGCGCAGCATTAGGCGGAAGCATTGAAATTCCAGGAATTGATGGAAAAAATGTAAAAATTGATATTCCTGCCGGGACTCAATCAGATACATTAATTAAAACGAAAAATTGCGGAATGAATGTTATAAATTCTACAGCTCGGGGCGATTTAATTGCTATTGCAAAAGTAGAAACTCCGGTTAATCTAACTTCAAAACAAAAAGAATTATTGGAAGAATTTCGTAGTTTAAGTAAAGATAATACGTGCTATCCTAAAGAAAAAAGTTTTTGGGAAAAGCTTAAAGAAAAATTAGATAATATCTAGCAAAAAAACGAGGATATTTCATCCTCGCTTTTTAGTTAAATTATCAGTTCTACCATGTAAACCTGATAGAGTACTTTTTATCCTTATAAGGTGTTGCTTCATTAGCCTCTTGTATAGTATAAGATGTTCTTTTTACTCTTGGTTCATCCGTCGTTGATGATGAAGAATTACCGGCTAACATTTCTGCAAACTCATCTCTCGTATATGATTTTTGCCGACAACTGCTTTCATCAATACCAATATTATCTAAAGAAGTAATAGATGTTACATTGCAACTCGTTTCAATAATATTATTTTCATCACTATAATCATAAAACCTGCCTATCATATCTTTAGTATCTGATATACTATAATTATAAGAACCATTTTGGTCTATTACCGGATAATCCTTTTGAGGTATAACACCTGAACCTTCCATCAAAATATTTCCATCTGTATCATATACAGCAGCTGTTGTTGCATAATTACCATCCGTTTGTAAGTTGCCTGTAGAAACATAAAATTGATTTCCATTATTAGTAAATGATATATCATACGAAACAGGTACACCATTCTCATCAAATTTATAAACATAATCTGCACTAATATTATTATGCCAATCAATTGTAGCTATTATTGATGTTGCATTATCACCAACAAAAGATGTTGAAGTACTAACTCTATAAGGATTTAAATCTGCAAAGTTATATGTGCTTCCTGCAGAAGTATATCCTATAGGATTATTGGAAGAATCATAAATAATTTCCCAGTCCTCATTTACTTCATATTCATTAGTATTTATGCTTACCTTTTGCGTTTTACTGCTATCTGTGTAACAAGTTGTCTTAACTTTAATACCAGACATATAATCATTAATAATAGAATCTCCCCAACCAGAACCATGTGCTTCTTGTTCGCAATATTCTGCTAGTCCTTGAGAAACAGCCATAACAGATATACAAACTCCTAAAAACATAATTTTGCCATAATTATTTACCTTCATATTAGTTTCCTTTCTCCATTCATTAAAAAAGTCGTCTAAAAAGACGACTGGAAGTTGGTAACTAATAACATCGTTAGTGCGACATATTCGCTTAAAAAAACATATTCTGTCGCCTTCCAGCCATACAAATATGACTTTTAGGCGTACAAAAATTGCACGATTGATGTTATGAGGCTACCACACCCCAGACAAATCTTTTCTACTTGTCTGCTTAAATTTTATTCTATAAATCAGAAAATTGCAAGACAAATATAACCAAAAAAACGAGGATATTTCATCCTCGCTTTTTTATAAACTGCATTTTAAAAAACTAATTTTTATTTGTACTTAATTCTTCAATAACCATCTTCTTAAGAGTAAGGTTATCCATCTTACCGGTAGAACCTACAGGCAAACTGTCTTTGTACAAAATAATCCTTGGTAAATACAATTCTGACATTCCGTTATTTTTGATATAATTATGGAGAACATCAGAAGTAACTTGTTTGTTATTAGTTACTAAAACAATTTGTTCACCTTTATTTTCATGAGGGATGGATACAACTCCATAATCAAATTCTCCACCCATCCATTCATAAGCATTTCTAACCATATCATCAACAGCATGCAAAGAAACCATTTCTCCGCCAACCTTAGCAAAACGTTTAATTCTGTCACGAATATATATAAAACCTATATCATCTATTTCTACAACGTCGCCTGTATGATACCAACCATCTTCAGGAGGTGTAATAACACCAGGGTTCTCTGGTAAAATATAGCCCATCATCACATTAGGTCCTTTAACCCAAAGTTCTCCGCCCTTTTCTATTCCTTCAACAGGAACAATTTTTGCTTCCATTGCCGGAACAAGTTTTCCAATAGAACCAAAGCGGTTAAAAATATGATTATTGGCTGCAACCACAGGAGAACATTCTGTAGTACCATAAGCTTCCATAACTCTGACACCAAGTCTTTCCATCCACATCTCTCTAGTGTCTGTTTTTACAGCTTCTGCACCTGCGTACATAATACGGATATTATGGAAGTCAAACGGATGCGCAATCTTTCCATATCCTCTGTAAAATGTATCAGTACCTAACATAACTGTTGCGCCTATCTCATAAACCAATTCTGCAATTACACGATAATGCAAAGGAGAAGGATATAAAAACAGTTTACCACCTTCAAATAATGGGAATAACGTACCAACCGTTAAACCAAAACTGTGAAACATAGGCAAAGCATTGAAAATAGTATCGGTAATATTAATTGTATCAATTGTTGCCATTTGTTTAATGTTGGAAATTATATTAGCATGCGATAAAACAACTGCCTTTGGAGCTCCTTCGGAACCTGAAGTAAACAAGATAGCTGCCTTTTTATTTCCACCTTTTTTGTGAGGAACACGCTTAATTTTGTAGCGCAAATAAGCATTTATTTTGCTCCATAAGCCTATTTCTTTGCCTATTTTCTCTAAAAATACAACTTCTACGCCGTTATTTTTCAAAATTTCTACAACATTTTCAAATTTTCCCGTTTTAACAAAAGTAAGAGATGTAATAACTTTTTTTACTTCTGCTGTCTTACACATAGATGCAATATTTTTTGCGCCTACAGAAAAGTTTAACATTACAGGAATTCTTTCATAAGCACTTAATCCGAAAAATGTGCACACGGTCGCAATTGAATTTGGCAACAACAAAGCCACATGCTCACCGGTAGCCGTTCTTCTCTTAAAATATTTACCTATAACAAAAGATTTTATAATTATATCTTTGTATGAATTAGGTTTACGCTGAATATCTTCAATAAAAGTAGGACGATGTAATAATCCTTTTTTAGAATTGACTTTTGCTGTTTTCATCAATTGTGCAAACAATGAAATATCCGGATTATAGCGAACTCTGAAACACATTTCTTGTAAAATTTGATATACTTCATTAGAAATATGGTCTCTTTGCCTACGCAATTCATCTTTTAACTTGAAAGGTACAGGCTTGCCGACAATTATATTAACCTTTGGTAACGGGCGGTGAGGAATCTTTCCTTTTGTTTTAGAAAAATATCCGTATTGTGGTCCCTCAATCCAAACCGGAATAATCGGAGATTTAGATTTATCAGCAACAAGACCAGGGGCTTCATAAATTTTCATTAAGCCACCATTTTCGGTCATTCTTCCTTCTGCAAAAATCACGCAAAGTTTGTTTTTATTAACTTCTGTTATTAAATTTTTAATATCGGTAGGATCAATAGGATTAAATTCAACAACTTTAGCTGTCTTTAACAAAAAGCGAATCAGTCCGCAACGATATAAATGACCATTAAGGGCAAAAATAGGTTCTCCCGGCAAAAATGCAAACAATAACACCGGATCCAAAAAAGACACATGATTTGCTACATAAACACCCTTCTTTGGTAATTTTTTAATATCAAACTCTATATTAAACTTAACTTTGAACAACTTAAATATTGCTCTTAAGCAGAAACGAACAAAATTTTTCAAATTCTTAAACTCCAAATTAGATCATTGTTAAAAAATATGTATCTTTTTCCTTTTTTTGTAAAGCATAAAATAAATACAGTTTGTTAAATTGAATTATCTATTTGATTTTTATGAATTTTATATGTATTTTATAGTGGATATAATAACATTATGTTTATAAATGTTACACAAAATAATATTTTTATCATTTTTTATAAAAAATAAAAACTTAACTTGCTTTTTAGCTTATTTAGGTGCACAATAGCTTAATTTTATGTAAGGGAAAAAATATGTCGCTAAAATTTAAAATTATAAAAACAGAAGGAAAAGCAAGAAGAGGTAAATTACAAACAAAACACGGTATTGTAAACACTCCGGCGTTTATGCCTGTAGGCACTTGCGGAACAGTAAAAGCTATGATGCCTGAATCTGTTGCTGCTACCGGAGCAGAAATTTTACTTGGCAACACCTACCATCTTATGTTGCGTCCAGGCGCGGATTTAGTTGAAAAAATGGGAGGGCTGCATAAATTTATGCATTGGGATAAACCTATTCTGACTGATTCCGGAGGATTTCAGGTTATGAGCTTAAACGGGTTAAGAAAATTAACCGAAGACGGAGTAACTTTTAGCTCGCATATCGATGGGAAAAAATATTTTTTAAGCCCTGAAGAATCTATGAAAATACAACACAAGCTTGATTCTAATATAACCATGTGCCTTGATGAATGTACTCCTTTTCCGGCAACTTATGATCAAGCAAAAAAATCTATGGAAATGTCCATGCGTTGGGCTAAACGCAGTAAAGATGCTTTTGTTAATCGTGAAGGATACGGAATATTCGGCATACAACAGGGTAGCATTTTTCAAGACTTGCGAAAATTTTCTGCCGAGAAATTAACAGAAATCGGATTTGATGGTTACGCTATCGGTGGTTTAGCTGTTGGTGAGGGACAAGAAAAAATGTTTGAAGTTCTAGATTACGCCCCTCAAATGTTCCCCGACAACAAACCGAGATATTTAATGGGTGTAGGAAAACCTGATGATATAGTTGGAGCCGTATTGCGTGGTGTTGATATGTTTGACTGTGTGATGCCTACTCGCTCCGGCAGAACAGCACAAGCCTTTACAAAATTCGGTCCGATTAATATTCGTAATTCAAGACATCGCGAAGATTATCGTCCGGTAGAAGAAGGTTGTAGTTGTCCTCTTTGCACTAATTATTCTCGCGCATATATTCATCATTTGCAAAAATGTAATGAAATTTTAGCCGTAATGCTTTTAACTTGGCACAACATAGCTTATTATGAAAGATTGATGCAAGGTTTGCGCACAGCAATAGAAAACAATAATTTAACAGAATTTGTTCGGGAATTTTACGCAAACCAACAAAAAGGCGATATTGAGGAGTTATGATATGACAGATAATTGCACTAACACCCCTGAGTTAGCAGACTTTGTTGAAAGCAATAAAGCCGAAGGAATAAGAGTTTTCGTTGCCGGAGGATCTCGTAACGGTAATGAGCCTATTTATGTGCAAGAAGCTTATAATTTAGGGCGACAAATTATAAAAATGGATTTTAAACTTGATTTCGGTTTATCTAATAATGGTATTATGGGAGCAGTAGCCAAAGGCGTTTTAGACGGATGGAAAGAAAAACACAACAATATTGATAACCCTATTCAAGGTATTACAACCCAAGAATATTTTTCCTTATATTCCAATAGCGACGAAATTTTATGTCAGTCACAAATTATTTTTGCCGGTACTTTAGAAGAAAGAAAACAAAAACTTTTAAATGCCGACTTTGTTGTATTTGCTCCCGGAGGAGTTGGAACATTAGATGAATTGGCTTATGATTGTGTTGCCATGCAAGATGGTTTTTTACCTGTAAAACCTTTTATTTTTTATAATATTAACGGTTTTTTTCATCATCTTGTTGAATATCTAAAAGCCATATATTCTACCGGATTTTCAAACAGAATTCCTTTTATAGTTATTGATGACAAAGAAGAATTGGAAGTTGTTTTTCGTTTGCTTAAATTAAAATATTTTAAATGTGCAAATGCTGATGAAGCTTATACTAATGCCAGACAAGTTGCTTATGAATTGCCATATTTTATGAAAAAACGCGAACATCAAAAAGTTTTTGTTGAAGATATTATGAAAGATATGGAAGCTATTTATAATGGCACAGATGATGTTGCAAAACAACAATTAGAAAATGAAATTGAAACTGCATATTTAGAAAAAGAAATTGCGCGCATGTATGACAGATTAATTTATGCCGGCAAAGATACCGCTGTTGTGAGTGACAAACTTACAAAATTAAGAACAAGAAAAAATAATTTATAAAAAGTAGAAAAATTATAAAATTATCTTGAAAAAATGATAAACTATAAATATAGTCATACAAGTTTTAATATTTATTTTAGGAGAAAAATATGGCTTTAGTGTCTATGCGTCAAATACTTGACCATGCTGCCGAAAACAATTATGGTGTTCCGGCTTTTAACGTTAACGATATGGAACAAATTTTAGCTGTTATGAATGCTGCAAAAAAAGTTAATGCACCTGTAATTATTCAAACATCTACAGGAGCAAGAAAATTTGCAGGAGACCCTATGCTTCGCCATATGATTTCTGCAGCTGCAGAAATGTTTCCGGAAATTCCTCTTTGTTTACATCAAGATCACGGCTCATCAATTGATATTTGCCAATCAGCTTTAGTAAACGGTTATACTTCTGTAATGATGGACGGTTCACTAGCCACAGATGGTAAAACTCCGTCAACATTTGAATATAACGTAGATGTTACATCTAAAGTTGTTGCCAGAGCTCATGCAGTTGGAGCTTCCGTAGAAGGAGAATTAGGAGTTATAGGTTCTCTTGAAACAGGAAAAGGTGACAAAGAAGATGGTCATGGTGCAGAAGGTATAATTTCAAGAGATAAATTAGTTACAAATCCTGATGAAGCTAAAAAGTTTGTTGAAATGACAAATGTTGATGCTTTAGCTGTAGCTGTCGGTACATCTCATGGTGCATATAAATTTACACGTAAACCTGATGGTGAAATTTTGGCAATTGATGTTATTGAAAAAATCCATCAAAAATTACCTAACACACACCTTGTTATGCATGGATCTTCTTCTGTTCCTCAAGAATTACAAGATTTAATAAATGCTTATGGCGGAACTATTCCTCAAACTTATGGTGTTCCTGTTGAAGAAATTGTTCGCGGTATCAAGTCAGGTGTTCGTAAAGTAAATGTTGATACCGATTGCCGTATGGCAATTACCGGTGCTATTCGCCGTTTATTTACGGAAGCACCTAAAGAATTTGATCCAAGAAAATACCTTAAACCTGCAATTGAAGAAATGCAAAAAGTTTGTGAAGCACGCTATATTGCCTTCGGTGCCGCAGGTTATGCAGACAAAATTAAGCCAATGTTATTATCAAATATGGCAAAAAGATATGCAGAAGGAAATATTTAGTTGTTAATTAACAATTCTAATAAAAAGGTCGTACAATACGACCTTTTTTATTGTTGAATTTTTTTGTGTTCTATCAAATTTTCTATTTTTTTAGAAACAATTCCGGAAGATTTTGCAAACATTTTTTTCATAACATCTTGAGCATTTTGTTGCTCTGTTTTTGCATCATCAAGCATAATGGAGCGTTCTTGTTTATCACTAGAAATTTCTTCGCCATCAACATCAGTTAAAACAAACAGTGTATTCATACTTAAATATCCTGTACCATCTTCGCTATGTTCAATACGAGCTTTTTCAACACGAGGATACACTATATAATCAGCAATTTCTTCTTTAGTTGTAATGTAAAACCAATTATTTTGCCCCATATAGTGTTGCACTAATTTAGAATGATTTTCTGAAACAGCTCCGTTATAAAATACTGTTGGGGCAACAAAGACCAAACCCTTATCTTCTATATTTGTTTCTGTCATTACAGGTTGTTCTGCAACAGTTTCTTTATCTTCACTGACAGATTCAATAATAACATCTGTCGGAGTTTCCGTCCCGCGTTCATGTAAAAATTCATCTAAAATAATTGTATATTTATCTTTATCTACATCAATATTAACTTCAACACAAACTTTTGTATCATCTTCTGATACCGGAGTAACAAGCAAATTATCTGTTGCTTCATCTATAATCTTATAAATTAGCACATTAAAATCGTGGTCATTAAAATATGTTCTATATTTTTGAACCACGGGCATATTCTCTACAGCAAAATAATTGGCTGCATCTGTTGCTCTATTTTTAACAACATCAACCATCTCTCCCGGTTTTATATCTTCACACGACTGCCCTGATGTAAGTATATTTTCAGCAACAGCATTATGAAAACACAACATACATACAAAACAACATATATAACTTTTAAATAACTTCATAATTTATGCCTTTCTTATCAGGCATAATAAAATAATTCTCTTAATCTTGTATTAAAATTTATATAAGACACAAAAAAGCACATTAAAAAATGTGCTTTTTTATTTATTATGCTTTATTAGAAGCTATAACGCATACCTACGGTAACTTCGTTTATATGGCTGAAATATTTAGCACCAAGATACGTATATCTTCCCATTAAACGTGCTGCAATATGATTTGTAAAATCGTATTGTAATCCTGCTCCTACACGGTACCCCATTCTATTTTTATCTTCACTGCCAAACTGTGATTTTAATTTTAAATTATAGTTTGCTATACCAAGAGCCCCAACAATATTGAAGCCATGGCATCCAATCGGCATATACCCATGCAAATCAGCACCATACGCATAGAATCTTGATTTCACAGGATTATCAGTATGTTTAAATGATTTTGTATTTGCAGAATGTTGATAAAAAGCTTCTAAACCACC
This sequence comes from Alphaproteobacteria bacterium, assembly GCA_045643605.1. Classification (GTDB taxonomy): domain Bacteria; phylum Pseudomonadota; class Alphaproteobacteria; order RF32; family CAG-239; genus CAKQTH01. The sequence goes on from JAZULC010000010.1 coordinate 31,611, forward strand.
ATATTTCATAGTTCTAACACCCATATTTATAATACCGGAATTAAAATCTTTTTTTAGATTTTTCAAATCACCTTTTGATTTTACATAATCATAAGCATAATCTGCTCCGATATATGGTGCAACTTCTTTACCATACCACATCATATTATGGTCATTATTTAGTTGTGCATTTGCATTTAATGCAAATAAACAAGCAACACTTGATAGTAACAATGTTTTTTTCATGTTTAAAACTCCATTTATAAATTAAGTTTCATAAAGTCATATAAAACGTTTCACCGTTTAAGCAAATTCTATATATGTATGATATTTTGAATTTAAATAGTGTATTTTATTTTTTTTCGCATAGAATAGAATAAAAATTTTATAAGGATATAAAAATGGATTTCGTTTGCCCCGATAAGAACTGTCAATTATGCGAAAGATTATTGGAATTTCGCAAGAAAAACATACAAGACTTTCCAAATTATTATAATGCTCCCGTACCATCTTTCGGAGATTTAAGCGCACAAATCCTTATAGTAGGGCTTGCGCCTGGATTAAATGGAGCTAATCAAACAGGCAGACCTTTTACCAATGATTATGCTGGTGATGTTTTATATCCTACACTAAAAAAATATAATTTTGCTGAAGGAAATTATCAAAAAAGAAATGATGATGGATTTACATTGAAAAATGTACGAGTCACTAACTCTGTTCGTTGTGTTCCTCCTAAAAATATCGTAAAAACAGACGAAATAAAAAATTGCGGAATATATTTGCAACAAGAGCTATCATCTATGCCTAATTTGAAAATCATATTATCTCTGGGTGCTGTTGCCCACTATTCTTTATTATCAGCACTAAAATATAAAAAAACAACATATAAATTTGCTCACGGAGCTGTACATTTGTTAGAAAAAGAAAATTTACTCTTGATAAATTCGTACCATACATCAAGATACAACATCAACACCGGTGTGCTGACTTATCAAATGTTTGATGATATTGTAGCAAAAATAAAAAAGCTATTATAAAAATTGCTAAATTCCGGCAAAACCCATAAAAGCCATCGCTAATATTCCGGCAGCAATTAAAGCTATCGGAATACCACGCATAATTTCAGGCACTCTGACTTCGTTAGTGGCAATTCTTTCTCTGATTCCTGCAAAAAGCACCAATGCCAACATAAAACCTAAAGCATTCGCTGCAGCAAAACATGTCGTTTCCAATAAATCTAAATTTTTATTTACTGTTAAAATTGCAATACCTAAAACTGCACAATTTGTAGTAATTAACGGTAAAAAAATGCCTAAAGAATGATACAACACAGCAGAAACTTTTTTGATAATAATCTCAACCATTTGCACTAATGTTGCAATTACTAAAATAAATGCAATAGTTTGCATGTATTCCAACCCGTTTGGTACGAGCAATTTATGATATACAAAATATGTAGCGATTGAAGATAAGGTCATCACAAATAAAACTGCACAGCCCATGCCAATTGCTGTAGAAAGCTTTTTAGATACTCCTAAAAACGGGCAAATACCTAAAAATTGCGATAACACAATATTATTAACAAAAATAGCACTGATAAAAATCATAACGTATGTCATTTTTTATCCTCTTAACTTAATTCTATTAAAGATTAAAATTAATATAGCCAAAGAAAAAAAGGCTCCCGGAGGTAAAATAAAAATTCCGATACCCGTAATGTTTTCCGGAAGAAAATGATATCCGAAAATTGATCCGCTCCCTAAGGTTTCTCTCATAATTCCCAATAAAGTTAATGACATTGTAAAACCAAGCCCCATGCCAATTGCATCTAACAAAGATTCTCTCACATTATGTTTAGATGCAAACGCTTCAGCACGTCCTAAAATAATACAATTTACAACTATAAGCGGAATAAAAATACCTAATGAAGTATGCAAAATCGGAAAATATGCTTGCATTAATAACTCCATAATTGTTACCAATGAAGCAATAATTACAATATAACAAGGAATTCTTACCATATCAGGAATAAAATTTTTTACTAAAGAAATACTTGTATTAGAAAGCATTAAGACAAACAATGTTGCCAACCCCATACCCAACCCGTTTATGGCAGAAGTTGTTACTCCAAGCGTCGGGCACATACCAAGTAACATTACAAAAGTCGGATTTTCTTTAATAATACCTTTCGTAAGTTCATTCCAATGAATATTATTCATATTTGATTCCTTTGATAAATTTTTCATAAGTATCCTTTGCTCTGTTAATTGCGTCAATCACTGCTCTTGAAGTTATAGTTGCTGAAGTTATTGCATCAATTTTTCCACCATCTTGTTTAAGCGCAATATCTTCATCATGCAAAAATAGATTTTCAAACTGGTTTCTAAATTTGTCTTCATTCATTTTGCTTCCAAGTCCTGGTGTTTCTTTATGTTCTATAACCTTATATCCGGCCATCGTACCATCTAAATAAAAGCCAACCAACATATATATATCACCACCAAAACCTTTTGTTGTATAACTGTTTATAGCCATAGCATATATGGTATTGTTGTTTCTTAACAGATAAATTTCTATAGATTTTCCGTTTTTTTCTTCAATATTTATTTTTTCTTCTAAAGGATTATTATCAAAATCATCACCAAAAAGTTCTACTATTGCCGATAGCTCTGCATTTTTTTTATTTTCCTGAATTGATGATTTTGTTTGTGCATATATAAAAGAAACTGCAACAGATGCGCAAAACGACACTGTAACAAATGAAAATATCATATTCCAAAATGTAGATTTTTTTTTCATTTTACCTCGTTCCAAATAGTTTTGGTTTACATAAATTATCAATTAACGGTACAAAAGCATTCATAATTAAAATTGCAAATGATACACCTTCCGGATATGAGCCATACACACGAATTATATAGGTCAAAACTCCACATCCCACAGCAAAAATAACTCTTCCTTTGTTTGTCATTGGTGATGTTGTATAATCCGTAGCCATAAAAACAGCACCCAATAACACTCCCCCTGATAAGACATTTAATAACGGCTGATATCTTAATTCACCGGTATATAAAAACATTAGCAAAAATAGCAAATATACTGTTCCTACATAAAAACACGGGATATGGAAACTAATTATTTTTCTCCATAATAAATAAATCAAACCAAGAATAATAGCTATCGCTGATGTTTCACCTAAACTTCCTCCTATATTTCCCAAAAATAACTGCATATAGTCTGGTAAATTTTCAAGATGCGCATTATGTTTCAACATACTTAAAGGTGTCGCCGAGGTTACACTATCTACTTCAAAAAATTTCAGCAGCATTGGTTTTGGCCACGAATTCATAGCTACAGGAAAAGAAATAAATAAAAACACCCTACCGACAAGTGCCGGATTAAAAATGTTTTTTCCAATTCCTCCGAAAGCTATTTTTCCAAATACTATAGCAACAAACGAACCTAAAACAACCAACATTAAAGAAATATTACTTGGTAAATTAAATGCTAATAAAATCCCTGTTACGACCGCTGATAAATCACTTGTGCTTGCATTTTTAGAAAACACATACTTTTGAAAAAAATATTCAAAAAAAACACAAGAAGTTACAGATGTTATAATCACCAACAATCCAGACAATCCAAAAAACAATATTGCAGCTATCATTACCGGTAAGAGAGCAATTATAACATCTAACATAATTTTTCTTGTAGAATTTGCAGAATACATATGTGGTGAAGTAGAAAATTTTAACATATTTTTATCCTATCTTTTCTGTGCCAAAAGTTTAGCTTTTCCCAATCTACAATAATCCGTAACCCTAATTTTTGCCGGACATTCGTACGTACAACAACCGCATTCTAAACAAGAGAGTATATTTAAATTCTTTATTTTTGCAAGATTATCATCTTTTACTGCAGAAGTAATCAAATAAGGTTGCAACCCCATCGGACAAACAGACACACAACGACCACAACGAATACATTCTTCATTTGTTTCTTGAACTAAAGAATTTTTACCCATTAATAAAATTCCTGAACTTGTTTTACTTACCGGAGCATCAAGACAAACTCCGCTTTTTCCCATTAAAGGGCCTCCGATTATAATTTTTTCAGCAGATGTATAGTCTATTTTTTCCTGTTGCAAAATAAATGAAAACGGAGTGCCTATTCTTACAATTATATTAGTGGGCTTTTTAACCATACCACCGGACACAACCACTATACATTCGATTAATGGTTTGTTTTTTTGAACAGCTTCATAAATAGCAAAAACCGTGCCGACATTTTGCACCAGACAACCAACATCAGCAGGCAAACATCCTGGTGGCACTTCTCTGTTTGTAACAGCTTTGATTAATTGTTTCTCTGATCCTTGCGGATATTTAGTTTTGCAAACAACCACGTTTACCCCGACATATCCTGATGTAATTTTTTGCAAAATTTTAATCGCTTTCGGCTTGTTTTCATCAATAGCAATTACAGCATGTTGAATTCCGAATATTTTGTTTAATATACGCGCACCGATTACAACTTGTTCGGCTTTTTCTTGCATAACTCTATCATCAGTCGTAAAATAAGGCTCACACTCAATACCATTTATTATAATAGTATCAATATGTTTATTTTCCGGAACATTAAGCTTTAGAGAAGTAGGGAAACCTGAACCGCTTAAACCTATAATTCCGGCATTTTGTATCGCTGATAAAATTTCTGACTTATCTTTAGTAATTTCTGTAATCACTGTATCTGAACAATCAATACTTTCATCCCATTCGTCACCAATAACTTTAACTGCTATCATTGGTTGCGGATACCCGTATTCATTCAACATATTCTCAATTTTGATAACTTCACCTGAAACAGAAGAATGGATATTTGCAGAAAAATCACCATCTGCTTTTGCAATCAGAGTCCCTACTTTTACCTTGTCTCCTTTTTGCACAACAGGAATTGCCGGCTTTCCACGATGTTGACATAAAGAAATATATGCCATATCCGGCAAATTTGCATATTTCATAGCACTATCAGAAGATAATTTGAATTTATCAGGATGAATTCCTCCCACAGGAAAAGTAAAAATTTTATTTTTCATTTTTAGTATTCTCCTGCTTGAAAACAATTACTTTATTCGGGCAATTTTGTTCCAACTCGCTTCCCATTAACCCGGCGATTTTATCATCAATAATTTTAGCCAAATTATTTTCTACAACAAAAGATTCGCTTAAACGAGCACATTTTCCGCAAGCTATGCATGCTCCTTTACAATTTTTTAGGGCTTGAGCACCTTTCTGAGTATTTGCACATGCAACATATATTAAATTACCGTTCTCATCATAATTTTTTAATTCTATCAATTTTCGTGGACACGATTTTACACAAGCACCACAACCGACACATTTTTCTAAATTTATTATCGGCATATTAGTTTTATCACTAAAACTTATAGCCCCGAATTTACAAGCTTTTATGCAATCACCAAAATGCAAACAACCATTCGGGCATCCATTTTCTCCGGCTGAAATGGTATTTTCTATATAGCAGCTTTTTATCCCCTCGTACATGTTCGTTTGAGGAGATTTTTCACACGAACCTTGACAGTGAATTACGGCAAATTGTTTAATTTTTTTACAGCTTTCAAAACCGAGCAAATTAGAAATTTTTTGCATAACTTCATTACCACCGACAGGACAATACATCAAAGCAAAAGATTCTTTATCTGCCTTTACGCAATCTTCGGCAAACGCTGAACAACCGGCTCTTCCACATCCTCCACAATTTGCCATTGGTAATATTTGTTGTATTTTTTCTATTCTTTCGTCAGTTTCAGTTTTAAATCTTCGCGACACATAATACAATAATACCGCAGAAACGAAGGCGATAGTCATAAAAAACAATGAAGCCGTTATAACTAAATCAAGCATTTTATTTTTTCTTTACCGATATTACTTTCATATTTATTCTTATAAATCTCTTAAACATCCAAAGCATTCCATAATAAACAATCAAGCTTAAAAAAGAATACAATATATTTTGTTCATCACTTGCTTGCAAATATTTTCCGATTATAAGGCTAACAAAAATAATAAGAGTAGGCAACAAATAATATAACAATATGCCCATTTTTTGTGTATTTTCATTTATTAGAATCAAAATTTCATCGCCATTGTCAGCTTTTTTGACTAAATCACTCGGAATATCTATAGTTTCTTTTGAAGATATTTGACAACAATGAGCTATCGGACAATTTTCACAAGCATCCGTATCAATAAATTTTACCATTATTGTTTTTGAATTTTTATAAATTATTTTGGCACGATGTTCAATTACGGACATTATTCTCATCCAAAATATATTTTGCAGTTTGCGAGGATTCTATAGTGATTTTTCCGGTTTCATCTTTTATAAAAAACAAAGATTTTATTTTATTTTTATTCGCAAAAGCTATAGCCTCTTTTTCTCCCATAACCATAAAAGATGTAGCATAAGCATCGGCGTCTTTACAACTATCACTAAAAACCGTAACGGCCGTGAGGTTGCTACGCACCGGCTTTCCGTCTTTCATTGAAATAGTATGAGAATAAACTGCATTATCAACATACATATAATTAAAGTAATCTCCAGATGTAGCAACAGCAGAATTTGTTAAATTAACTACGGCTATATTTTCTTGCAGATTTTTCGGATTCATCACACCAATATTCCAACCTTTAGCATTTTCATCACGATTACCTCTTGCAACAATTTCTCCACCTATTTCTACCAAGAAATCTTTATAACCTTCATCTTGTAACAATTTAGCAATAACATCTACTCCGTATCCTTTAGCTATTGCGGATAAATTCATATATGTTTTTTCATTATCTTTTTTTAATTTGGTATAATCCGGTGAAAATTGAATATGTTGAAATCCGCTGTAAGACAGCACTTCATCTATTTCTTCTTGTGTAGGCATATGATCATTTTTACTGGCACCAAAACCCCATAAATCAACTAATTTTCCTATTGTCGGGTCAAATGCACCGTTAGTTTTTTTATAAATAATATAAGAAGCCTTTAACACTTCTGACATCTCCGGCGATAATTCTATCCATTCTCCTGCCTGAGCATTGTTAATTTTGTTAATTTCTGAATTGTTATCAAAAACAGACATGTGTTTATTTACATCATCAAGTTTTTCTCTGATTCTACCATAAAGCATTGAATCTTTTACAGATGTACGAATTTTGATATTATACATTGTCCCCATAGTTTCACCATTGAGCACTTGATATTGCGAAGTATTATATGTAAAGAAAAACCATACTGAAACAATCAGTACTGCGACCATTGAAAAATATTTTATCATCTTCATATTATTTTCACCCGCTATTCAATTTTATTGCACAATAAAATAATTCTGTTAAAATTCGTATAATTCTGTTTTCATATAGAATATATAATATGTAAAATATTTTAGAATCAACAAAAAATATAACTTATAAAATACTTTTAAATATTATTATTTCTGATGACAGTTACCGGAATCATAATCAGTTCCTATTATATTTTAAAACTTTAAGAAGCGCATTAGTAAATGAAAAATAGAATATTTATATTTATCAGTTTTTTAATCTGTACGATTATATTTTCGGCAAAAGCAGAAATATTAACAAAAGAAACAGATAAAGTACGAATCAATATTTTATCCGATTATACTATTGATGAGAATTTTCAAATTTTAGCTAAATTAGAGTTATTAAACGGTTGGCATATATACGGACCGGAAAAACAAGATTTTGGAGTTCCTACAAAAATTGAATTATTACCAGCAGAACCTTTTTTAGAAACACCATCCTTTTCCATTTCCGAAAAATTTGTTTACGATGATGTCATTACTCAATATGGCTACAACAAAATCGCCTATATATATACAAATTTTACACCTCAAAAAGACATATTATACACTTTAAGAATTTCTTGGATGGCTTGCAAAGATTTTTGTGAAGAAGAACACCTTGATTTTAAATTGAACACACAAAATTTTTATAAAACTCCGAATTGGAATAATGAATTTATATCAGCAACAAAAACTTTTGCATCTTCAAATAATGATTACAACATCAAAACATCTTGCTTCATAATAATAATTTTAGCTTTTTTAGCCGGAATTACATTAAACTTTATGCCGTGTATTTTTCCGATATTAAGTATCAAAACAATTTATATGCTCAAAAATCACAATATGCAAAAACATAATTATTACAATGCTTTTATGTATGTTTTAGGAGTATTGCTTTGTTTTTTATTTATGGCAACATGCTTATTTTATTTTCGCAAAACGGGAGAGGCTATCGGCTGGGGATTTCAATTACAATCTCCATATTTCGTGGCAAGCATGATTTTTATATTTACCATAATATTTTTAATGTTTTTGGATGTTATCAGAATTCCTCAATTTAATATTGCAAAATATACAAAAATGAACTCATTCTTAACAGGTTTATTTGCCGTAATAATTGCCAGCCCCTGTTCCGGTCCGTTTATGGGTATGATTATGGGGTACGCATTTTTACAATCAATTTACTTGTATTATCCTATTTTTATATCTCTTGCCTTAGGTTATGCCTTACCTTTTGCTATGATTGATATTTTTCCTCATACTATTGCTAAAATCCTGCCAAAATCCGGAAAATGGCTCATATATTTAAAACGTATTTTAAGCATTCCAGTATTGTTAACTATTATATGGCTGTTTTGGGTTTTGTTTGCACAAATCAATTTAGTAAATAGAGAAATTACACAATGGCAAACATATTCTTCAGAAAAACTGCAAAATGCCATTGAAAATCATCAACCTGTTTTTATCAATTTTACGGCAAAATGGTGCTTAACTTGTCTATTAAATGATAAAAGCACATTATCTTCAAAAGCCTTCAACAAAATAATTAATAAGCACAATGTGTTGTTATTAAAAGCAGATTGGACCAACAAAGATAAAAATATATTTAAGGCTTTACAAATGTACGATAGAAACAGTATTCCTCTCTACGTTTATTATAACAGCGATGGGAATTATACAATATTGCCACAAATATTAACACCTAACATAATTCGGAAAATCATAAAATAATGTTCAGTTTTTGGAAAAATTAGAAAGGAGAAATTTATGTTATTAACTTTTTCTGTCATTTTATTTGGAATTTTATTAGTCATTCCACCATTGCAACGCAACCCGTTTTATATTATAAATTCTGCAGTTATTGTAGGTATCGCCTATATTTTAGAAAATTATTACTTTAAGACTTCGGCTTTTTCTTACAAAACTATATTATTACTGGTTGTAATTCAATTTATTACTATTAACTTTACAACATTTATAGCTTATGCAATTGATAAGCGTGCTGCAATAAAAGGGAATTATCGTATTCCGGAAAGCAATTTACATACATTAGAATTTGTCGGTGGAACTCTTGGAGCAATGTTAGGGCAAAAAGTTTTACATCACAAGAACAAAAAGAAAACCTATCAATTTGTATTTAAAATTATCGTTTTTTTGCAAATTTGCGCCATTTTTGCCATCTTAAGATTTTTAAACTTTATATAAAAATTTCTTGCAAGAAGAGAAAATATATGTATGATGCACTTATTAACAAAAATTAAGGCACTATAATGAAAAAACAAAAACAATCTTCAGAAATGAACTTTCAGCAACATTACAAAATTATGTGGCCATATATAAAACCATATTGGATACGCGCCCTTTTAGCCGTACTAATAAGTATTCCTATCGGAGCTCTTGATTCCGTCGTTGCTCTCGCACTTAAGCCTTATATGGATAATGTAATGATTGCAAAAACTGAAGGTTCGCCTATGTATATTCCTTTTTTAATAGTAGCCTTTACAACCGTACAGGGTTTTTTGAATTATACAGCTACTTATCTGAATACTTGGGTCGGTACAAAAATAAATCATGATTTAAAACGTGCCATGTATACAAAGCTTTTAAATCTTGAAAGCAGTTTTTTTGATTCGTGCGAATCCGGTACAATTATTCAAAGATTTTCTGGTGATGCAGATATTGCTTGTTCCGGTTTATTAGATAATTTGAAATTATTTGTATCAAGATTTTTCTCTTCTGTTTCATTGATTTGTGTTCTTATTTATAACTCATGGCAACTTTCCATTATTGCTATAATAGTTTTATTGTTTGCTCTACTACCTTTAACTTCAGTAAGGAGAAGAATTAAACATATTATTACATCTAATATTGCAGAAGCAAGCAAAATAGCCACCAACTATAACGAAACTTTCGGTGGTCATAAAACCATCACTTCATATAATATGAACGATTATATGTTTCAAAAATTTGATAATACACTCAAAATCATTTTTAAACTAACAATGAAAGTCGTACAAAGAACCGGTTGGATGACCCCATTGATGCACATTGTCGTTTCTGTTGGTATTGGTGCAGTTATCGGATATGGCAGTTATTTAATCGTAAACGGAACAATTACCAGTGGAAATTTTGTTTCTTTCATCACAGCCCTTATTTTGTTATACACACCAATAAAGGGTATCGGCAAAAACTATAATAATATGCAAATTTCCTTTTTAGCTATTGAACGTGTTGCACAAATTTTACAAATTAAACCAAAAATTGTTGATATTAAAAATCCTAAAAAAATCAAAAATATTAAAAAGAATATTTCTTTTGAAAATATATGCTTTTCTTATGTTGACGGCCATAATGTCTTGCAAAATATTTCTTTTACGGCTGAAGCCGGAAAAACCGTTGCGCTGGTAGGTAATTCAGGAGGTGGAAAATCTACGGTAGTTAATCTTTTGATGCGTTTTTATGATCCACAACAAGGATGCATAAAAATTGATAATACAGATATAAAGAATATTTCTATTGAAAATCTTCATCAAAACATTGCTGTTGTTTTTCAGGATAATTTTTTGTTTTCCGGAACAATAAAAGAGAATATCTTGTTTGGTAATCCAAATGCTACCGAAAAACAATTACAAGAAGCTATAAAAATGTCTTATTTGGAAGATTTTATTAACGGTTTGGAAGATGGTATAAATACGGACATAGGAGAACGTGGAGCTCTTGTTTCCGGCGGACAAAGACAAAGAATAGCCATCGCCAGAGCATTTATTAAAAATGCCCCGATTATAATTTTAGACGAAGCAACCTCTGCTCTTGATAATAAAACAGAAGCTTTAGTGCAAAAAGCTATCACTAATCTTATGAAAAACAAAACTGTATTCGTTATTGCTCACAGATTATCAACTATCCAAAACGCTGATAAAATACTGGTCTTAAATAACGGCGAAATTGTTGAAGAAGGCACACATAAAGATTTGCTCAAAATTAAAAATGGCATATATCATTCATTGTATAATGCACAATTAAAAAAATAATCTTTAGTTTTCTGTCAGGCTGATAATTTCAGCTCGCAATTCATCAATTCCGAGACTTTTTTCGGAACTTGTAGCAATTATGCTTGGATATGCAGCTGCATGCTCTTGTAATTCTGCGGATATCTTTTGTGATACAAGTTCTAACTCTTGTTTATTTATCTTATCTATTTTTGTAAGCACAATTTGATAAGTAACAGCTGCTTTATCTAACATTTCCATAATATCAGCATCATTTTTTTTAATTCCGGTTCGAGAATCTATCAACAAAAAAACTCTTTTCAAATTAACACGGCCCTGCAAATATGCCGCTATTAGATTTTGCCAACTTTTAACAACTTTATCAGGTGCTTTTGCAAAACCATAACCTGGTAAATCTACTAAATAAAGTCTATCACTAAAATTGAAATAATTAAGCTGTTGGGTTCGCCCCGGTGTATTTGATGTTTTTGCAATTTTTTTATTAAAAAAAAGTGCATTGATAATACTTGACTTTCCAACATTGGAACGACCGGAAAAAGCTATTTCCGGTAGATTTGCATCCGGTAATTGTTCAAACTTAGCCACACCCAGTAAGAAATCACATTTTCCATGAAATAGGCTATTTGCTTTATCTAATTCTGACTGTTTAAACTTTTCCAGATTAAAATCCATTATTTAACTCCATTTTTATGCATAATAGCTTTTTGTTGGATAATACTGAATAAATTACTGAATGTCCAATATATAATTAATCCTGAAGCAAAATGCCCCATCATAAATGTAAAGATTAACGGCATAAGAGCAAATGCCCTTGCCTGATCCTTATTTGTCGGCGCAGGATTAAGTTTCTGTTGAACAAACATCGTCAATCCCATAATGATAGGCCATATACCTATATTAAAAAATGCCGGTACATAAATATGTAAAAGTTCAGATAGAACCAAAGGATCAGGTTCTGATAAATCCTTAATCCATCCTATAAAAGGAGCGTGTCTTATTTCTATCGAAATATTCAATACTTTGTATAAAGAAAAGAATACCGGAATTTGAATAAACATCGGCAAACACCCCGAAGCCGGATTAATATGCTCTTTACGATAAAGTTCCATCATCTCTTGTTGCAAGCGCATTTTGTCGTCTTTATATCTTTCTTGTAATGCCTGAATTTTAGGTTGAAATTTTCGCATTTTAGACATACTCTCATAGGACTTATTAGCAATAGGAAACATACATATACGCAACAAGGTTGCAAATAGCAAAATTGCCCATCCCATATTACCTATTAAATTATATAAGAAATCTAAAATATAGAAAAATGGTTTGGTTAGAAAATAGTACCAGCCGAAATCAACAGCTAAATCAAACTTGGGAATATTATATTCATCAACATATTTATCTAACAACTTAATTTCTTTTGCTCCGGCATACATCAAAAATTCATTACTTGCCGATAATCCTGATTGTATTTTCATAGCCGGCAACAGATAATCCGTTTGAAAAATATTTTCTCCGGTATGCTTAAATGATATTGAACTTTCTTTGGAATTATTAAAAATTAAAGCACTAAACCAATAATGATCGGAAAAACCTGCCCAGCTGTAATTACTTTTTATGTTTTCTTTATCGCCAACTTTTTCTAATTCCGAATATTTTATTTCTTTTAATTTATCATCAAAAACACCTATCATTCCTTTATGGACAACTCTTGTTTTGGAATTATCTTCAGTAATATTTTTCATTATCAAAGCATATGGTAATAATTCTATATTTTTATCGGTATTATTTTCTACAATTTGTTCTATATGAAACATATAATTATCATCAAGTGAAATTTTATTAATAAACTTTAAGCCCTGCCCGTTTTCCCATTCTAAAGCAATAGGGGTATCCGGCGTAAGTTTTTGTCCTTTTACAGTCCACATTGTGTTTTCATCTGGAAGAACAACCTCATTATTTTTTGTATTTAACCATCCATATTGCATATAATACGGTATCTCTGTAGAACTTGGAGAAAACAATCTTACTTCTTTACTGTCAGGAGCTAAAGTTTCTTTATATTTATGTAATAATAAATTATCAAAACGAGCACCTTGCAAGCGAATTGAACCACTAATTGCATCATTTTCAAAATTTACATGATGATTTTCATTAACAACTTGTTCTGCATCTTTTAATAGAGATTTATTTTCAACAACATCATTTTTAACAACTACTTGTTCTGAAATTTCCGTAGTTTCTGTTGAATTATCGACAACAATTTTCTTATTTATAAATCTGTCTACCAAAAGAATTGCCAATGATGATAGCAACACTGCTATATATACTTTTTTTAGTTCATTTTTCATTTTTGTTTCTCCGCAAATAAAAAAATAAAATTTCTATTTTTGTTTAGATTTTTGTGGAACTGGGTCATAACCTGAACCACCCCAAGGATTACATTTCATAATTCTTTTAATTCCCAACCATATACCTTTAATAATTCCGTGCACCTTTATAGCTTCTATCATATATTGAGAGCAAGTAGGACGAAATCTACAACATCCCGGGAAAAGTGGCGATATAAATTTTTGATAAAATTTTATCATATTTATCAAAATTTGTTTTATGTATTGGTTCATTTCGTCAAATCTTTACTAATATTATTCAGAGCTTTCTCTAAATTTTTTTTCAGTAAATCAAACGGGCAAACTGCCGTATTCCACCTGCCGATTAAAACATAATCTGTATTTACATCTGCTTTTGAAGGAAAAACTTCTGACACTACAGCGCGCATTCTTCTTCTGGTTCTGTTTCTGATAGTAGCCTTTCCTATTTTTTTTGTTGTAGTATAACCTACACGTATAATTGAATTATCATCAGAAAAATTTTGAGCCGCCTGAACGACTAAAGTTGGTGTTACAACACTAACTCCTTTGGCGACTCTTACAAAATCTTTTCTTTTTTTGAGAACTTCAATCTTTCGTATCATAACTTTATGCTATAATTTAAGCAGAAAGATTTTTACGGCCTCTCGCACGACGTGCTGCTAAAACCTTACGTCCACCTGCAGTTGCCATACGAGTACGGAAACCATGACGGCGAGCTCTTACTAATTTACTTGGTTGATATGTACGTTTCATTTATTTTCTCCGGTTAGTTATTATTATTTAAAATTCCTAATCATATCTTTAAGAATTCTCGGGTTGTTATGCTTATATATATTTTTTTTTAATCAGTCAAGATTTTTTTCTTTTATATTATAAATCACTAAAAAAGCCCGATATTATTACCGAGCTTTTCTTTTTTTTATGATTTCAAATTTAGAAGCTTTCTTGCAATTCAAAGAAATATGCCTGAGGATGATCACATACCGGGCATTTTTCAGGAGCAAACGGGCTTTCTACACGACAACCGCAATTTGCACATTCCCAAATTACTTTTGTTGGGCGCTTAAAAATTTTGCCTTCAATCAAAGAATTTGCTAATGCTTTGTATCTTTCTTCGTGGCTTTTTTCAATTTTAGCTACTCCTTCAAACAAACGAGCAATTTCATCAAAGCCTTCTTCTTTAGCTTCTTTTGCAAAAGTAGCATACATTTCTGTCCACTCATAATTTTCGCCATTTGCAGCATCTTTTAAATTAGCCTCTGTATCAGGCATTCCACCATTTAACAACTTAAACCACAATTTTGCGTGTTCTTTTTCATTATCTGCAGTTTCTTCAAACTTTTTTGCAATAATATTGTACCCCTCTTTCTTTGCTTTAGATGCATAATATGTATATTTATTTCTTGCCATTGATTCTCCTGCAAATGCAGCTTTTAAATTTGCTTCAGTTTTTGAACCTTTTAGTTCCATATTTTCCTCCATAAAATTAATATTATTAAATATGTTTATCTACAGAAGTTTCATCAGCTTTGTTTTGCACAACTTCTGTTTCAGATGTTTTTCTGATATTATCCGTATTCTGTACTACTTTTTTGAATGATTGTAAAGAATTTCCATATAAATTTTCACCAGTTGCAGCTTTTTCCTTTAATGGATCAACCTTAACGCCTCTTTTTATAACTTCAAAATGTAAATGAGGACCCGTAGAACGTCCGGTATTTCCGACATAACCTATAACTTGTCCTTGTTTTACACGAACTCCTGACCGGATTCCTTTTGCAAAACTTTTCATATGTCCATATCCTGTAGAATAGTCACTATTATGACGAATCTTTACAAAATTACCATATCCTCCATTATATTGAGCCATTTGTACGACACCATCACCGGCAGCATAAACTTGTGTACCGATAGGAGCAGCATAATCAACACCTGTATGCATTTTCATTTGTTTTAAAATAGGATGGAATCTCCTGCCAAAACGAGAAGAAATACGTGCACGACTTAATGCCAATGGTTTTTTATTGAGAGATTTTTTCAGAGCTTGCCCTTTAGAATCAAAATAATCAGTTTTTCCGCTATTATCGGTAAAACGATACATAGCAAATTCGTCTTTTAATACTGTCAAGCCAGCATACAAAACATTACCTGTTTTAACAATTTTTCCATCCGGAGCTAAAAATGCTTCATAAACGACTTCAAATTTATCATTTGGATGGATATCTCTGCTAAAATCTATGCTAAAACCAAAAATACTTACAAAATCAGCTGCAATAGAATTTGGAATGCCTGCATTTTGCATAGAAGAAGTAAGCGTTCCTTTTATAGTACCACTTTTTTTAATATACTCTTTTTTAAATTCATCAGTTTCTTTTCTTGCTGTATATTCCTCATTATCTGTGAGTTCTACAATATATCTGGTACCGACAGACGGTTCAATCAAAATACTTTCAATGTCAATAATCTGATTTGCCACAAAATCTTTCATAACTGAAATTTGAATTTTTTGGCCAATTTTAAGTTCTTTTGCAATGTTATATACTTTTTTGTATGCTTTAGTTATTTTTTCTGCTTTTTCATAGTTTATACCAAGAGATGTTAAAATAGTTATAAATGTATCGCCTTTATTAACTTCTATTGTCATCTGTTCATTGCCTATATTGGCAATTTGATCTGTAGAATCAACAAGAGAATCTATATCTTTATCATCCGTATTATTATATTGAGAATCTTTTTCTGTTTGTTCATCAACATCTATAGTCGCATTTTCATCGGCAACTGAATTATTTGCATCAAAATACTCTATAGTTTCTTGCCTGTTTATAGAAGCTGTTGCATTATTTTGATTATACAAAGAAACAACCAATGCAATAGTTACAACTATCCCATAAATAACAAGCAGAGTCCTTTCTCTCTTGAGCTGTTTTGTCTTTTTTCTTAACTTTGATAAACTTATCATAAACAATAACTCTCTACACCATATAGTTTTGTCAGAATGTACTCAAAACAGATAAATTTCAAGTATGTAATAAGGTTATGTTGATAAATAATTAACAAAAACATCAAAAAAAATGAAAAAAATACTTGCATTTATTATTTTTATTGTTTATACATAACAATCGTCAGATGGGGGCGTAGTTCAGTTGGTTAGAATACATGCCTGTCACGCATGGGGTCGCGAGTTCGAGCCTCGTCGCTCCCGCCATTTACAAACCGATTATTTAATCGGTTTTTTGTTTTTTAAAAAGAAAAAAGAAGATTGAACCACAATTTTTCAATCTTCTTTTTTTCGCAACAATATAACAATTACATTTTATCGCTCGTTTTTATATTTATCTTTTTCATTTTTTGTTGTTCTTTCGGTAACTTAGGCAACATCACTTGTAAAATACCATTATTAAAATCAGCAGTAGCCGCTTCATAATTTATATCACCTGGCAAAGGAATTGTTCGCTTAAACATTCCGTATGAAATTTCTGAAAAATAAGCTCCTTTTTTTGCAGTTTGATTTTTACTTCGCTTTTCTCCGGTAATTGTCAAATATCCGTCTGCAGAAACTTTTAAATCTACATCTTTTTCATCAATTCCCGGCAATTCGGCCATAACTTCAATATCTTTATCGCTTTCACAAATTTCTATTTTCGGCTCAATATCAGTCCATTCATTTTTTAGAGGCATATCCATATAATTCCAAAAATAATTCATTAAATTATGCATATCTCCAATTTGCGAACTGGAAAAAATATCATTTTTTTTATTGGTTTCTGATGGTAAAATTGTTTTCATAGTTTTCTCCTTATTTAATATTCATTATCTTCTTCAATTAAAAAATCTTCTTCATCATATTCTGTAACAGGCTCATAATGTCCATAGATATATTTCTTATCAAAAGAAATTCTTTTCTTTGGAATTTTTTGAACACTTATTTTTGAATATTTTTTTGATTTTTTTATTGTCATGTCTTTCTCCTTATTTGCATTAGAGTACATAATATAAATAAGGAGAAAACATCATTTTTTAACTATACAAAAGTGTATAAATGCTATTTTTTAAAGAACATATTTATTTTTGCAATCAACATTAGTAATTTATGTAAAAAAAGCGGAGCCGAACCGGCAGAAGAAAATATAACAGAAACTTTATCTATTTTTAAGTCCAAGGCAATAGTCATTCTATGGTGTCCCTGATTTAATGTATCTTTTACGCCCATATTACGACAAATCATAATATCTAAAGGATATTTATCATTAAAACCATTATCTTTTAAACTTTCATACAGTTTTTGATACCTTTGTTGGCGATCTTCTTCTGGAATTTTATATTTATTATTTGAAAAAACATAAGCATTTTCTTTAGTTCTTATATTACGCTCCAACCCCATTTCTCTGATTTCTTGTGGAGATATATGATATATATTTGAGCCATACATTCTTAATCTATAACGAAACACTCTAATTAACGGAGAAATAAAATCATACCACTTGTTTTTAGGAACAAAAGCTACCCTTACTTTTATCGTTGCTTGCTGATTTTTTATTGCTTTATCAACTGCTTTTCGTCCCTTAATCAAACAATCCGGTGATGTTGCCGGTTTAAAATAATCTTTATTATCACCTAATTTTATAATGATTTCATCATCAGGTAATTCTATATTACATTGACCATCAGGCAATTTGGCAATATCCTGCGTATCTATTTCATAAATTTCTGATGAATATGCTAACATTTTAGTTCCCGGATTATAAATTATTCGTACAAAACAGATGCCTATATATTTCCGCATAAGCAACTGTTTGTATTACAGAAATGATTGAAGACACAGCTACAGATATATATAAATTTCCTATAGCAAAAAAAGGAACTGCAAACAATAACGGCAGTACTACATAAGTTAAAAAACATACTTCCAGAAGTTTCAGATAACTTCCTTTAACTTCTAAAATACTAAAAGTAATTGACGATTCTTTTCCTAATACACAAGATATCCACGAAAAATAAGGAATACCTATTGTAAAAACCACAAATACAAACAAAAACAAAAATTTAATTATATTAGCATATTCCCAATCAATAAAGGAGTGATAAACTGTAAACAAAAAATTATAAAAATCAGGAAAAATTACAAATGATTTTGCCAATAAATATAACAATATCAAAAACAATTTAAGTAATATCAAAAAGGCAAAGGCTAATAAAATGATTATAACAAATTTGCCTAATGAATGGAAAAATACGGATTTATCCCATATTTTTGCTTTTTTAAAATAGATTCTAAAAAAGCAAAAATAAAATAAATATAAACCTACTATATAAGGAATATATATCGAATATTTCAATGCACTCAACTGTAGAAAAACATAATTTCCTATACATAATAACATCGTCAAATGAGCAAGTATCAAAAAATTATTTTTGATAGACTCAACTGTACTTGTTATAATTGAATATGCAGATAATTTATTCTTCATTTAAGCTTTGAGCCCTGTCTTTTATATATTTTTCAAGCCAATGATTACTATATTGCCCATCAATAAATTCCGGTTTCGAAACTATATCTTGCAATAGTGGTATTGTTGTTTTTACACCCATAACCACAAACTCATCTAACGCACGTCTTAAACGCATTAAAGCAGAATTTCTTGTTTTTCCGTGTACAATCAATTTTGCAATCATACTATCATAAAACGGAGATATTGAATATCCTGAATAAATTTCAGAATCTACTCTGATACCAAGTCCACCTGGAGCGTGCCATTCTGTAACTTTACCGGGGCAAGGAATAAATTTTTCACAATCTTCGGCGTTTATTCTGCATTCAATAGCATGTCCGTTAAATGTAATATCTTTTTGATTATATTCTAAAGTTGCGCCACTTGCAATTCTGATTTGTTCACGAACAATATCAACACCGCTTATTTCTTCAGTAATAGGATGTTCAACCTGCAACCTGGTATTCATCTCTAAAAAATAAAATTTTCCGTCTTCAAACATAAATTCTAAAGTACCGGCATTAACATAGCCTATTTTTGAAATTGCCTTGCGAACAAGTTCGCCAATTTCTTCTCTTTGTTTTTGATTTAATGCAGGAGAAGGGCTTTCTTCTATAACTTTTTGATGAAATCGTTGTATTGAACAATCCCTTTCACCCAAATGAATTACATTGCCGTAATTATCTGCCAGAACTTGTATTTCAATATGCCTTGGATTGCATAAATATTTTTCCATATAAACAGCATCAGAAGGGAAAGATGCTTTCGCCTCAGCTTTAGCCACATTAAAAGCTTCTTCTATTTCATCTTCACACAAGGCAACTTTCATACCTTTACCGCCACCGCCTTCTTTTGCTTTGACAATAACAGGATATCCTATTTTTTTTGCCCATAATTTTGCATCTTCAACATCTGCAAGTTCCGGAGAACCCTTAATGGTAGGTATACCAAACTTTTCAACTAATTTTTTTGCCGCAATTTTATCGCCCATCATCCGAATTTGTTCAGCCGATGGACCTATAAATTTTATTCCGTGTTTTTCGACCATCTCTGCAAAATCAGCATCTTCTGATAAAAAGCCGTATCCCGGATGAATTGCATCGGCACCTGTAATAATAGCAGCAGAAATAATTGCAGGTTTATTTAAATAAGAATCCGCAGAACGAGCTGAACCTATACAAATCGCTTCGTCAGCAAGACGAACATGCATAGCATCTGCATCAGCTTCAGAATGGACAGCAACTGTTTTAATTCCCATTTCACGACAAGCACGATGTATTCTTAAAGCAACTTCACCGCGATTAGCAATAAGCACTTTTTCAAACATATTTTTTCCTTAAATTATTCAATAACCATCAAAGGTTGACCATATTCAACAGGATCACCGGTTTCAACCAAAATTTTGATAATTCTTCCACCTTTGTGTGCCTTAACAGGATTGAATGTTTTCATTGCCTCAATCAAGCAAACAGTATCCCCTTCTGCAACAAAATTTCCAACTTTAACATAATCAGGTTTATTTGTATCCGGTGCAAGATATACAACACCGACCATCGGAGATTTAACGATATTACTATCATCTGGAGAATCTACAACACTTTGTTCTTCCGTATGATGATCTTCTACCTTTTTTTCTGCAACATCATCATCTTCAGCAAGTTGCTTTAAAACTGCATTTTGAACCGGAGTACTGATAGCATCTTTTGTAAGACAAATACGACAATTTTCTGTTTCATATTCTAATTCTGTAAGTCCATGCAAGGACAATATATCAGCAAGTTTGCTAACTGTTTTTGTATCAATTTGATCAGCCATTATTCTTCTCTCATTATTAAATTACACTAATTTGAACGGATTTTATCTCAAAAGAATGAAAAAAACAACAGAAAAAAACAAAATGTACAAAAGCGAAATTACTTAATATAAAACAAACAAAAAAAATTCTTCACTAATTTTAATGAGGAATTTTTTATTTATATTTATAAAGACGATTCTTATAGTATATTTAGGATATTTGCAGCTATTCTTCCTCTATCTACATAAGTAGAATATTCAACACGTTCTCCTCCTTCGAGTTTTGCAACGTTAGCTCGTTGCAATGCCGTAATATGCACAAAAACATCTTTATCTGAAGGTTGTTCATCTGGGGTAATAAAGCCATAACCCTTATGATAATTAAACCATTTAATAGTACCTGCAGCCATAGTAAAATCTCCTTAGAAATTATTTACATAGTTCATATTCAAGGTATTGCTTTGTTTCTTAATTTCAAGACGTATTTTTCGTACACTTGTAAAAATTTTTCATTTTTGTAAAAAAACTTGACAATTTTGCCAAAATATGCAACATTCTGTCAAAGCAAGGAAAGATAAATGACAGAACAAAACATAGAACCTTTAAATTTAAATCAAAATCCTTTAATGTTATATAATCAGGTAAGGTTTTTGCCAGAAGAACAACAAAGACCTGTTTACGAAGCAATGATTGCTCAGGCAGAGGAATTCAGAAGTTTTGATTTTACTTCCCCTGCAGATATTTTGGCATGTTTAAATGTTTCTAAAAAAGAACATATTCCTTTAAAAAACATGTATAGAATCCGACGAGCTACAGAAGAAAGACTAAATCTGTTATCTAAAGCAAAAGATCAATCCATTCAAATGACTATACAGAATAAAATTTTATATGAAATTATCTTACAAGTAATGGATACAGAATACGGTTATATCAGCAATGATGTAGAAAGTATTTTAGAAGATTTAGCAAATAAAATTTCAGAAAATTTAAAAATTATTTCTGAAAACAAAGAAATTAAATACGTAAATCCGTCTTTAATCAATGAAGTCATAAACGCAGATGATTGCGGAGCTTTACACGATATTGCCACACAAGTAAAACAAAAGTTTTACGATAAAATAGCTTATTTGACAGGATGGGAAACCATAAATCAACAATCTGTTAATAATGTGGAATCTGTATTATTAAGCAATTTTGATTCTATCAGCGTGTATGAAAATGGCGAACTCAATCCAATTTACAAAAAATGTGAAAAATGGATAAAAAAAATAGGTGGAAAACAACGTGGTTATTGCATCAATACTTTACTTGAAAATTCTGCAATTCGTGCCGCAACAGAAATCTTAAAAGGGCAACAAAGTCAAAAAATTCAAAACGATTTTCTGGAACAGAACAAAACTCCGGAAGATATTATGGATGCTTTTCAAACAAAAATTGCCAATTATTTCAAAAAAAGTTTGATAGGAGCTGTTTTAATTACTCGCTCAGAAAGCTTCAATCAAAAATCTGACAATTATACTAATCTTGATGTACAACTTGCCACAATGGGAAATTATGAAAAATTTTTTAGAGAACAAGTCGATGACCATGTAGGAGAAAAAGAAAAATCGCCAAAAAGGAACACTAACAATCCTTATCGCAAATCTTTGCGTGAAACTGTCCTACCATTTCAAGATCAACATCCTAGTGCTGCTTATAAACATATGCAATATATGTTAAAAAAGAAACCTCTAAGTAAATATCAATCACTATATGACAATATTAGTAGTAAAAAAGTTTTTGCAATAAATCCTTTAGCCGTAGATATAGATTCGTATTATTTAGATTATGAAACCAGAAGAGATGAAAAAATTTTGCAGGGCAAAAGAATTGATTTAAACAGTTTTCAAAAAAAATTAAACAAGCACAACGACTCGCTCATAAATATTGCAGAAAAATTTTTTTATAAAGGCAGATGGGTAGATGTATTAGCTTCGCAAGCTGCTCTTGTAACAACTATTGCTCTTACGGTTAGCGGACATATCGCTTTACCTGTACTTATTTGTGCCGGAAGAGTTTTCACTAAATATACTTTAGGTCCATTGTATCATAGACTTCAAGATGAAATGTACCGTAAAAACAATAATGAACCTGTAACTAGTATTACCAGTAAATTGAAATACATAAAGAATAATTGGCAAAACCCATTAAAAGAATTAAACAGAGCCTATAAAAAGGATCAAGATCTTCCAGAACATATGTTGCTTGATTTTCTTTTATGCGCACCTTCTCCAATCATTAACAGCGTAGCTTCCGGTATTGATGTTCTCAGAAAATATAAAGAATTTAAAATTGCCAGAGCAAAAAAAATTACGGCAGAGAAAGAATTTTTAAGAAAAGATAAACCAGAAATTGATGAATTTATTAAATATAAAGCTACAGATGCATATTATGAAGATTCTAAAAGTCAACTTCATTCTTCTGTTGCCAGTGGTATTATCGGTATGTTTCTGTGGAGAACCAACAAACCTATAATAGATTACACAAAAGATACTGCTGAAGGAATAGTCGAAGAAAAAGATAGTATAAAATCTCGCATTAGAAAGATTAAATTCGGTGTTAGAGAAACCCCTATTGCGAAAAATATCAGACACTTCAAATTAACAAGCACACTTATAATTAATAACATATTTTCCGATGTGAGCATGATTGATTTTGAACATAAAGAAGACAGGAATAATAAAAATCATATATTCTATAAAAGGCCAGAAAGGCAACCTGTTTCAACATATCAAATGAGCATATCCCGTTAAAAATACAATTTTACAGAACCTCCGGAGTTGCAATCTCCGTCAATCTCGACTTTTTGCGCCCCTAAAGATGTATTTTTACAAAACAAACAATTTGCACTATCTAATTTAGTAAATTCTATAACAAAACCATTTTGATACGGATATATATTCCATTCCAATCCTCTAAAACCATTGAATGACAACATATTTTTATTAAGTGCATTATAATTACCATAGAAATTCATCTGTATTTCCATAATCAACGACGACAAATCTTGTTGAAACTGCAGTTGGTTCATAGCTTTATTTCCATTAGCAATCTGCCTGTTAGCTTCATTTGTTAATATACCTTGAATTTCCATCGCTCCCAGTACATCTGCCATTTGTGCCTTTGCTGAAAAACATATAAAACATATATATAAAGCAACTGCATATTTCTTCATTTTTTTCTCCTTTTTCTATAAATCATAGATAATACATTAAATAAAAAAAGTTAATTTTTCTATTTTTCAAGAATAAAACACATTTATTACCAAACGTTGACATGAATTAAGCTTTTTACATTCTATTGCATCTATCTTTAAGATAAATTTCAAAAATTTTTATCGCTATAAAATAAAACTTAATTATTATAATGGCGGATAGGGAGGGATTCGAACCCTCGGTACCCTTTGGAGGTACACACGATTTCCAATCGTGCGCCTTAGACCACTCGGCCACCTATCCTTACTTAAGTAAAAATAAAATGTGATATTTTTACATATAAGTCAAGAAAAAACTATCTTGCTTTAATAAAAGATAGTTTTAGAAAATAAAAAAAACCGAGTCCTGTTTATTGACTCGGTTTTAAAATTCTGCAAAAAGCTTATTCTTTAGCAGCTTTTGTTGTTGCTGTTAAATCGTCAGCAATACGAGCTGAACGACCACGTAATGCACGCAAGAAATAAAGTTTAGCACGACGTACTTTACCAATACGAGCAACTTCAATTTTTGCAACATTTGGAGAATATAAAGGGAATACCCTTTCAACACCTTCACCGAAAGAAATCTTTCTAACAGTAAAAGAAGAATTTAAGCCATCATTTTTTCTGGCAATGCAAACGCCTTCATAAATTTGGATACGTTCTCTATCACCTTCTTTTACTTTTGTGTGAACTTTCAATGTATCACCAGGTTTAAAGCTGGGGATATTCTTACCTTCAGTAAGTTTCTCCATTTGTTCTTTTTCAATATTTTCTATAATATTCATCACTTTTACCCTTTTATTTTTTTATACCTTATATACCTAAAGCTTTTTAGAATCAAGATATTTTTTCAAAAGCTCCGGTCGTTTATTTTTTGTAACTTCAATCGACTTTTCATGTCTCCACTTTTCGATATTTTTATGGTGTCCGCTCATTAAAACAGATGGCACTTCCATATTATTCCAAACTGCAGGTTTTGTATATTGAGGATACTCCAACAAAAAGTTTTCAAAACTTTCATCTGCCAAAGAATCCTGATTACCTAACACATTCGGCAACAACCGTACAACCGCATCAAGCATAATTTGAGCCGCTTGTTCTCCTCCGGTAAGGATATAATCTCCTATACTTATTTCTTCTATGTCATAAGCATCAAAGATTCTTTCATCAATTCCCTCAAATCTTGCGCATATAATCGTTATTTCTTCTTGTTTTGCCAATTCATGTACTTTTTGTTGTGTTAAAGGAGTTCCTCTTGGACTCATACAAATCAATTTTCCTTTTTGATAATTTTCATCAATTGCACGACCTAAAACATCCGGACGCATAATCATTCCTGCACCGCCTCCACAAGGAGTATCATCAACAGATCCATGCTTATCAAAAGCATAATCTCTTAAATTAATAGTTTTAAGCGACCAAACTCCGTTATCCAAAGCCTTTCCGGTCAACGAATAACCTAAAAAACCAGGGAAAATTTCAGGAAATGCTGTTAAAATTTTTACATTTAACACAGTTCCTCTCCTTCGTCCTCAACAAATTGCATTTCTGCAGTTTTTACAATAATATAGCCATTTTTAATATCTACAACAGGGACATATTGTTTTGTAAAAGGTATCATATGTATACTTTTGTCAGAAAATTTAATTTCCAAAACATCTCCTGCACCAAAATTATAAATTCCGGATACTTTACCTATGACTTCTTCAGAATCTTCTATTTTAACATCCAAATCAATTAAATCTGTTTGATAAAATTCATCTTCATCTTTCAATTCAGGTAAAACACTGCGTAAAACATATAAATCAGTACCTTTGAGAGCTTCAGCAATTGTTCTGTCATCAATACCTTTAATTTTTACTCGCAAAAGTTCCTTTGAATGTCCAACAACTTTGATATCAAAAGACTTTGAATTATCCTTATTATAAACAGGTCCGTACTTATCAATATCCACATCACATTCCGTAAAGCTTTTTACTTTAACTTCACCTTTAATTCCGTGAACACCGACAATCCTACCTAGGCAAATTCTATCATCTTTTGTCATTATTGTTCTCTATTCAAGTTACAAATTTATTCTGCAGAAGCTTCTTCAGCTTGAGCTGCTGCTTTTTCTGCTTTTTCTTTCATTCTCTCCTGAGCTTTTGCTTTTGGAGCTGACTTTTGTGGCTGTTCATGAATAGCAGGAGCTTCGCATAACCCGAGAGTTGCAAGCATTTTTTGCATTCTTTCTGTAGGTTGAGCACCTTTAGACAACCAGTCTTTTGTTCTTTCAACATCAATAACAAATCTGTCTTTATGATCTTGAGGTAACAATGGATTAAATGTTCCTAATTTTTCAATAAATCTACCATCACGAGGAGCTCTCTGATCTGCAGCTACTACACGGTAAAAAGGACGTTTCTTTGAACCACCGCGTGAAAGTCTTATACGTACTGCCATTTCTTTTTCCTTTCTAATTAAAATTAAATATTAATTTCCGCCTTTTGGCTTAAAACGGAAATCCGGTTTTTCCTCCAAACGGGAATCCTCCCATCGGATTTTTTTGCATAAAGCGGGAAGCCAGTGCCGATAACGGCCCCATATTCCCTAACTTTTTCATTGTCGCAGACATTTGCTCATAAATTTTGAGCAATTTGTTTACTTCATGAACTTCTACACCGGCTCCGAGAGCGATTCTGCGCTTACGAGCCGCCTTAATAACATCAGGATTTTTTCTTTCATATTTCGTCATTGAAAGAATAATTGCCTCCTGTTTTTTCATCAAATCATTGCCCATTTTCATTTGAGCATCATTAATCTGACTTTTGATTTTTGCAAAACCAGGCAACATAGAGAGTATGGAGCCCATATCTCCCAATTTTTTCATTTGTTGAAATTGTGATAACATATCGTTCAAATCAAAATGACCTCTCATCATTTTTTTTGCCACGGCTTCTGCTTCTTGTTGATTAACTCTTTCAATAGTGCGTTCAACAAGAGAAACTACATCTCCTTGTCCAAGGATTCTTCCGGCTAATCTGTCAGGATGAAATTCTTCAAAATCATCTATTTTTTCACCGGTTCCTAAAAATTTTATCGGAGCATTAGCAACCATTTTCATAGACAATGCAGCACCGGCACGAGATGTTCCATCAATTCTTGTTAAAACAATTCCCGTAATACCAACACTTTTATTAAAAGAATCGGCAACGGCACAAGCCTCTTGTCCCATTAAAGCATCAGCAACCAACAGATTTTCAACAGGGTGAACAAGCTCTCGTATATCCATTACTTCTTGCATAAGATTTTCATCAATTTGCAATCTTCCTGCTGTATCAAGTATTACGACATCAAATCCACATTTTTTTGCATATTCTAAAGCTCTTTTAGCTATATCACATGGTTTTTCTTTTGAAATTATCGGCAAGCTTTCAACGCCTATTTGTTTTGCTAAAATTTCCAATTGTTCTTGTGCTGCCGGACGATAAACATCTAAAGAAGCAAGTAAAACCTTTTTATTTTTTTTCAATTTATTAGCAATTTTAGCTGCACTTGTTGTTTTTCCGGAACCTTGAAGTCCAAGCATCATAATACACAGTGGAGACGGTGCATTAAGATTTAGCTGACAATCACCGCTTCCTAATAAATTTTCTAATTCATCATGGACAATTTTGATAATCATTTGGCCAGGAGTAATAGATTTAACAACCTTTTCTCCTAAAGCTTGAACCTTAACTTTGGCAATAAAATCTTTAATAACAGGCAAAGATACATCAGCTTCTATCAAAGCTAAACGAATTTCTCGCATAGCTTCATCAATATCATTTTCAGAAAGAACTCCTCGTGAAGTTATTTTTGAAAACACTGACGACAACTTTTCTGCCAAAGCGTCAAACATTATGTACCTTTCAATATCTACAAACAGCTATACGCCAGTGTGCGAACCCTCGCTAGCTGGCGGCACTCCGCAGAGTGTAAAACATAAACCGAATAAGGTTAATCATCACTTTTATACATGATTTTTTTTTATTGTCAACATTTAGTTTTATGTCTTTTATTCTAAATTTTTGCGAGAATTAAAAGCTAATTGCAAAGTTCCTTCATCCATATAATCCAATTCTGCGCCCATAGGAATTCCTTGCGCTAAAGTTGTAACTTTTAATTCCGAAAAGTAATTTTTTAATGTTGATAAAAGATATTGAGTTGTAATCTGTCCGTCAATCGTTGCCGGAAGAGCTAAAATTACTTCTTTTATATTTTCATTTTTAATACGATTAACCAGCTTTTCTACATTTAAATCTTCAGGAGCAATTCCGTCTAATGCAGATAATACGCCTTCCAATACATGATATTTTCCCTGAAAAAATGAGACTCTTTCCATAGCCCACAAATCAGCAACATCTTGTACAACACATATAATGGAAGAATCTCTTTTTTCATCTGCACAAATTGAGCAAACATCAGACGTCCCAAAATTTCCACATATTTTGCAAGGGCGTATATTTTCAGCAACATTTTGCAGTTTTTCAATCAGAGGAAGCAACAAATCGTCTTTCTTTTTAATAAGTTGCAAAACAATTCTCTTTGCCGAACGATTACCCAACGACGGCAATTTTGCAATTTGTCTGATTAACTTTTCTATTTCATTATCTATCAATTATTTTTAAAATGGAAGTTTCATTCCGCCGAGATTTAATCCTCCGGCAATACTTTCCATTCCCTCACTCATTTTTTTATCTGCCAAATCATGCGCTTGGTTATATGCAACAGAAATTAAATCTTCAAGCATTGTTGCATCACCATCTGCAAGTAATTTTTCATCAATATGAATTTTTCTTAATTCAAATTTACCATTAAGTGTAATTTCAACAGTACCATTTCCGGAACTTCCAACAACCTCTTCTTTTTCTAAACGAGCTTGCGTTTCTTTCATTTTTTGTTGCATCATTCCTGCCTGTTTCATTAAAGCTTGCATATTTAACATTTTAATTTTCTCCCTCATAAAAAATATATTCTTCAGCACCAATTTCTACATCTTGTTGCACGGATTTACGAACAAGTGTTTCTATTTTAGCACCTTTAAATTCTTCCAAAACAGCCTTTACTAAAGGATTCTCTTGAATATTACGTTTGTTTTCTTCAAGTTTTTCATTTTCAATATCAGCAATAGTCTTGAGTAAAGAACCTTTTTCTATCTCAAACTCCCAGTGGTATCCGCTGGCTTCTTCTAATAAATTCTTGAGATTAGAAAACATTTCATTTGTCATTTTATCAGATAATCTTACCGTTGCCATACCTTTTTCAAATTTTGAAAAAGAAATATCATTTTTTAGTGAATATAACAGCATCATTTTTTTATGATTTTCCAAATAATTCACAAAATCTTCAATAGAAAACGGTGCTCTATCGGAATTTTCTACTGAGGGCGCAGCAACTTCCTGAATTTTAGGTTTTTCTACATTTTCGTCATTTTCTATAACCTTTACAACACTTTTAGAAGTGCTCACACTCTCATTATTATCTGTCTTTTTTAGTGAAATTGATGAAATTTTTAAATCTGCATCAGAGTTTTTTTTTACTTTTTCCAATAAATCATACGGAGTCGGCAAACTTGCTGAATAAGCAATTCTTAACAAAATCATTTCCAAAGCATCTATTTGTGAAGGTGCAATTTGCATTTCGCTTATACCTTTAATCAACATCTGCCAAATTTTAGAAAGCACCTGAACAGAAACTTTATCTACAAGATTACGGCACAGATTTTTTTCATTTTCTGTCATTGCAAACAAAACATTAGTATCGTTTACTATTTTTGCCTTTAACAACAAATGGTTGATTTCTATTAAATCATTTAAAATACTTTGCGGATTAACTCCGTTTTTATACTGATTTTGCAGGTTCTCTAAAACTTTTTCCATATTTCCGTCAACAAACAAAGAAAACAAGGATAATGTTTGGGTTCTATCTGCCAAACCAATCATATTTTTAATAACATCATATTTTACTTTTCCATCGCCGATAGAAATAGCCTGATCCAACAAAGACAAGGCATCACGAGCCGAACCATCGGCAATTTTTGCAACTACTTCCAATCCGTTTTCATCTGCAGGAATATTTTCTTTTGTTACAATATTTTTCATAAGATTCATAAGTTCATCAATACTCAAACGTTGCAAATCAAAGCGTTGACAACGAGAAAGTATCGTAACAGGCACCTTTCTGATTTCAGTAGTAGCAAAAATAAATTTTACATGTGATGGAGGTTCTTCCAAAGTTTTTAATAGAGCATTAAATGCATTTCTGCTGAGCATATGAATTTCATCTATGATATAGACTTTATATCTGCCTAATGTAGGTTTATAACGCACACCATCTAAAACTTCTCTCATTTCATCAACGCCTGTTCTGGATGCGGCATCAAGTTCAATAACATCAATATGTCTGTCTTCAGTAATAGCGCGACAATTTTCACAAGCTCCGCACGGATGGGCAGTTATTCCTCCTTCTCCATCAAGTCCGACGCAATTTAAGGCTTTTGCCATAATTCTGGCTGTTGTTGTCTTTCCGACTCCACGGATTCCCGTTAAAATATAAGCCTGATGCAAACGATTATTCTTAATAGCATTTGTAAATGTCTGCACAAGAGCATCTTGTCCAACTAAATCATCAAAATTTTGTGGACGATATTTTCTGGCAAGAACCATATACTGATTATCATTATTTTCTTGTGTCATTTACTTTCTACATCATAAAAGGAGGAGAAATGCTGACCTTAAAAAATTTTGCTACGGCTGCTTTCTTCCGAACCTGACCGGGTTCACAAACATCTAACCCAACATTCTCCATAAACTTTACACATACTGCCATATTTTATATTTTTTTCAAGAAAAAAAACAATATTCACACAGCAAAAGGAAACTATTATTATATAAAAAATTTCGTTCTAAAAATCATCAGCCATCAAAAAGCGTAGAACCTCATCTTTATCTTTACCATAAATTTCCGGAACAATTTTTTCTATAAATCCGTAGCTTTCAGACGGATGAAACCATCCTGTTTCCGGATTATCAATTTCTTTAGGTCCTTGCTCGGTTACTTCAAAAATTTTCATATTATGTTTATTTTGCCCGCTATCATAAAACTTAAATATGCCATTAACTCCGTTAAACCCCTGTTCTCTGATAATTTCAGAATTTACATAATCTATATCATTTTTAGCCAAATCTGCCAACATAATTACTGCGTCATAAGCAAATGTATATAAATTTTCCGGATATTGTTTATAGACATCATAATATTCTTTTGAAAAATATTTCATATGTTCTTTGCTTAAAGCAGGATAATAAGCGCCATACAATGTTGTTTCTTTTGATAAATCAGCATTATCCCAAGTAGAAATTCCGAGAATCATTACCTCTGGAGAAAAAACATCATAATAACCCAGCATTGAAGCAGCTGTTTTCAATTTTGAACCACTTTCAGGAATAATTATGGCATCAAAATCAACACCACCCAAACTATCCATAGTCTTTAGCTTTTTTAGTTGTTCATTTGCTTTTTCTTCATCAATATGTGCAAGATTTTCTATTTTATTTTTAAGAGTTGCGAGTCGCTGAACCCTTTTATTATAATCAGTCATCTGCTCTAAAAGTTGCGTAAAATCTATGCTTTCAGGAGGATAAAAACCTATTTTAATTAACGAAGCATTATTTGATAATGTATTTTCATATGTAGCTTTAGCCAAACTTAATCCATAAGCATTATCAGGAACAATCATCGCAAAATTTTTGCGTCCTTTAGAAATTGCAAAATCAGTAATGGCAGAAATTTGTTCACTTCCCAACAAACCTATTGTATATATACCTTTTTCTAAAATTTTCGGAGAAGAAGAAAATGAAACTACAGGTATTTTTTCACTTTTTGTAAAATCTGCAATCGCCATAACTTCCTCTGCCGTTAACGGACCAAACAATAACTGTGCATCTTGTGATATTGCACTTCTAGCAGCTTGTAAGGCGCCTTCCGGGGTACTTTTGGTATCATAAAAATCTAACACAAATTCCTGATTTTTTAATATCTCAGTTGCAAGTAATGCAGCATTTTGCAAACCTTCTCCCTGCTTTGAATTTTTTCCGCTTAATGGCAATAACATTGCCGCCTTAAATCCTGAAAATTTTATATTATCCGATTCAAAACCAGCATATCTTATACCGGACACACCTGTTTGTTTTGAATTTTCTGCACAGCCGAATAACATCAAAATACTAAAAAATATTACACCAATCTTTTTTATCACTTGCAATTTTTCCCAAAATGTAAAACAATCTGAATGCATTAGATTTAACCTAAAAAATTTTACTTGTAAAGGGGACAAATATGGAAAAGGGATTATATATTGTAGCTACGCCGATAGGTAATCTCAAAGATATTACTTTGAGAGCAATGGAAATTCTGCAAAGTACGGATATTATTGCTTGCGAAGATTCAAGAGTTACGAAAAAATTGTTTAAATTGCTAAATATCAGTACTGCTAAAAAATTCATCTCATATCATGACCATAATGAAGAAGAATGTTCCCCTTATATTTTAGAATTACTGCAAAATGGTGAAACTATCGCATTAGTAAGTGATGCCGGATCTCCATTAATTTCTGACCCTGGATATAAACTTGTTTCAAAATGTCGGCAAGAAAATATATCTGTTTTTCCTATTCCGGGAGCATCTGCCGTCATATCTTCATTACAAATATCCGGACTTCCTACCAATCGCTTTCTTTTTGCTGGATTTATTCAAAACAAAGATTCTGCTCGCAAAAAGTTATTTACGGAATTACAAAACATCAATTCCACTCTTGTTTTTTATGAAACAGCTTCCAGAATATTGAAAACATTAAATATTATGCAAGATTTTTTCAAAAATCGTGAAATTGCCGTTGCCAGAGAACTTACAAAAATATATGAAGAATGCAAAAACGGCTCTGTTGATGAGCTTATTGATTATTTTTCTAAAAACGAGATAAAAGGAGAATGTGTTATTTTAGTTTCACCTCCTTGTGAGCAATCGCAACTTTCAGAAAAAGAAATTGAAGATATAATAAAAAAAGAATTATCTAAAAATTCTCTCAAGACAGTTGCAAAAAATTTGAGCGAAAAGTTAAATATAAACAAAAATGAAATATACAAACTCGGACTAAAAATTAAAAATGAAATTTAATCAAACAGGGAAATTTGCTGAATTTATAGCACGCATGTATATGCGTTGTAAGGGGTATCATATTATAGAAAAAAATTATATTACCGGAAAAGGCACGACAGCCGGAGAAATAGACTTTATTGCTAAAAAATATAATCTTGTAATTTTCGTAGAAGTAAAAAAACGTCAATCCATTGAAAAAGCAGCTTATGCTATTTCTTCAACTCAAAAAAAGCGAATTTTACGTGGTGCCGGCGCTTATTTAAAAACAAAACCCCAACTTCAAAATTGTGACATACGCTTTGATGCTATTTTATTTACACCACCATATTACATCAAACACATTCAAAATGCTTGGCAAGAAAACTAATACTCAACTTTATAAAAATACAATCCGCAGGCAGGTGCCGTAGGTCCGGCTTTTGCCCTTGATTTTGCTTCTAAAATTGTTTTTATATCTTCAGGTTTCAAGTGTCCGTCTCCAACCATTTTTAATGTACCGACCATATTACGCACTTGATGATATAAAAACGATTTTGCCTCTACATAAAATGTTATTTCATCACCATTTTGAGAAATATCTAATTTATTCAAAGTTTTTATTGGTGACAATGCCTGACATTCTGCTGCACGGAAAGAACTAAAATCATGATTACCCAACAAATACCCGGCACCTTCTTTCATTTTATCAATATTCAAAGGAACAGGAACCCACCAAACTCTGTCTTTTTCTAAAATTGTCGGAGCTCTGCGATTTAGAATTTTATAAATATATGACCGCATTTTAGCAGAAAATCTGGCATTAAAATTATCATCCGTTTTTTCTGCACGCAAAACACTAACCGGTGCATTAAGTGTGCGCAAATGAAAGTTCATTGCTTCGCACAATTTGAAATCATCAAATTCTTTTATCATATCAAAATGTGCCACTTGTGCGATTGCGTGTACTCCGGCATCTGTTCGCCCTGCCCCGAAAACCTCACAATCTTCACCTGAAAAATTTTTAATTGCACAAGATAATAAGCTTTGTACACTTTCACCTTCAGCCTGTTTTTGCCAACCGACTAAATTTGTACCATCATATTCTATTGTTATTTTATATCTCATTATTTCAACAAAAGCCCTTTAAGATTATAAGGTACATTAATACCCCGTTTATAAAAATTTGCAAATAATATTTTTAACTATTGATTACTCCACAAAAAAACGCCCTCTTGCTACAGAGGGCGTTTTTTCATTATTAAGAAAAATTATTTTCTTCTTAAAATAGATTTTCCTGCATAAACAGCCATATCTCCGAGTTCTTCTTCAATACGAATCAATTGGTTATATTTTGCCATACGATCTGTTCTTGACATAGAACCGGTTTTAATTTGTCCGCAATTTGTTGCAACTGCAATATCAGCAATTGTTGCATCTTCTGTTTCGCCGGAACGGTGAGATAATACTGCAGTATAACCATTGCGATGAGCAAGATTTACAGCTTTCAATGTTTCTGTCAAAGAACCAATTTGGTTTACTTTTACCAAAATTGAGTTAGCAACTTTCTTTTCAATACCCATTGCCAATCTCTTTGCGTTTGTAACAAACAAGTCATCACCAACAAGTTGAATTCTATCGCCAAGAGCATCTGTTAACATTTTCCAACCTTCCCAATCGTCTTCAGCCATACCGTCTTCAATTGAAAATACAGGGAACTTATCACACATTGCTTTATAGTATTCAACCATTTCTTTGTTGGTAAAAGTCTTACCTTCACCTTTCATTTCATATTTGCCGTTTTCATAAAATTCAGAAGATGCTGCATCTATTGCTAAAACAACATCATCTCCAGGTTTATAACCGGCATCTTTAATAGCTTGAACAATAAAAGTTAAAGCTTCATCAGCAGTTTTTAAATTTGGAGCAAAACCACCTTCATCACCAACGTTTGTATTGCAACCTGCTTTTTGTAAATTCTTTTTCAAAGTATGGAAAATTTCAGAACCCATACGAACTGCATGAGCAATACTTGTTGCACCAATAGGAGCAATCATAAATTCTTGAATATCTATTGGATTGTCTGCATGTTTACCGCCATTTAAAATATTCATCATTGGAACAGGTAAAGTATGAGCAAAAGTACCCCCGATATAGCGATATAATGGCAAAGCACATTCTTCTGCTTGAGCTTTTGCAACTGCCAAAGAAACAGCCAAAATTGCATTTGCACCAAGATTTCCTTTATTTTCTGTACCATCAAGATCAATCATAGCTTGATCTATATCCATTTGATCTTCTGCTTCTAAACCTGCAAGCGCATCATAAATTTTGTCGTTTACATTTTCAACAGCTTTCAAAACACCTTTACCTTGAAAACGTGTTTTATCTCCATCGCGAAGTTCTACTGCTTCATGAACACCTGTAGATGCTCCTGATGGAACAGCAGCACGTCCAAAAGCTCCAGATTGTAAAATAACATCGGCTTCAACAGTCGGATTACCACGAGAATCTATAATTTCTCTTGCGTGAATGTCAACAATTGCACTCATTTTTTTCTCCTAAAATATAATTAAACTGCCTATAAATTCTGTCATTTTTTATTGATTGTCAAGAAAAACATCAAAAAATTTCCTATTTCTTTACTTTTAGTGTATATGATTAAGCACTGTTAAAGGAAAAACCTTATAAATCATTACATTATAAATATTTTTCTAAACAAAATTCTACGGACTATCTTTAAAATTGCGTTTTTTCTATTATATGATTCGCAATCGGACTTTTAAAATTAACTTATTTCTGTAAAACGAAAGGATAATTTTATGAGAATTTTATCGATAGACGACAACTCTTTATTTCAAGACGAACTAAAAAAAATTATAATTGAAACTTTTCCGGATGTAAAACTTTTCCAGACAGAAAATATTACATCAGGAATGAAACTTTTAAATAATGGTGATAAATTTGACATAATCATTACTGATTTGGATATTGCTGAAGTTGCCAAAGAGAACATGTTGGCTTCGCTGATAGATTATGCTTATGATTCATCTGTTTTTGTAGTTTCTTCTGCTGAAAATCCCAATACAATTCGCAAACTATTCTCAATAGGAATAAAGGGATATATTACAAAAAAAACGAGCTCTAAAATTATCAGTTTAGCTTTACAATTAGTTGCCTATGGCGAGAAATATTTACCCCCGATTTTATTGGAAAAAGATACAATGTTGCCGACATATTCTAAAATAAATTCAATATTTGCGTTGCCAAAAGCTCTGACTAACAGGCAAAGTCAGGTCCTTGATTTGGTAGCGCAAGGCAAATCAAACAAACAAATAGCTTACGATATCGGGGTTTCAGAAGCCACCGTAAAATTACACATAAACGCGTTATTGCGTTCCTTACATGTTACCAATAGAACACAAGCTGTAATAACTGCACAAAAAATGGGCATAATATAAAATGTTCTAATAAAAATATGTTCAGTATTTTACATCATCTCCGTGAACTAACGGAGCAACATCTGCTTTACAAATGACGAGTGATTTTTTCTCTGAATAAAGCTATTTCTTGCCGGTAACCAAAATTATCATTCGGAGTTTCTAAAATAAAGATACATTTTTGTTTTATTAACCGATTCACAAGATTTATTAAAGATTGCTCACCTATGCTTCCCTGTCCGATTTTTTCATGGCGATCTTTATTTGAAGCAAAAGGCATTTTGCTATCATTTAAATGAACAGCTTTTAATTTGCTTAATCCTATGATTTTATCAAATTTTTCCAAAACATTATCTAAAGAATTCACTATATCATAACCGGCAGAATAAACATGGCAAGAATCTAAACAAACACCTATTTTATCCTTTTGTTCAACCAAAGTGATAATTTCTGCCAATTCTTCAAAAGAACGGCCTATTTCAGTACCTTTTCCGGACATGGTTTCTAACAAAATCGTTGTTGACTGCACATTATCCAAAACCTTATTCAGTAAATTTGCAATATATTTAATTCCTTCATTAACTCCTATTCCTGTATGACTTCCCGGGTGAAAATTATAATAATTATCCGGAATCATTTCCATTTTACGCAAATCATCAATCATACAAATTTCTGCAAACTTTCTTGTTTCCGATTCTTTTGAGCAAGGATTCAATGTATATGGGGCATGCGCTAAAATTTGTCCGAAACATTGTTCCTTCGCAAACTTTTGATATTGTTTTATATCTTCAATTTGCCATTCTTTTCCTTTTCCTCCTTGCGGATTTCTGGTAAAAAACTGAAACGTGTTAGCCCCTATAGATACAGCTTCTTCCGCTATATGTAAAAAACCTTTAGATATAGATAAATGACAACCTATTTTTAATATATCATCCATTTTAATTTGCCCTATATATTCATCTTTACTAAAATTAAAATCTAAATAAACAACTGAAACTTTTATTTTTTAAAATTTAAGCCATTTTTATAAATTTAATAAAATTCTGCTTGACATAATATACAAATGTATGTATTAACAAGCAAGCGAATAATATTTTAAGGATAAAAAAAATGGCTAAAAAATGTGAAATAAGTGGTACCGGAGTTATGAGTGGTAATAATGTGAGCCACGCTAATAACAGAACTCGTCGTCGTTTTTTGCCTAATTTGCAAATTGTTTCTTTAATGAGCGAAACTTTAAATAGAGTTTTCAAATTGAAAGTTTGCTCTAAAACATTAAGAAGCATTGAACATAATGGCGGTCTTGATTCTTATTTAGAAAAGACATCAAATACAAAATTAAGCGATGAAGCCAAAAAAATTAAAAAATCAATTGCTAAAAAGAAAAGCAACTAAAAGTTTTAGCATTGTAAAATAAAGTTCCACATTTTGTGGAATTTTTTTTGCCCTAATTTTATAAAACATTTTACCATATTTATTTTCAAAAATCCTCTCTTATATCTCTCCACATAAGGAGAAATTTTATGATTAATCAAAAAGGTAATTCTTTATTTGAGACCATGGCAGCAATCGCTATCGGCGCAGTTTTAACCATGGTTGGCGTATCCGTTTATTCTAAAGCAATGGCAAAAGCAAAAGTTGTTGCAGCTACTTATTTGCCGGAAGAATCTTCTCATCCGGAATTTGTTTTAGGTCCGTATGATTTATCTCAATTTTTTCCGGAAGCAAATAAAAATTCCCATATTTTTTTGGGAGATGAATGCATTGATGATCTTGTTTGCAGGCGCTCTTTTTGCGGACAAGTAGAAATAAAAGATCATAAATTTGTTTATGTCCACGTGAGAAATGTTACACACTGCATAACTCAATTAGCAAAATCTTAATACCAAACATTGACAAATTATTTTTTTTATGTAATTTTATACTATATTTTATATTATTAACCCCTAAATTTATATATTATGTTATTAGTTTCCCTTTTACTTTTAGTTTTTGCCGGTATCTGTGTCGTTTTAGAAGGTCACATGCTTACTTACATTTTAGCTGTTTGCTGTATTACCTTTTTTGTTGTCGAACTCTTTGAGCATGCAATCAAAAGACAACATTTGTTACGACCGGAAGACAAACGAAAAAGCAAAGACGATTATCAGAACATTCTCGCCTTTGAAATGCGTGTCGGTACTAAAGCTTTGTTTGAAGAGTTTGATGAAGACGTAATTCAACATGTTTTATCTGACATGAGTGTTGAAGAACTGGCTTCTGTAGCAAGAGCTATTCCCAGAAGAATGAATGATGTCTTTTTTGAAGACTGTGATGCTACTACTGATGCACTAGAGCGAAAATTTCAACAGAATTACAGACGATTACAAGCACTCATCAATATTGAGATTTGTCATCGTTGCTAATTAAAAAGGAGCTTTAAAGCTCCTTTTTTTAATTTTGAAATTCTGCCAAAATTTCTTTTTTCAATGTAACATTATCTACTTTTCCGGTAGCAAAAGTAGGAATTTTATCTTTATAAACAATTGCTCTCGGCATATAAAGTTCCGGATAACCGTTTTGTTTAATAAAATCCTTCAACATATCGGCAGTTAATGTCTTATCATTTGTAGCAACAACAATTTGTTCACCTTTATTTTCGTGAGGAATTGCCACAACACCACAACAAAATTCATCTTTGCCTTCAAATGCCTTGCATATCATATTTTCAACAGCATGTAAGGATACCATTTCACCACCGATTTTTGCAAAACGTTTTATTCTGTCTTTAATTGTAATAAAACCGATTTCATCAATATCAACAACATCTCCTGTATGGTACCAACCATTTTCAGGAGGAACCAGCACACCGGGATTGTCAGCTAAAATATATCCGGCCATAACATTTGGTCCTTTAACAACCAGCTCTCCGCCTGTTTCAATACCGTCAACTTTTTCAAGTTTACATTCCATACCCGGACACAATTTACCAATCGTTCCAAACTTGTTGAATACCATATTATTTCCGGCAACGGCAGGAGAACATTCTGTAGTACCATATGCTTCCATAAGACGTGTTCCCAAACGTTCATTCATTATATTTCTCGTGTCAAGTTTAACTCCTTCAGCCCCCGCATATACCAACCGTAACGAACCAAAATCCAATGGGTGAGAAATTTTTGCATAACTACGGAAAAATGTATCGGTTCCAATCATAACCGTTGCACCTAATTCATACAACAGATCCGTAATAACACGAAAATGTAAAGGAGACGGATATAAAAATACTTTAGCTCCTTGATACATAGCATATAATGTTCCAAGCACAAGACCAAAGCTATGGAAAATAGGCATAGAATTCATAACAATATCTGTAATATTTAAAGTTTCAAATGTTGCAATTTGCCATACATTGGATATTACATTAGCATGAGTCAGCACAACCGCTTTCGGTGCTCCTTCCGATCCGGAAGTAAACAATATTACTGCTCTGTCGGCAGGATTTGCCTTATATGGTACACATTTAAATTTATATTGAAGTACACCTAAAATTTTTGCAGCAAGAGATATTTTTTTACCGACATCTTCTAAATAATATATCTCACAACCTATTTCTGACAATGCGGAAACAACGCTCTCCAAACCTGCTTTTTTTACAAACAATTTAGAAGTAATGACTTTTTTCATTAACACCGTTTTAGTGCTTGACACAATATTTTGCACTCCTGCAGAAAAATTTAACATAACAGGTACTTGTCCATAAGCACTTAAACCAAAAAATGTACACATTGCCGCTACGGAATTAGGTAATAAAATTCCTAATGGCTCTTGAATATCAGAAATACGATTAAAAAATCTTCCCAAGACATAAGATTTTATCATTACGTCTTTATATGAATTCGGTTTACGCTGTATATCTTCCAAAATGCTGGCTCTGGTTAATCCGAATTTTCTTTTTCCATAAATTTTAGCAGATTTAATCAACTGTGTAAACACCGTTAATTCCGGATTATACATAGATTCAAAAGCTTGTTGTCGCATAATCATATAAACTTCATTTGAAATGTGATTTCGTTGATGACGAAGTTCGTCTTTTAATTTTAGCGGGCGAGGAGAATCTACTATAATTTTTGCACGAGGCAAACTTCTGTGGGGCAATTTTCCTCTAGTTTTAGAAAATCTACCATATTGTAATCCGTTTATCCAGATAGGAATTACCGGTGCATCAGCCTTATCAGCTAACAATCCTGCCGATTCATATATCTTCATGATATTTCCGGAATTTGTCATTCTGCCTTCAGGGAAAATAACGCATAAGCGTCCTGATTGAACAGTACTAATCAATGTCTTTAAATCAGGAATATCGTTGTTATCAAATTCTATTATATCAGCAAATTTCATAAGCAACCTAATCCAATAATTTCTGTATAACTCACCATGAAGAGCAAATACAGGATTTCCCGGAAGAAACGCATATAAAACTATCGGATCCAAATAAGAAACATGGTTTGAAATATAAACTCCCTTATTGGGTAAATTATTCGGACTAAAACGCAATTCAAATTGTACTTTGGTTAATCTGAAAAAAAATCTCAATAAAAAACGCACAAAATTGTTCATATTATTCTCCGTAATGTATTTTCGGCAAGATTACATTTTTTTCAAAAAAATGTAAAGTAGGCACTTTTAAGAAACTATTTTTTAGATAGTATTTAAATAAAAATAAGTGATTTTTATCTTGAAAAAATATAAAATAGTGTTAGATTGTCGCCTTGAGAGTGATAGATAAACATCACAGCCGGCGTGGGGTGTTCCACGTATTTTTATATTATAAGGAATTATAAAATGGTAGTTCGCGTAGCTATAAATGGATATGGCCGTATCGGTCGTTTAACTCATCGTGCAATGGTAGAATCTGGTCGTACAGATATTGAATTGGTTGCTATAAATGATTTAGGAAAACCAATTGATAATGCTCGTTTATTAAAATACGACTCTATACATGGTCGTTTTGCCGGCACTGTAGAAGCTGATGAAAATTCTATCACCGTAAATGGTCACAAAATCAAAATCTTTGCCGAAAAGGATCCTTTGAATCTTCCTTGGAAAGATTTAGATATTGATATAGTTATGGAATGTACAGGTATTTTTGCAGATAAAGAAAAAGCCTCTGTTCATTTGCAGGCTGGTGCAAAACAAGTTTTAATTTCTGCTCCTGCTAAAGGTGCCGATAAAACTATTGTATTCGGCGTAAACCAAAATACTTTAACTAAAGACGATCTCATCGTTTCTAATGCTTCTTGCACAACTAACTGTCTTGCACCTGTAGCTAAAGTTTTACAATCTCTATGTGGAATTAAAAAAGGATATATGACAACTATTCACTCTTATACAGGTGATCAAAGAACTCTTGATATTGTTCATCCTAAAGACCCATATCGCGGACGTGCTGCTGCATTAAATATGATTCCAACATCAACCGGTGCTGCAAAAGCTGTTGGATTGGTATTGCCGGAATTAGCAGGTAAATTAGATGGTTCTGCAGTACGCGTTCCTACTCCTGATGTATCTTTAGTTGATTTAACTTTTGATGCTGAACGTGAAGTTACAGCTGAAGAAATTAATGCTGCTATGAAGAAAGCTGCTGAAGGTGAATTAAAAGGGATTTTGGAATACAATGATGAACCATTAGTATCTCAAGATTTTGTAAGCGATCCTCATACTTCTATTTTTGATGCAGGACAAACAAAAGTTATGGACGGTAATTTTGTAAGAGTTGTATCTTGGTACGATAACGAATGGGGTTTCTCAAACAAGATGAGCGATACAGCTGTTGCAATGGCTAAAGCATTTCGTAAATAATAAAAAATAATTATTCCCTCCTGAGTTATCAGGGGGGATTTTTTTAAGGATAAAAATATGGAATATAAAACAATTGAAGATTTAGGAAACTTAACAGGAAAAGTTGTTATGCTTCGTGCTGATTTAAATGTACCTGTTGATGAAAATTTGAAAGTTACAAACACAGCAAGAATTGATAGAACTGTTCCTACTATCAAAACATTGATGGAAAAAGGAGCAAAAGTTGTTGTTGTTTCACATTTCGGACGTCCTGAAGGTTTTGGTGATATAAAAAATTCATTAAAAAATATTGTCTTAAATTTACAAAATGCTTTA
Organism: Alphaproteobacteria bacterium; assembly: GCA_045643605.1. Classification (GTDB taxonomy): domain Bacteria; phylum Pseudomonadota; class Alphaproteobacteria; order RF32; family CAG-239; genus CAKQTH01. Next base: position 74,614 of record JAZULC010000010.1, read on the forward strand.
GGTAAAACGGTTATTTTTGTTGATGATTGTATAGGAGATAAAGTTTCACAAGCAATCAAAAATATGAATAATGATGAAGTTTTATTGTTGGAAAATTTACGTTATTATAAAGAAGAAAGCAAAGGAGATGAAACTTTTGCACAAAAATTAGTTGCTCCGATTGATTATTATGTATCTGATGCTTTTTCAACGGCACACAGAGCACATGCTTCTATGGTTGCTGCGCCATCACTACGTCCTTCTGCTATGGGATTATTGATGGAAGAAGAAGTTGATGCTTTAACAAAAGGATTAAACAATCCTATACATCCGATAATGGCTATTGTCGGTGGTTCAAAAGTTTCAACAAAATTAGATTTGTTAAATAATCTCGTAAAAAAAGTTGATAAACTTGTAATTGCAGGTGGTATGGTACATACATTTTTGAAAGCACAGGGATTTAACACAATAAACGAAAAAAACTCTTTGTTACAAACGGATATGATAGATACAACAAAACAAATTTTACAAGTTGCCAAAGAGCATCATTGCGAAATTATTGTACCTGTTGATTTAGTGTCAGCAAAAGAATTTGCAACCAATGCAGAACATGCTACATTTGCATTAGAAAATATACCTGAAACCGGCTCTTTACTTGATATAGGTGATAAGAGCGCAGATTTAATTTGTAAAAAATTAGAAGAATGTAAAACAGTTATCTGGAATGGACCTCTTGGCGCTTTTGAATTAAAACCTTTTGATGAAAACACAAACAAGGTAGCAAGAAAAATTGCAGATCTTACTCAAAGCGGAAAGATTATCAGTGTTGCCGGTGGCGGAGATACCGTATCTGCACTGGAAAATGCTAAAGTTGCAGATAAATTTACATACATTTCAACAGCAGGCGGAGCTTTTCTTGAATGGATGGAAGGAAAAGAATTGCCCGGTGTTGCAATATTAAAAAAATAGGAAACTAAATAAAAGCACACTTTTTATATAGTGTGCTTTTTTCTTGTTTTTAAACAGAAATCTGTTAGTTATATTAAAGTTGTTATTATATATAAGGAAAAGAAATGTCTGACATTCATTTAAAGCATCTAAAACATGCCGTAGAATTAAGTAATTATTCCGTTGAACACGGAAGTTCTCCTTTCGGTTGTATTATTGTAAATCAAAAAGGAGAAATTATCGGTGAAGGATATAACCATGTTGTTCCGGATAATGATCCTACCGCACATGGAGAAGTTGTTGCAATTCGTAATGCATGCAAAAATATCGGATCATTTGATTTAAGCGGATGTACTTTATATACATCTTGTGAACCTTGTCCGATGTGCTTAAATGCTTGTAAATGGGCAAATATTAAAGAAATATATTACGCTGCCAATCGTTATGATGCAGAAAACATAGGATTTCGCGATCGTGTTTTTTATGAAGACGATCCAATCACTCTCAAAAAAATAGAGATTCCGGAAGCTGTAGAAATTATGCAGAAATGGAAAAATCGCACAGATCATAAAGAATATTAAAAAAAAGAAAAGCTGAAGCTTTTCTTTTTAAATTGTCAAAGATATAAGTTTTTAGTCATTATATAAAGGAAATTGCAACATAAAATCTGCAATTTCTTTTTTTACTTTTGCTTCAACTTTTTCTTGTTCATTATCCTTAATTGCTTGCACAACTTCTGCAATCCAATCTGCTACTTGTTCAAAATCTTTTTCTTTAAAACCTCTGGTTGTACAAGCAGGAGTTCCCACTCTGATACCGGAAGTAACAGTCATTGGTTGCAAATCGTAAGGAACCGCATTTTTATTACAAGTAATACCGACTCTTTCTAAAGCATTTTCAACTTCTTTTCCTGTTAACTGTTGTTTACGCAAATCAATTAGCAAAAGATGCGTATCAGTACCCTCTGAAACTAAATCAAAACCATTTTGAACTAATCTTTTTCCGAAAGCTTTAGCATTTTTAATAATTTGTTCCGCATATTTTTTAAAATCATCACTCAATGCCTCGTTAAAGCACACTGCCTTTGCTGCAACAACATGTTCAAGAGGACCTCCTTGAGTCCCTGGAAAGATTGCCGAATCAATTTTCATTGCGATTTCTTCATTATTTGTCAAAATCATTCCACCACGCGGTCCTCTTAATGTCTTATGAGTCGTAGTCGTTACAATATCTGCATATTCCAATGGATTAGGATACATTTTTCCGGCAACTAACCCGGCAAAATGTGCCATATCTACCATCAAATATGCACCGACAGAATCTGCAATTTTTCTAAATCTTGCAAAATCAACAATACGCGGATAAGCCGATCCGCCGGCAATAATAATTTTAGGATTATATTCTTTTGCCTTTTGTTCAACTTCATCATAATCTATATAACCGGTATCTTTGCAAACACCATAATGAACAGCGTTTAGCCACTTTCCTGAAATAGATACTTTTGAACCATGAGTCAAATGCCCTCCGGATTTTAAACTCATTCCTAAAATCGTATCATGTGGAGATAAAAGTGCTACATAAACAGCAACATTTGCTTGTGAACCTGAATGAGACTGAACATTAACAAATTTCGCATTAAAAAGTTTTTTTGCTCTCTCAATTGCTAAATTTTCAATTTTATCAATAAATTCACATCCCTCATAATAACGATGAGAAGGATAACCTTCTGCATATTTGTTGGTCAAAACAGATCCCTGTGCTTCTAAAACTGCTTTAGATACAAAATTTTCTGAAGCTATCAGCTCTATTTGTGTATTTTGGCGATTTTTTTCCTGTTCAATAAAAGAAAAAACTTCAGAATCGGCGTCTTTCAAATCTTTTTTAAAATACATATTATTCTCCTAACCTAATTTTTTAATTCTATTCAAATGTCGTCCACCTAAAAATTCAGCATTCATAAAAATGCTGATACGCTTCGCAACATCTTCATATTTCATTGTTCTCCCGCCAAATACAATAATATTTGCGTTGTTATGTTCTTTAGCCATTTGTGCAACAAATTCATCATATAATATAGCCGCACGAATACCTTTATGACGATTAGCAGCAATAGAAATTCCCACACCGGTACCACAAATTAAAACAGCAAAAGCAACTTCATTATTCAGTACAGATGAAATCACTTTTTCTGCAATATCAGGATAATCAACAGAATCTGTTGAAAAAGTTCCAAAATCAATAAATTCTACGACATTATCTTTATAATCAGCTCTGATTTTTTCTTTCAATTCAAATCCGCCATGGTCAGATGCTATTGCAATTTTTAACATATTTATTCCTTAATTTGTTATGTTTTTAGTATGATATAACCTTTATTTTTATAATATGCAAAAAAAATATAAAAATTATTATGCAAAAAAAATACAAAATTATAAAAAAAAGTATTGACGTATCTAAAAAAATGGGTATATATGTTGCTTACCGAGTGAGTTTTGGTACAGGTGGCCGGTTGGCAGAATGGCTCATGCAGAGGACTGCAAATCCTTCTATATCGGTTCAATTCCGGTACCGGCCTCCAGATTTATTCCGACTTAGCTCAGCGGTAGAGCAATCGGCTGTTAACCGATCGGTCGTCCGTTCGAACCGGACAGTCGGAGCCAATAAAAAAGCATCTGCAAAGATGCTTTTTTTGTTATTTAAATCCTAACAAATATTTTCGTTTATATAAAATTAATCTTTTTATTATATAATACCTACGTAATTACATAAAAAAGGTATTCCTATGAAAAAAATTTTACCAATATTAAGTCTTTTCAGTGTGTTTTATTTATGCTCTTGTCATACTTCTGTTTTAAATAAAACAACAGTAATTCAAGCACCTGAAGAAGATGTTATAAATTTACAAAACATAAAAACACGTGAAAATATCACTTGTTATGCCACCAAAGACAGTTCTGCTGAAAATTGCGCTGCTTATTTTGAAGCAAAAGGATATGTTCGCTTTAAAAATATTCCAACGCAAACAGCAAAATATGATTTATTAGATAATAGTATTTATCCCGGAAGAAAATGGCGTGATAACGAAAAAAACCCAAGGTGGTAATTTATGATTTCTAAAACAAGAACTGTTGCTTTTAACGGACTTGAAATACTTAGTGTAGATGTGCAAGTACAAATTTCGTCGGGCCTTCCTGCTTTTATGGTTGTCGGCTTACCGGATAAAGTTGTTGCCGAAAGTCGTGAGCGTGTACGAGCAGCTATTCTTTCTTTAGGAATTTCATTACCGGCTAAACGAATAACTATAAATTTATCTCCGGCAGATCTTTTAAAAGAAGGCGCTTATTTTGATTTGCCTATTGCTTTGGGATTACTTGTCGGTATGGGTATAATAGCGCAAGAAGATATTGAAAATTATATCTCTTTAGGAGAATTGGGACTTGACGGCTCTATTATTCCAGTTAACGGAATTTTGCCTGTTTCTATTTTTGCAAACAGAAATGATTTAGGAATTATTTGCCCTCAAGAACAAGGCAGCGAGGCTGTTTGGGCCGGATTAAAGGATATTGTTGCAGCTCCAAATCTGCTTTCGTTAATCAACCACCTTAAAGGTACACAACATCTTCCTTTTCCTATAGCAAAACAAAAAGTTCCAAGCATAAGTTTATTGGATATGCAAGACATAAAAGGTCAAGAAAGTGCTAAAAGAGCCCTTGAAGTTGCAGCCGCAGGCGGACACAATATGCTAATGATAGGTCCTCCCGGCGCAGGAAAATCTATGTTAGCATCAAGATTACCTTCAATATTACCACCTTTAACAGCTGAAGAAGCCTTAGAAACAAGTATGATTCACTCAATTGCCGGAGAACTTAAAAATGGAGAAATTTGTTTTGAAAGACCATATCGTGATCCTCACCATAGTGCTTCTACCCCTGCCCTAATCGGTGGTGGAAAAAAGGCTGTCCCCGGAGAAATTTCTCTTGCACATAATGGTGTTTTATTTTTAGACGAATTGCCGGAATTTAATCGCTCTACTCTTGAAGCATTGCGCCAACCTATTGAAAACGGATATGTTTCTATTTCAAGAGTGAATGCAAAAACACAATATCCTGCAAGGTTTCAGTTAATCGCTGCAATGAATCCCTGTCGTTGCGGATATTTAGGCAATCACAATATGGAATGCTCGCGCGCTCCTCGTTGTGCTGAAGAATACCAATCAAAAATATCCGGTCCTCTGTTAGATCGTATAGATATTCAAATTGAGGTACCTGCTCTGTCTCCTTGGGAAATTTCTGAAACTAAAAAAGGAGAATCTTCCGCGCAAATTTTAAAACGAATCATAAAAGCACGAGAAATTCAAAAAGAGCGATTTTTAAATGAAGGTTATTCTAATATGTTAACCAATTCTCAATTAAAAGGTGATTTATTAGAGAAAATGACGCAAATGGACGATGACGCAAAGAATTTGTTGCTTTCTTTTGCAAATCGTGTAAATATGTCAGCAAGAACGTATCATCGGACATTGCGTTTAGCAAGAACGATTGCAGACTTGCAAGAAGAAACGAAAATATTAAAACTGCATATAGCTGAGGCTTTGTCTTATCGTAGGGCTTATCCTCAAAAGTGAACGGAGAACAAAAATGAAAGTATTAAACTCTATATTTGCAATCATATCGGCATTGTTTTTTGCTGCTTCAGCACATGCCTTTACCTATCAATCTACGACCATAAATGAATATCAATATACTCCTGTTATACAACCTGTAGTACAAGATACTCCTAAAAATTTAAGACGTGGATTTTTTAGAGGGAGTATTTTTGAAGATACTTCTTCTTGTACCCGTTGTAAAAATGGCGGAAGTATATTTAATGTAGGATCTTGCACTCGTTGTTCTAAAGATGGAAGTATGTTCCCTGGCGGTGTTTGCAAACGTTGCTCTAAAGACGGAAGTATGTTTCCTACCGGTGTTTGCAAGCGTTGCAAAAAAATAAAACAAGAACAAGCAAAACACGAACCAATGAAAGTTGAGCCTATCAAAACAGCTCCGGTTATCATTCAATATAATGAGATTGAAGAACGTCGTTGCGAAAACTTTGCTCCTTTTATGTTAGGTCATGTTGATTTTCGTTTGAAAAATGCTTGGAATAGCAATGATAACAAAGAAAAAATAGGAAATTACAATTTCAGAATTTTTGGTTGTCGTCGTTTTGACAGAGAAGCAATCTTAAATCAAGGTCGTATTATGCAAAAAGATATGCAATTCACTCAGGCTTTTGCAGAAGAAGTATCTAATTGCTACACAATCATTCAAATTCCTGAAGATTTATGTTTGCAGCAAACTCCAACTCCTTTACCTGAATATGTTCTCAATGCAGAAATTACCGATTATTTCATGAATGTTTGTGACGGATATAGTTGGGATCAAGCAAAAGCTACAAATGCTCGTAATGGTTCTTCAGAAATGACCGTAAGATGGAAATTGACTGATTTAAGCGGTCAAAAAGTATTATGGGAAGGCACCACAACAGGATACGGAGAAGTTGCTGCCGGAACAGAAAACGGAGAAATTCTACTTGTAGAAAGAGCTTTTGCTGACGCTTCAAGCAATTTGCAAATTGCCAGAGGTTTTGAAGATCAGTTATCTGTAAGATTAACAGAAGAAGAACTTGCAAATCAAAGAAATATTTTAATAGAACAAGAAAAGGCTTTGAATCCGGCAAAATGTTTAGTTAAAGAACCTGCAACTACAGAATGCCCTGTTTGCAATTGTCCTACTTGCAATTGTGAAACACCAAAGGTTGAAGAACCTGCTCCGATGTGCGCTCCTGTTATTGTAGATGATAACTATATAGAACTTGAGCCTGTATTAGAAACAATTACAATTATAGAAGAACCTGCTCCGGTAGAAAATTCTGCAGTTGTTGAAGAAACAGCCGTTTCTGAAGAAGCTACAATAATGGTTGAAGTTGCAAAACCACAACCTGAAGAAATTGTAGTAAAAGTTGCCAAAGAAGAACCTGTAGTTACCTCCTCAGCTTCTGAAGAATTATCAACTGATAAATTATGTATTGTTGATCGTGCTCCTTATGAAACACTTTCTGCAGAGAATTTATATAAGGTTCGTGCATCTATTTTATCAATTATAAATTCTCATGGCGAAAAAGGCGCAGGTCTGTTGGTTTCTGATTCGTTTGTCTTAACATCAGCTGATTTAATTGATGGTAAAGACAGCGTCTATAAATTAAAAACAATAAACGGCAAAAATCTTTCAGCAAAAGCATTCCGTGTTAATACCGGTAAAAATGTTGCTCTTTTAATGTTAGATAAACCAACGGAATATACTCCTCTTTCACTTAATTTAGAATTACCTGAAATAGGCCAAAGCGACTTTATGGTATTAGGTATGCTTGACGTTGATAATTTTGAAAATGGAGAAAATTATATAGATAATGATGGTGTAATTGACGGATATCGCTATACTGAAGAAAGAGGTGCTGAAATTATTCTTGATACATTTGTACAAGATATTACGGTTGGTGGCGCTTTGATTGACCAATTTGGAACCATCAACGGAATTTCTCATTCTTCTAAAAAGACTGAAGATGGCAAAGATTTATTTATTCCGACAGAAACAGCGCTCCGTGCCGTAGGTCTGTCTATCTGCGAAAAGATATATAAAACTCCTAGCCCATGGCAAAAGACAGTTTATAAACCTATCACAAAGATAGTGGAAAAGCCTATTGCAAAGGCTCCGGAGGCTATGCCTGTCAAAGATAGAAAATAATTATATATAAATTTTCTGATTAAAAAATACCGCTACAAATCTGTAACGGTATTTTTTATTTGATTAATGGCTATGTATTTCATAACATTTATTTTTTTTGAGCACACTTCATTATATATTTCTAAAATAGCATTACCATCAAGAAGTTTAAGTTTTTTATTAGATGTATAGATTCTTATTAATTTTACACATTTACTTGCATAATATAAATCTTCATCTCCTCCGAAAAATAAGCTGTGAAATTTTTTTGATATTTCATCGAAATCATCATCTCTATCTTTGTAATATTTTTTCGGGTTTAACTGGTGTTTATAAACATCAACAAGATATTCCGGCAAAACATAAAATTTAGCTCGTTTTACAAATAGCTGATAATAAAGTTCATAATCTTCAGCAGAATTATTTTCATCATATTTTATATTATTTTTAGAAAGAAAATCTTTTTTAACAATCATCGTAATATGTGAAAATGGAGTGCAAAGAAGTAAATCTACCATCATTTTTTCTGTCGTTTGCCCGAGGTATATTTTTTTACTTATTTCTCCGTTTACTTTAGAATAAGCAAAAATAACATCAACATCAGGATGTTCTGTCATGTAGGTGTATTGTTTTTTAAGTTTTTCCGGAAATGCATAATCATCGCTGTCCATAACCGAAAGATAATTTGTTTTAGATAAATCTATAAGTTTATTTCTTGAATAAGAACGACCTCTGTTTTGATGATTAAAATAAACCCTGATGCGACTATCATTTATTAAATATTTAAATAATAATTTCCAAGAAGAATCTGTAGAACCGTCATCTACAATGATAAATTCCAAATTCTTGTAAGTTTGATTTAATATAGAATCTATAGAACGAGGCAAGAATTTTTTGCGATTGTATGTAGGCATTAAAACAGATATATCTGCAGAATTTTTCCAACCTCTGTAATCCGATATTCTTTCCATCAAAAACATAAATGTCGGAATACGAAATATATATAATATTTCCGATATAAATATAAATATGAAAAAATATGATAATATTATTCTGTTGCGCTGATTTTTTAACATGGTTTTCCTTATTATTGTTTTTTATATTTCATATAATCTGCAAAAGAAAAATCTTTGTCGGAGAGATATTGATTTTTGTTTTTTAACAAAGCCACAGTGCAGTGTTCGGCAACATCAACTCTTGTTAATGTTTCATCATGATTAGAAAGGAAAAGTCCGATAAATTTTTTTCTTTCGGGAATAATTTGTTCGCCTTTAATATTATCATCAAGCACTTGTAAGGCATAAATATTCGGCTTTTCAATATCAATTCTTTGTAAAATACGATTTAATTCTTCATTTCTTCCGGATTCGCGAAAAGCTTTAGCTAAATCACCGAGAGTTTCCATAAAGGCACATCCTGATTCATTTTGATAAGGTTGCATTTTTTCATAAATTTCAAAAATCTTCCACATAAAATCGAGGTATTTTTCATCTTTTGTTGTCAAATATCTTTGAGCTGCCGCTTGCAACTCCCAATGAGACCCGTTTCCAAGTTCAGATTTATTAAAAACTAACATAGTTTGTTCAATATTTTTCAGAATTTGTTTTGTTTCTTCATCTTTCGGAAACATATCGTTATATATCGCGAGAGCAAGCCAACCTTCACCGGCATAATAATCCCACGCAAAACCGGAATAAGGAGGATAAGGAAATTTTTCACCTTCAACAAAATAAGCAATCAAACCTTTTTTTAGTTTTTCTCTTAAATCTGCATAGGCATTGTTTCCGGCAGTTTTTTCGTAAATAAGAACAGAAGCAAGAGCTATAGCCTCGGTTCCTAATAAAATATATTCAGGATCGTCAAATACATAATATTGTCCGTTTTTAACTTGTTTTATTCTGGCAGATAAAGCCTTAAGCAGCTTATCTACTTTATCTCCGAGAATTTTATCTTTTGTTTCGGCGTATAAATATGCTAAATTATAAATGCCAAGCATTTCTCTTGTGCTATGGTTTAAGGGAATTTTATCATCTGTTAAAAAATCAAAAGTATATAACAACCTTTGATTCTGCAAAATCAAATTTTCTGCCCCGGATTTAGCTGTTTCTATTCTTTTATAAAATTCTAAATCTGAATCTGATGGCAACTTTTCACCGGCAAAAACCGGATTGATATAAGAAAAAATGGCTAAAAAAATATATAATACAATTTTCATAAAATTTCTTTGGAAACAAAAGCCACAGAATATTTACAGATACTCTGTGGCTTGATTATTGTCGTTAAAAATTAATAGTTACAGAATTTTTATCGCTGTTATTGATGATATTAGCTGCTTCTGCCGGTGTAAACGGACGATTTTTTACATTTTGGTTAGAAGTTGATTCTGTGCCGGAAGTTTCAGTATTAACGCTTTCATTATTATTTTGAGATTGTTCTGTTTGAGCGCTATAGCCACCCTCTTGATAACCTGCAAAACTTTTTGTAGTAAGAGCAAAAGATGCTAAAAGAGCAAGCATAAATATTAATTTTTTCATTTTATTTTTCCTTTCGTTGATTTTATTCAGATGCGAGAGCATATGTGTTTGCATGGAAGTCAGTGATTGCTAATGCAAGGGCTGCTTCTTTGGTTAAATCATTAAATGAAACCGAAGCATTAGTATCATTAAAAGCTATTGTAACCGTACCGCTTCCGGCATGTCTAACTTCTCCGGTAGTAGTATAAGTTCTGGTCATTTCTTCAGGGAATACACCCAAAGCAACAGCATCGTCTAATGATTCCAACCCATCATAAGAACGTTGTTTTAAATAAATTTCCTGTAAATTATGTTGAATGAAAGTCATTTGGTCAACAATTTGATTTGCTTTATATTTTGCCATAGCTTTTGAATAACCCTGAATACCGGCAACGGATAAAACACCTACGATTGCCAATACGCCGAGCATTTCAATCATTGAACGTCCTTGTTCATTTGTATATTTATTCATAATTATATATTTCCTCCTTGTTATTCAATACAAAAGCAGTGTATCAAAAACCAACGTTTTTGGTCAGGTGGAAATCGGCTGATTTTTGGTAAGTTTTAATGATTGCTTATTTTTATGTAATGTATTGATTTTTATATATTTTATCTGGTTTTCCAGAAAAACATAAAACAGCAAAAAAACTTGTTGCATTAAACGTTGGTTTTTTGATGCAGTTTTTTGTTGTGTAACATATTGATTGTATTAAGAAATTCGATAATTCTTTTTTGTTTTAAATTAAACATTAATTGAAGTTTTATATTTTTTATAAAAAGTGCTTGCATTTTATAATAATTATTATATAAAGAAGCTGAATTTATAAGAAGTTGATACTTTTTATAAGTTTTATTGTGTTAATAATAATTTCGTGGGAGACAGGCCAAAAGTCTTTTTTACCACGAAACCTAATAAATAGAGGTATAAAATGGCTAAGTCTAAAAAGAAAATTTTAGGTTTAATCAAGCTTCAAATCCCTGCAGGAAAAGCAAATCCTTCTCCTCCAGTAGGACCAGCTCTTGGTTCAAGAGGCTTGAATATTATGGAATTTTGTAAAGCATTTAATGCTGAAACACAAAAAATGGAACCGGGTATTCCTGTTCCTGTTGTTATTACAGCATATGAAGATAAAACTTTTACATTTATTACAAAACTTCCTCCAGTTGCGTTCTTAATTAAACAAGCTGCAGGTATTAAATCTGCATCTAAAGAACCAAATAAAACTTTTGCAGGTCAAATTACAATTGCACAAGTTAAACAAATTGCAGAAACAAAAATGCCTGATTTAAACTGTTCTACTGTTGAAGCTGCTATGAATATGGTAAAAGGTCAAGCTGTTTCTATGGGTATTAAGATTGTGGAGTAGTGTTATGACTGGAAAAAGAATCGTAAATGCATACAAAACAGTTGAAAAAACTCAGGCATATGCTCTGAAAGATGCTGTTAAACTTGTAAAAGAAAATGCTACTGCTAAATTTGATGAAACAATTGATTTAGCAATAAATTTGGGTGTTGATCCTAAACATGCCGATCAAATGATCAGAGGTGTTTGTGCTCTCCCTCATGGCAATGGTAAAAAAATACGCGTTGCCGTTTTAGCTCAAGGTGAAAAAGCTGATGAAGCAAAAGCTGCCGGAGCAGATGTTGTTGGAGCAGAAAATCTTATTGATTCTATCTTATCTGGAAAAATTGATTTTGATAGATGTATCGCTACTCCTGATATGATGGGAATGGCTGGTCGTGTTGCTCGTGTGCTTGGTCCTAAAGGCTTGATGCCAAACCCAAAACTTGGTACTGTTACAGCAGATGTTACCAACGCTGTTAAAAAAGCAAAAGCTGGTGAAGTTCAATATCGTGTTGAAAAGAATGGTATTGTTCATGCCGGTGTTGCAAAGGCTTCTTTCACTGAAGACCAAATTTATGACAACGTAAAAGCATTTTTAGATGCTATTATCAAAGCAAAACCACAAACATTGAAAGGTACTTATTTGAAAAAAGTTTCTTTAAGTTCTACAATGGGTGTTGGTATCAAAATTGATTTGAACTTGCTTTAATTATTAAAGATAAGACTCCGGTGTATTTTTTGCCGGAGTCTTATTTATTTTTCAAAAATTATAAAATTCTAATTTCAGAAAATTTTTACAAATATTGTGTAGCTATTCATTATCCAAATTAATTTGAAATCATTGTTGATTCATCAAAAATTTTGTGCTATCTTTTTATCTTATTCAGGAGGTTTATTTGTAATGATAGTTGACAGCAATAATCTGAAGCAATGCAGTATTTTAACAAATAAATGCTATTATCAGACTATGTCTCAAATTATGCATGACTTTGAACAAAAAGGTTATCCTAATGCGGCAGATGAAACATTAAAAGTTATCAATGCCTACCATGATATTATCAGAAAAAAAACAAAAAATAACTTTGGTCCTGATTATAACGAGGCTTTTAAAAAAATTGATATGGCTATAGATTGTATGGCTAATCAAGTGTTTTATACTTATGATTCCAAAAGTCATGATGTAGCATATCGCTCATTTCAAGAATTTGATTATATAAATGCTATAGTCGGGCGCTCTCATTTGAAAAAATCTTCTTTTTAATCTTATTGTGCATTTATATCTTTATCCGTTGCAATCAAAAAAAATTTTATTTATATTTGCAATATAACTTAATCATTTACAGAGGTTTTCTATGAAACAAATATCAGTTATAGGATGCGGACGTTGGGGAACATTTTTAGGTTGGTATGCAGCTAATTATTGCGTTGATAGCGTAATTATGTATGATATTCCGACATCTCCTAATTTTTTAGAACTACAAGAAACTCGTAAAAACGAGTATCTTGCATTAAGTGATAATATGGAACTCACTCCTGATTTAACCAGAATTTTAAAAAATGATGTTATAATAATATCTATAGGATGTCAGCATTTAAGAAGTTTAGCAAAACAACTTAATGGATACGATTTGAATGGAAAAACTTTTTTGCTTGCCATGAAAGGTTTAGAAGAACCAAGCGCAAAAATTCTGATAGATGTATTTAATGAAGAGATTTCACAAGATATTCATACTGCTGTTTTGGGCGGCCCCGGACACGTGCAAGATTATATGAAAAATGTTCCTTCTTGTGCAGTTATTGATAGCTATGACAACGATACAAAGAAAATGTTAATTGAACTTCTACAGAGTAATTTAATCAGATTTTATTACGGCACGGATGTTATAGGTAATCAGATTGGTGCAGCTTTAAAAAATGTAATAGGAATTGCTGCCGGAATTTTAGACGGACTTGATTGGTATGGTATGAAAGGTGCTTTAATGGCAAGAGCTCCCGTTGAAGTCGGACGATTCATCAAACATTTTGGCGGAAATCCTATGACTGCTTATGGTTTGGCTCATCTTGGCGATTACGAAGCAACACTTTTTTCTAAACATAGTCACAATCGTATGTTTGGTGAAATGTTTGCAAAAGGCGACAAATTTGGAAAATTGGCTGAAGGTGTACCTACATTAAAAGCTGTAAAAATAGTTGCAGATAAAGAACATATTGATATGCCTATTTGCCAAGCATTATATAAGGTAATTTATGAAAACGCAGATATAAAATCAACTATTAAGAGTTTATTTGAACGTAGCTTGAAACAAGAATTTGAAAATATGAATTAACTTAAATGGTTGTTTTAATATTAGTATAAAAAGGTACTGTAACAGTACCTTTTTATTTTTTATCAGTTTAAGCTTTTGGATATTTATTTTTGATTGCGGCAATTTTATCGTGCCAATAATTAGTATTATTTACTTTATCCCAATATATCATATCTAATTGATCTTCTATTGAGGGATAATCGTTTTTTCTTAATTCAACATATGTCTTTTTAGGTTGTTCCGGTGCGCATCCTTTTACATACCAAGAACCATTATATGCTTGCTCAACTTCTATCTCTGAATACCCTTCAGGAATTTTATTGCCATAAGCAAGGCTAACTTCTTTTGTTGTTTCGTTTACAATTTTTGCGTACATTTTTAAGCTCCTTTATATCTGAAAAAATATCCATATGTCATTTCTGATATATTTGTAAATGTAATTACAGAATTTTTAGAAATAGGCAAAGCAATAGCAACTCTTCTTCTGCTGTTATTGTAAGAAGTTTCTTTGTTGAACCCTAATGATAAACCATCAATAACAACACTACAATTTGCTTCACCACCACCTTTATATCCTTGAACAATCAACAAGCCATCATATTCCGCAGTAAATCCGGAAGTAGTGACTGTTATATAGTTAGTATAATCAGGCATTAAATAGTTTATTATAGTAGTTTTTCCGACATCACTGATATTACTTAAATCTTTATAAAGTATATTGCCAGCTAGTGCTGTTACAGTTGCTGCAGCTGTTTGTGCTTCTGTAGCTTTATTTGTTGCTGTGGTTGCAGCACTTATTGCTTCTCCGGACTTTGTTGTAGCAGTGGTTGCAGCAGCTTGCGCTTCTGTCTTGTACAGATTTAAGGTACTTTCCAAATCATTTACTGCAACAGTAGAATTTTCTAGATTTGTGCCATCACTATTCCATACAATAGCCTTTCCTGCAGACGGCAAAGGCAAGACTAATTTTACATCAGTGTTTACGACGTATGGGGGTAAAACCATAGACCGATTTAAATTATCAGCAATTTGTTGCTGGCAAGCTGTCTGATAATCAAATTCATAGTTTAATGTAGATGCCCTTAAAGTTCCACCTTCTTGGAAAGAAGTATTTCTTTCTATGGTTAATTCTCTGACAATGGTAATTACTGTACTCTCTGCAGGAGCTTCAGAAAAAGTTATACTTCCATTTTTATTATCTGCATCATAAGAAATTTGGTATGAAGAGCTATCTTGGAGTTGTGAGCCAAAATATACCTTTATGTCAGAATCGTGAAATATCATAAACGGAAATTCATATATTGAAGATGTTCCGTCAGCGATATATTGTATTCGCGGTAAATTTTCATTTATCGTTATATATTCGTTCATTATTATCTCCTTGTTAATAAAAAAAGCCCCGATATAAAATATCGGAGCTGAAATTAAATATATAGAACAGCTAAAAAGGAGCAATGTATATATACATTGCTCCCTTTAACTGACGGTTACATTACTACTTTTATGTCAAAAAGTCAAGGATTTTTTTCCTATTATAAAAAGCAAAAAATAATTTTCCTTTACTTATACAAAAAATTTGTTAAGATTATAAGTGAATAAGTTAAGTGACTTATTTGAGGTGTAGAAACCTCTTAACAGACGTTTTATGTAAAAACGAAATTTTACAAGCCTTGCAGTCAGTAGACTGGAAGGCAGTAGAATAATCCCGTGTGGTCAATATACTGCACTATTCTGTTATAGTTTCTAACTTCCAGTCACCTTTTTATAGGTGATTTTTTTTATAAAAATACTAGGAGGTTGTGATGACAAATTATAAATTATATAAAAATAGTATTATAACGGCGGTGGCTATATCTGTAACCGGCTTACAAGTTTATGCTGCTGATATTGTAGAAACAGGCAAATGCGGAAGTACGCTTGCTGAATGTTCTTACTCTTTAGATTCGGAAGGAAATTTGATTATTTCCGGTAATGGAAAAATTAGCGGTGCAGCTTTTGCAAGCTGGTCTACTAAAGGGAAAAAGGTAGACATTAAAAATGTTGTTATTGAAAAAGGAATTACAGAAATAGGAGCTCAAGCTTTTCAATCTCAACATTTGTTAGAAAGTATATCAATTCCAAATACTGTAACTATTATAAAAAGCCAAGCATTTTATAATAATATCGGGCTACGTAGCATAGAAATTCCCGCTTCCGTAAAAACAATAGAAAAAAGTGCTTTCTTATATAGCTACAATTTGGAAGATTTAACAATACAAGGAAAAGATGTAAATATCGGTGATGCGTTTTTTGCAACAGCTCTTACTCATTATAAAACACAAAATTCCCGAATACACGCAAAAAGTGGTTCAGAAACAGAAAAAAGGCTAAAAGAACTATTGAAGGGTGTTGCTTTTGAGGCAATTCCAAAAAGAACATCTTATACTATCCAAGAAGCAAATGAGGCTACACATGAGGGAAACGACAATACGATAACTTTTAGTTGGTAAAATTATAATAAAAACCGCCGAGAATTGGCGGTTTTATTTTTTTAATTTTGTAAAGAATTTTTTACTTTCAGAATTTGTTGTTTATATTTTGTAAGCGCTAACAAATTTTTTGGTGTCCAATTGATAGTTTTGTCATCTAAATCCACCCACTTTAATTCTTTTTGTTTCATTGGTTCTTCAACTTTTAGCAAAGAAGGATCTGTAGGTGCACATACAAACCAGTGTAATTCGTATTTATAATTTCTTATAGTGCCGAGTTTTTTAATTATATCAATATTTAAATTTGTTTCTTCCTTAAGTTCTCTATGAAGTGCAGCATTTAATGTTTCTCCCGGTTCTACTTTGCCTCCGGGAACTACATATTGGGAGTCATCAGTATGAACAATATCGCTGCGATGAGCTGTTTGTGCTAAAATTTTGCCATTATATAAAACGACTCCGCATACTACTTTTTGATTATTGCCTTTTAATCTATTAAAAATTTCCCAATATAAAAAATCTTTTATTTTGCTTATAAGTTTCATCTTATCTCCTTTTAGTAATTTGTTTCTTACCAGTATATGTATATACAAAATAAAGTAAAGTTAAAAAAATGCTTGCAAATAAATTCATTTTGTCATACAATACAATTCGCTAATTTTATTATTTATATCAATTATCAATATAAAAATAACAACAAATATTCATTTAAAATTTAATGTTATGTCTAATTTATTAATTATTTTTTTAGTAATCATTCTTTTGTTAGTCTTTATTGAAGTCTTGCTTTTTTTGAATTTAAAAAAGGTCAAGGAAGCTAAAAGACAAAAAGCCCTTTTACAAGAATGGCTTATGGATGAATTGAAAAGGAACAAACAAATTGTAATGAGAAAAGAAGGCGTGGATCTCTTTGGGTATAAAGTAATTGTACTCGGAGATGTAGAATTACGTCCGGTTTTAAAACTTGATGAGAATAACAAAATTTACGTTAGTAAAGCTCTTCGAGTTACTAAAACTCCTTCAAAAATTTCTACTGACGAAATTTCCGCCAAGGAATATCTCAAGTATTTGTAAAATTGCAAAAACACCCTTTGTATTAAACATCGGGTGTTTTTTTATAATTTAATTGACAAAAATATAAAATTTAGTATAATTACAGTACTTTTTAATGGAGAATACTGTGGCAGATTCAAAGAAAAAACATCTTAATAAAATTAAAACATGGCTAAAAGTTTTAGCGATTAGCGTCGGTGTTGCAATAACCGGTTTAGGATATAATTCTGTTCCCAAAAAAGAAAAAAAAGAAGATAATAAAATAACAGTTACCCAATCAAATACCCAATCAAAAGACAGTGTAAAACAAGTGTCTTGTCCAATTATGGAAATTAAGTATGTAACAGATACATTATCAGAAAACGCTTCTGCTCTTGCTTATTATACAGGAAATACAATTACTCGCAACTATGTTGAAAATAACGATGTTTACAAACAACAATTAAATGTACTGGTGCATGAAAAATGGCATATGCATAACGATAAAATGCATTATAGAAAACACTATAATTACACCGCTGAGGAATATTATAAATTGTGTATGCATGATGAAATATCTGCCAATCTGGCGTCTTTGCTGACATTAAGATATGAATATATTGGTGCACAAGATAAAGATGCTGTAATTAGAAAATACAGCAAGGGAAGAACAAAGTTTTATTTTGATGCTATTCGCCAGAAAAAGATAGACCCATTAAGCAAAGACCCTAAAAAAAATGCACAGGAATATACCTTTATGGTTAATGGTATGAAAGATTCTTGGCTAAATTTATTACAGAGCTATTATAGCACGACTCACCATAAAATGTTGCAACGTTATATAAACTCAAAAAAACATTTAAGAGATAATTCGGGGATTGATTATCAGTCTGTTAAAAAGTATATGTACACTATCGGTGGAATTAATTTTGATAAATATATGAAAAAAGATATAGAAGTTAACGATTATACAGTTAATATAAGCGATAAAATATCTAAAATCAGCTATCTCCGAAAATGCCCGACAATAATAACAGATATCAATAATAATTATGATTCATTAATTAAATTACAACCTAATCAGCAGGCAGAAGCATATCAACATATCTTTCTTGCATCTTTATTAAAAGAAAAAGTAAAAAATTTATCGCCAGCTGATATTAAATCTTATGCAAATGTCATAGATACATATTATAAATCAGTTGTAGCATCTTTGGGACAAGATCAAAAATTTAAGGACTTGGTTGCAAATAATTATTTCTTTGCATATATGGATAAATATAGTAATACCAATAAAGATACAGATAATTATGAGAGCTTTTTGCATAATTTATACACTATCAATGGTTTAGATATCAGAGAATCAATACCATCTTTTGAAAAGAATAATGTTCCTATACAAAATTTTTATACTAATTATACAAATTCTGCATTCCTTTTTGAAGATTACTCTTTTCTGGAACTGTTATCTGAAAAATCTCTGGAACCTCGTTCTTTTACAGTGGCATCTCCCACTAATAATCAAGAAAAAAAGAGAGTGTCTGAACCTTTAATAATGAAAGCACCTAATTTTGAGGAGCCTATTTTAGTGAGTTGCACTCCGGAACAACAACAAGAAATTTTACAATGTATCAAAGACTTTGAAAATATACCGGAAGTGCTAAAAAGTTGTCGCACAAAAGATATACAGACTTATTACAAAAACAATAGGCAAAATAGCTTATAATATATAAATAAAGGAGATTCTTAATTAAAAGAATCTCCTTTATTATTTATAAGCATGTATATTTATTTTCTATTACCTAAAAATCTTAACAGATACAAAAACAGGTTTATAAAATCAAGATATAAATTTAAAGCACCAGCAATAGCAATACGAGAAGATTCTTCTTCATCTTGTCTATACATTTGTGTAATTTTTTGAGTATCGTATGCCGTTAATCCAACAAAGATTAAAACAGCAAGTACTGAAATTGCAAAATACAAAGATGTGCTTGCCCAGAAAATATTAACAATACTTGCTATGATTATTCCCAATAAACCCATCATTAAAAACGAGCCTAAAGTCGATAAATCTCTTTTTGTTGTGTATCCGTAAATACTCATTATTCCAAATGTTGATGCCGTAATTAAAAATACTCTGGCAATGCTTTCCCCTGTATATAATATCATAATAGGTGCAAGAGAAAGCCCCATTAATGCTGAATATATCCAAAAAATCGTTTGCACTGTTGCCAATGATTTAGAATAAACAGCATTTTGAAATAAAAATATTACAACCAAAGGAGCAATTAAAGATATCCAACCTAAAACGGTTAAGCTTAACATTCCTTCATTAACTGTAATAAAGAGATTAATCAAATATGTGTTAAGCAATAAATACACTGTCAATGCTGTTACAAGCAATCCTCCGGTCATATAATTATAAACTTTTTGCATATATGAACGAAGTCCAACATCAATTGATTGTTGTCCGGATGATACTGCAGAAACTCTATTGTTTGCCATTTTTTCCTCCTAAAAATACTATCTTTTTTAAATATAGTGTGATTTTTTGCAAAAAGCAAGCAAAACACATAAATTACTCTTGGTTAGCTTCTTTATCGCATAATTGCTCTAATTCAGACAAATCATCTTCATCAACATTCTCTGCAGGAATACTGTATTTACCCAGTAACCAATTTCCTAAATCTATATCCGCACATCTTTTAGAGCAAAATGGTTTGTATTTTGTGTCTGTTGTAACTTTATGACATATAGGACATTTATGTGGCTTTAAGTCTTCTGTCATTATTTTTCTACCCAACCACTGCCTTGGCAAGTAGGGCATTCTTCCAAAAGCAAATCCATCAAAGAAGGTTGACGTCTGCGACGTAATATTTCTACATTACCGGCACGACTTAAACCGCAAACTTTTGCCTGATTTTCATCATCTTGCAAATCTGCTTCCAATATTTCAATTACAGATTTCATAAATTTATATTCAGAAGAACCTGCAAAATCAATAATGATTTTGCCGCTTAAATTACGTAAAATTATCTGTTTAGCAATTTCATGTGCAGCCGTATCATTTAATCTTGATAGAGAACCTGCACCGCTTATTCCGGAAGAATCAACATCAATGGAAACAAAAGCTTTTGTTTGCTCAATATGTATTGCGCCTCCTTCCGGCAAGGTAACAGTTTTTTGAACAGCTTCAAATAACTTTTCATCCATTCCAAAAGATTCAAAAGGAGATCTTTCTACATCAGCATTTATATTTAACTCTTCAAGAATTTGTTGTTGTAATTTTGGAGTATTTACAATAACTTGCTCTAAAGAAGCTTTGTGTTTTCTGATTTTATCTAAATATGAGTTTTTTCTATCAGAATATAATAAGGCAGGCGAAACTGACGTTCTAGCTTTTGTCCTAATTTCATCAAAAAGACTACGTAAAACATGCATTTCTTCTTCCAATAAAGAAAAATCAACTTCAACAGATTCTGTTCTCAAAATCCATCCTTCTTGAGCAATAATTCTGTCCCGAACCATATCTTTGTATTTATACATTGTTTCTTTATCAATAATCTTTGCGGATGCTTGGACTTGCATACCAAATGGGCAATATACCAGATACTTTCCGGCAAGTTGTATATTTCTTGAAACTTTTGCGCCTTTTTCAGCATGTGCCTCTTGTTTTATTTGAACTAATACACTTTGACCTTCATTTAATGATGCGCTTTTTTCATCATCTTCTTCAATATTCATTAAGGCTTCTTCTGTATCACCAATATTCAACATGAAGCCGCTTTTTCCATTTGCCAAATCAATTTTTTTGGTAATTTTTGCTAAATAAACAGAATTCTCTGAAGCTTTATTGTCCTGCAAAAAATATATTTCACGCAATTCAGAATCTTCTAATAAAGCTATACCTATATTACTTTTATTTTGTTCCACAACTATAGTATTTATCATAATACACCTATTCCTTCCAAAAGATTTTTTGTTTCATACAGTGGTAATCCGATAATACCAGTATATGAACCGATGATTTTTTTTACATATGCAGATAAAGGTCCTTCAATATTATATCCGACAACACCGACCCACTCATTGCTTGCAACATAATCTTTAATTTCTTTTGAAGACATTTTCTTCATTAATACTCTGGATGACACGGTACGTTGCGAATATTTTCCAGATTTGGAATATACACAAATTGAAGTAATAACTTTATGTGATTTTCCTGACAAAGAGTTCATTACTTTTGTTTGTTCTTCAGGAGAAGTTGATTTATGTAAAATTTTTCCATTAACAACGACAATTGTATCTGCTGATAAAATATTTTCATTTGGAAAAGATTCTGCTACTTTTTTAGCTTTTTCATAAGCCATGCGCTTTACAAAAGATGTTGGGCTTTCATGTTTTTTTTCTGTTTCATCAATATCGGCACGGGCAATTTGTTTAGGTTCAAAACCGGCCGTACGCAAAAGCGCTAAACGATGAACAGATCCTGATGCTAAAATAAAGTCTTTTGTAGTCATATTCATTTACATTACTTCATCATCATAAACTTTTTCAAGTCTTTCGTGTCTCTCTTGCGCTTCAAGCGATAAAGTTGCAATAGGGCGTGCCTCTAACCTATTAATACCGATAGGTTCTCCGGTTTCTTCACAATATCCGTAAGTTCCATCTTCTATTCTTTTTAAGGCTGCATCTATCTTATTTATCAATTTTCTTGCACGATCCTTTGTGCGTAAATCAATATTTTTATCTGTTTCTAAAGAAGCTCGGTCTATTTGATCCGGTTGATTTAAGCCTCCCTGCCTTAAATCTTCAAGAGTATCTTCAGATTGTGAAAGCAAAGATTTTCTCCACGAGAGTAATTTCTGACGAAAATACTCTAATTGCATATCGTTCATATAATCTTCATCTTCCGAAGGTTTATAATCAGGTGACAAAGTTATTAAAGATTTTACTTTCATTTCACAATCTCCTTATTAATCGTTATATACAAATATTATCTGCATATATAAACTTAAAATTCAATAAAAAAAATACTTATATACATTTTATTCAAAATAATATCTGATATTTGTGTCCTTTGTGCATAGGCTTGTAACGCTTGTATAATTACTATCTTGTCCTAATTTTATAGGAGCAGTAAATGAGCAAAATGCCTCTTCGTCAGATTTTTTATAACATTGTTTTACAAAATTTGACAGACCATTTTGTATCCAAGGCTGATAAGCTAAAGTAATACATACATTTTTCCATACTTCACTACCAGTAGCCCTAAATTCTATATAGTACATGTTTGTATTGTCATCATCCAGACCAACATAAATATCACCTCCAAAAATATGGGAGCCGATTTTGTTTTCAGAAAAGCACTTCGATTCTATATTCTTACAGCAATCCGATGAGATTTCTGATGGTAATATTTCACACTCGTTTTCTAAAATTGTAATTAAATCACTATAATCAGCTTTTACCAAAAACCTTGAAGTAATAACTTTTTGTAAATCTATTACCTGTTGAGAAATTCTGCCTAATTTATATCTATCCATAACTCTGTTGACTAACCTGTAAATGCTTACGGTAAGCATTCCTATAATTGCTATTACCCCAATCATCTCAACCATTGATCGTCCGGAAATATTGCTGTTTTTTTGCAGGTTATTCATATTTTTTCTCCACAACAGTTAGCATATATTTGCTATAATACATTTTTTGCACTTATACAACAAAAATATTTTACTTTGATTTTTTTATTTGTATATTATTTATATGTTTTATTGATAATAATTTAGAGGTTTGTAATGAAAAAAATATTAGTACTCGGAATATTGTTTGTGTCTTTTAAATCATATGCGATTGAAAACACTTATCGCCCATATGTCGGTGTTGATTATAGTTATTCTACTATAAATCAAAAATCTTTTCATTCATATTTACATTCAGGAACTTTTGCAGTTGGTTCGGAATATAATAAATATTTTAGTACCGAAGTTTTTTACCAGCGTTCTGCTCAAGAGAATCAACAGTATAATTCTGAAAAAATAAAATCTGTACTTTGGGGATATGGATTAGATATTTATGCTTATTTACCAATGTTTTGTTCACAAAATTTTGCTCCTTATGCAACAACAGGTATAGGACATTATACACTTAAACGCAAAATTGACGGCGAAAGTCATAATGACCACAGTGGCTTTGCTTATCGTTTTGGAGCAGGAATAATCTATCATTTCAGTGATAATATTATGTCTCGTATCGGATATAGATATATTAATTTTGATAAATTATCCGATATAGAACATTCTAACGAATTTATCATTTCTTTAAGATATAAACTATAAGGAGCCGATATGAAACCTATTATACTATTTATTGCTTGTTTTATGATAATTTCTTGTTCTCCGACAGAAGATAATTCACAAAAAGAACAACAAACTTCTTCTGAAAACTTTATTGACCAGGAATATTCTTATAATTTAGAAAACCTAACTGAAGAATGCCTGTTAAACAGCCAAATTGCATGCACTATTGAGAATGCAGTAAAATGTGTCATAAATCCAAAATTGACAATGTGTGAAGCTCTTGGCTTGCCAAGTTTTGTTTTTCTTGATGATGAAAGTTTAAAACGTCCTACGGAACAATCTTTTAAAATTACTAAATTAAAACCTTTAACCAATGGTATGTTAGAAGTATATACATTAGGAAAATGTAATGGTAATTTATTTGGTCTGTGTAATGGCAATATTATCTATGTCCTTAAGCATAAAGATGACAATTCTTGGAAAATTTACGATATGTATGCCATAGAATAAAATATATAAAAAACCTCTTTAAATTAAGAGGTTTTTCATTAATGTTTTTAATCTAATTTCCACATTTCACCCGTTCTTAAAAATTCCGGAAGCTCATCAAGGGAGGAAGCCCCAGCAGCTCCGGCATGCCCGCCACCGCCAAATTTTGCAGCTAAAACAGAACAATCTACTTTGGGATTTTCCGAATAAAAAGACAAGTTCCATTTCATTTGCTTATTCATATAAAACAGAACCATAACATCATATTTTTTTATATTTTCCAAAGAATCAAAAAATTCCGAATATCCGCGTGCCATATTTGCGCAAATACACGAAAAACCATCTAATGAAGATATAAAAGACATTCCTCTGGCTAATCTGAAATTACGGGATTTTATAAAATCTAAAATAGCCTGACCTTTTTCAACCATTGCATTAACATCAAATTTTTTAGATAATAATTTATCCCATACTGAGTCTTCCGGGCGATTTACTCCCAAAGATTGCACAGCATATTCAAAAGGACGGACCTTTGGATTTCGCAAATCAAAAACATCGTTTAATCCTAATAATTCTACAACTTCAGGTGCGGGTTCGTTAGGATGATAATATTGCCATGTGAGCATAATAGCAGCAGTTCCGACTTGCCTGATTCCGGGTATTTCATCATATTTTCCGGTTGCCATATATTCATTATATTTTTCAATTGCAGAAACGTGATGGTCAATCCATGTAATTTTTTTTGTTTTATTAAGTTCAAACATATAATCCATTGGCAAAGAAACATCACAAATTATAATTTCATCATTTTTGTTTATCAAATCATAAGGAATATCCATGTCATAATTATATCCCGAACAAAAAACTTTTGGCAGACTTCTTTTTACTATTGCTGCAGAACCTTTTCCATCGTGGTCTGCCATATGATATAAACAAAGCATTTTCTATTTCTCCAAATTTATTTCAAATCCATCGTATGCAATTTCTACAAAATCAGGTGTTGATGAGCAAAGCGTATCATAATCACATTCTACTGCCATATGATTTATTATTATTTTTTCCGGTTTTATAATCTTTGCATAATTAATAATTTCTTCTAACCCCATATGAAAACTTACTTTAGACGGACAGGTTAGAGGCATAATCATAATTTTGACATTACTGTTTTTTAGCTTATCAACTTCATAGTCAGCTATATTTTCACAATCAGAAATAACAACTATTTCCCCATCATTAAAAACATATCCTGTTGATGGTTGATTATGACCCTCAAGTGAAATCGGCTCAATTTTTACATCGTTAATAAAAAATGGCTTATCACATTCAATAACATGAGGTATTATATAACCACGATTGCGCACCTGTGGTACATCGTGAGTGTTAGTCAGCATATAGCCAAAACGCTGTTGCACACATAATATATTATTTTCAGTTGCATAAAAATCTATTGCTTTTCCACAAACACGATTAACTTCTCTTAAGTCATCAAGGCCGTGTAAATGATCAGCATGCGCATGTGTTAATAGCACTGCATCTAAATTGAGAATATTATGTGTAAGAAGATGATGCCTTAAATCCGGTGAAGTATCTATTAAAATATTGGTATTTCCGTATTCTATTTTTATACCGGCACGTAAACGACAATTTTTTGGATTGTTGGGATCACATTTTCCCCATCCTTTTGCTAAAGAAGGGACGCCCGGTGCAGCACCGGAACCCATTATAATCACTTTTGGCATCTTATGTTATATCTCCCTTTATCACTGGCTTTGCGGTATAATCTGAAAAAATTATCAGATGTAATTTGTGCAAGTTTTTCATATTCAATATTTTTTAATTGCGCTAAAACTTCTGCTGTATGAGTAATAAACGAAGGTTCATTTCTTCTTCCACGCAAAGGAACAGGAGCTAAAAATGGGGCATCAGTTTCAATCAATAATCTTTCAAGAGGAATGTCTGCAAAAATATCCCGTATTTCTTGGCTTTTATTGAATGTGATAATACCTGATGCTGATAAATAAAAACCTATAGATAGAGCAAAATCTGCTAATTTTTTTGAGGAAGAAAAACAATGAATTTCTCCCGAAAACGGAGCGTCTTCGTACATCTCCTTCAAAATAGCAATAGTATCATCATCAGCAGATCTTGTATGTATAATCAAAGGTAAATTAGTAGCTTGTGCGGCTTTAATTTGTTCAATAAAAATTTTTTGTTGTATGTCTTTGGTTTCATAATCATAATAATAATCCAGCCCGCATTCTCCTATACCTATAACCTTATCATTTTTTGTCTTTTCAATAAACGACTCTGCTTTAATATTTGTATATTCTAAAGCATTTTCAGGATGAACTCCGACAGCTGTATAAATAAACGGAAATCTTTCAGAAATTTCCAGTTGTTGATCTAACTCATTAATATTATTACCGGCATTTAAAATAGTGGTAATTCCTGCTTCTTTTGCTCTGATTATTATATCTTCAAAATCTTCTTCAAAATCATTATAATCAAGATGACAATGACTATCTACTAACATGTTTTTATCCTATCGCGTTACATATTTTATATATTACGGTTAAAAGAACTTGTTTTTTATCCATATTAATTCTTGTGGCTTCTTCAAATATTTTAAGAATATCTTCCCAAACAGCAATTATTTTATCGGCATTTTCTCCATATTTTATATTTTCAGATAAAAGTCTTAAAATAATATCGCAACACAAATTATAACTTTGCTCATCACTTACAGCAATTTCAACAAATTGTAATAATTCATCAACTTTAAAATTTTTACCGGATAAAATAATTTTGCATAAACTATCATAATATTTTTTGATATCATTGTCCGCATACAACAATGCTTTGCCAATACTTCCATCACTGAATGAAGCTATGTTTTTTAAAATATTTTCCGGCAAATCGGGACGATATCTGCGCAATAAAGAAACTATATTATTGTTTTCTAAAGGATGTAAATCCAAACGCATACATCTTGATTTAATTGTCGGTAATAACTGTTCAGGATTATGACTAATTAATATTAACATACTTTTTGCTGGTGGTTCTTCTAATATTTTCAAGAAGGCATTTGCGCTATTGATATTCATATCATCAATACTATCAACAATAACTATTCTCCATTTATCATCATATGAAGTTTTTGCAAAAAACTCATTTATTGTACGCACTTCATCAATTTTGATTACGGCAGATTTTTTTAGTTCGGCTAAATCCTCATCTTGAAGAGCCTTTCCATCTTTAATAGCTTTGACAATCTTCTTTTTATCTTCCTCAGTATAATCTCGCTCAATAGTTTTTAAGTTATAACAGGAATCTTGCGTAATCTGACTAACAATTGGCTCCTTTTCACTATACTCAAGAGCCTCATATTCTGCTTTTTTGTTTTCATCGGCAGACAACAAAAATTTTGCCATTTTATAAGCAAAAGTCGCCTTACCTATACCTTTTAATCCGCATAACAGCCAAGCATGATGCAGATTTGAACTTTTCCACGCCTGCAAAAAAATATTTTCGGCTTCATCATGACCAATCAGATAGTTATTGCTTCTCGGAGAGATAGTATATTTTGTTTGATCTGTACTCAAAAACTTTCCCCAAAACGTTGTGTTATAATTGTTTTAATCTCGTCATGTATTTCTTCAATACCTCTGTCAGCATTGATAACAACACATCTTTGAGGATTTTCTTTGGCAATTTGCAAAAATCCTTGTCGGATATTTTCGTGAAAATGCAAATCCATATTTTCAAATCTTAATTCTTTTTCTTGCATCTTTTTTGCTTTTTCAAAAGATCGTTGCAATCCTTTTTTTGCATCAATATCAAGAATAATGGTTAAATCAGGCAAAAAATTACCAGCAACCAGATTATACATATTCATCAATAAATTTTTTTCTATGCGACATTCATAACCATAGTATTGATAAGCAACAGTAGAATCGGCGAATCTATCACTTATAACCCATTTATTTTCGGCAAGCGCAGGCCAAACTTTTGAAGATAAATGAATTCTTCTATCAGCATAATAAAGAAGCATTTCACTTATACAATCCAATTTATCGGTGTTTCCTTGTACCAAAATTTTGCGCAATTCTTGCCCAATATCAGTACCTCCCGGTTCTTTGGTACATATCGCTTCAATAGATTTAGATTTCAACCACTCTACCAACAAACTTGACTGTACAGATTTGCCACACCCTTCGCCACCTTCAAATGTAATAAAATGAGCACTCACTATTTATCTCCGAAAATGATATATTTTACATTTGTTAAGAACTTTTCCAACATGCCGATTTTATTTACAGACTTTTGAGCGACTAAAGGATATTTTTCAATATTTTTATTATATTCAACTATAAGTTCACCAACTTTATCACCTTTAGCAATCGGTGCAACTATAGGCGTATCGTATGATAATTTAATTTTTATAGTTTTTGATTTATTTTTTTTCATAGTTTTAATAATTGTCTTACTGACACCGACAGGAACTTCTTTTTCTTCTCCATACCAAACGGCAATATTATCTAAAGCATCTGAAGCGTTAGCTATCTCATAATTATCAAACTCATAAAAGCCATAATTCATAAGATTGTTTGCTTCTTCGGAGCGTTCTTTATTACTTTTCATTCCGGCCATTACTTCTATCAATCTTCTGTCTTTGTATTTTGCAGAAGCAACTAAACTAAAGCCGGCTTCTTCCGTATGTCCGGTTTTCAATCCGTCTGCATTTTTCATAGTATACAACAAAGGATTACGGTTCCATTGTTTTATACCATTGTATGTAAACTCTTGTTGAGAAAAGATATGGTAAAATTCAGGAAAATCATTGATAATTAACATAGCTAATTTTGCCAAATCTTCTACAGACATTCTATGCTCCGGATGAGGCCATCCTGTTGCATTAGCAAAATGAGAATTTTCAAGATGTAATTCTTCGGCTTTTTTATTCATATCTTCTACAAAAGCCGTTTCACTGCCGGATAAATTTTCTGCAACAGTGATACAAGCATCATTCCCGGATTGAATAATAATGCCACGAATTAAATCTTCAACCTTAACTTTATCTCCAACATTTAAAAACATAGTAGAACTACCCGAAGCAACTCCACCTTTTTTCCAAGCGTTTTCACTAACATCAAATGTATCTTCCAATGAAACATCACCTTTTTTGAGAGCGTCAAACAATAAATAAATTGTCATCAATTTACTCATAGATGCAGGAGGAATCATCTGATCATGATTTTTTACAAATAAATATTCTCCTGTTGAAGCGTCCATTAAAATAGCGTTTTTAGCTTCTGTTTCAAAAGAAAAAGATTGATTTGTAAACAAAATTGCACTCAACATTATATAAAAAATATAACTTTTTTTCATTTTTTTAGTCCTTCACCAGTTTTGCTTCATATATTCCGTATTTTTTTAATTTGTCAAGCATATCCATTGCGTCAGTTTCATCATAAAAAGGTCCGACTCTTACGCGATAAAATGTTGTATTGTTAATATCTATTGTGGAAATTCCGGCTGTACCAAACTCAGATAATGTATCTTTCAAATTTTTTGCTAACACATTTTGTGAAAATGATCCGGCTTGCACAAAAAATTGTTTTTTTGCTGTAGGTTTTTTTGGTGAAATATTTGTAATTTGCATAGGTTTTATAGGTTCTTGTTTTACCGGATTCATTAAATATTCATCAGGTATTTTTTTGCCTAACAGAGCATTTTTTAACATCTTACTTTCTTTTTCTAGAATTTCTACTTTTACTTTAGTAATGCCTTTATCTTTATATCCAAGAAGTGTTGCTCCTCTCTTGGAAATATCAATAATTCTGTTTTTTGCATACGGACCTCTGTCATTTACTCTTAATATCAAAGAACGTCCATTTTCTAAATTTGTAACCCTCACAATAGATGGTAGAGGTAAAGTACGATGAGCTGCAGTTAATGTATTCATATCGTATTTTTCACCATTTGCAGTTTTTTTAGCATGAAATGCTTCTCCATACCAAGATGCCATACCTACTTCAGAATAGTTGTAATCTTCTTTGGGATAATACCATTTGCCTGAAATTTTATATGGATTTCCGACTTTATAAAAACCACCTTGTTTTTTTATTCTTGTAATCTGTGCAGAATAACTTTCACCGCCATAAATTTCTGCCCCTTTATCTAAAACGCAAGAGGTTAACAATATTGATACCGCAAAGATAAATGCAAGTGATAAAAAAGTTGTACATATTTTCATTATTTTTTTCATTTCTCGGCGATAGTACAACATTTTTTTTCTTTCGTAAAGCATAAAAAAATTATCAACTTTTTTGCTTTTTTGGAGGTAAAGGTCTGTAATTTTCATATTTTTTACGATTTTTAATGCGTTTTAATAAATTCCAATCCGGATAACCATCTGCAGAAAGCTTATATTTTTTCTGTAAAGATTGTACAGCGTGTCTGGTTTCCGGTCCAAGTCTGCCGTCTAATCTGATTTGTTTTTTGAATACACGATTATAAGCATTTTGAATATTTTTAATATCTTCTTTGGTGTTTTTATATACAAAGGTATCTATTTCCTGCCATTTTTTATCGGAAATAATATAATCCGCTAAAATCCCGACGGATAAAGCATAGTTAGATGAATGATTCCAACGAGTAATTACTTCAAAATTTTTAAATACTAAATATGCTATTCCCCGATTTCCTTCCGGCAAAAATAAATAAGATTCATCGTTTTTCATACTTTCCGGGATATTCGCCTTTATGCCGAGTTTTTGCCATTCTGCATATGTTTTTTTATTTTTATTTCCACTGTTTGCATAATCAAAATTCCAAGGAATCTCTACTTCGGTTCCCCAAATTTTATCTTTTTGCCACCCTTCATAAATTAAATATTTATTGGCAGAGGCAAAAGCATCTGCTTCATCATTCCATAAATCTATTTTACCGTTGTTGTCGTAGTCTACGGCAAAATTGTTATAGGTAGAAGGCATAAATTGAAAATGTCCAATACCTCCGTCCCATGAACTTTTAACTTCTTTAAAATCAAGATTATTGTCCTGAATTATTTTTAGAGCATAATATAACTCTTTTCTGAAATAATCTGTTCTGCGCCCATAAAAAGCCAGCATTGTTAATGACTTGATTAAATTAAAATTGCCCTTGTTTTTTCCAAAATTTGTCTCAAGCGACCAAAATGCAACTAAGTAGTGTAGAGGAACAACTGTTTCCATATTGTTATATTGTTTTTTTGCATACTCATATTTTTTTCTTGCCGCATTAACTCTTTCTTTTGTAACAATGCGGTTTAGATATTCGTAAGAAGTCGGAAGAAACTCTTGCATAGCTTTGTCTTTTTTTAAAACTTCCGGTCTTGATTCATAATAATCAACAGCATAAACCCTGTCAAAAAATTCCGCTTTGATACCTGATGAAATCATTTCTTTTCTTAAATTTTTTAGCCAATTTTCATATTCAACAGGTGCTGCAAACAACTTTACTGAACAGCAAAAAATTAACAATAAAAAAAATATAAATTTCTTAACTTTTAAGAGCATATTTATTTCATAAAAAACTATTATCTAAACACAAAAGAATCAGGGAATCCCTGATTCTTTAAATTATCTTCCTTGATTACGCGTAGGCGTAGGAATGATTGGAGCCTTCGGTGTTGAAGAATTATTTGCTTCTTCTTGTTTATTCTTTTCCTCTTCTCTTTTTTTCTTTTCAGCCTCATCTTTTTCGTGTTGTTTCAAGAATTCACTACCAGGTTTATAACTTGTAGGCGGTTCCATTTTTGGTAATGAAAGCTCGCAATGTCCCTTGCTTTTTAAGTTATCAATGGTATTATCAAGATCTTTCTTCGCAGATTTCCAAACATCAGCAACATAAGTGTTTTGGCTTCTTTTTGGTCCAGGTAGTACAGCCAGCTTATATTGTTCCATTAATCTGTTTTCTGCATCGACAGTTTCACGACGCATAAATACACCGAACATAAATTTCATATCTTCTGCGCTCATGGTTTCAACAGCTGATTCCAGTCTGCCATCAAAATGCTTAAGTAAAGCTTCTTTTTCCATAGGATCCTTTGCAGAAGTAATTAAATGAGCGATACTTCTGCTGTTTTGGTAAGATTTAAGTACTCTATTGACAGAAGAAATAGCTGCAATAGACTTTTCTGCATCGCCAAGTTCTCTTCCTACAGGCAACAAATCTTTTAGTCCTCCGTTATCCCAAGCATCTTTCAATGTATTGTTACGTATTTCCGACTCTTGTCCAACAAAGTACTCTTTTAAATCCGAGTTCATTCTGCCAGAATATTGCTTTTCCATTCTTCTAATAAATTTTTTCTGAAATTTTTTATATTCATCTGCACCCATTTTCTTTTGTGCTTCTTCAAGCAGTTCTTTCATATCTTGAACAGAAAAATCTACACCGGTCGGAACGATTCCTTTTTTAGCCAATTCTTTCTGAATAGGACCTCTATCTTTAGGTAATACTCCGCTAATATTCATGTATGCATGACCTGTAGATTTTATCGCTGCAGCTAATGTTTTAGCAATATCATCGCTAACTTTGCCATTATTTTTGATATGATATTTAAAAGAAGCTGGTTTTCCTGGAAATTGTTTTACATAAAGCCTTGCATCCGGTATAACACGTCCTTTATCTATTTTTTCTTTCAAACTGCGTGCATCAGGATCTTCATCATATAAATTATAAACAGTATCAAACACCCCAAAGCCACGAGATTTTTTAACTACTTTTCCCATATTTGCATCTATGGCTTTTGCCATTGCTGAATACGCATCATTAAATACCACGGACTTAGCATTGATACCCCTAGCTTGATCTCCAAAATCTTTTAGCTGATCCGGTGTCAATGTACCATTGTTCAGCATTTTTTGCATTTCTTCAATTAATCTGGCCAATTTTTCATCATTTGAAGCCATAGTTGACAAGTCAATGCCTGTTGCTTCCATTTGTTCACAAAATCCTTTAATATTTGTTCCGGATTCTGCTATTTTATCTACTAATTTATCACCAATAACTGAAGTTTTTATTTCACCACCATCAGTTTTTTCCGAACGAATGACAAAATCTTTTTCAAAACCTTTTAATAGCAGAGCGGGTTGCCCTTGTTGATCTGCAGAAATTACTAAATTATCCTTATTTTTCAGCTTAATTTTATCTTTTATTTGGTATAAACGAGCAAAATCATCGGGATACTTAGCGTATAATTCTTCATATTGTTTTTTATTAGGATCTTTGCTAATCATTTCTTTCATAGATTTTGGATCCTGATATTCAGGGGATAATGTAAAACCTAAAAACTCTATTGATTTCATGATGATTTACTCCTTATAACCTATCAAATATAACGTTATAATAGCATATATATTTTTAATTGCAAGTTTTTTGTCAAAAATTTTTATGCAAATTTAGAATCTGGTGCCCCGAAGAAACGATTATCTGGCTAACCGCCATAATAAACTAATAAACCTAAAGCTAAAATAGACTCTTTTTATGAAAAGATATCAAGCAATTTTTAAAGGAATACAAAGGTTTATTTTTTTGTGTGTTTCTTTAAAAACTCAATAGATTTTTCGGAATCAATTAAATGACATTCAACAGCTAATTTTGCCTTAGGACAATATTGTTGTGTCAATTTTAATAATTTCTTAAAATCAATCGTTCCACCATCAAACCCATTATGTTCATCATTATGAGTATTATTTAATTGCCCATGGTTATTATGTAGATGCATATAACCAATACGTTTATTTAATGTTTTTATCCAATCATAAACGGACATATCCGAATTACAATGTGCATGACCGACATCTAAACAAATCTTTAAACGTTTATCATTAACAGCATCAACTTCTTTCAACATAATACTACTGTCTAATTCTAACATATTTTCAATCATCATTGTGATTGAATCATCTTTATCAGCAAAGAATTCTTGCCAAAATGTTGTTGCTCTTTTTATCCAGTTTGGAATATTGGATGTAAGTGGTACATATCCATCATGAACAACAATGCTATCACAACCTAACTCCTTTGCTATTTTATAGGCATAGTTAAACCATTTCATAGTTTCTTTTCTTAAACTAGGCATAGCAGAACCTAGATTTAAATCCCAAAAAGGAGCATGAAGGGATCTATGTTTAATTCCTTTTGAAAGCTCTTTTTCGTGGATAACCTCTCTTTTAACATTTTTCAATAATGGATCCGCAAATGTTTGAAATTCTATACCAATCTTTTGGCGTTTAATGATTTCCAAAGCATTATCAAACTTACCTGAATCGCACAATCTAATATCTACCATATTACTCCCTTTTCTGTTATAATCTATACTTTACATAATTATTATTAAAACACAATAAATTATTTCATTTCACCTTTGGTGCTGATTAAACTCGAACTTAAATAAGTGCTTGTTTTTTAAAGAAATTAATTTTATCGGTTCGATAATTCATAAAAAATACACTTTTTTAAACTCGTCATTATCGAACTCATCAGAAGCCATATAGGATAAGGAAAAAGCCACCTTTTGACAGGTTGCTGTAAGATCTGGTGCCCCGAAGAAGACTCGAACTTCCACTGCCATCGGCAACATGCACCTGAAGCATGCGCGTCTACCAATTTCGCCATCGGGGCTTTAATATCTTTTTACCAAGTTATATGCAAAATATTATAAGAATCAAGTAATAAATATGTTCCCAGAACAATTCTGTATATAACAAAAGGCAAAAATGTTGATTTTTTTAACCACCACATCATAACATATATGGCAATTAAAGAAACAACAAAAGAATACCATATTGCTTGATACATATATATAATATTCTCATCAATGCCATTCATGTAAATTTCTATTGTTTGCAATATTCCAGCACATAAAATTGCAGGTATAGCTAATAACATAGAAAATTTAGCAGCTTCTCTTCTTTCCAAACCGATAAATCTTCCCATCGTAATAGTAATACCGGAACGAGAAACCCCCGGAATTAAAGCAAGACATTGAGCACATCCTATAATAACCGCATCTTTAATTGTTAAGGAGTGTATTTTTTTGACCATGATACTTAATCTATCAGCAAATAACAATAAAATTCCGCCTAAGAGAATCGTCCATCCTATAATTTTAGGATTTCTCAACCACTCCATACCGTATAATTTAAGGATGATTCCACAAATTATTGCCGGAATTGTTGCAACAACAATAGTATAAAAGAGTTTATTTCCTTCATATTCAAAATTCGGCAATATTTTTCCATAATATAAACCCTTGAGCATATTTATCAATTCTTTACTGAAATATATACAAACAGCAATTATAGATCCAATATGTAGAGCAATATCTATGGCAATTCCCTGGTCCACAAAATCAGTAAATTTTGAGAATAAAATTAAATGTCCCGAAGAACTGACAGGCAAAAATTCTGTTAATCCCTGTAAAATAGAAAGCATTAAAATCTGTAATGTACTCATATTATATTTCCAAGATTGTTATAAATCAAAACACAAAGAATCTTTATTCATATTTTGCAATGAAGCCGGGTTAAAACGAACATTATTTAATGAAACTCCATAATGCAAATGCGGACCTGTGGCTCTCCCTGTTTTCCCGACAGTACCTATTATTTCACCTTGTTTTACCTGTTGCCCTTCTTTAACTTTCGTTGTTTTCATATGCGCATAAATAGTAAACAGATTATGTCCGTGATCAATAACTACCATATTACCGGAATAAAAATAATTTCCACCGCTTAATCTCACAACACCATCATTTGCAGCAAAAATTTCCGTTCCTTCCGGAGCTGCTATATCTATTCCTCTGTGATAACTTTTAGGCTCTCCGTTAATAATTCTCTGACCGCCAAATTCTCCACTGATACGGCCACCTTTGATAGGATTTATAAAGCCATTATGCCAAAAATTAAAATCTGACTGTATTGACAAAGCTCTGTTCAAGTCATCATTTTCTTTTTGTATTTTAGCTAAATTTTCTCCTGATGGATTAACGGTTTTTTGTGGAACACCATCAACTTTTTGAATATCCCATTTTGTAGGCTTTACAAACAAATAATAATCGTGTTTTTCTTTCTCTTTATCAACAGTAACAAGGTGTATTTCTTTCTTTTCATCACGAGATATTGCTATACCGAACTGTCCATCCTGGGTCAAAGGCAATTGATTACTTTTAAAAAATACTTTTTGAGCAGAAGCATCTTTTCCTATCAACATTTCACCTTGAATAGCTTTGCCGCAAATCGTCAAAGCGTTAGCTGACAAACAATTCATGATTAAAATGCTACTCAAATAAATCGCCTTGCAATTCATTATTTTTCTCCATAATTTTTGTTTTTATATTGCCATCAGCAAAATTAACTTGCAGATATTTTTGTTTTAGAGCATCTTTTGATGTATAAATTGTTTTACCCTTTTCATTTTTAATCCACGCAAAACCCCTGTGCATAATAGCTTCAACAGAAGAAGCCTGTAATCTCTCTGATAAAATTCTTAACACATCAGAATTTTTTTCTACCATGCTTTTAATTAAAAAAGGCTTTAAATTGCAAGATAATAAGTATTGTTTTTTTGCGTGCAACATAGAGATAAATGCAGTTTTCAATCTATCAATTCTATCATCTAATTTCTGCCTGCTTTCATCTAATATCTGTTCTAACTTCGGAATACCTCTTTCAAGGCCGTCTAATCTGTATTTTAGTTCTGATAAATATCTGTTAAGAGCATCTGTTTTTCTGTTACCGAGAACACTTATACGAGTTTGTAATTCGGCTTTTACAGGAACGGCAAATTCTGCGGCTCCCGTAGGTGTAGGTGCTCTTAAATCAGCAACATAATCTATCAGCATTGTATCTGTTTCATGTCCCACAGCAGATATAATCGGAATTTGAGATTCGAACACAGCTTTAATCACAACCTCCTCATTAAAAGCCCATAAATCTTCTAAACTTCCGCCTCCTCTTGCAACAATAATTACATCAGGTTTGGGAATATTGTTTTTTGGAAAGCTGTTAAATAAACGAATATTTTCTGCAATTTTTTCAGCAGAACCTTCTCCTTGAACCGGAGTAGGTAACAATAAAATACGAGATGGAAAACGATCTCTAATACGATGAATAATATCTCTGATTACGGCACCGCTGGCACTGGTAACTACTCCTATTGTATCAGGCAAATATGGTATTTTTTTCTTATGTTCTATATCAAAATAACCCATTTCACTGAATTTTTGTTTGCGTTCTTCTAATAATTTTAAGAGTGTTCCAACACCGGCAATTTCCATATTCTCTATTACTAATTGATAAGAAGATTTTCCTGAAAAAGTAGTAATTTTTCCTGTTGCCACGACTTCTATTCCGTCTTCTATTTTAAGTGGCAGTGAAAGGGCTACACCTTTCCAGCAAACAGCAGAAATAATTGCATTTTCATCTTTTAAAGATAAATACCAGTGCCCTGAATCGGCTTTTTTGGCACCAAAGATTTCTCCTCGTATTCTGACTTTGCTAAAAGTCATTTCCACGCATTGCTTAATTGCAAAAGAAATTTGGCTGACACTATATTCTGTTATTTCATTCATATTCCCAATAACCCTTTTGCAAAACTTGCACTTTCAAAAACATCTAAATCTTCTATTTGTTCGCCTATCCCTATAAAATAAATCGGCAAATTATATTGTTGTGAAACTGCAACTAAAATACCTCCTTTTGAAGTTCCGTCAAGTTTGGTAATAATTAATCCGGAAACATCACTAATTTTATTGAATGATTCAACTTGAGAAAGTGCATTTTGACCGGTTGTTGCATCTATGGTAAGCAAAGTCTGATGTGGTGCATCAGGAATAACTTTTTTTATAACTCGATTTATTTTTGCCAACTCGTCCATTAAATCAGTTTTATTTTGTAATCTTCCGGCAGTATCAATAAATACAATATCATCATGTTGTTTTATTGCCTCTGTCAAACCATCAAAACAAAGTCCAGCGGCATCACAACCGTTTTCTCCCGAAAACACTCTTATATTATTTCTGTTACCCCATATTTTTAACTGTTCTACTGCGGCTGCTCTGAATGTATCTGCAGCAATAAAAGAAATTTTTGGTTGTCTGTGGCCAAAAACATCACTTTTTTGAAATCTTGCTGCTAATTTTCCTATAGTAGTAGTTTTTCCTCCGCCGTTTACTCCAACCATTAAAATAACAAACGGCTTTTTATTATCATCAATAACAAAAGTTTTTTCATTATTTTTAAGAATTTGAGAAATTTTGTCTGCCAAAATCAGTTTAATATCATCTTCACTGCAATCTTTACCGAATTTTTCTTTTTTTAATTCATCAATAATTTTTTTTGTTACTGCTACACCCAAATCAGCCATCAATAACGTATCTTCTAAACTTTCTAATGTTTGATTATCTATTTTTTTCTTTGAAAAAATATCACTTAATTCTAAAGATAAATGAGATGAAGATTTTTTAAGTCCATTGCTTAATCTTTGAAAAAAATTATTCATTGCTCATTCCTTTTTCTCTCAAAACTTTTGCTCTTTGTCTGCGTGTATACATATCAACCTGTGGCATTAGAGCCGCAGGCGTGCCTTTTCGTTCAGAATATGGAAATACATGCAAATTTGTAATTCCGGCTTCTTCTATAAGTTTATATGTATTTTTAAAATTTTCTTCAGTTTCTGTAGGAAATCCACAGATAAAATCTGCACCAAAAATTGCATCTGCACGTTTTTCCTTAATTTTTTTGCAAATATTGATAACATCTTCTCTTGAATGTCTTCTGCACATACGCTTTAAGATTAAGTTATCTCCCGATTGTACAGAAAAATGGAAATATGGCTTTATTCGTAAATTTGATGATAATTCTACAAATTTATCATCAATCATTGCCGGATCAAGAGAACCTAAAGCCAATTTATATGTATCTGCCGTATTTTCCAAAATGTATTCTATCAAACTTGAAAGTGACGGTTCATAAGAACAAATATCAACACCGGTTAAACAAATTTCTGTAAATCCTTTGGCTGTTAATTCATTAATTTGTTCTACAATATGGGCTTTGTCAACACAACGATTATTTCCTCTGGCAAAAGGAATTATGCAATATGTACAACGATGATTGCAACCTTGTTGAATTTGCACAAAAGCCTTTTGTCTGCCCTCAAAACCGGTAATCATGTATTCATCACATTCTTTGTAAGAAGCAATATCTCCAACGATAACTTTTTCTGAAAGATTTTTTGAAATATATTTTTCTATTTGAGTTTTTTCCTTATTGCCAAGAATTAAATCAACTTCTTTCATTGTTGAAAATTTGTTGGGATACAATTGAGCAGCACAACCGGTCACAATAATTTTCGCAAGAGGATTTTCTTTTTTTAATTTACGGACAGTCTGACG
Organism: Alphaproteobacteria bacterium; assembly: GCA_045643605.1. GTDB lineage: Bacteria > Pseudomonadota > Alphaproteobacteria > RF32 > CAG-239 > CAKQTH01. Next base: position 114,203 of record JAZULC010000010.1, read on the forward strand.
ACATTGGCGTTCTGCTTCTGAGGTAACAGCGCACGTATTTACGACAATTACATTATCATAATCAGCAAGTTTTTCTTTAAAGATTTCTGATTCAAAAGAATTTATTCTGCAACCGAAAGTAACAACTTTTGCCATATTTATTTCCCAAATATATTGGTATTTTGTGTATCATAAGGTATAAGGATTGTCAATATTGTATATTTATATAACATATAGTTATTTTTTTATTTATTTTTAATTTTTAGCTCATATATATGCTGTATACTGCTTTAACATAAGGAGATTTTTTATGCCGGCAAATACTTTTACAAAAATTTTAGCTACTATTGGCCCTGCTTCTGCTACAAAAGAAGTCCTATCTTCTTTAATAGATGCCGGGGCTGATGCTTTTCGTTTTAATTTTTCTCATGGAAAGTATGAAGAACATAAAGAAAGATATTTAACACTCCGAACACTGGCAAAAGAAAAAAATCTTCCTTTGTGTATAGTAGCTGATATGCAAGGACCTAAATTACGTATCGGCACTTTTGAAAATGAGAAAATTTTATTGGAACCCGGAGATAAATTTACTTTAGATTTAAATGAAATACCTGGAGATAAAACACGAGTTACACTTCCTCATAAAGAGATTTTTCAAGCATTAAAAGTCGGAGATAATTTATTATTAAATGACGGCAATATCACATTAATCGTTGATGAAGTCGGAAATGATTATGCTAAAACAACTGTAAAATACGGTGGAATCCTTTCTTCTCATAAAGGCGTAAATTTACCGAATACAAAGTTAAATATCTCTGCTTTAACGCCAAAAGATATGCAAGATTTAAATTTTGCCCTTGATTTAGGTGTTGATTGGGTCAGTTTATCTTTTGTTCAAACCGTGCAAGATGTTATTATGGCGAAAAAGATAATCAACGGAAGAGCTTTGATTATATCTAAATTAGAAAAACCTGCTGCTATTGATGAGCTGGAAGAAATAGTAAAAGAATCTGACGGTATTATGGTTGCCCGAGGAGATTTAGGAGTAGAATGTCCGATTCAACAAGTTCCGGTTCTGCAGAAAAAAATTATTGAAATGTGCAGAAAATATGCAAAACCTGTAATTGTTGCAACACAAATGCTCGAATCTATGATTACTGCTCCTACACCGACAAGAGCAGAAGTTTCTGATATAGCTTCAGCAGTATATGATGGTGCTGATGCCGTTATGCTTTCTGCAGAAACTGCTGTCGGCTCGTTTCCTGTGGAAGCTGTTGCCATGATGCACAAAACCATTAAAGAAGTTGAAAAGGATAAAAATTTTGAAGCATATATGAATAATTCACGTATTCATAATCATTCTGTTTCAGAAGCCGATGCTATTACCGTTGCTGCCGGTGAAATGTCTGGTATTTTAGAAAATGTTGCCGGTATTGTAACTTATAGTATAAGTGGGCACTCTGCTTTTTTAATGGCAAAAGAACGCCGATATTTGCCAATTATTGCTATCGTTAGTACAGAAACTGTAGCGCAAAGATTAAATCTATGCTGGGGAATAACAAGCTTTGTAAATAAAGATGTATTTGATAATTTTAAAATAGAAACAGTAGCAAAAAATATTGCTTTAAATCATAATTTTGCAAAAAACGGTCAATATTTAATTCTGATTGCCGGATATCCTTTCGGTGAAGCGGAACATACAAATTTACTCCATACTATAAAAATATGATAAAAAAATAAAAACTCCGATATTCGGAGTTTTATTTTTCTAAACTAAAAAAGTACAACAAATTAGCCCTGACGAACTTTCATTTTAGGGTTCTTTTTGTTAATAATATAAACACGACCATGACGACGAACGAGCTTGCAATCAGCATCACGAACTTTTTTAGATTTTAATGAACTACAAACTTTCATATTAATGTCCTCTCATTTCTTTTGAGCGCAATCTATTCTAAAAATATACTGTTGTCAACTGTATTTTTTGAAAAATTATAAAAAATATGTCAGAGTTGTTGCAAAATTAAATATATTCGTTATAATTACCACGAACGTGAAAGGAAAAAATTATGAAACAAGTATTTGCTCTGTTTTTGTGCTTATTTACTTATGTGCAAGTTTCTATGGCCGAAGATGTCCCATCATATTTAGAAGAGGTTGAGGGATTAGGTCTAATAGCAGGACAAGGGTTAGCCTGCAAAGCCTCAAAATACGATACATTTGAACTATTAGCCAGAGCATATATAATCTCAAAAGCTACATCTGATGCTGAACAAGCAGAAGGCGTCCGTGAATTTAGCAGAGCAAAATCAAAAACATACATGTCTAAACAAATGAGTGGTTTTTTTGACTGCGCTTCTGTTCGTAAAAGATTTGATAATCAGCTTATTTTTAAGACAGTTTTATATGGGGATGGAACTATTAAAACCCCTGATGGAAAAATTATTACTCCACGTCAACCATATGATGCTACATTAATATACAAAAAAGACCCTAAAATCTATGATGAATTGAATGAAATGAGCATAAGAGCTGAAGAAAAAGCAAAAAAACGCATAGAACGTTCTAAAAGATTAAAAAATCAAAAATAAATAAAATTAATAATTTTTAATAATGTGAGGATATTAAATGTCATCTTATCAGTATGTTTTTGTAATGCAAAATTTAAGTAAAGTTTTCCCTGGAGGAAAGGAACTTTTCAAGGGTATTACACTTTCTTTTTTACCTGGAGCAAAAATAGGTGTCTTGGGAGTTAATGGAGCAGGTAAATCAACTTTATTAAAAATCATGGCCGGTGTTGATAAGGACTTTAACGGGGAAGCATGGCCTGCAGAGGGTATAAAAATAGGTTATCTTGAGCAAGAACCTAAACTTGATGCAACAAAAAATGTCATTGAAAACATTATGGATGGTTTGGGAGATATTCGTGATTTGCTCAAGAAATTTGAAGAAATTTCTTTAAAATTTGCTGAGCCAATGTCTGATGATGAAATGAATACTCTTATTGAACAACAAGCAGAATTACAAGAAAAAATAGATGCGTGTAACGGCTGGGATTTTGAAAGAACAATAGAAATTGCTATGGATGCTTTACGATGTCCTGATAAAACTGCAGATGTAACAAAACTTTCCGGTGGAGAAAGACGTCGCGTTGCTTTATGTAGATTACTTTTGCAAAAACCTGACATGTTGTTGTTGGATGAACCAACAAATCACCTTGACGCAGAGTCGGTCGCATGGCTTGAAAAATATTTGCAAGATTATAAAGGGACTGTCGTTATGGTTACCCACGACCGATACTTTTTGGATAACGTTACCGGTTGGATTTTAGAATTAGACAGAGGACAGGGCATTCCTTATGAAGGAAATTATTCTTCTTGGTTGGAACAAAAACAAAAAAGAATTGAACAAGAAGAAAAAGAAGAATCTTCTCGCCAGCGCATTTTAGCTAATGAGTTGGAATGGATTCACAAAAATCCCAAAGCTCGTCAGGCAAAATCAAAGGCCAGAATAAATGCTTACGAAGAATTGCTCAATGAAGCATCTAAAGATAAAATTACGCAGGCATATATTAACATTCCTATGACAGATCGTCTGGGCGATTTAGTTATTGAAGCAAATAATATTTCTAAAGGTTTCGGAGATAAGTTGCTTATAGATAATCTTTCTTTCAAAATTCCAAAGGGTGCTATTGTTGGAATTATCGGACCTAACGGAGCAGGAAAAACTACCTTGTTTAAACTTATTACCGGACAAGAAAAACCGGATTCCGGCACAATTCGTATAGGAGATACCGTTGATTTAGGATATGTTGATCAAACCAGAGACGAACTTTCTGATGACAAAACTGTTTGGCAAGAAATATCTGATGGACTTGATATAATTGAGTTAGGTAAAAAACAAATGTCTTCTCGTGCATATGTCGGACAATTTAATTTTAAAGGCACAGACCAACAGAAAAAAGTCGGACAACTTTCCGGAGGAGAACGCAATCGCGTACATTTAGCTAAAATGTTACGCAAGGGTGCAAATGTAATTATGCTTGACGAACCTACAAATGATTTAGATGTAGATACATTACGTTCATTAGAAGAAGGTATTATGGCATATCCCGGATGCGTGCTTGTTACATCTCACGACAGATGGTTTTTGGATCGTTTAGCTACACACATATTGGCTTATGAAGGCGATTCTCAAGTTGTTTGGTTTGAAGGTAACTTTGAAGAATACGAAAAAGATAAAAAGCGCCGTCTCGGAGAAAGCGCTTGTAATCCTCATGCTATTCACTATAAACCTTTAACAAGATAAAGCTATAATTTATAAGTCAATTACGTCTGTTAAAAGAAAGTTTTCATCATAAATGAATCTTCTTTTAACAAATTTTCCCGCCAAAATTTCAGGTAGAAAATTGCTATCTGCTTGGCGCATTTTATCGTATGGAACTTTATCACAATCAACCCAAAAAGCGCTCACTTCTCCATCATGCGCGGTAACATCGCCTGAAAATTTTGTACTCTTAAATATATATACATAAAAATCCTGATTTGGAAATTCAATATATCCGACTTGTACAGGATTTTCTATGATAATTCCGGTTTCTTCCATGGTTTCTCTTTTGACGCAATCAATCATCGTTTCGCCTTCTTCCATTTTTCCGCCAGGAAAATTTACATAACCTTTATTTATGCCACGCTGATGTTTAATCATTAAAAATTTATGATTAACAGTATCTTCAATAATAGATAATGATGCTTTTTTCATATTGAGTCCTTCAAAAATATTTATGGTATTTTTTGTACAACAATATTCTCATACTTGCAATATAATATATTCAAATATGTTTTAATTTAATAAAGGCAGATTAGTTAATAATCTGCCTTATTGTGTAATATGATAATTATATCAATTAAAAGCCGTCTTTTTCTATACAGTCAGCAGATGCACATCTTTGTAAAACCATTGTTTTACGTTTTCCGTTGAGACCTTTAACGTTCATTGTAGGTATATAAAAATCGCGAACAATTACATTAAATGTTGTAAATCCAACATTTCCTGCCTCATCAGTAGCATATACTTTTATGATATATTCTCCACCATCGTTAGGATAAGCTCTTCCGGTAAAAGTTCTGGTATTAGCATCATATTTTATCCAACTTGGTAAAGGTGCATCGTTAGACAATCCAGCTTTAGTAGAAACATCACCTTTCCATTTAATTCCTTTAAATGCATCATCAGGAAGTGTATAAGTAAAAGCTTTTCCTGTTTCTACAGATAAATCTGTACTTTTTTTAGTTAAATTTACTGGTGGACGTTTTGAAGGAATTTCCATCAAATAAGGGCGACTTGAAGGAAGTAAATCGCCTTCATACCATTTTTGCAAAGTTTCTTGTAAAGAAATAGCTATCTTTGAAGGTTTTTCTCCAAGCATATAATATGGTATTGCATCAAGACCTATAGTAGCATATAAGTTACCTAAAGAATCCTGCAAATCAACATAAGATAAAAATGCTTTCGTTTCGTCTTCAATAGCTCTTGCAGCTTCTAACTGACTTTTTTGATCTTGTACACCGTCAGATAATGACATATCTTCTGCAATATTTTCTGAAGTATTTGCTAACTCTGTTTTAAGTTGATAAGCCTCGGTTGCAGCATTATATCTTGCCCAAGAAACATAAACTTGACTTAAAATTAAGTTTGTCATTCTTTGTCTGCGCAAAGTAACCAAATCTTCTGAATTAAGATTATTTACATCTTCAAAAACGGTTCTACCCATATCACGAGCATTGCGAACCAGCATTTTATTGTAATATTCTGGATCTTTAGAAGAAGCAATTTGATTTTCACTATTATACTCTTTAATTACAAGTTGCAAATCTTCTCCGGAAACGAGTAAATCTTGAGTTTTTAATTCCGGACGATTTGTTAATGCCAACCATTCCAATTGTGCTAAATCGGCTTTCATTTGCGGTAATGCAAAATTGCCGTATTCAGGTCCGACAAGTTTATATTGAGTAGACGGGTGGAAACCCATTAAACTTGCCAAACGAACTTCTGCAGTTTCCATATTTCTTTTTAATTTTGTCAGTTTATCTATTGATTCTATGTATTTTCTCTTTTGCAACATAGTTTCTCTTGAAATATTTTCACCTTTTTGGGCTAATTCTTTTTCTTGAGCATTTATTTCATCAACATGCAATGTCATATATTCTGACATATCATCAATTGTTGGCAACAATCTTTGAGCTGTAAGTGTTTGCCAATATAATACTCTGGTTTCTTGTAAAATATTATGGATAACCTTGCGACTCTGTTCAAAAGCAACATTCGCCTTAAAAGCAGGATCAGCATTTTGATAATATAACAAAGATACATCAAGAACATTCCAAGCTGCTTTCAAATCTGCGCTGGTTTCAGAAATATCTTTTAATTCCACATATCCGGCATTGCTGATAATTTCCGGCAACTGGTTGAAAGATGACTTTCCTGCACGAATCAAACTTTCTTCGTAACTCATCATCCTTCTGGTATAGTTATATTTCAAAGCTAAAGCCATAACCATATACATATCTAAAGGTTTTTCTATCTTTCTGGGTGTGCGTACAAACATATTTTGCATATCTGTATCAGCACGAACAGCTCTATCCCAGTCTTGATAATAAGCAGGGTCAGGGATTCGTTTCACTTGACGTTCGGCATTATTGACCTCACAAGCTGTTACGGCTAATATGCCAGCGATAATTGTTATAATTTTTTTCATTTTTTAGATCCTTAAAAATTTTATTACACGTGTTTAAAATTTAATAGTATTTTTATTTGATTTTATTCAAATTTAGTATAAAATAACACCAAATTATAAATTTGAGGTTAAAATTTACAATGTTTGAAATATTTCATACAATTTTTCGATATAGAGAAAAAGAAAGCCCTGATGTGCTCGGTTTATACCCTGAAAAAGTACACGTGGATGCTATGCCGGAACGCCGTTATTTATGGACATCAAGGGTTTTGGTAATCATTTCATTTATATGTATATGCCTGTGCATGATGCTTTCTTTATGTATATATATTATGATACCTCAGCGACAAGTGTCCCCAATTTTTTTAAGAATTAATGATTATTTTTCTCAATTAGAAGTTGTTCAGCCTGGAGAAATTAATTATCCGGTCAGCGATTTAGTAACCGAGGCCAATGTTCGTGAATATATTTTGCGCAGATATTTAGTTACGGATGATTACGACGAAATGTTATCCCGTTGGCGAGTAGGTTCTATTTTTTATTGGTTTTCATCTCCAAGAATATATGCTGAATTCGCTGATGGAGAAGCATTAAATAACTTAAGACTTTTCCGTGAAAAATCTTTAATCAGAAGTGTAACCATACATTGGGCACGTCCTTTAGCTCAAAATTTATGGCAGGTTCAGTTTGAAACTATAGATGTTATTCCGGAAGAAGATATGCCAAAAACAACTATTTGGCGAGCAACACTACGTGTGGGTTATTTTGATATTCCTTTTTCTAAAAAAGATGATGCAATTTTGAATCCTTACGGATTTATGGTTATAGGATATTCTCTTGCCTTTCACAGCAATCCGGATTCTAATGCTTCTTATATGGAAACTGTTAAGAAACAAGCAGAAGACGAGTATTAATATAAATCTGTTTGGTAAATAGAAAAATTACTTGATTTATAAAATTAAATAATATATAAGTCTTGTGTTTTAGGGGTATAGCTCAGTTGGTAGAGCATCGGTCTCCAAAACCGAGTGTCGTGAGTTCGAATCTTACTGCCCCTGCCAATAATATCAAGGCTTTGAAGGTTTTTCTTCAGAGCCTTTTTTATTTGCAGGGACACTGGTGGGACAACAAAAAATATAAAATACCAATAGATGCAAAAAATATTTTCTATTCAAAATCGGCTAAAAATATAAGGCTACGATGCCCGTAGTCCCCTAAATGTCCCTCAAAAATGCGGCTTTTAAAAATGTATAATAATTTCAAATAGATATATAGTCTGTCATTCAGTTTGTTAATCTTGTTGACATTGTTTCTTATTTATTGTAGTCTATTTGTATCAACTAAGGAGATATGAAAATGGCTTCAATAGAAAAAAGAATAAGCAAAAAAGGTGTAGTTTCTTATAGGGTAAAAATAAGACTATACGGTTATCCGGTTCAAACAGCTACATTTGAGAAATTAACACTGGCTAAAGAATGGGCTTCGAAGACAGAAACGGAAATAAAAGAAGGCAGATATTTTAACAGGTTAAAATCCCAAAAATATACTGTTTCCGACATCATTGAGAAATATAAAAAAATGTTGAAGGCACAAAATAAATACGCAAGTACAGACTTAACAGCTCATTTTAGATGGTGGCAAGAAAATATCGGTAAATACAGTCTTGCTGAAGTAACACCGGCGCTTATATCTGATATGAAGAATAAATTGTTGACAGAGCAAAATTCCAGAGGGCAGAATCGCTCCCCTTCCACAGTTAATCGGTATTTGACCACAATGCAAGGTGTCTTTTCTGTCGCAGTTAAGGAGTGGGAGCTTATCGATATAAACCCATTTTTTAGAGTTAAAAAGCTCAAAGAACCACAAGGTCGTATCAGATTTTTAGAAAAAGACGAAATGGAAAGATTGCTGAAAGAGTGTAAGAAGGCCGCTAATCCGTATTTATATCCTGCGGTAATTGTTGCTCTATCTACAGGTGCGAGAAAAATGGAAGTTCTTAGCCTGAAATGGGAAAATGTAGATTTACCTAATGAGCGAGCAATTCTTCAGGATACAAAGAACGGAGAAAGAAGAAGTATAAATCTGATTGGCGAAGTCAATAGCATAATAAGCGAGCTATACCATAATCGAAAACCTGATGATGTTTATGTGTTTCCAAGTCAGGATGGCAAAAAGCCTTTTGACATCATGAGAAGCTGGAGAGCTGCAATAAAGCGAGCTGGAATAGAGAATTTTAGATTTCACGATTTAAGACATACTACAGCAAGTTATTTAGCAATGAATGGGAAATCATTAGGTGAAATTGCTGATGTATTAGGACACAAAACGTTACAAATGGTCAAGCGATATGCCCATTTGTCGGATGCGCATAAAAAATCGCTGACAGCAGATATGAATAAAACAATTTTTGGAGAGTAAGAAATGAATAAAAATATTCCAGATTATACAAAACCAGATGGGAAATGGGGATGGTTTCATTATTATAATCCGGTAAAAATAAATGCATTCAAAAATATTAATAAAATCGCTAACTCATATCATATAAGAGCTTTAAGCAAAATATTCAAAAACAAAAAAGAAATATCTTTAGATAAAATAAATCAATATATATCAGATGCAAATAAAGGCTGTATATATGAAGGCTATTCTGTAGATAATTCTCCTATTCTTAATGTGTTATACTCACCTTTTCTGGATATCAAAATGAAAAATAGAAAGACTACACAGAAAGATATTGTAAGTTTATCACTATTTATTTTGCTGTGCTTAGATGTTATAGTAAGGAACTCTAAGTATTTGTTTATAGATGATACAATAATAAAATCACATGATTTAATTTATGCATTAAAAGTAATCGAACCGCGCTTAAATATAGAAAAGCAGCTAGGCAAAATTTATGGAGCAAACAAAAACAAGAGCAAAAGAGAAAAAATATTAGAAGACGCTAAAAAACATGGCAGTGATTTTTGGCAAGGAGAAAGGAAGTATATTAGCAGAATAAATTTAATTATAGAAAAATATAAAGTTTGCGAAAACACCGCAAAAAAATATTATAAAGATATAAAAAAAATAATATCTTAGAAAAAAATAGTTCCATTAGGCTTCCTATTGGAATTGTTTTTATATATCAATAGTTCAAAATACACCTCAGAAAGTCACAATGGTTGTGGCTAAATAATAGTAAAAGAGGTGTAAAATGGAATATCCAACATTACTGACAATAAATGATTTTTGCGCAAAGCATAAATTTTTGTCACCTGCAGCCTTAAGAAATAAGATTTTTTATGCCAGTCAGAACGAAATGGCAAAATTTAAGGTAACTACTAAATTAGGTAAGCGAGTTTATATAAACGAAGCAAATTTTTTCAAATGGATTGAGGCTCTTAACGGAGGTAATCATGAATAATTTAACCCCATTAAAGGCCATAAAACTTCGCTGTATAGATTGTTCCGGCGATGACCATCCGCGTAAATGTGTTTCAAAAAATTGCGCTCTTTATCCATTTCGCCTAGGTAAAAACACTTTGCTTTCTAAAAGAAATGTAAGCGAAAAACAAAGAGAAATATTGCTGAAAAACATTCAAAAAAGATGGGAGAAGAGATGATGAAAAAAAAGGAAAGATTTTTTTGCAACTGCATTTCCGTCAATAATCAATCAGAAAAGGGCTTTTCATATTTTAAAAGTATAGCTAAATCAAGCAAGTCTTTAGTAAATAATAATATAATATATAATTTAAATAACATAAATATACCACGCTGGAAGGATTTAAGTAAAGTCCAAAAGGTTGAGTTGTTTTTTGATTATATCGTTGATATTAACTGGTACGCGATAACGTTAAGATTTTCAGATGAGTTCGTTAGAGGATGTATTCATAATTTAAAAATTACAGATTTTATTCGGCGGCGTATTAATGAGAATTTCAAAAATAGGCTCGGATATGTGCCGGAATATTTATTTTGTATTGAGTTTGATAAGACAACTTTTCATATTCATGGAGCAATAAATTCCAATAACAATATAGACCTAATCAAAAAAATATTAAAAACTACAGCATTTAATAAAATGTATCTTAAGTTGCCGGAACAATATAAACTTCGATGTGTGATGATTTACGATGCAAAAGGATGGAAGCAATACATTCTTAAAAATCGCAATCACCCCAGATTTGATATTTATATTTGCCGAGAAATTACGCAAAAAACAAAAGATATTTACAATAAAAGATTGAAAAATTTTTATTAGATAAAATTTTGCGATAAGCCATATATAGAAAATATATCAAGGAAAAAATCATGAATAAAATATTGAAAGAAAATAGAGATATGAGCAGTATTTTGATTGAGTATTTAGAAAATGCTGAAAACGGTAACAATCTCAAAGAGGAAATTGCTAAAGGTATAATAAAAAAAGCGATGGATGGTAATGTAAGAGCGTTTGAAACCATCGCTAAGTTTATCGGAGAATATCCGGCATTAAAAAATATTTCTAAATTAGATAAAAATAGATAAATTAGGCAAGAGGAATAAAGATGATTTATGGATATGTGCGAGTTAGTACGGATAAGCAGGATTGCGAAAATCAAAAACTCGGGATAGAGCAAAAAGCAAAACAGCTTGGATTTACTATTGAAAAATACATAGAAGATGATGGAGTTTCCGGAACAAAAGAACCGGAAGAAAGACATTTGGGTAAAATACTAAAAAAAATACAGTATGGTGATGTAATTATATGCTCAGAACTCTCCAGATTAGGCAGAAAACTTTTTATGATTATGAGAATTTTGGAACATTGTATGAAGTGCGGAGCAAAAGTCTATACCGTAAAAGATAATTATGAGCTCGGAGATGATTTAGTTTCTAAAGTTTTGGCTTTTTCTTTTGGGCTTTCGGCAGAAATAGAGCGCAACCTTATAAGCCAGCGCACAAAAGAAGCTTTAGCAAGGAGGAAACTCTCCGGAAAGTACATCGGTCGTAAAAAGGGAAGTAAGAATTTACACTGCAAACTTGAAGGCAAAGACGACCAAATTAAAAAATTCCTAAATAGAAAAATATCTAAAAGCATGATTGCTAAAAACTTAAAAGTAAGCATACCTACACTTAATAAATATATTTGCGAGAAAAAACTTATAACGAAGGCTTAAATTTGAAAAAATAACAAACTTTAAATTTTGATACTTGATCATAAAATATTTGAAAAATAATAAATTTTTAGTTGCTATAATATAATTAATTATTTACTATAGGCACAAATAATTAGGGTTGGCTATTTTTTTATTTGCGGCAGCCCTTAGAGCTTTAAAATAGGGGTTGTGCTATGTCGTATGCAAATAATTTACGCGAAGAAGAACTTAAAAACAAAATAGCGAATGATTATTTCAAATCTTATGATTCAACCCAAATAATAGGAAATATCGATTTCTGTATTGCTAAATACATTGATTCTTCAGAAGGGCGGCAAGGGGCATTGTTTGATTTTGAAACAACGACTCAATCTTTTCTATGGGCAGAAGCTAAAAGGGGAACTACTCACAATATTTACGAATCTTTCGTTCAGCTAATTATGACCATCGGAAAAGCGAGAACTTTTGAAAAGTATCTTCCTCCGATTTTTTTTGGTGCTTTTGATGCAGAAAAAATAGCTTTTATCGAATATGACACTATATCAGAAATATTTACTCAAAATGATTTCGACTGGACTATTGCCCCGTCGAATCATGAGAGCAAAGAGTTTAAGCAATTATTTAACCTCGTACAACATGAATTAGAAAAAAAATCTTTCATATTTTATTATGATAAGGATGAAAATGAACTGAAAAAATTTATAAAAAATAATTTTGTTCTAGGCCGTAAAGGTATTTCCCAAATTATTATTACTAAAAATAATTTTACAACGGTATATTTCAAGTGGTTGCAAGAGGTCAAGCCGACAATCAACATAAACTGGGAAAAATCTAAAAAGCACGGCATTATAGATGCTGATTTTTATTTGGCTGATTTATTGTCAGAAGATAATACTTCAATTAAAGACAGCCTATTTGTATTACTCTCTCGAAACAAATATGAAATTGTAAAAGACAATGACAATGAACTAGGTCTGCAGTCAACTTATGATGTTTCCTTCAATGATGGTCAAAAGGCACATATTCGCTTTTGGAGTATGTATAAACGTCCTCCCCGTAAAGAATTTTGGAATTATATTGTTGAAAGGCGCGACTTATTAGTTCCTCAAGATATCCGAGAAAGAAAAGGTTCATTTTTTACTCCGCAAAAATGGGTTGAATTAAGCCAAAAATATTTAGAAGATGTTTTGGGCGAAAATTGGCAGGATGAATATTATATTTGGGATTGTTGTGCCGGAACAGGAAATATGGAAAACGGTTTAACCAATAAATATAATATTTGGGCTTCAACACTTGATAAAGCCGATGTTGATGTTATGAAAGACCGTATAAAAAATGGAGCTAATTTGCTTGAAAGTCACGTTTTTCAGATGGACTTCTTAAATGATGATTTTGAAGATAAATGTCCGAAAGACCTGCTGGAAATAATTAATAATCCGGAAAAAAGAAAAAAATTAGTTATTTATATTAACCCTCCTTATGCGGAAGCGACTACAGCAACAACAGTTACAGGTAATGGAGCAAATAAATCAAAAGTATCCATATCAAATAAAACTTATGAGAGGTATAAAAACTTAATAGGTAATGCCAGTAATGAACTGTTTGCGCAGTTTTTTGTTCGTATTTATAAAGAATTATCTGGCTGTATACTTGGAGAATTTTCAACTTTGAAAATTCTCCAATCGAGCAACTTTTCCAAGTTTCGTAAAATATTTTTAGCAGACTTAAAAAAAATGTTTGTCGTTCCGGCAAACACTTTTGATAATGTTAAAGGACAATTTCCGATTGGTTTTATGATTTGGGATACTACCAACAAAACAGAATTTATATCTAAACAATCAGATGTTTATGATAAAAATGCAGTAGAATTAGCAAGTAAAACTTTTTATACTCTTGATGCAAACAGAGGAACAATAAATAGGTGGATAAAATTAATAGAAAAACAAGGTGAAAGTACAATTGGGTTTTTGCCAAACCCAGCACCTGATTATCAGAATAATAATTATCTATTTTTGACTATTCTATGTGGTTCTAGGCACGTCAATTATACACCTATTAATACTTTTACCTTATTAAGTTGTTGTCTATACTTTTCCGTTCGTCATTGTATTGAAGCTACGTGGCTGAATGATAGAGACCAATTCTTATACCCGAATGATGGATGGCAAGATGATAAAGAGTTCCAATCTGATTGTTTAGCTTTTACTCTTTTTCATGGTCAAAACCGTATAAAATCTCAAGATGGCATAAATCACTGGATTCCATTTACTGAAAAGGAAGTAGAACCATTAAATTCTTTCGAAAGTCATTTTATGACTGATTATATAAAGGAAAATCAGATTGTATTTTCCAATGCTGCGCAAGTTGTTTTTGCTGCCGGAAGAGAATTATGGAGATATTACCACAAGCAACCAAATGCTAATCCTGATGCAAGTTTTTATGATATTCGCGCTTATTTCCAAGGAATAGATAAAAGCGGAAAAATGAATAAGGATAGCCAAGATAAAATGTATATGGAACTTATATCTGATTTGCGTAAAAAAGAGAGAGCTCTGGCGGAAAAAATATCTGAAAAAGTTTATGAATACGGATTTTTAAAATGATGTGTCATTTTCTGACATTTGCAGATTTGTTTAATTTTGACATTGCATAAAAAAATGATAAAATAAGAAAAAAAAGGAGAAAGAAAATGTGGTTTGAAAGAAAAAATATAACGCATGAAGAAGCTGAGAAAGAATATAAAAGACTTATAGCTTTGGAAGAGCGTGAAGATGATGAGTTCGATGAATACAGAATTTCACATATGACTAATGCTGATGATTTAGAAGCGTTAAAAGGCATAGAAGATTATAATGGAACAAAAAAAACAAAGAAAAAATAATATAAAGATATGAAGATGACTTATGAAGAATTTAAAACAAAATCTAAAGAAAGTGCTAGAGAGCAATTAAAAGCTTTTGACAAAGAAGAAGTTGAGGAATTTTTACAAAGTGAAGAAGTGGAAAATGTTTTGAAGTCAGAGTGGAATTGTTGGCAGAATACGCATAGTGAAGAGAAAAAATCGGATATGGGTTATTGCCTAGCAATGATGTTTTAAAAAATAAAAGGAGCTGAATAAATGTCCGAATTTTTAGAAAAATATTTGGAATTAAGAAAACATTGGAGCAAATTAGCTCATGAAGGCAAAGATGATGAATATACAAAACTCGTTGAGAAAGCTCATGATGAACTATACCCTAAGTTTTCAAGAGAAGACTGGGAATATTTAATAAAAACAGCTCCGAATGCTATGGCAAAAATTGAATTTAAAAAGAGCATGGATTCTTTTATCGGTAAACAGGAAGGCAAGTAATATGATTGAAAATGTAAAAAATTGGGCAAAAGATTTGGGCTATGATGATGTTGTCTTCTTGAAGAAGTCGAAGAATACTTGCGGAGTGATGAAGTCAAAGAAACTTTGCAAGAGCATTATAGATGTCGTGGAGAGAACTGCAATCCGATAGGCGATTGCTTAGCTTTGATGTTTTAATAAGTAGAGGCTTAAGAATGACGAAAGAAGAGATAACAAAAAAAGTTGGAGCCGAATCTTTTTTTTACCAGACCATGTGGAATGGTTATAAAGTCTATGGTTTAGAGTTTGGGGAAGATGCTACGATAGGACTTCCTATGTTTATTCTTGAAAAAGGTAGTAAAGCAAGATTGACTACTGAAGATGAAGCATTTGCTATTATTGATACTTTTGAGGATGGAAAAGATGACTAAAACTAATAACTCAAAATATATAGAAACACGTGGTCGTAAGACTGTTATGACTCCCGAAATAATAGATAAATTAGAGGGGGCTTTTTCTTTGGGATGTACCGATATAGAAGCTTGTTTTATGGCCAATATAAGCAAAACAACCCTCTATAATTATCAAAATACTCATCCGGATTTTTTGGAGCGAAAAGAGCAATTAAAAGACTCTCTTATTTTGCAAGCTCGTCATGTTATATATGATGCCTTACAAAATAATGATAAAGAAATGGCAAAATGGTATTTAGAGCGTAAGAAAAAATCTGAGTTCAGCACAAGACAAGAAGTAACAGGAGAAGATTGTCACCCACTCATTCCAAAAATTGAAATTCTTCCTATGGCTGTTATGAGAGAAGATTAATTTTTTTTGTAAATATAAAAAAATAATCCAAATGGGATATTGCGCTTAATTATAATTTTTAATCTGTTTTTAAGGGACAAATATGGGTCAGTAAGATGAAAAAATAACAATAAATAATAATAAATAAAAACAAACTTATTTTTCATAACTGTTTGATTTTATTGTTTTTATTTCTTCTTGCTTGTTGCTATTTTTAATCTGGATAATT
This sequence comes from Alphaproteobacteria bacterium, assembly GCA_045643605.1. Classification (GTDB taxonomy): domain Bacteria; phylum Pseudomonadota; class Alphaproteobacteria; order RF32; family CAG-239; genus CAKQTH01. The sequence continues at coordinate 130,402 of JAZULC010000010.1, forward strand.
CTCCAAAACCGAGTGTCGTGAGTTCGAATCTTACTGCCCCTGCCAAAATAAAAATCGCCAGAAATGGCGATTTTTTTATTTTTCAATATTGTTTCAAAAATTTGTGTTGATATTTTATGCGTCTTGTTATATAACTCGCGTATATAAGATGGAGATGTAAAATGATTTATTATAATGTAAACGATATAGTTGTCAGAGACATGATTGATACAGACCCGGAAATAATTACACACGAGGAACATTTGCAAGGTTGGGTTCATCAAAAAGTTGAAAAATACACACAAAGATTAAAGGACGTTGCAGAAGGTAAATGTGTTGCATTAGTTGCAGAATACAAAGGTAACATAGCTGGTTATTTCAATGTATATCCAAATTCAGCAGGGGGTTCTTTTGGAGGAAAAGGATTGCCTGAATTAGTTGATTTTGGTGTGCTGGCAAAATACAGAAGACATGGTATCGGAAACGTTTTAATGCAAGTGGCAGAAGACATAGCAAAAAGATATTCAGATACTGTTTATTTGGGTGTTGGATTACACAGAGATTATGGTTCTGCACAAAGATTATATATCAAACGTGGCTTTATTCCTGACGGAACAGGATTATGGTGGAACGGAAAAAATTTAGAACCATATGCAGATATGAAAAATGATGATGAAGCCGCAATTTATATGTCAAAGAAGATATCTAAATAAAAGTACCGAGGGATAACTCCCGTGTACTTTTATTTGTTTTCAAATGTTTTTTCCTTTGGTGTCAAAAATAGATACGATTTTGTAGAAACACCTTCTTTTTTATCCTATTTCATTAAGAATAAATTGAAATACTATTTCAGGATATTTATCTCTATACACACGGTGTTGGAATTCTTTGCCTCCCAATTTTTTATAAAATCCACACGATTTATTTTGCTCCAAGCAACCGATTATAAATTTTTGACCACCATTTTGTTTAACCCAATCTGCAAATGCGTGTACAAGTTTTTTACCGGCTCCATAACCAATATATTTAGGATCAACATACAAAAATTGCAGTTCAAATATTTTTTCACCTGTTTCAGATACAAACGTATATCCGGCCATTGTACCAATGACTAAATCCGTTTCATTTATAGCAACCAATTTTATACCGCTATCTTTGGATAAATATTCTGTGGTTTTTGCAATGTTTGTTCTAAATTTTTCTTTTGCTGTATCTAAAAATTCGTCATCAAAAATACCTCTATATGCATATTCCCAACTGTTTGCATGAATTTCTTCCCAACGGACGGCATCTGATGCCTTTGCAGAACGTATTGTGATATTCATAGTTTGTCTCCTTTTATTTTTAGTCTTATTACGCTTATATCATAATTTTTTTAAAAAGCATCTGCAAATTTTTTCAAACAACATCTGTTATTAGTATTCTAACTTGACAAATTAAATTTCTTCATTATACAATTTCGCCAGCTATATTCGATGTTTAAAAAGGGGAAAAAATGGCAATAACGTGGGCATCAAAATTTGGTTTTATTTTAGCAACGGCCGGTGCTGCCATTGGGCTTGGCAATATTTGGCGATTTCCTTATTTATTTGCCCAATATGGAGCAATATTCCTTTATATGTATCTTGCATGTGTTATAGGTATAGGTGCTCTCATTGTAATGTCAAAACTTGCTTTTGGGCGCGCTGCACATACAGACCTTTTAAAAAGTTTTGATATAGTAGCTAATCAGCAAAATGAGAAAATATCCAAATTATGGACGATTTGTGGATCATGGCTATGTTTGCTAAATCTGCTCTTAATCTCGGCTGTTTATGTGATTGTTATCGGGTGGACTCTTTGCTATACATTTTATGGAATCCATAATCTGCTTGCCATAAATGCAATAAATTTAGATACCGAATTTTTTAATGGTTTAACCGGTTCGTTCGGACAACAATTCTTTTGGCTGATTTGTTGCGTTTTAATCTGCTGCATCATCCTGATGCGTGGAGTCCAAAAAGGAATAGAACGTATTTGCTCGATTTTGATTCCCGGATTGTTTCTGATATTGATAGGTCTGACAATATGGTTGAGCACAACAGTAGATTTACCAAAATTATTCAATTTTTTATTTAATCCTGATTGGTCAAAAATCGGCTTTTCCTCTGTTGGTTTAGATATGCACATTTTTGGAAATGCTGTTTTGGAAGCGCTGGGACAAGCCATGTATTCACTTTCATTGGGATTTGGAGTTTCATATATCTATGGTTCATATTTAGATAAAAAAATAGATATTGTAAAAAGCACTAAATATATTGTCGCTATGGATACATTGGTTGCCTTTTTAGCTGGATTTATTGTTATCGGTGCATTTATTAAAGCTGATCTTCCATTTTCGCAAGGGCCAACGCTCACTTTTATCAGTATGCCCATGATTTTTAACGATATTCAAGGAGGACATTATTTAGCCTTCGCCTTTTTCTTATTGTTGCTTATGGCTGCTATAACTTCACTTATATCCATGTATGAACCTGTCATAAATTTGCTTATTACCGAAAAGAAATATTCACGAATTAAAGCTACGTTTTTGGTTGGTTTAGAGAATACCATATTGGGAAGTGTTATTTTGCTGTCATTTTGCAATGTTATCAAACTAAAAGTATTTAATTATAATCTTTTTGATTTTTGTGATAGATTGACAGGAAGATATCTTATACCTTTTGTAATAGCCATATATAGTTTATTTATGGGATGGAAAGTATTCCCTATCATTTGGAAGGAACTCCAAAAAGGACATCCAAAAAATATGCCTGAGTACTTTAAAAAGTATCTGTACGTACTTTTAAAATTTGTTATTCCTGTAATTATTCTCTTTTTGCTGTTAAGCGTAATTATTTAATTTGAAATAGAAATAAGTGTAATAAATAAGCCGTTTGATAAGTTATTTCAAACGGCTTATTTATTATTGGTGCGCTAGGCCAGAATCGAACTGGCACGGGATTGCTCCCAACAGATTTTAAGTCTGCAGCGTCTACCTGTTCCGCCACAAGCGCAAATCTTTCATGAAAGTAGTTATACCTACTTTTTTTTTATTTGCAACATAAAACTTGTATTTTTTTTTAAAATGTGCGATATAGTGCTAAACCGTAAGATAAATTTATGGTTTTATACTAACAAACAACACGTCAGAAACAGCGTTTCGGTGTTTAATAGAAGGAATATGATTTATGAATAACTTAAATATTTCACTAAAAAATTATATTTTTCCACATATCAATCCTGAAGGATGGAGATTTGTGGGTATTTTTGCGCTAATAACAGCGTTATTAGCCTGTGTTTGTTCCTTTTTGGGAATAATTGGAATAATTTTAACAATTTGGTGTGTATATTTTTTCCGCGATCCGCAAAGAATTACACCTCAAATTAAAGATGTTGTGGTTTCTCCTGCCGATGGTATCGTGCAAATGATTACTGAAGTTAACGGACCGGAAGAACTCAATTTGCAAGACAAAAAATTTACGCGCATAAGTATTTTTATGAGCGTATTTAATGTTCATGTAAACAGAGCTCCAGCCAGTGGAAAAATTACAAAAACATGCTATGTAAAAGGTAAATTTTTCAATGCAACTCTTGATAAAGCCAGCAAAGATAATGAACGCCAACTTTTAGCAATGGAAACATCAACAGGTAAAGAAATTGCTTTTGTACAAATTGCAGGCCTGATTGCTCGTCGTATTTTATGCTTTGCAAAACCCGGTTCGTCTTACGAGGCCGGAGAACGATTCGGACTAATTCGATTCGGGTCCAGACTTGATGTATATTTACCAACAGAAGTAAATCCAAAAGTATGTATCGGACAAACAATGGTAGCCGGAGAGACTGTTCTCGCTAATCTTTCTGATAATAGCCCTGTGGTTGAAGGAGTAATCAAGTAATGAGAGAAAAAATAAACAATATGTTAGCAAAACATAATTTGAAAAATTTGCAAAATTTAAAAGAAATACCATTCAGAAAAATGCTTCCTAACATGGTTACAACCATGGCTTTGTGCTCCGGTATAACATCTATTCGTTATGCTATCATGGGAGAATGGACCAAGGCTGTTATATGCATTTTCCTGTCAGCATTGTTTGATGGGTTAGATGGACGAGTCGCTCGTATGTTAAAAGCCTCATCAAAATTTGGAGCAGAATTAGATTCCTTGTCTGATTTTGTAAGCTTCGGTGTAGCTCCGGCATTGTTGATTTATTTATGGCAATTAAAAGATTTTCCTCGATTCGGTTGGATTTTCTGCTTGTTATTTGCTGTATGTATGGCTATGCGTTTAGCTCGTTTCAACACGATGTTAGAAGATGAAAAGCATCCGGCTTATTGGGATAATTGGTTTGTCGGAGTACCGGCTCCTGCAGATGCTGCAATAGCACTTATGCCGTTATTAATTTCTTTTGATTTTCCGGAGTTTGAAAGTTTCTTGAGAACAAATCTTTTTTGTAGCCTTTTGATGATAGTTGTAGGTACCTTGATGGTTAGCCGAATCCCGACAATTTCTACAAAAAAGATGAAAATTCATACATCAATGATGATTCCTATGTTGCTTTTGGTTGCTATAATTGCTCATTTTCTGATGACACAGCCATGGATTACTTTAGGAATCATGATAATTCTTTATATTATTACGATTCCTGTTGGTGTAATAATTTTCTTAAAACAAAAACATCAATATTCAAAAAAATAATACAAATATTTGTATAAATATCTGCCAAGCCTGTGTATAAGTTTTATTATGCACAGGCTTTTGTTATGGTAAGATATTGTAAATTCATAATAAAAAAAATCTTGTATAAATGTAAAAATTTTCCTTGCACCAAAGCATAGAATCTTGCAAAATACAAAACATCAAATTTTTATGTCATTACAAGAAAAATATACCATATATTGTTTATTTACTTTTTATTTACACAATATATAGTATCTTTTGCGCACTAACGGATTAAAAGGGAAAATATATAAAATGGATAAATTGACGCAGGTACATAACGATAATATACCATTCAAAAATATCTTAAAAAGAGATGGTGTAATAGCACCTTTTGACAGTGATAAAATTTATAATGCGATTTTAAAGGCAGGAACATCTACAGGTGATTTTGGTGAGGGAGAATCATCTTTATTAACAGCTCAAGTTTTAAAAGTTTTAAAACATAAATTTTCAGAAACTATACCAAATGTTGAAAATATCCAAGATATTGTTGAGCAGGTTTTGATTTCTGCAAATTATTTTGCAACAGCAAAAGCATATATTTTGTACAGAGATAAAAGATCTATGGCTCGTAATAATCAAAAAGTAAAAATTGATGTTGAAAGCTCCGTTAACGAATATTTGGAAAAACTTGACTGGCGTGTTAATGCTAATGCGAATCAAGGTTATTCAAACGGCGGATTGATTTTAAATGTATCCGGCAAAGTAATGGCAAATTATTGGTTGTCAAACGTATATCCTGCAAATGTCGGTGAAGCGCATCGTAACGGAGATATTCATATTCATGATTTGGATATGTTAGCCGCTTATTGTGCCGGATGGTCGCTTAAAAATTTATTACACGAAGGATTTAACGGTGTTCCTGGAAAGACAGAAGCAGGTCCAGCAAAACACCTTTCTGCAGCCATTGGACAAATGGTAAATTTTATGGGAACTTTGCAAAACGAGTGGGCAGGGGCACAAGCTTTTTCTTCTATTGATACATATCTTGCACCTTATGTTAGAAAAGATCATTTAACATATGAGCAAGTTGAACAAAATTTCCAAGAGCTTGTTTATAATTTGAATGTTCCTTCTCGTTGGGGATCTCAAACTCCATTTACTAACTTTACATTTGATTGGGTTTGTCCGGAAGATTATCGCAACAAACATCCTATGATTGCAGGAGAAGAGCAGGATTTCACTTATGGTGATTTACAAAAAGAAATGGATATGATTAATAAAGCATATATTACCGTAATGATGAGAGGTGATACAAAAGGTCGTCCATTTACTTTCCCAATTCCAACATATAATATTACCCCTGACTTTCCTTGGGAAAATGAAAATACAGATTTATTATTTGAAATGACAGCAAAATACGGATTACCTTATTTCCAAAACTTTATAAATTCAGTTTTGAAACCAGGACAAATTCGTTCTATGTGCTGTCGTTTGCAACTTGATTTAAGAGAACTTTTAGCAAAAGGAAACGGCTTATTCGGTTCCGCAGAACAAACAGGTTCTATAGGTGTTGTTACTTTTAACTGTGCTCGCTTGGGTTATGTTTATAAAGGCAATGAGCAAGCATTGTTTGCAAGAGTTGATGAATTGATGAATATTGCTAAAGTTTCTTTGGAATTAAAAAGAAAAACAATTCAACGTTTAATAGATAATGGTTTGTTCCCATTCACAAAAAGGTATTTAGGAACATTACGTAATCACTTCTCAACTATCGGTGTTAACGGTATCAATGAAATGATTCGTAACTATACAGATGATGAACATAATATAGCAGATGAATGGGGACAAAATTTTGCAATTAAATTCTTGGATTATATTCGTGCAAGATTGCTCAAAATTCAAGAAGAAACCGGACATATGTATAACTTGGAGGCAACACCTGCTGAAAGTGCTACATATCGTTTTGCTCGCGAAGACAAAAAGAGATTTCCGGGTATTATTCAGGCAGGGACTAAAGAAGACCCGTATTATACTAATTCATCCCAACTTCCTATGGGTTATACAGATGATCCGTTTGAAGCATTGGATTTGCAATCTGTTTTGCAAACAAAATATACTGGAGGCACGGTACTTCACCTTTATATGAACCAACGCATATCTTCTTCAAAAGTATGCAAAGAATTGGTTAAAAAAGTTCTGACGAATTATCGTTTGCCTTATATCACAATTACTCCAACTTTTTCTGTTTGCCCTAAACATGGATATTTAGAGGGAGAACATGAATATTGCCCTATTTGTGATGAAGAGAAAAAAATAGCCAAGCTTAAATTAGCTGAAGAAAAATAATACACTTAAATGGAGAATACTTATGACTGTAGTAAATTTTGAAGATATAAAATTAGATAATAGCGAAAGACAAAAATGTGAAATTTGGACTCGTGTTATGGGATATTATCGTCCTGTTTCTGAATTTAATAAAGGTAAAAAATCAGAATATTATGAGCGTTCCGCTTGTTGTTTTACAGAAGAAAAAGCTCTTGAAGGAATGAAAGAAAATTTGTGTTGCGCTGCAGAATAATTGAATGTCAGATATAAATACTAAATCTAAAATAAAAATTGGCGATGTTGAAACTTTCAGCATCGTCGATTTTCCTGATACAATATCAGCTGTTGTTTTTATGCAAGGATGCCCTTGGCGGTGTCCTTTTTGTTATAATAAAATTTTACAAAATCAGGCTCAAGAATCTAATGTAAATTGGCCAAAATTTTTAGAATTTTTGCAAAAGAGAAAAGGCGTTTTAGAAGGTGTTGTATTCTCCGGAGGAGAACCTTTATTACAAGATAAAGATTTAGAAATGGCTATAGATGATGTCAAAGCTATTGGTTATAAAGTCGGGTTACATACCGGTGGTTTCTATCCTGAAGCATTACAAAAAATAGTAAAAAAAACAGATTGGGTAGGTTTAGATATTAAAGCCCCGCTAAAACCTAAAATATATAAAGATATTACCGGTGGAAGAGCTGATGTTAAAAAAGTCATTGAAAGTTTAAATATTTTAATCGCTTCAAAAGTTCATTTTGAATGCAGGACAACCTGTGATCCAAGATTTTTAGGCATTAACGATATATATGAAATAGCCGAATATTTACATAAATTAGGTGTTCAAGAATATTATTTGCAGAAATATCGTCCTGTAGACGGAGACACAACATCAGAAGATGAAGTAAATAAATTCTTTAACAATTTTTCCTTACAAGCATATTTACACAATATATTTCCAATATTTGAATCAAGAAAATAATGAATCAAACTATTTTTCAAATTCTGACTTATTTGGAAATCTTTGTTGCATATAATCCATTTGAGCTTGAGATTCTTCATCTGTAAAATTGATGCTATCATTTAAGCAAAACGTACAAGGATTATATTCTTCCAGAGATACAATATTTTTAAGAACAAACAACCCCGCCGGATCACATTTAAAATGTGTTTTTGTAAAATTAAGCGGGAGCATTGTATATCTTTTTTCTAAAATCTCGGCGTAGGATATTATACCCGAAAACAAGTCCGTTGTTGTACGAAATTTTGCATCTGTTGTAAAATCAGTTTTAAGCAAATTAATCATATCCACATAATCTTTTTTAATATGAGGCATAAATGTATGTGTTCCATTCATACTAACAGCTTTACGTTTCAAAATTTTTTCAATTGTTTTATTTCTAAAATTATAAGCCTCATATGAAAAATCACCCATATATTCTCTGGTAGAATATTTTTGTTCAATTTTTTTTGACATATAACCGCCATAATAAATAGGTTTTCCATCTTTATCAAAAAAGAAATCCGGTGTTAAAGGTGCGTTCACAAATATATCATCATTTGTGTATATAAAATGTTCTGAAAGTCCTTTAATATTTGCAATACCCATTTCTATAGCGGACGAATTGAATAACGGCAAAACTTCTTGAGGTAAAATATCTTTATGATCAACAATTTTAATTTTCGGATGGGCAATATTTAACCACGAAGGCACTTGTCCGTCTGTCACAATATAGATTGTTCGTATCCACGGCATATATTGTGCTACAGAACGTAATGAATGTTTTAATTCACCTCTGTCTCTCCAGCGAGATTTATTTGTTGAATATAATCTTTTTTCTCCGGTTTGTTGTAGCCAATAATCTCGTTTTTGTTGCCATACCTCATCTGAACCATCAACCCATAGATAAACTAAATCTATAGGAAAATACTTCTTCTGATATTTGTATATTCCAAATATTGTTGTTACTACAACCAATAAAGCTATAAATATAATTATTATATATTTTTTCTGCATGATATTATATTTTATCATAAATTATAAAAAATATTCCTTCAAATAACGAGGTAAATCTTCTACATTTACTCTTGTTTGAGCCATTGTATCACGGTCACGAACAGTTACTGACGCCGGGTTATTTTCAATAGTTTCAAAATCAACGGTAATGCACAAAGGTGTACCTACTTCATCGTGACGACGATAAGCCTTACCAATGTTGCCGGTATTTTCCAAAGCTACACGACCAATTCCCAGTTTCATTAAATCTTGTTTTATTTCATGACATTTAGCCATAATTTGATCATTGTTCTTTTTAAGAGGAATAACTGCAACTTTTATTGGTGCAAGATGCTTCTTTAATTTTAGAACTATACGTGAGTTGTTATCTCCTAAATCTTCTTCAGTATAAGCTTCGGTTAAAACTGCCAAAACTGCACGGTCAACACCCATTGACGGTTCTATAACAAAAGGCACTATCCAAGTTTTGTTATCATCATCCAAAATTGCCATTTTTGTATTTGAATCGGTGTTCTTATGACAATGAGCTTCCAGATTAAATTCTTCTTGATTTTTACTATGATTACCAAGATCATAATCTCGCCTGTTGGCGATTCCTTCTAATTCTTCCATGCCATGTGGAAATTGATATTCTATATCATAACAAGCTTTAGCATAGTGCGCTAAATCTTCTTTCGGTGTTTTATAAAGATTTATATGTTCACGAGGAAGACCTTGTTCTTCCCACCATTGTAAACGATTTTCTTTCCAAGTTTCGTGCCATTTTTCATCTTCTCCGGGGTGAACAAAATACTCTAATTCTGCTTGTTCAAATTCTCTTACGCGAAAAATAAAATTACGAGGAGTAATTTCATTACGGAAAGATTTACCTATTTGTGCAATACCAAAAGGTAATTTGCGTGAAGTTGAATCCACAACATTTTTAAATTGTGTAAAAATCGCTTGAGCTGTTTCCGGACGCAAATATGCTAAATTTTCATCATTTTCAACCGGACCAACCTGTGTTTTAAACATCAGATTAAACGGTCTTGGATCGGTTAATTCTGTAGATCCGCAATTTGGACATTTGCCATCTTTAATAAAATCTGCACGAAAACGGCTTTTACATTTTTTGCAATCAACCATCGGGTCAGAAAAAGTGTCTTCATGGCCGGAATATTTCAACACTTTACGATTTGTTAAAATGGATGCATCCAATCCCTCAACATCATCTCTTTCATAAACCATAGATCTCCACCAAGCATTCTTTATGTTGTTTTTTAATTCTACGCCAAGTGGACCATAATCATATACGCCTTGCATTCCGCCATATATATCGGCATTTTGAAAAACAAAACCTCTGCGTTTACACAAAGAAACTAGCTGATCCATCGTTTTTGCTACCATTTTAACATCCTCATCAAAAAATTTTGTAATTTATTAACTCCTTGTGTTGTATTATATTCTTTTAGAAAAAGCAAGCGGAGATAATAAAAAATGACCAAAAATTGCAAAGTTGCACTGATTTATGACTTTGATGGAACATTAAGCACAACAGATATGCAAGATTATGCTTTGATTCCGGAGTTTGGTATGAAACCTAAAACTTTTTGGAAAAAAGCTAACCAGTGGTCTATTGATAATTGCGCAGATCAAGTAACCGGTTCAATGTATTATTTTGTAAAAACAGCAAAGGAAAAAGGTATTTCTTTAACGCGCGAAAATTTTAAAAAAACCGGAGAAAATATTCAGTATTTTGAGGGCGTGGAAACTTGGTTCAATCGTATTAATAAATTCGGTGAAGAACTGGGATTGACTGTTGAACATTATATTATTTCTGCCGGATATGAAGAAATTATTGCCGGAACTAAAATCAGAAAGCATTTTAAAGATGTTTTCGGGTGTTCCTTTGCTTTTGATGATAATGGTGAACCAATTTGGCCGGCAAGGGTTGTTAACTACTCCTCAAAAACACAATATCTTTCTAAAATTAACAAAGGTTTGGGAAAACTTGAGGACCGAGCGGTAAATGAATTTATGCCGGATAATTTAAGATCAATTCCTTTTACATCAATGATATATTTTGGTGATGGACAGACTGATATTCCTTCCATGAAATTAACAAAAGAAAGAGGCGGAACCGCTATAGCTGTTTACAAACCCAAAAGTAAAAACAGAATTAAAGCCATAAAACTATTGAAAGACGGGCGAGTAGATTTTGCTCTTCCTGCAGATTATCGTGCAGGTAAAGATATTGATTATGTCGTTAAAACAATCTTAGAAAAAATTCGCAAAAATTTTGACTTGCAAATTCTTAAAAATAAAGAAGAAAAAAAGAAAAAATAAATAAGAATATTTTTGATATTTGATTGTCATCTAACCAACTACAAAGTTAGTTGTTATTATCTGACAATAGGTCATATTGCTTTGTATTTTCTTTTTTATTTATTTTAGCGACACCGAGATATTTACACCCCAACTCTGAAATCATACGACCGCGAGGAGTTCTCTGTAAAAAACCTAATTTTAATAAAAATGGCTCTATTACTTCTTCTATAGTATCTCTTTCTTCGGATAATGCTGCAGCTAACGTATCGGCTCCGACAGGTCCGCCGCCATAATTTTTGAGAATACATTCCAAATATCTACGGTCAAATGCATCAAGCCCGTAATTATCAACATCTAAACGTTTCAATGCCTCGTTTACAACGGGAGTGTCAACTTCGTCAACATTTGCAACTGCACCAAAATCTCGTACACGACGCAAAAGACGTCCGGCAACACGAGGTGTTCCCCTTGAACGTAATGCAATCTCTCTTGCACCTTTTTCTGAAATATGCATACCTAATATACGTGCACCACGTATGATAATTTTTTCCAAATCATCAGGATTATAAAAATCTAAACGCAAAGGTATTCCAAAGCGATCACGCAATGGTGTTGAAAGCAATCCTGAACGAGTTGTTGCCCCAACCAATGTAAACGGTTGCAAATCAATTCTGACGGAACGTGCTGACGGACCTTCCCCTATGATAATATCAAGTTGAAAATCTTCCATTGCTGAATATAAAACTTCTTCTATTGCAGGATTCAAACGATGTATTTCATCAATAAACAAGACATCATTTTTTTCTAAATTTGTTAAAATAGCAGCTAAATCTCCGGTTTTAGTAATCATTGGAGCAGAACTGGCTCTAAAACCTACTTTCAGTTCTTTAGCTATGATAGACGCAAGTGTAGTTTTTCCAAGTCCAGGAGGTCCAAATAGCAGCACATGATCTAGAGATTCTCCTCTGGATTTTGCGGATTCTATATATACTTTCAAGTTATCACAAATTTCTCTCTGCCCAATAAAATCTTCAAGACTATTTGGGCGTAAATTCATTGTATTTATTGAATTTACATCATCTTCCGCCGTTTGTTTTGTTGATACTAATCTATCTTGTTCATTCATTATTTAAAATCCTTATTGGCAAATTCTTTAAGAGCTTTTTTAAATAATATTTCAAAATCATCATTTGGATTATCAGCTAATACTTTTGTAGTTACATGATAAGCGTCTATGCGTGAATATCCTAAATTTGTTAAGGCAGAAATTAAATCCTCACTGATTGCTGCCGTTGACTCATTTAAGTGAATATCTTGAGTGCTTTCCGCAGAATCTTCAACTACATTTTGTAAAGTACTGTCTTTTTCTGTCGCTTCAATAGGAGAGGTTACTATTTTATCTTTTAATTCAACAACCAAACGTGCTGCTAATTTTGGTCCTACTCCTGCAGCTTTTGCAAAAGAACTTTTATCTTGTGCAGCTAAAGCTTGTGCAATTTGAAAAGGGGATAACACGCTTAAAATACTCAATCCTACTTTTGCACCGACACCTTGAACTTTTGTTAAAACAGAAAACCACTCTTTTTCTAAAGAATCTCCAAATCCGAAAAGAGTTATACTGTCTTCTCTGACAACAGTTTCAATTAAGAGAGATATTGCATTACCTAACACCATTCTGGCCAACGTTTTTGCAGAAGCATACACCAGATAACCAACACCGTTAACATCAATAATACAATAATCTTCGCCTATTGTATCAACAACACCTCTTAATTTTGCAATCATCTGTTTCTCCTTAAATACCTATTTTATAATAGCTTAATTTTAATCACCTTCAAGATGCAGTAAAATGGCTGTTGATATTAATATTATTATTAGTGAAGGTGAACATGCTGATAAAATAGGAGGAATATAGCCGTTCATACCAAAAGCATAAATAACTTGAGAAATAAAATACACCATAAACCCTGTGATAATACCACCGACTATCATTATCATAGTGCCACCTTTTCTAACGCTTGTTTTTAAAGCAAAAATCGCAGCAATAAATACCATAGAGCACAACAATAATGGGGATATTAATAAAGTAAAATATCTCATCTTATGTGCAGTAGCCGTAAATCCTGAACTTTCATAAAAATTTATAGTATCCGGCAATACCCAAAAAGATATGGCATTCGGTTCAACAAAATTTTCTTTTATTCTGTCTGCATTCAAAGAAGTAGCATATTCCAGATTATTTATTGTTTCTGTTTTTTCTCCGCTTTTAAATATCTTAACATCACGCAAAAGCATTTTCCCATTTTCAAGAGTCGCAGCAAAAGATTCTATTTGTCGTAAAATTTGAGATTCTCTATCCATTTCTAAAATACTGACATCCCTTAAAAATAATGTTTTTTTCTCCTGTTTTATGCTCTTTGCTTGCAATATGCTGATAGTGTTATCATTTAAGGCTTCCCGTATCCACAGACCTTTACTTGAAAACAACATTGCTTTAGGATTTTTAGTTTTTAAACGCAAGTCTAAAGTTTCATAAGTTTCGTATAATTTTGCAGATAACGGATTTACTAATGTAATATTTGCTACACCTAAAAGAAAAACTGTAACAAATACCGGTAATAAAAATCCCCAAATAGGAACACCTGCCGCAGTAATAACTGCATATTCATTAGATTTGCTAAATTTCCAAAAGGTAATCATTGAAGCAATCATAAGCACAAACGGAAAAACTATATCTAAGGTTTGAGGTGTTTTTGTTAAGGCCATTTGCAATACAAACCAGCCGTCAATATCACTTCTTCCGGAAGTTCGCCTTAAAAGTTCTATGGTTTCAAACATAAGGATAATGCCTAAAATCATAAACAGTACGCCAAAAAAATTGATTAAAATTTGTTTGCTTAAATATCTGCCTAATATGGAAGTCGGTTTCATTTTTTTACTTCTTTAAATCTAGATGTTTAGTACCATATAAAAATTAAGCAAATCCGTCAACTGAAAAATATTTATCGGCAGAATCAGGGACAATTACAACAATATTTTTATTTTTCATACCATCTCTTTTGGCTATTTCAACAGCGGCATAAAGTGCTGCTCCGGCAGAGATTCCTACTGAAAGACCTTCTGTTAAAGCAATTTCTTTAGCCATATAAAATGCATTTTCATCATCTATTGGAATAATTTCATTTACTAAAGATTTATCATAAAATTTAGGAATAAATCCCGCTCCTATGCCATAAATATGGTGTTGTCCTGCTTTTTTTCCACTTAAAACTGAACTTTTTTTAGGTTCTACGGCGACTACATACAAATCAGGATTATATGTTTTTAAGGCAGTTGCTACTCCACTTAATGTTCCGGATGTTCCGACACCTGCAACAAAAACATCTACGGCCCCTTGTGTATCTTCTAAAATTTCTATACTTGTGCCTAATTTATGAGCATTCAAATTTGCTTCATTTTCAAATTGTTTTAAGAGAACGACTTTAGGATTTTTTTGAGCCAACATCTCTGCTTTAGATATGGCCCCTTTCATTCCGTCTGTTGCAGGCGTTAAGATAATTTCTGCACCAAAATGTTTGATAATTTTTTGCCGTTCTTGTGGCATATTTTCGGGCATAATTATAACCAATTTATAATTTTTTGCGGCACAAATTGCTGCAAGAGATATACCCATATTTCCGGAAGTAGCTTCTACAAAAATTGTATCTGCATCAATTCCTCTTTTTTCAGCTTCATTGATTATAAATGCGGCTGCACGATCTTTAACAGAAAAAGTCGGATTGAAAAATTCGCATTTTGCTAAAATATTAGCATTAAATTTTAATTTTTGTTGCAATTTATTTAATCTTAACAAAGGTGTATTACCTATTAAATCTGTTATACTATCGTATATTTTCATAAAGACTATGCCTCCTGGATTTCTTTCATTAATCCATCCACAAATTTAGTAATACCCTTTTGTCTTGTTCTCTTCATACGTTCACCGGAAATAATTTTTTGAATTTTGAGAACAGTTTCGTTAATATCAACATTAACTATAACATAATCAAATTCGTCCCAGTGTTTTAATTTTTCATAAATTAAGGACATGCGTTTTTCAATAACTTCTTTGGAATCTGTGCCTCTATTTTCTAATCTTCTACGTAATTCTTTAATAGAAGGAGGTAATAAATAAATAGAAACAACATCTTCAGGGGCTTTTGCTTTAATTTGTCGCATACCTTCCCAATCAACATCAAAAACAACATCTTGACCAATATTTAAGAAACTGTCAACTTCGGAACGTAAAGTTCCGTATCTGTTTCCGTATTGAGAATCCACATATTCATAAAACGCATCTTGAGATAAAAGCTCATTATATTTAGCATCATCTATGTAATGATAATCAACACCGTCCGTTTCCCCTTCTCTTTTTGCTCTGGTCGTAACTGAAACCGAAAATTTCAAATTACTATCCTGACGCAAAAGCTCTTTTATCACAACGCTTTTTCCCGTTCCTGAGGGAGCTTCTATTATAAACATTGCTCCTTTGCGTAGTTGTTTTATGCTATCAATAATGTCGCCCATAAATTTTCTCCACATTTATTTTTTTTTAATTATTATATATGCTAATATAGTTAAAAATAAATTACTGTAAAGGACTGATAATGGATAAAAATATACTCATCACCGGTGCATCTTCTGGGATAGGCGAGGCTCTTGCTTTGTATTATGCACAGAATGGTGCAACAAATTTATTTATATGCGGAAGAAATGCTGAAAGATTAGAAAAAGTAAAAAAACATTGTGAGCAATTCGGAACAAAAGTTTTTGCTGAGGTTTTAGATGTAACTCAAAAAGTTCTTGTTGAAAAATGGCTGAAAAAATGCGAAAAAAAAGCTCCATTAAATATTGTTTTTGCTAATGCCGGAGTTTCTACAGGAACAGAAATACCCGAACATATTTTTAATACTTTTAATATAAATGTTTTTGGTATTTTAAACATTGTAGTTCCATGTGTTGAAATTTTTAAGAAGCGCAAAGATACAAATAAACAAATTGTCATTACATCATCTATCGCCGGATACCACGGACTGCCGTCTTGTCCGTCTTATAGTGCATCAAAAGCTTGTATAAAAGCTTATGGTGAAGCATTACGGGGAGATCTTAAAAAATATAACATAAAAGTATGTACTGTTTGCCCGGGTTTTGTGCGTTCTCGTATTACAGATAAAAATAAATGCCCGATGCCGTTTTTTATGGAAGCAGATAAAGCTGCCAAAATTATTGCAAAACGAGTTGATAAAAATATCGGTCTTATTGCATTCCCTTGGCCTATGCGTTTTACAACATGGCTAATGTCAATTTTGCCCAATAGAATAAGCGACTTTATCTATGAAAAATTACCTCATAAGGTATAAAAAATTATTGGCGTTTTCTACGCAATATAATATACAAAGCACCTGTTCCACCGAGTTTTTCCGCAGGGTTATTAACAGATAAAATTAACGGCCTTATATCTGCATCGTTCAACCATACAGGTACACTGTCACGCAATACTCCGCCGGTAGAAAAAATGTTGTCGTTATCTTTGTGAACACCTTTTCCCGTAACTATTATGATACAACGTTTACCTCCGTTATAACAAGAAAACACAAAATTTCGTACGGCAGTATATGCCTGATCCAAAGTATATCCGTGTAAATCCAGTTTAGCTTCTATTTTAAAAGAATTACGTTTAATTTTTTTTGCGGTAGAAGCATCAACATTATGAAAATCTGATAATTGCAAATTATCTGTAAATCCGCTGTGAGAAACGAAAGGAATAGATTCTTCCTTTTTTGCTGTATGTGATTTTATTTTGTGAGAAACTACAAGATTGGAAGAAATTTTTCTAATTCCGGCCACAGTGTCTTCCCAAAATTTTTCTTCATCATCAGTCATTGTTTTTCGGCATTAAAATATAATAACGACCGGAAGAACTCATTTTGCCGGCATTTTCAAGAGCAGTTTCTCCATATCCCCAAAAAAAGTCTCCGCGTATTGTCCCGACAATAGCTTTTCCAACGTCTTGTGCTATAACTAATTTTTCTAAAGGTTTTTTATCAGGATAACTTGTTTCCAACCATAGCATTGTTCCGAGAGGAATTTTAGTCCTGTCAACAGCAATACTTCTTTGCGGGGTTAATTCTATGCCTTGAGCTCCGATAGCACCTTTTGTATCAGATATTTTGAAAAAAACAAAACGTTCGTTTCTTTGCATATATTTCAATCCTTCTTCAGGATGTGCTTTTAACCATTTTTTGACTTCCGACATAGAGGCTTTACCGGATTCAACTTTTTTATCTTCCAAAAGCATTGCCCCGATACCTCTAAATTGTTTGCCGTTATTCTCAATATAATTTATTGAAACAAAACTTCCATCGGGTAAAACAGCTATCGCTGAACCTTGAATTTGCATAATAAAAACATCTACCAAATTATCGGCCCATAACAATACAGGAAATTTTTTTGTATCAGCTATATTTTGTTCTATTTCGGCACGGGTATAATAGGGAATAAATTCTCCGTTTTCAACACGACCGACAAGTCTTTCTTTTGGAAAAGAACTGTCAAATTTTTGCAAATTAGCAAAAACTAAATCTTCAGGTTTGGCGTATATAGGATATTTATATATATCAGATTTTTGTTTAGAAACATTGATAGTTGCATTGTAATAAGCTGTAATTCTTCCATCATAGATTCCATTTTCACTGATAGAATAAGGAATAAAATTATCCTCTACGAAAGTTTTAAAGCTATCGTTGTTTTTTATTTTTTCATCAAAAAAATTTTTACATATATTTTGATATTGTATTGTAGGTATTTTTATAACAGTATCACCAAGAAATTCTTTTTTCTCTTTTAAAATCTGATTACAAGACAGTGAAAATGCTTTTATAAAATCATCAAAATTTTCTTTTTTCCAACTTTTGAAATCAGAAAATGATACCTTTTGCAATTTAACTTCTTTGCCGTCTGATGACACAAAAGATAATTCTTCTGCGATATTATCTTGTTTTTTAGAACAAGAAAACAGAAAAAAAACACTAAAAATTATTATGCAAAAATTTTTTATCATTTTTTTGTTGAAGCCAATAACCATACATTACTTTGTTTATTTAAATCTCGTTCAAAAGTCCAAACATCATCTATTTTTTGAACAAAATTTTCATCACCTTTAATAATTTTCCCATCAGAATCTTTCAACACGTTTACTTGTTCTGAAATAAAATTAACGCTAATTTTCGCCAAAGTTTTTGTAATTTTAGCATCAATAATTTCTGTTTTATCAAAGCCGACAAAATCCGTTTCTGCAACTTGCCCGTCAGCATGTCGTTGCAAAATAATTTCTTCAAATTTTGAGTATATTTTTTTAGTTGTTAAAAATTTTAATGTTTCTAAATCTTCTTCAGCAAAAGCTTTAATAATTATTTCAAAAGCACGTGAAGCACCTTTCAAAAACAGGTCCTTATTGAAATCTGGTATTTTGGATAAGGTGATATCCATATCAGATAACGGCTCTGTTTCCGGAAGTCCTTCTAAAGTATTTTCGCTTAATGCCTCAATAATTTCTTTTGCTTTTTCTTTATTAACAATAATTACTTTTTCGTTGCCCGGACGAGAACCTAACAAACCATTTAATCTGACAAAAATTATTATCGCAACTATTAACCAAAATAAGATATCTACATAAGCCATTTATTTTCTCCTTACGAGTAATATATATTTGAAAAATTATATTATCAACCATAAATATTTGACTACTTAAAATATTTGTTGTATGTTGCAGAAAAATTGACAATAAGAAAGGAATATTAATATGGCAGAAGATACCCAAAAACAAACTCCGGCAGTAGTTTTTAACAATCAATATATTAAGGATTTATCGTTAGAAATTCCATTTGCTCCTGAAATTTTTCGTGAAATAAAAGAAGCTCCAAAAGTAAATATTGATGTTGATATAAATGCTAAAAATTTAGGCGAAAGTTACTATAATGTTGATTTACATATTACAATCAATGGCGACATAAATGAGAAAAAATTATTTGTTCTTGAATTAACTTATTCATCTGTAGTTAATATCAATGTACCGGAAGAGCATTTGGAACCTGTTTTATTAATTGAAGTTCCAAGATTATTGTTCCCGTTTGCACGAAATGTTGTTACTCAATGCTTAACTGAAGGTGGATTGCCTCCGTTTATGATTAATCCGATAGATTTCGGTGCTATATATGCAGCAAAAAAGCTCAAAGAAACAACAAAAGAATCTGAAAAAAAATCAAATTAATTAAGAACAATTATCGTTTTTGCCCTTATGTTCATAAATTTATTTGTTCATAAGGGCTTTTTTTTGCTATGTTAACTTATTCATAATATTTTTGAAATATATTACAGCACGAATATTGCAAAACTGTAATATTAAAAATTGAGTTTAGTTAGA
Source organism: Alphaproteobacteria bacterium (assembly GCA_045643605.1). Taxonomy (GTDB): domain Bacteria; phylum Pseudomonadota; class Alphaproteobacteria; order RF32; family CAG-239; genus CAKQTH01. Next base: position 150,170 of record JAZULC010000010.1, read on the forward strand.
AAGGAATTTTTTATGAATAAAACTTTATTGCTTGCCGGTGTTGCTTGCTTATTTGCTGCAAATGCCAGTGCAGAAATGACACCTTATGTTGGTGCAGATTATGTTTATACTATGCGTGGTATGGATCAAGATGCTGAAAATGCTCTAGTTGATCATTCTCATGGTGGCGCTCTCGTTGCCGGTGCAAAATTCAATAAGTGGACAGGTGTTGAAGCATTCTATTCATTAACAAAACAAAACAGCAATCATTTTGGAGGTAATAAATATCATGACCGTGTACAAGCTTATGGTATTGATGCTTTAGGATATTTGCCTCTCGGATGTGATCAAAAAGTAGAATTGTTGGCTGGTTTAGGTATTGCTGAATACGAAATGAAATGGAGAAAGGCTGGCGATGGTTCAGATAAAGAAGAAATGGTTGGCTATCGTGCAACTGTAGGTGCTCAATATAATATTGATGAAAACTGGTCTGCTCGTGCAGCATATCGTCATGTATATATGCAACATTCATTTGTAAATGATTTGAATGAATTATCTTTAGGTATCAGATATAATTTCTAATCAACAAAGAATAACTAAAAAAAATAAAACTCCGGTAATTTTTATCGGAGTTTTATTTTCTGTATTAATTTATTTATATAATTCATAAAGGATAATAGATGCTGCCGTTGCAACGTTTAAGCTCTCTACATTTTCACTCATAGGTATTTTAACGCTTATATCACAGGATTCTTCTACTAAACGGCGCATACCTTTTCCTTCAGACCCCATAACTATCGCAATTTTTCCGTTTTTATCTAAAGTGCTGATTGTTTCTTTTGCATAACCATCAAGACCTACGACCCAAAAACCGTAATCTTTTAATTTTTCTATTGTTCTGGATATATTAGTAACCCTTATAATCGGCAAATGCTCAATTGTTCCTACAGAAGCTTTTACTATTGCGGATGTTTCTTGTGGCGAATTTTTATCCTGCATAATTAAGGCATCACAACCAAAAGCGACGCAAGACCTGATAATTGTCCCAATGTTTTGTGGATCTGTTACCTGATCCAAAATCATTATGTTCGCTTTTGTGTGGTCTTTTATTTTGTCGCAAATTTCTTCAATAGTGTAATCTTTCAGCTTTGAACAAAACAACAAAAAACCTTGGTGAACAGAATTTTGTGGTAATAACTTTTCAATTTCTTTACGTTCAACAACCTGCAACAAAGTTTTATCCGTGTTGTTTTGTTGTAATATGGAATTCAATTCTTTAAAATTTTCCTGCGTACACATTATTTTGCTGATTTTCCGTTGAGGATTTTGCAAAGCACTAATTACAGCATGGCGCCCATAAAGCAATACACTGTCAGGTGATTGTATCTTTTCTTTTTTATATTGCATAATATATCTCTCTATAAATGATATTAAAAACTATATTTTATATTTTTTAGTGGATAATATTTAATAAAAGCATAAAAAACTGTTGACAATAACAAAAAAATAAGGTTATGTACACGAAGAATTATTTAAAGGACTAAAGCTTTTATTCCTTTTATCTGGAGGGGTGGCAGAGCGGTCAAATGCAACGGACTGTAAATCCGTCGACTTTCGTCTACGATGGTTCGAATCCATCCCCCTCCACCATTAACTTTGGTTCTCAAGGTTTATAAGCGGGTGTAGCTCAATGGTAGAGCAGAAGCCTTCCAAGCTTATGACGGGGGTTCGATTCCCCTCACCCGCTCCAATTATATTTCTCGAGAATCTGTCTTAAACAATGCATTTTTAGGAAAACAAAACAATGGCAAAAGAGAAGTTTGAACGCAGTAAGCCGCACTGCAATATCGGAACGATAGGACACGTAGACCACGGAAAGACAACATTGACGGCAGCAATAACAAAAGTGTTGGCAGAGAACGGAGCAGCAGAATTTGTAGATTATGCAAATATCGATAAAGCCCCAGAAGAGAGAGCACGTGGAATAACGATAAACACATCACACGTAGAATATGAGACAGAGAACAGACACTACGCACACGTAGACTGTCCTGGCCACGCAGACTATGTAAAGAATATGATAACCGGAGCAGCTCAAATGGATGGAGCGATTTTGGTAGTATCATCAGCAGACGGTCCAATGCCACAAACAAGAGAACATATATTGTTGGCAAGACAAGTAGGCGTACCAGCAATTGTAGTATACATGAACAAAGTAGATCAAGTAGATGATCCGGAATTATTAGAATTGGTAGAAATGGAAATCAGAGATTTGTTAAGTTCATATGACTTCCCAGGAGATGAAATACCAATCATAAAAGGATCAGCATTAACAGTATTAGAGAACGGAGATCCAAAGATCGGACACGATTCAATAATAGAATTGATGAAGGCAGTAGATAGTTATATACCACAGCCAGAAAGACCAAAGGATCAACCATTCTTGATGCCAATAGAAGATGTATTCTCAATCTCAGGAAGAGGAACAGTGGTAACCGGACGTGTAGAAAGAGGCGTGTTGAAAGTAGGCGATGAAATAGAAATCGTAGGTATCAAACCAACACAAAGAACAACATGTACAGGCGTAGAAATGTTCCGTAAGTTGTTAGATCAAGGCGAAGCCGGAGATAACATCGGAGTATTGTTAAGAGGAACAAAGAGAGAAGAAGTAGAAAGAGGACAAGTATTGGCAGCGCCAGGAACAATAACACCACATACAGAATTTGAATGTGAATGTTATATCTTGACGAAAGAAGAAGGAGGAAGACATACACCATTCTTTAACAACTATCGTCCACAATTTTATTTCAGAACAACAGACGTAACCGGAGCAATAGAATTGCCAGCAGGAGTAGAAATGGTAATGCCAGGAGATAACATCAAAATGACAGCAAAATTGATACACCCAATTGCAATGAACGAAGGTTTAAGATTTGCTATAAGAGAAGGCGGCCACACAGTAGGAGCCGGAGTAGTAGCAAAGATTTTGAAATAATCTCAACTTTGTGAATAAAAAAATAAAAACCTCTGATGAATAATCAGGGGTTTTTGTTTGTTTTTTTATCTATATAAAATTGAAATTAACACATAAAAACAATGTGTTACACAACAAAAAACTGCATCAAAAAAGCAACCTTTTTGCTGTTTTTATCAAACATAGAAAGATATCTATAATCTTCTTCTCTTATTTTATATTTTGTCATAAGCATATATAGATAAACTTTCATGAGATATCTCCTTCGTTTAAGAGCATAAAATAATCAAAAATAATGTAAATCAAGAAAATAGTTGCAATATTATTTTAATTGACAAAAAAACAAAATCTGCTAAAATTTTGGCATTATATTTTATGATGAGCGTAATAAAATGAAACTGCGTGATATATTTATAGTCAGTCAAGATGGGCTTGACCCTGAAGTAAATGCTGTTGCTGTTGAAGCAATAAATGATATGATGGATTGCTTCCCAAAATATAAAGCTAATTATCCGATAACAGATCTTGGTCCATGGAAAGATCCTAATGGTTATCGCTATATTGAAGACGGGCATATTTATTTGGATGATTATAAAAGCACAAAGTGGCATATAGAAAAAGCAAGGAAAAAAGCTCGTGAGGATGGCAGACTTAACCAACTCAATGCAAATGAATTGCTAAACACTATGAGCACAGATCCAACTAATCATCAAATTCCACAGTTTACAATTGTGCTTACCAAAGATGATTTATATCCGAATAAGAATATGAACTATTGCTTAGGTATAGGATATGAAGGATTGGGATGTATTGTTTCTGCTTATAGATATTCAGATAAAAATGGTAAGTTAATCGATAAAGAGACCTTCAAAACAGTTCTTATGCATGAATTCGGACACGTTATACAGCTCACCTATGAAGGCAGAAAAAATTCAGTAGAAATGTATGGACCACACTGTACTGATAAATGTGGCTTATGCATTATGCAACAACGTGCTAATGGTGATTATAGTAAAATAACCAGAGCAAGGTTAGCAGCAAAGAAAATAGGTTTACCCCCAATATGTCCTGATTGTGTAGAAGCTGGAAATAGGTTTTTCAGTAAAGAATACGAGAGATTATGCGTTCTAGAAACTATGAGAGATTTTGGTATAAATCGCCGATAAACAAACTTCATGCTTTATTAATTTAGAAACTATATACTATATACTTAACATCTGCTTGTTCAAGGTTTATAGTTTATGTATATTACAACTATAAAGTATAAGGTAAAGATGCTGGAGATACTATCTAAAATTGAAGAAAACCGCAAGAAATTACAAAGACTTTTGAAGAATAAGGATAATCAAAAGTCACTCAAGGCTTGGCTTGACCTAAAATGGTACCACCGGCGTAAGCCGATAGAGGTTAGTGCCTTAATATTCCTGCGGAACTGTCTTTACATTTAAATGAAAGCTGTACCGGAAAACTAAAAATGTTTGAGATATTTTCTCAAACATTTAATATTATTGGCGTCAGCGGCGGGACTCGAACCCACTACCCACAGTTTAGGAAACTGTTGCTCTATCCTGATGAGCTACGCCGACGCAACTGGCTTTTTATACAACCGTTTTTATAAATCTGCAAGAAATTTTTCGGAACATATTTACCAGATAATTTTTTTGTATTTCAAAGATACTTTCATAAATAGCTATGTGTTTCTTTTGTTTAAAGTAAAGTCATAATATTTATCTTTGTTAGTACTTATTTAATACAATTATATATATAACACATATTAAAAATAACCGAAATTAAAGGAAAAAATATGAAAAAATATATGTTATTGTTTTTAGGATTGTTTCTATTTTATTCTGGAACTGTAATTGCAAAAAATACTGATGAGGTATTGCCCAGATTTGCTTCTTTGCGGTCAGGCTTGATAAATTCTCGTTCGGGTCCAAGCAAAAAATATCCTATACAATGGGTATATACACAAAAAACTGCTCCTGTAGAAATTTTACAAGAACATATGTACGAAAAAGAAAAATGGTACAAAATAAGAGATTGGGAAAATGATGAAAGTTGGGTTCATCATACCATGATATCCGATAATCGTTATATTAAAGTAGTATCGCCGGGAGAAAATAATTTATATGACAATCCTGATTATAACTCTGAAGTTGTCGCTAAAGTAGAAGCTGGAGTTGTCGGAGAAATTAAAAAATGCCCCAAACAAAAACAATTTTGTTTAGCAAAATTTCAAAATATAGAAGCATGGATATCAAAAAATGATATTTTCGGCATTTATAATGATGAAGATATAAAATAAATCATGCAAAGTTTATTTTTGCAGTTATTTTTTGAAAAAATAATAAAAAAGTTCTTGCAAGTTAAAATAAAATGGGATAAAAGGTCTGAACAGATGCACTGCGCCCGTAGCTCAATTGGATAGAGCATCTGACTACGGATCAGAAGGTTGTGAGTTCGAATCCCGCCGGGCGCGCCAATTAAATCAGGGGTTTCCGTTTTTGGAAACCCTTTTATTTTACAAAAATTATCTAAATATTTTTAAGATACATTTTTACAGCTTCCACAAATATATCTTTACATTGTTCGGGATTTTCTGTTATCAGTTGTTTCAGTTCTAATGGTGTAAACTCTTTAGTTTCTTCAACTTCGGACTTGTCAGGAATAATAGCATCATCTGAAATCACTTTAAAAACGTGAAAAAAAGCCCGAGGTTTTCCGTCTTTCATTAAATGAGTTTCACCTATAAATGATTGAATAGCTCCACTAACCCCCATTTCTTCTTTTAATTCACGAACAGCAGCAATTTCATAATTTTCCGTAGCATCAACATGACCGGCAGCAGAGAAACTCCATTTTCCCGGATCTGCATTTTTGGTCAAAGCAATTCGTTGCAAAATAATGTTTCCCTTATTATTATACAACAAAATCGCAGCAATCATTGGATGTCTGTCAGATGGAATAGGTTGTTTACGAACAGCACAACCTGCTAAATTATCATAATCATCAGCAAGAGCTATTATTTCTTTTCCAATTCCAATCAGAACAAAAGGTGTAGCATTTTCCATAGAAAGTGTATCTATATCAATCCAAACGGCACCATTAGAATCCAGTCCGTCTCCGGACTCTGATGGTTTTCCTGTAATTTTAACATCAAACAAGACACCTGTATGTTGCAAACAACCAACTTCTCCGCTTTCTTTGGTAAAATCAGAAAAGATTATTGTTTTTTCTCTAATATTATCAAATTCTAACACATCACAATTTGTTTCTTCTTTAATCTCTCGGATAAGAGTTTGTTCAACGGTTTCTCCAGGTTCTGGGCTACCACCTGGTAAATCATATAAGCCTGTATAAGGACCTCTGGCTTTTTTGATTACCAGTATTTTTCCATTTTCCTTAATAATTCCGTAAATACCGCGATGAGAACGAGTTACAACGGGTGAAATATATTGATTTGTCATAAGTCCTCCTTTTTTTCGTGGAATTAGTTTATCTGAAAAATACAACGAATGCAAATCATTTTATTTTAAAGGCTTTATTTTATAGCTATAACTTTTAGAAATCATAAAAAACTCTTAAGACAAAAAAAAAGCCACAAGATATTTACAAGTATCCTGTGGCTTGATTGTTATCAATTAAAAATTGATAGTTACAGAATTTTTATCACTGTTGTTGATAACATCAGCTGCTTCTGCCGGTGTAAATGGACGATTTTTTACATTTTGGCTAGAAGTTGCTCCTGTATCGGAAGATGTTTTCTCATCTGCTTCCGGAGTAACGATAACTGGAATTTCTCTGCCTTCATCACCACTATCTCTGCCAATATCACCAATCTCTGGTGCAATTTTCGCTTCTATAGACGGAACAAAGTCAACCGCAAAACTTTTTGTAGTAAGAGCAAAAGATGCTAAAAGAGCAAGCATAAATATTATTTTTTTCATTTTATTTTTCCTTTCTTTAATTTTATTCAGATGCGAGAGCGTATGTATTTGCATGGAAGTCAGTAATTGCTAATGCAAGAGCTGCTTCTTTGGTTAAATCATTAAATGAAACAGAAGCATTAGTATCATTAAAAGCTATTGTAACCGTACCGCTTCCGGCATGTCTAACTTCTCCGGTTGTGGCATAAGTTCTGGTCATTTCTTCAGGGAATATACCCAGAGCAACAGCATCATCTAATGATTCTAAACCATCATAAGAGCGTTGTTTTAAATAAATTTCTTGCAAATTATGTTGAATGAAAGTCATTTGATCAACAATTTGATTTGCTTTATATTTACCCATAGCTTTTGAATAACCCTGAATACCGGCAACGGATAAAACACCTACGATTGCCAATACACCGAGCATTTCAATCATTGAACGTCCTTGTTCATTTGTATATCTACTCATAATTATATATTTCTCCTTATGATTTAATACAAAAGCAGTGTATCAAAAAACAACGTTTTTGGTCAGGTGAAAATAGGCTGATTTTTGGTGAGTCCGAATGATTGCTTATTTTTATGTAATGTATTGATTTTTATATATTTTATCTTGTTTTCCAGAAAAAACATAAAATAGTAAAAAAAGTTGTTGCAAAAAACGTTGGTTTTTTGAACACATTTTTAGGATAAAAAATATTGTAATTTCAAATAAATAAGCACATAAGAAATGAAATAATATATTTTAGTGGAAAAGTTTTAATTGTCTGGACTTTCTCTTTCTTTATACTATGATTAAATAATCATAATAATTTTTTGAAAGGATATAATTCATGAATAATGATAATGCTATTTATGCTCCGTTTATAGGGATTGTCCCAACTGCACAATATGCAGGACAAGTGGCAGCTCCTCCTTATGATGTACTTTCTGCTGAAGAAGCAAAAGTAAAGGCACAAGGAAAACCTTATAGCTTTTTGCATGTATCAAAAGCTGAAATTGATTTTGAAGGAGAAGTTTCTCCTTATGAAGAAAAAGTATATCTTAAAGCTGCTGAAAATTTTAAAAATATGCTTGCAAAAGGTGTGCTTTATAGAACAGAAAAACCTTGTTATTATGTTTATCAAATGATTATGGGCGCACATATCCAAACGGGTTTGGCTGTTGCTGCTTCTGTAAAAGCCTATGAGCAAGGACGCATTAAAAGACATGAACTTACTCGTGTAGCTAAAGAAAACGATCGTGTAAAACAAATTCGTACTGTTGGTGCACAGACAGGTCCGGCTCTTCTCATCAATAAAGATTTGCCAGATATTAAGGCGTTGTTAAAAAATATTGTTAATACACGTAAGCCAGCATTTTCTGTTGTTGGAGATTATGGTGTTAAGCATAATTTATGGATTGTTGATGATGATGCGGAAATCTCTCAAATTTCAGAAGAATTTGCCAAACAAAATGAGGCTTATATTGCTGACGGACACCATCGTTCAGCTGCGGCAACACGTTTAGCAAATGAAGACGGAACTACAGATACTGCTCGTTTTTTGGCTGTTGCTTATTTTGAAGATGAAATGAAAATTTGGGATTATAACCGCGTAGTTTTTGATTTAAATAACAATACACAAGAACAATTTTTGAATAAATTAAAAGCAGATTTTGAAATTTCTAAAATTTCTATGGCTAAACCGGATAGAAAAGGTGATTTTACAATGTATATGAATCACCAATGGTACAAATTAACACATATTGGCACACCAATGCCTGCAGATCCTGTATCACAACTTGATGTTAGTTTGCTCAGTGAAAAAGTACTGAAAAATATTTTGGGTATTGAAGATTTACGAAATGACGAACGTATTGATTTTATCGGAGGAATTCGCGGTGCCGAAGAAATTCAGAAGGTAGTTGATGAGCATAATGGCAGTGTCGGATTTATGGTATATCCTACTGCTGTTGATGAGCTTATTGCCGTTGCTGATAAGAAAATGCTCATGCCTCCTAAGTCAACATGGTTTGAACCAAAATTGGCGGATGGCGTAGTATCTAAATAGAAATATTTTTTTAATCTGCAACACCTCTTAAATTTAAGAGGTGTTTTTTTATGTATTATCCATCCTGTTGACATGTTGTATAAATAATGTTATAGCGCAAAGCGAATTTTTATTATTAATTTTTAAATTTTGTAGTTTTATGAAAAAGAATTATTATTTTTGTTTGGCTGTCATTGTGGCATCAGTTATGTTTATTGTCGGAATTGTTATATATCCCGACTTTTTAGATCGTCGTGCTGATACGGAAGTTGTTGCTGTTAAACATATTGAAAATGCTAATGGAATTCTGTATGTAAATATAGATTCCACTTGGCTTCCGATAGAAAATGTCTATACAGGAACAAAATCCAGAGATGGGCTAGTTAAAATACCACCTGTTTTAGGTATGGAAGTAACAGCTTTTAAGCTTGATGATCAACTGCGATTTATTGCAGGAGAATGGACCAAAGAAGAACTTGATGAGTTTTTTGGAAAGAATTATTTGCTTATGGCTCTATTCTTTGCCTCGATTATTTGTTCCGCAATGATTGTGACTGCTCATGATTTACGTAGTAAAGAACATTGATGTAAGTTAAAAAACTCCGCAATTTTTAGATTGTGGAGTTTTTTATGGTTCGAATGTAACATTACTTGCGTGACAGGTAGAGTTTTATTGATTTGTTATTTATTGGTAAAAAGAAATTGATTATATATTGCCGACTCTTTATCCAGCTCTTTATTCAAATAATCAACCGTAAATCCTTTTTCTAACAATGTCGGAAGACCCGAAAATAAAGAAACACCCAAACCAAGTTTGTGCCCTTCTATGGTGTAGCCAATACTTTCTAATATAGTCGGCATTGTATCCAAAGCCGTAAAATGGCGATTTTTTGTATGTTCTTTATTTTGAACAATAGAGTTTATATAAGTATTATAAATTGTTCTATCCATATCCTTGCTGAATATAGATGACGACATAGTCAGATGGTCTCCGACAATTACAATTTCCGTATTACTATAAAATGGTTGAGCTTTAATCCATTCCACAAAATCATGAATTTGTTTGTCAGAACAAGAAACAACATTTTTGAAATGTTCCCATTTGTTTATGTGTTTTATATTCTTTAATGAGAGTGGAAACATTCAATATATTCCAACACAGTATGTTTGAAACAATAAAACAAATTACAGAAACAACGAAACTCTTCTTATTGCCTATTTTTAATGTAAGCAAATAAAATAAAACAGATACGATTACTGCTATCATCAGTGTATTTTGAAAATAGCTGATTATGAGCTTTGTTTCTGAAGGTAGTCCTTTTCATATAAATTATTATAAAAATTTTATGCTAAAACAGTCAAGACTATTCCAATAGTCAAAGGTATTGAAACGTTGTCGTCAATTTTGAGCCATTGTTCAAAGAGTTCCATAAATGCAGCAAGTATGCAAGCTACAACACTGGCATACGAAAAAGTATATACCGGATTAAAAAGCATAGTTATAATCAACGCACTCAATAAAAATGTAAATGAACCTTCAAAAGTTTTATTTTTGTAAATTTTGTGTCGTCCAAAAGCTTTTCCGATAATAGCAGCTAACGAATCCGATACTAACATAACGGTCAAAGATATAATGGCAATAACCTTTGTAAATAAGATTGTACACAAAAATGCTGCCATAAGGACATAAATACTTCCGGATACCGTAAAATGATTGTGTTGTCTTTCTTTGTTACGCAAAAACAGTATAGAAGGTATTCTGAACAAAAAATGAGCCCAACGCCATTTTTTATAATTTCCGTATTCTAATAACAACTCTATAAGCATTAAGGATATAAAAAATAAAGAAGCTACAAGTTTATCACTGAAATATATCAATGCAGGCATCCATAATGAACTCAAATGTATTCCTTTACGATATAATTCGTGTTTATAATCTTTATTTATACGATTTTTAACTGGTATTTGAGGCTCACCTATTATATTTTTATCTCTAAAACTGCATGTTATTATATGTATAATTGGATATAAAAATATATTAAATTGAATGTTATTAACAAAAAACTTGATAATTATATTAAGTCGTTATGTTGAAACATTATAGCTGTTTTATTATCTAATGAAGTATGATTGTTTTTGATAAAATGCAAAGTGGTTATGAATATTTTTTATCAGCGCCTATGGGTGAACATTTTCATGTAGATTTTAAACCTGATTTAACACCGCAGCAAATGTTACAATATGGTGTATTTGAAGGACATTATCTCAATGATTGTCAAAATGAATTTCCGAAATCTTGGTTTCAAGATGCATCTTTGTCTATCGATAAACCGGATATTGAAAAAAACTATTTTAAAGTAAAATCACGTATGTCTTTAATTGAATGGCGCAAACGCGGATGGATTATTGGTCCTGATCCAAGAGGGTGGTTTCAATGGTATTGCAGATATTATATGGGAAGAAGATTGAAAGATATAGATGATATTCAAATAAAAAGGTGGAAAAGCTTTCGCCGGCATTTATCTCAAGTTGAACATAATTGTTTTCCTTTTGATTTAGAATGTCGTGCAAAGCAAAGACAGGCATTATTGCAATGGGCATATAATCCATTTTTTTGAATATATTGATTTTATCAGGAAATATTGTGCAATTTAACAAAAAGCCGTCTATCATAATGATAAACGGCTTTTAAAATCAGATTACTGTAACAATCAGATACTTTTGCCTACAGATATATCCTCTGTACTTTACCTTGATAACATCACCCATTTTGTACTTCATGTAATCTTTGCGAAATTCTCCATCAGCAGACCACTCTTTGTACATGCCGGATATGTCTTTTTCTTTGTTTTGCGGCACTATCAAAATTTGTTCTATCGGGATATAAGCTGTTAAATATATACCATAATCATCTTTTATTTTACAACAAAAATAATAATTACTTTCTATATATACATATTCTCCGAGCATTTCTGCGTCATATTCTTTATCTATTGATATATTGGTGTAAAAAATATAAGATAAATATGATATAGTCCAGAAAAAATATACAAACAAATACCCGATAACAGCAAAAATCATTGCACAATACGGAGGTGTCATGAGATTGTCATAAATTATATATGCAGTTAGCAATAACACTTCTGTTCCGAAAAAACAATGCACCGCCTTTTTGTTGAGAGGATGCCATACGGAATCAGATCTGGCTCCGATAAATAAATTAACTGCTACAAATAACAGCAGAACAAGTCTTGATAAAATGAGATTTTCCATAATGATAATGTTTAAATGTTAATAATAATGATAATTGTATATTGATAAGGGCCTTCTACATCTTTGTCTAATGAATGTCAAGTAATTTATATCAAACCAGATATAAGATGGATAAGAAAAATAGTTGACAAAAACAATAATACACGTTATATTTCTGTCAAATTATAGAACATTTTTTTTTGAAAAGGGATAAAAATGATAAGAGAAGAAGTAGATAAGATGTTACATTCGGCAAAAACGATCAAAGAAGCAATAAAAGCTTTAGAAGCTGGTGCTGATGTGAATGCCAAAGGTGAATATGAACGTACACCTTTATATATTGCCACAAAGCATGGATATACGGATGTAGTTAGACTTCTTATTGATAATGGTGCTAATGTAAATAGTGCAGATGAATATGGTTCTACACCGTTAATGGAAGCCGCATGGAGAGGATATACAGATATAGCAGAGCTTCTTATTAAGAAAAATGCAGAGGTTAATCATAGAGATGAAAATGAGCGTACACCTTTATATCTTGCTGCATGGGACGGGAATGCAGATATGGTTGAACTTCTTATTAATAATGGTGCTGATGTGAATGCCAAGCGTTCACGTGGTGACGGAGCTTTATATGCTGCCGCAAAAACTGGAAATGCGAATGTCGTCAGACTTCTTATTGAAAGAGGCGCAAATACATTTGATTTAAGTACATCTTCTGACAAGGAAATACAGTTGATTCGTGGTGTTAAATATTCGATAAATTACGATAAAGTAGCACAAAATAAAAGAAATATAAAAGAGCGAATCATAAGTAAAAAACTCAAGGGAATATCAGGGGTTGTTGTAGCAGATAAAATTGCGGAACATCAAATTTCCGGTCAAGAAAAACGTATCGTGACAAGCCAAGTAGGAAAAAATTTACGTAGAAAAATTATGCAAGATTTAAATACGCGAAAGTTTTGTTCAAGATAACTTTTTCTTTGATAAAATAACTCTATTACGCCTCACTATTTTAGTTGAGGCGTTTTTTATTTAATATTATGAATTCAAATAAAAGTAGCACTTTTGGTAGTGCCTAAAAATTAAAAGAGTTTCAGAAAAAATCTGAAACCCTTGATTTTATTGGTGAGCCCGACGGGATTCGAACCCATGACCCTTTGATTAAAAGTCAAATGCTCTACCGACTGAGCTACGGGCCCAACTTTGTTCGTTGGTCGTTATATAGGATAAAAATTTTTAAGTCAACAAAAAAAATAAAAAAGTTAAAAAAAATAATTTATTATTTGTTTCTTTATAAAAATTTGCTACTATCTGCATAGTTTACGAATGGATATTACTTTATATTAGCAGGAAAAATATGTTAACAAATTTGTTTTTTGCTTTTTTGGGAATAGGGGCTTTCTTTTTATTGCCAGTTGCTGAAAGATATAAAAAATTTTTGTCATTTGCTTTTGTAATAGTACTTGCCGGATTTTTTTATCAAGTTTTTCAAAATTACGATACACAAATTTTTGATTCTTTTTCTTTTGCTTGGATGCAGTCGCCAAAATATAAAATTGATATAAATATTGATTCTACTCAACAAAATTACATTATATTTTTACCGATTTTATTGATTTCTATTTTTATGACATTGCAAATTATATTTTATTCTAAAGAAGATAAAAAAAATAGGGAATATTCAATTATTGCCTTTAATTTAGCAAATATTATCTTATTGATTTCATCAAGAAATCTTGTGCAGTTGCTGACCGGAATATGTATTGCTGATATTATAACACAGTTGATGATAAACAATTTTTATATATCTAAAAAATATATTTTTTATAGTCTTTTTGCAAACTTTGGCTTGTTTATGATTTTTGCAATGATACAGGGAAAGTTGAAAAGCTTTGATCTTAATACTGTAAGTGCATATCAAACGATTGGCAGACATAAAGATTTTGTCGGCATAGCGACGCTTTTGTTTGTATTTCTAAAAATGGAATTGTTTATGTTTCATTCAGCATTATTAAAACTCAAAAACATTAATAGTTATAAGTTAATATTTGCATTTTTGTTATCAGGGATATTTGCAGGATTTTTCTTGCTTACAAAAATTTATGATTTGTTGAAAATTTCAGAATTTTCCGTACCTATCTTGTATTATGTATTGGCGATAAATGCTGCTTTCGGACTGATAAACGGAATGATTATTGCCGGAAATAATAAACGATTGATGTATTTTAATATGTTGTTATATTCTTTGCTGATATATTTATTTATGCAATACCAAAAATATGATGTTTGTTTTTCAATCATAATGGTTTTAGCATATTTAAGTTTTGTAACATTTATAGTAACTCATAAATATTTAAAATTACTCGGTAAATTGTTATGTGTAATCTTATGGTCTTTTGTTTTTTATAAATTTAAATTGTATGAAGATTATGTAAGTTTAATAGCAGGATGCTGTATATTGATTTTCTTGTTGTTTTCAGGAAAGATACATTATTTTTATCGTTTCCAGTTACTGCAAAATTTAGAAATTTTTGATAAAATTTATGAATTCTTATTTATTAAACCGATATTAACACTGGGACGAGGATTGTGGTTGCTTGTAGATTTTATGATTATGGAAAAACATGTTTCTAACAGTATGTCAATAATTGAAAATGTATCTGAAAAATATATTGCAAAAATTCAAGATAACAGATTGGTATTTAGGTTGTTATTGTTAGCTTTAGCAATTTTACTATTTATGTCGTCATTTTATTGTATGGGAATAGGTTTATGATTTATCCGTGGCTGTTATTACTGATTTGTTTACCTTTGATAGGCGTATTATTTATTATGCTGTCAAAAAATACGAATGTTAATGATAAAAATTTTAATGTGCTTAATGTCGGAAGTTTAACGGTTATCGCGGATTTATTTTTGGTACGGCATATTTTGGGTATTATAGATATAACATCGGATAAGGTTCAGTTATCTGAAATATATACATGGATAGAAAGCCCTTTATTGCAATTGTGGCTCGGTGTTGATGCTTTTTCGTTAATAATCATTTTTGCAATACATATTGCTTATTTAATCGGATTTTTTAGTGTTTCACATAAGCAAAAGGATATGAAATATTTGATATCGTTTTCATTGATTGCATTGAGCATGATGAATGGCTTTTTTGTATCTGCTGATATGTTTTCATTCTATATATTCTTCCAATCTATGTTAATACCAATATTTTTGCTTATTGCGATGTTTGGAGAAATAAAAAAAGAAAACGTTATCTTTAGATTCTTTTCTTATAATTTATTGTCGTCTATAATTTTATTTATATCAACAATGCTAATATATTCGTTAGAAAATGATAATATTTCGTTGAACAATATTCAAAAATTACAATTTAAGGGAATGTTGGCATTGATTGTTTGGGGAGGTATTATCGTTTCATTTTTATCAAGAATTCCTATATGGCCATTTCATTATTTTATAGCATCAATCAATGCAAATTTAAAAAATCCTTTAACTTTTATTATTGTGAGTATTATGCCTTTAACCGGTTTATATGGTTTTGTAAGATTTTGGCCAAATGCGATACCGTTTGCACAAATTGAATATACCTATATATTGGAAATTATCGGTGTTGTTACTATGATTTTTATGTCTTTGGTCGGATTAGTAAACAAAGATATTCAGCACAAACTTTTTGTTTATATAACTGTATATTGTTTATTATATTTACAGGGAGTTTTATTGCCAACAGAAATATTAAAATTGAATATAGCTTATTCAGTTTTTTCATACTTAATAATTATCGCCTCATTAATATATCTAAATTCATACCTTGAAAGACAAGTTAATTATTTTGATAATGGAGGAGTTCTTTGTTTAATGCCTAAAATGTTATTTTTATATTCGTTCATGACATTAACAGCAATAGGACTTCCTTTGTCATCTATGTTCGTTAATAACTTTATTATAATTGCAGAGACATTTAATCACGATTTGTACATAGGTATTTTTATTGTGGTGTCTTTATTTTTGGTATCGGCATCTTTATTGCAAAATTTCTATCATATAAAAGATGATGGACGCCAAACAAAACTTTGTGTTGAGGATTTATCTAATTTCAAATTTATGATGATGTTACTTGTCATAATATTGTTGTTTATGTCATTTATTAAACCTCTTTGGTTTGTTTTTTAGGAGAAATTTAATGATAGAATCTCTTGTTTATGCTTCTCCTGATTTAATAGTATTACTTAGTATATTGGTATTATCTTGTTTTCGCTTGCTAAAAGAACAAAAGACATCAATATATTTTAATATTACAAAAGTATGTATTATCTTGTTAATGTTATTGCGCTTGATTTTTTACAATAAAACTTTTGCAGACTCTTTGCTTATGGAAACATCTTATACGACTATGCTTAAAATGGTTATATGCCTTGTAAGTTTAGCTTGGTATTATGTCTCATTAAAATGGTTTGATGATAAGCACTATTCTGGATATGCATACTGTGTTTGTGGATTGATATGTATAGAAAGTTTATGTTTGATAATATCTTCAATAAATTTAATTTCTTTGATTTTTGCGGTAACAATATTTTTTATTTTGCATAATTTTATGTGTAAACTTTATGCAAATTGTGATGATAATAATGCGCATAAAAAATGGTTTGATTTTGTGTTGTTTATTATAGCAATAATAGGGTGTGGTATAATTTATAATTATTGTGAAAGCTTGTTGTATTTTGATATCAACGAATATTTAGCCCAAAATCGTCCTGATTTTCTGTTTTATGGTGCAATTATGATGGTTGTTTTGCCGTTATTATATATTTTAGGGATTTTTCCGATGTATTTTTTCAATATAGATATAAATAATAAAAGCATTTTGCCGGTTATCGGATTTATTGGTATTGTGCCTCCTATAGCTATATTTTCGGCATTAACAATATTATTTCATAATATGATATTTTATATCTATGATGTCTTTGTTCCAGCACTGATAATTTGTTCTTTGTTATCAATGTACTATGGAACATTTATGATAAGAAAAGAAAAACAATTATACAACATTTTATTTTACAGCTCAATGTACCATTTTGGAATAGTTTTGTTGCTGATTTCTTATATGCAGGCATATGCAATTTTAAGTGCGTTGGTTTATTTCATAATATATTTAGTGGCGCTTTTAGGAATATACATTTCTTTGTATGCGTTTAAAAGTCGTGGAGAATATCTGCAAAATATAGATGATATTTCCGGAAGCTATCAAGTTTTACCATATATTGCATTGTCGGTTACAATTTTAATTTTATCTGTTTTAGGTACACCTCCTATGTTGGGATTTTTAGGCAAATTCTACATCGTAAATCAATTTTTTATAGCTAAAGATTATATTCTTGTTTTGTTGGTATTGCTTCCATCAGGTGTTTTAATATCAGCATATTTACGCATAATTAAATCAATTTATTTTAAGTATCGTACGAAAAATTTTGATAGAGTAAATAAAGAAATATATCTAACACTTTTCGTTATAATTTTATTGGTTTTAATTATGCTTTTTAATACTTACGAGATTGTAAATACTGCTAAAAACATTATTTATAAAATGTTTTAGGACATAAGATGACTGAATGTAAAATTGAAAATTGGATATTACTAAAAAAAACAGAAAGCTTGAGTACAAATGATGATGCTTTGGGTTTTATCCATACTGATTTGTCTTCAAAATATATTTTTTCCGCAAAAAAACAAATATCAGGCAGAGGCAGATTAGGCAGAAGTTGGAAAAATGGACATAATAATTTGGCGTTTTCTTTATTATTTAATTACCCACAACAAAATATGGGTATTTTGGCTGTTTTGTGTGGTGTTTGTATCTTAAAAACAATTAAACACTTTGCAAGTGCTTCTGATGTCAGTTTGAAATGGCCAAATGATGTAATGATAAATAATAAAAAAGTCAGTGGAATTTTGATAGAAAGAAAAGATGAAAATTTTGTGGTTGTCGGTATTGGTGTAAATATTCACAGTTGTCCTAAAATCAATGATTCATCTTATGAAGCTACATGCTTAAAATATGAAAATATAAATGTTAAATGCGCTGATTTCTTAAAAATGTTTGTCAAAATTTTTGATATGGAAATTACAAAAATTTATCATAAAGAGTTTGCTGATATAAAAAATGATTGGAATAAATATGCAAAAGGTATATATAAACAAGTTAAGGTTACAAATTTGGGAAAAATTGAGCAAGGTATTTTTCAAGGAATAAATGAAGACGGAATATTTCTTTTGAAAAATAAAGAAGGCATAATTGAAAATATAATAGCAGGTGATGTGGAGTATTGTAATGAGTGAGTTTGATAAAGAAGGGTTATATTTTTTATCTCTTGGCGGTGCAGATGATATTGGTATGAATATGTATCTTTATGCTTGTGACGGGCGTATGATAATAGTTGATGCCGGTTATGGTTTTTTAAATGATACATACCCGGGAATGGATTTGTGCTATGCTGACCCATCATTGTTGAAAGAGTATGAAGATAAGATTGATGGAATATTTATAACTCATGCTCACGAAGATCACTTTGGTGCTATTGCTCATTTGATTAAGATGATAAATAAACCTGTTTATGCTACAAAGTTCGCACTCTGTCTTATAAAAGATCGTTTAGAAGAATATCATGAATTAGAAAATGCTACTTTAATACCTATTAGTGATATGCAAGAAATTAAATTTGAAACAATTTCTGTTAAAGCTGTTTCTTTAGTACATTCTGTTCCTGAAACTATCGGATTATATATTACATCAAAATACGGAAAAGTTTTTCATGCTACTGATTGGCGTTTTGATGATGGTCAAATTGAATATTTGCAAACAAATTATGAAGAATTGAAAAAAATCGGTGATTCAGGACTGGATATATTTGTTTGTGATTCTACAAATGTTCTTGAGGATAAACAGTTATTGAGTGAAGCCGATATACGCAAAAATTTAATTGAATTGATTAAATCATTACACAATACAATAGTGGTTACGTGTTTTGCATCAAATTTAACTCGTCTTGAAAGTTTGATTATGGCAGCAGATACTGTTGGACGAACACCTGTATTGGTAGGCAGAAGCCTAATTAATAATATGCGATCAGCCAAGGAATGCGGATATTTTCAGAATTTGCCAAAAGTTTATGATATTGGCGAAGCAAAAGATATTCCTTCCGACAATGCATTGTATATTTGCACCGGTTCTCAGGCTAATTATCGTAGTGCATTAACAATTATGGCTAACGATGAAAGTAATTTGGTAAAATTAGAAAAAGGTGATAACATTATTTTTTCATCAAAAATTATTCCAGGAAATGAAGAAAAAATTGAAAAGATGCAAGAAAAATTTATGGATAGGGGGGTTAATGTAATTGTTGATGATGATTTTTTGGTCCATACCTCAGGTCACCCTACAAAGCATGATTTAAAAATTATGTATGATTTACTGAAACCAAAAATTCTATTGCCTGTTCATGGTGAAAAAAAGTTTATAAGAGAACATAAAAAGTTTGCTAAAAATAGCGGAATAGAACAGGTGTTTTCGGTTTCATGCGGAGATATTTGCCTTTATAAAGATGGAAATGTTACTTGTATAGGACAAGAATTTTCAGATATTTTAGGAGTTGATAGAAATCAAACTGTATCACTAACTTCTCAATTGGTCAAAAACCGTCGCCGTATTGCTTATAATTGCAGTGTATTTATTAGTGTTGTGTTTAATCAAAATTTAGATATTGATGATTTGCAAATATCGTCTATTGATATTTTAGAAGAAAAAGAATTTGCGATTTTAGCATCTAAAATAAAGGAAGAAGTTCTTAAAGAATATAGCATACGCAAAGGAGAGTGGTCGCAGATAAATAATAGTTTATCTGATTTTATAAAATCACAAATAAGAAAAAGAATTTTTAAAGAAACGGGTATAAAACCGGTAGTGTTTTTTCACTATTTTCAAGAAGGAGAAAATCAAAATGATAAATAAACCAGAAAAATTAAAAGCAGGAGATGAAGTAAGAGTAATTGCTCCGGCGAGAAGCCTAAAAATTATAGGTAATGATTTGCGTGAAATCGCAAAAAAACGATTTGCAGATTTAGGCTTGCATCTGACATTTGGAAAAAATGCTATTAAAGAAAACGCGGATATGTTTTTGTCTGATACCGTAAAAAATAGAGCAGATGATGTTAATGAAGCATTTGCAGATAAAAATGTAAAAGCTATATTTACCGTAATTGGAGGTTTTAACTCTAATCAACTTCTTGATTATTTGGATTATGATATAATTAAAGCTAATCCGAAGATTTTTTGCGGTTTTTCTGATATTACGGCAATATCTAATGCTATTCATTGCAAAGGTAATATGATTACATATTATGGTCCTCATTATAGTTCTTTGGGAATGCTTAAAGGTTGTGAATATACGCTTGAAATGATGCAAAAAATGTTATTAGGCTCAGGAGAAGTTGATTGCGTAGCTTCAAAAGAGTGGAGCGATGATGCATGGTATAGAGATCAAGAAAACCGTGAAATGATTATAAATGATGGCTATTGGGTTATCCATAATGGTAAGGCTAAAGGAACTATTGAAGGTGGTAATTTATGCACTTATATTTTATTAAATGGTACGGAATATCGTCACAAGTTTGAACAGGATACAATTCTATTTTTAGAAGATGATGAAATTATTACTGCAGTTGATTTTGATCGTGATTTACAAGCGATTATTCATCAACCTGATTTTAAATATGTTAAAGCAATTGTAATTGGTCGTTTTCAAAAAGAATCTAAAATTACTTTAGAACAATTGCAATATATTATAGATACAAAAAAAGAATTATCATCTCTGCCGGTTGTCGCAAATGTTGACTTTGGACATACGACTCCGATTTTAACGATACCTCTTGGAGGAAAGGCAGAAATCGACGGTAAAAAGATTAAAATTATCGGTTAGATATAATATAATTTAAAATATATATACGAATGGCGCTGGAGAGATTATTAGTTTTCTTTTCAGCGTCAATTTTTGTGACAATATCATTA
The DNA here is from genome assembly GCA_045643605.1 of Alphaproteobacteria bacterium. Lineage (GTDB taxonomy): Bacteria > Pseudomonadota > Alphaproteobacteria > RF32 > CAG-239 > CAKQTH01. The sequence continues at coordinate 171,416 of JAZULC010000010.1, forward strand.
ATGGTTACATTATCTTTTTGTGCAATATTTTGTAATATTTTCCAAAATTCATCTTCAATAGAAATAGAAGTATTGTGTCTGCCGGCAATGGTTACAGTTTTTTTTAGCATTTTAAATATATCCTATTTTTTTCTGAGGCTGTCTATAGATATTACTTGTGCAGAATTTTTTACGGGTTCTTGCTGTATTTCGTCATGTTGGTCATTACCAGGTTCAAAACTTAAGCTGAATTTTGCATAAGGATCGGCAAAGTAGGTGATAGATGCAAAAGCAATTACCAATGTATATAAAACGCCACTAAAACTTAAATCAACACTAAAATTGTTATCTGTAACTTTAAGATTTGCAAACTGATGTTGCAGAACAATAGTCATATTTTCAGGGTATTGTTCTAATAAGGATTCCGGAATTTTAGTTAAATGATCATTGGTGTTAAATGTAATATAAAAATGATTTTCTCCCAGACCATCATTTTGAGCAATTTTTAATGCTTCTTTGACGACATTTTTCAAAGATTTACTGATTAAACTATCATAATTTATATCATTGTTCATAGGGGCCTCTTATAAATAAAAAGAGCCATTCTGTTGCTAGGCGGCTCCTTCCCCACTTATGACTACCTACAGTCTTAAGAATTTATTTGTTGCTAACTACCAATTAAGCAGCTACTGCAACAGGTGCAAAATTATCATTTGACGAAGTTATGGCCGCGAGAAAAAAGATAAAAACAGTATGATAATTTTACGACAAAAAACTTATTCCAGTCCCTTTATTCCGGCGGCTATTGGTGCAGG
>JAZULC010000011.1:0-22117 GCA_045643605.1 Alphaproteobacteria bacterium
ATTTAAAACAACAAAATCTTGAAGATACTACTTTATACTTTCTTTTAGGCGATATTCTATATAAACAAAAAAAATATAATGATGTCTTTAATATGTATAATGACTTATCAAAAAGTAATCCCAGAAAATATATAAAAGATTGGAAATTACTATATTCTATGGGTGCAGCTTGTGAACGTGCCGGTAACTGGCCAAGGGCTGAAATTTATTTATCAAGAGCTATGGACTTAAATCCAAACAACTATATATTGCAAAACTACTTAGGATATTCATGGATTAGTCGCGGTGAAAACATAGACAAAGCCTTTGAATTGATTGCTAAAGCTTATTCTAAACAACCTTTTGATGCACATATTATAGATAGTTTAGGTTGGGCTTTTTATAAGCTTGGTAAAATAGAAAATGCCATAAAATACCTTGAATTAGCAGTTAAAATTAATCCGGCAAATGCTTTAATAAATGAACATCTCGGAGATGCTTATTGGTTCGGAGAGCGTAAGAATGAGGCTAAATTCCAATGGAATCATGCAAGTGTATTACACGAAGACGCAGAAGAAGTAGATATGGATACATTAAAAGATAAAATACAAAACGGTATCTCTTATTCTTTACCTGATTTGTCATATAATGAAGAAACAATAGAAAAACTGATTAAAGAATACAATTTATAAGGTATATAATGCTAAATCAATTTTCAAGAACAGAACTTTTATTTGGGAAAAATGCTACTAAAAAATTAGAAAAAGCCAAAGTTGCCGTATTTGGTATAGGTGGTGTCGGTTGTTCTGTTGTTGAAACACTTGCTCGTTCCGGTATCGGATATATAGATTTAATTGATAATGATAAATTTAGCATAACCAATCTTAACCGCCAATTATACGCAACATATAAGACAATTGATAAATACAAAGTTGACGTTGCGAAAGAACGAATCTTGGAAATAAATCCAAACTGTATCGTAAATACATATAAGATTTTTTATGTACCGGAAATTGCAGATAACTTTAGTGTCGCTCAATACGATTATATAGCTGACGCCATAGATACCATAAGCGGGAAAATAGCTTTAGTTAAAGCAGCTACAGAGCTAAATGTACCCATTATATCTTCTATGGGCACCGGTAATAAAATTAATCCGTGCGCATTAAAAGTTGCAGATATTTATGAAACTTCAGTTTGTCCTTTAGCTCGTGTTATGCGTAAAGAATTACAAAAATCAGGTATTAAAAATCTAAAAGTTGTTTATTCACAAGAGCAACCTATAAAACCACAGACCGGAGATGAAATATCTGACAATACCAACAAAATAATCCCCGGCTCAACAGCTTTTGTTCCAACAGTAGCAGGAACAATTTTGGCCGGGGAAATCATCAAAGATTTACTCAAAAAATAAGATTTATACTTTTTTCTTTCCACTTTTATCTTTATAAATTGATACAGCAATACCTGCAAATAACAATGTAAATGTTACAATCAGAGAATGACTTGCTTCAATTTCAAATCCAAAAATATGCGGAGTAAATATCTTTAGTCCGATAAATATTAAAATAACAGCCAACGCCGGTTGTAAATATTTAAATTTATGAACTATTGCCTCAAGTAAAAAGTACAATGCCCTCAACCCTAGTATAGCAAAAATATTACTGGTATATACAACAAACACATCTTGTGTAATTAAGAAAATAGCAGGTATGCTGTCAAGAGCAAAAATCACATCCATAATTTCAATTACTACTAAAGCAAAAAACAATGGTGTAATATAATGTTTTCCGTTTTCTTTAACAAAAAAATGTTCTTTATGTAATTTTGGAGTAACATTAAATACTTTAGAAACAATTTTAAATACCCTTGAATGCTCAAAATCTTGATTTTCATCATCTTTTGACAACAACATTTTTGCACCGGTATATACCAAAATTGCCGAGAAAATATATAACACCCAATGGAAATTAGAAATTAATGTTTCACCTACATATATCAATAAAGCACGCAAAACAATGGCACCCAAAATTCCCCAAAATAATACTCTGTGCTGATATTGACGTGGAACACCTATGGATGAAAAAATTAAAGACATAATAAAGATATTATCAAGGGACAAACTTTTTTCAACCAAAAATCCTGTATAAAAATCCATTCCTTTATCAGGACCTTCTTCATATATCACAAACAATCCGAACACACATGCTGCAGCTATATACAATATACAAAGAATCAGTGTATGCATAAAATTCGGAACTTCGTTTTTACGATTGAAAATAAATAAATCAAAAAACAATAAAACTAAAACTACAACAGCAAAAATAATCCACATTGACATTTGTGATAATACCATGTGATTGCTTTCAAAAAAATTTATACTTTCCATATAGTCCACCTTTTAAAATTATAGGGGCAATAATAAAGATTAAAATTTATTATTGCAAGCATAATATGATAAACACAAAAAAAATCCCTTAAAAAAGGGATTTTTTTTAATAAATGTTAGAACCCTTCGGTATCTAAGCGTTTACGTAACTGCTTTCTTGCACGGCGAATAGCCTCTGCTTGACGACGAGCTTTCTTTTCAGAATTTTTTTCATGACAACGACGAAGTTTCATTTCACGGAAAATACCTTCACGTTGCATTTTCTTCTTCAAAATTTTCAAAGATTGAGCAACATCATTGCCGATAACAGTAACTTGAACCACTTAAATCACCTCTTTTCTTGTATCTATTGTTAAAATATATAAACGATTGTCGCCTTGTAACATAATTTTTTTATTTATGCAAGGAAAATTTTACGCAATAATATTGGGAATTATTTTTGCTTCTACTGACTTAATCTGCTTGCGCAAATTTTGAAGATTTGTATTTAATTTTTTCATAGAATCAAAATCAATGAGCTCTGACTTTGAAAAACTGCTTATTTCTTGCTTTATCCTGCGTTCGGCAATTTTTAAGTCGCAAAGTTGTTTTTGTAATTCTCCTAAGTTATTATCGTTAAACATTTTTACCTTCATTTATAAAAAAGTTGCAAAACATATTATTTTTTAATAGATTTTTCATAAAAAAACGTATAGGAATTATAAAACGATTCGCATTATATTGCAATATAAAGAATTTTAATTTGGAGAATTTTTATGAATCAAAAAAAGAAAATTGGTATTTTGACCAGTGGTGGAGATTGCGCCGGCCTCAATGCCGTTATACGTTCGGTAGTAAATTGTGCAACTCTTAAAGGATGGGAAGTATATGGTATTTTTGATGGAACTGAAGGTCTTACTGACGATCCTATGCGTTATGAAATATTAACGCCTGAAAATTTTTCTGATTCTCCTTGGCCAAGGCTTGCAGGTTCTTATTTAGGATCTTTGAATAAAGGTGTTAATACCAGCTTAAAAGAAATTACAGCAAAAAAATTTGGTGATGGTGCAAAAAAACTCGGATTAGATGCCGTAATTGTAGTCGGTGGTGATGGTAGCATGACCATTTTAAGTGAATATTGCAAATGCGCCGGCATAAATATGATAGGTATTCCAAAGACAATGGATAACGATACTCCTATTACAGAATTTTCTGTAGGATTTAGCTCTGCATTACAAGAGTGTGCCGATGCTATTGACTATCTCAATAATACAGCACGTTCTCACCATCGTGCCATTATCGTAGAAGTAATGGGCAGAGATGCAGGACATTTAGCTATGCATACAGCTCTTGCCGGATATGCAGATGTTTGTTTAGTACCTGAAATTCCATATTCTATTGACGGAATTATTAATAAACTTAAAGCTGTTAAAGCAAGCGGTCGTTCTCATTCTATTATCGTTGTTTCTGAAGCCGTAAAAACGCAAACCGGTGCTACAGTTTCTGCCACAACCAATATGTTAGGTGAAAAAGTTTATGGTGGAATCGGTGAATATTTGAGCCACGAAATTGCAGCAAAATTACCTGAATTTCAAATTAGAACAATGAAGATGGGACATCTGCCTCGCGGTAGGAATCCTATTGCTTTTGATAGAATTTTAGCAACAATTTTTGGGGCAAAAGCTGTTGAATTGATTGAACAAAATCACAATAATGAAATGGTTGCTTTGAAAGATTCTCAAATTATTGCTGTTCCATTAAGTGAAGTAACCGAAGTTGGTACTGCCCTTTTAGATACTAACGGAATTTTTGTAAAAACAGCACAAGCAACCGGTATATATATCGGTGAGTTATAAAAAGTTCTTTTTAATCAAAAGTATAACCACGTAAAAATTCAGAGACAGGCATTACTTTTTTGCCCTGTCTTTGTATTTTTAAAATTTCTAACGATTGATTTGCACAAGCGATAAATAGCCTATCCTTTTCTTGATATAAGTTTCCTGCATCTCCGGATTTATTTACAACACATGCTTCTAAAATCTTAAACCTTTCTCCTTTATATTCAAAATATGTCGCAGGGAAAGGATTAAATGCACGAATTTTTCGTTCCAAAATTTCTGCATCTTGATTAAAATCTAACATACTATCTTCTTTTTCTATTTTTTTAGCATAAGTACTTGCAGAATCGTCTTGTTTTTGAGGTATAATTGTATCAATATTATCTAAATATTGTAAAATTAAATCACCGCCGATTTCAGCCATTTTATCATGTAAAATACCACCGGTAGTCGTAGAATCTATATCTATATTTTTTTGTAAATAGACATCACCGGCATCAAGTTCTTCAACAACTTGCATAATACTCACACCCGCTATTTTATCCCCTGCTTCTATACAGCGCTGAATAGGAGCCGCACCGCGCCACCTAGGCAATAATGATGCATGAATATTAACACATTTATATTGAAAAGATTCTGTAACAGCTGTCGGCAAAATTAAACCGTATGCAGCAACAACCGTAATATCCGCATTGATTTGCTTAAATTTTTCTTGTTCTTCGGCAAGACGTAATGTTTTTGGAGTACGTACTTCTATACCATGTTGTTCAGCAAAAATATGTACAGGTGATTTAATAATATTCTGCCCTCTTCCTGACTCTTTAGGTGCTTTTGTATATACACAAACAATTTCGTGATGTTCATAAAGTTTTTTAAATGCCTCCAATGCAAAATCAGGAGTACCCATAAATACAATTTTCAAATCAATTTTCCTTTTTTTCAGCACGCATTTTTTGTAATTTTTTTAACAGCATATTACGTTTTAATCTGCTTATACGATCAATATATAAAATACCATCAAGATGATCAAGCTCATGTTGTATAGCTTTTGCTAACAATCCTTCTGCTGATATTTCACAAGATTTTCCATTAAAATCAGTATAAACAGCTCTAACAGATGCTGCACGTTCAACTTCTGCTCTTTGTTGTGGAACAGACAAACATCCTTCCTCGCAAATATTAGTTTCTTCAGATTTCCAAACAATTTGCGGATTTACCATAAAGATTGGATTACCTCTTGTATCCTCATCTTTTTGTTCAACATCAATCACTACTAAACGTTTTAAAATTCCAACCTGAGGAGCAGCTATGCCAACGCCACCGGCTGAATACATGGTTTCAAGCATATCTTGTAAGATTCTTTTAATCTCATCATTAACAGACAAAACTTCTTGTGATTTTTCTTTTAAAATAGGATCTGGATATTCGCAAAGTTTTAAAACACTCATTTTAACCTCTTATTTTATGCGCTATTTGATCAAGCAACGCATTCACCATTTTAGGTTCATTCTTGCTAAAAAATGCATAAGCTAAATCAACATATTCTTGGATAAGTACTTTAGAATCAACATCTGTGTTATAAGCAAGTTCATAAGTTGCACACAGCAAAAGAGCTCTTAAAGTAGCATTCATTGCTTCAAAAGACCAATTTTCATTTAAAAAAGATGCAATAGATAACTCAAGAGATTCTTTTTTAGTTTCTACCCCTCTGATAAGCTTTTCAAAATAATCTTTATCAATTTGTTCCACTTCAACAAGCTGTTCTTCTTTTGTAAGAGGACTTTCATCAATTACATACCGTCCTACAGAACCATCAACAAATTCTTTAATAACTTCATCAACACTGAGTCCGCTGAATTCAACCATATATACTGCCTGCAAAGCGGCCAATCTAGCACCTGATTTCATTCTAATCTTTTCTGAAACAAATTTAGTCATTTTTTGCTATCCTCTTTATTTATTTTCATCAAAATCTTTTTTTATTACGGCTGAAGGCATAACATCTGCCACAAACTTTTCCAAATCATCTATATTGCGAAAATCTTTATAAACAGATGCAAATCTTATACATGCAATAGTATCAACTGCAGCTAAAGCTTCTAACGCCAGTTCTCCTATTGTACGTGTAGAAATTTCTGTCTCTCCGCTAGCCTCTAGCTTACGCTGAATAGATGTAACGATTTTCTCAACACGTTCCGGAGATATCGGACGTTTACTGACGGCAATAGATAATGCCTTCTGTAATTTATCCGCATCAAAATTTGTCTTTTCTCCGTTTTTCTTTACAACAATAAATTCTCGTAATTGAACTCTTTCAAAAGTAGTAAATCTTGACCCGCACTCCGGACACTCACGACGGCGTCTCACAGCCGAATTATCTTCAGTATTACGAGAATCCTTGACTATTGTATCTTCACATCCGCAAAATGGGCATTTCATTATATTTTTCCAGTAAGTTTTATTTATTTGTTCGTTATAAAATTATTAGAGCTATTTTTCAAGTTTTATTTTTGAAAATCAGCTATATTTCCACCTATTGCAGGATACAATACTCCGGTAGTAGAAGGAAAGCTTATCGGCATATTGTATATTCTTCTTGCTGCTAAAAAGCCCAATGCTTGCGCTTCTGTTGTATCTGCATCAAAATTGCTTGTTTCCATAATACGTATATTTTCTTGAGAAAATTGTCTTCTCAAAAATCTTTTAAGGGTCGGATTATGCTTACCTCCTCCGCAAATAATAACATTTTTAGGTAATTCCGGCAAAAATTTTTTCATTTGCAAAAAAATTGCTCTTGCTACAAATTCTGTCGCCGTAGCTGCTCCGTCTACAACAGAAAGACCTTCCATATATTCCATTTTATCTAAAAACATATCCGGTGAAGATGCTTTTGGTGGCAACTTATCAATATATTTGTCTTTCAGCATACTTTTCAGTACTTTTTCATCAGGACTACCACTGATAGCGCATTTACCGTCATAATCCATATCCACACATGCATGCTTTCGCATAAACATATTTATAATGTTATTTCCTACTCCGCAATCAAAAGCCTTTAGAGTTCCCAATTCATCAAAAAAGAACAACATCGTCGTTCCACCTATATTTAAGAAAGCTAAAGGTTTTTCAAATTTTGCAGCTATAGAGGCATAATATGTCGCACTCATAGGCGCTCCGTTTCCTCCGAGTGCCAAATCATTATTATGAAAATGGTAAACAACCTTTTTCCTTGCAAAATCAGCAATTTTTTGTGCATTACCTATTTGTTCAATACAATGATTCTCCGGACTAAAAGCTATAGTATGACCTTCAAACCCTATAATATCAATGTGATAATCATTATCTGCCATAAATTCCGTATATGATTGTATAATAAAATCAGTAAACATTTCATCAGCTGAAGCAAAATTTTTTTCATTATTATTTTTTATTGATTTTATAATTTCAAATTGTAAATCTTCAGAATACAAAAATTTTTGACTTTTTATAACATCATAAACATCTACACCATCTGTTTTAATCAGTGCAAATTCCGCGCCATCAAGAGATGACCCGCTCATAATACCTAAAGCAGTTAATGATTTTATACTCTCCATAAAAAACTACCTCAAAAATAGTTGCAATAACTAATTTATATGATAATATGCGTTAACATTTAGTTTAACATAGGAAAAAATAATGGAAAAATATAAGTCAGAATTTTTAAATATTATGCACGAACGAGGCTTTTTTAATCAATGCACAAACGAACAAGGGTTTGATGATTATTTAGCAGAATGCGAAAAAAGTGGTACACCTGCAGTTGGATATTTAGGTTCTGATCCTACAGGCGACAGTTTGCATGTAGGACATATTGTACCGTTAATGATGATGCGCTGGTTCCAAAAATGCGGTCATAAACCTTTGACTCTTGTCGGTGGAGCAACTGCTAGAATTGGAGACCCTTCAGGAAAAGATAAATTACGTCCTTTTTTAGATGAAGAAACATTGCAAAATAATATCAAAGGTCTGAAAAAATCTTTTTTGAAATTTTTAAATTATGACACCGGCAAAAATAATGCAGAAATGGTAGATAATTGGGATTGGTTCAAAAATATCAATTATCTTGATTTTTTGCGTGATGTCGGAACTTGTTATTCTGTTAATCATATGCTGACAATGGACAGTGTAAGAACTCGCTTGGAACGCGAGCAACCAATGTCATTTCTTGAATTTAACTATATGCTATTGCAAGGTTACGATTTTTGCCAATTATATCAAAAATACGGTTGCAGAGCTCAAATTGCCGGTTCTGACCAATGGGGAAATATAACTTCCGGAACAGAACTCGGACGTAGGCGCTATAATGTTGAGCTATTCGGATTTACGAGCCCTATTATCACCGATTCTAATGGTAAAAAAATGGGCAAATCAGAAGGAAATGCCGTATGGATAAACGAAGACAAACTGTCTGCTTATAATTATTATCAATATTTTCGTAATATCGATGATGCAGAAGTAAACAAATGCTTACGTGTCTTTACTGACTTACCTATGAGCGAAGTCAACAGATTGTCAGCCTTAAAAGATAAAGAAATTAATGAAGCTAAAAAAATATTAGCTTTTGAAGCAACAAAAATTTGTCGTGGTGAGGCAGAAGCTATTAATGCACAAAACACAGCCATAAAAACTTTTGAACTTGGTTGTACAGGCGACAGTTTGCCTTGTATAGATGTAAAAACAGGTAGCAGTATTTTAGATGCATTTGTATCATTAGGTTTTGTACAGAGTAAAGGTGAAGCACGTCGTCTTATCAAACAAAATGGCCTTAAAATCAACGACAAAACTATCACAGATGAAAATCTTACAATTGCTGATAGTGATTTTATCAATGGAGAAATTAAACTTTCTCAAGGCAAAAAGAAACACGGTATTCTGCACCGTGCTTAATTTTGAGTGAGATAAAAACAACCATTATTACTCTGCACAAGCTTCATTTATTGCTCTGCACAAGCTTCATTTGCGTCTTTTACTGACAGACGACCGGTATATTCTTTTTCTTTAATTTTAATTCTTTTGGCACCAAAGTCAGAAGTTAAAATCCTAATGCAAGCATCTCTATCATCAAGAGCTAAACCAATCACATAATCTTTACCTTCATTACCTTGTTGGACAGCCATTTCTTGTCCGAGAGCATGATTAACAACTACATCTTGACTATCACCGTTTTTTGTACGAAATATCATTTCAGATGGGAATGTCCCTTTTCCCAAAAGTGTCGGCATATTCAATTCAATATAATTTCTTCTATGTAAAAATAGTAGTTTTACATTGGTACTTACACTTGCTATTTGATCTATTGTTTTAGAAATTTTTCTGGAATGTAAAGCTTTTGCCACCATAGAAGCTCCGGCCATAGTGAGAATACCGATAATGCTCAAAACCCCAATCATTTCTACCATAGAACGACCAAATTCATTACTCTTCATTATTTTCTCCTTCATTCAATAATACCTATAATTGTTGACATTGCTGATTAGCCTCACCTACAGAAAGAGGTTTTGTATACACCTGTCCATTAATTTCTATTTTTCTTGTTCCTAAATCGGAAGTTAACAGTCTCATGCAGGCATCTTTATCCTTAATATCTACATTAATAACAAATCCTTTTATAACTTCGTTATCTTGTTCTATGGTTAATGTATCTCCAAAAACATGTCTTATTTCTCCGGAAGTACACATTTCAGAAGGGAGAATTGACTTACTATCATCCTCACACTTTGTAATTCCACTACCTAAAGAATCATATTTTCTCCTTTGCAGAAAAACATTATGAGTATTTGTCTTAATGGTAGCAATCTGATCAATAAAAACGGAAATTTTTCTTGAGTGAAAAGCTTTAGATATCATTTGAACACCAGCCACAGAAAGAACCATAACTATAGCCAATACGCCAAGCATTTCTACCATAGAACGTCCTTGCTCATCATTTTTCATATAACTTTCTCCCAATAAACAATACTGTTATTTTAAAACATTTTTCGAACATTATCAAGTTTTAAAAATTCATCTTTCTTTTCATCTAAAAATTTATAATCAGGAGAGAATATTCTACTTTTTGACAATAAATATTTATAAAAAATCTGATTTAAATATGGAAAATGCAACTTCTTTTTCTTTTCTTTCCAACAAGCAGAAACTGCGCGGGCATATGCAGCCCTTTCAACATCAACAGGCAATTTTGTTTTATTATCACATAAAAACCAATAATATGCCATAAATCTATCAAAATTGAGCTGTGATTTATTACCGCTCGCATTGCCTATTTCTTCAGGTACAAGAACAACATTTGCCATCATTTTAATAATACCTTTTGCGTGCAATCCACTACGCAAAGGAATAGATTCGTCTTGGATAAATACCCTTTCATCTGCTCCTCCGCTTTTTTGTAAAATTTTTGTTTTAATCAGCTGGCCCATACGTGTAAAACGTCCTGATAAAATAGTACGAATGGCATCTTTTTCATATTTATAAGAAAATTCTTCAAGCGTACAATGTTCCAAATCAACAGGTTTTTTACCTGTTTTAATAAAATTGCCATACACCATATCAGCTTTATGTTTTCGTGCTAACTTTAACATCTTTTCGGTAGAATCAATAGGAAATATATCATCAGAATCCAACATTCTTGTATATTCACCAGTAGCCGCCATTATTCCTTGATTAATTCTGACACTAATTCCCTTATTTGTGCCATCTGCAAAAATTTTTACATTAGGCAGTCCTTTTGTCATTTTTTTTATAATTTCCAAAGATTTATCGGTAGATTTATCATCTACAAAAATAAACTCGGGATTTTTAACACCTGTCTGATGCAACAAAGCTTGTAAAACAGACGGCAAATAATATTCTTTATTGTACACAGTCATTACAAAGCTTACATCAATTTTATTTTTCATCATCATCTGTATCCTGTTGTAAATTGTTATCACCGTCAATGACATAATCATCTTCCGAAATAGAAAACTCTATAACATTTTCCGGAGAATCAACTTGAGTATCAATTATATCATCGGCAGTTTCAATATTTTCATCAAAATTCATAGAAACCGTCTGTTCTTCATTAACCTTTTGAACCGTTTTAATCAATTCTCTATCATCAAGCTCTTTATCAGATAAGAACTTTACATTATCAATATTTGTATCAATACAACTCAAAAGCCATACATCATATATCGGATGTTCTACCGGATTTATTGCCGGATTTGATGACAACATCCATCCCCTGAAAATATTTACGGCGTTATCATTTGAAAAATTATCTACAATATCTACAAAAGCAAAATTTTCAGGTGTTTCTTCAGGGCTTCTGGTCTGACAATCACGCACCACAATTGACAAAGTGCCGTATTTGACTTCAGTTTCTACAGGAACATTTATAATTTGCACATGTCCTGTAATTTTATCCATCGCCTGCATTTGAGCAGTATTACGTTTTTCTTCTGCAAAAGCATTAAAACATACTAAAACTGTAAAAGCAGTAACAAATACTGAAAAAATATTATTTCTTGTCATTATCCGTAACCATAAATATAATTTCTCCAACCATATCTTCTATAGTTTTGAAACTCTTGATATTTGTTGCAATATCACCATCTTTGAAAATTTGTTTGGATTTTCCGGGAGTAATCTTAATAAATTTATCTCCTAACAAACCATCAGAAGCAATTGCAATTTCGCTGTCATTAGGTAATTGCAAATCAGACATAAGACTCAATATAACTTCTGCATTATAATTTTCATTATTTAATTTTTGAGATACCACAGTACCGACTTTTATACCGTTCAAGCGAACATCCGAGCCAACACTCAATCCTCCGACTTTTAAGAATTCTGCCTTAATTTCATAGCCTTTAACAACTTGTAAATCCGAAACTCTGTATGCAAAAAACAAGAACAATCCTGCCACAAACAGTACTACCAATCCCATAATTGTTTCTATAGGTTTTTTATTCATTATTTTCTCCTTCTTCCATTTTTTTATTTCTGTTAGTTTTGCCTATTCCTATAATTCTATCCAATAATTCTTCAAGCACCAAAGCGTCTTGTGTATATTCAAACTCTCCTCCTGGTTGGATATAATCTTCAGAATTACCGACATCTATTTCAATATATTTATTCCCTATAAATCCCGAACTTACGATTGAAGCACTGCTATCATCAGGAATTTTTACATCTTCTTTGATTTCCAGAGTAAGAATTGCATTAAAATCAGCATCAAGTTCAGCTTGCGTAACTCGTCCTACATCAACCCCGGATAATCTGACTAAATCACCTACAAGCAAGCCATCTGTACGACCAAAACGTGCAAAAATTTTATAATAAACTCCATCGTCAACTTTATCAAATTCTTGTTGAGAACGGATAAAAAATACAGACGCTATCAATAGCAACAAAAACACTATAAATCCTACGCGAAATGCTTTTGTATCTTCTTTTGAATATGTACTTTGCAATTTTTTACTCCATATAAAATAAATTTCTTCTAAAATAGAGCAAAAAAAATTGTTTGTCATCAAACATTTTGAAAAAAATAAAAATAATTGTTAAAATTTAAAAAAAAACATTTATACTATACACAAACTGAAAGGATAATAATGATAGAAATTAAAAATATTTCAAAGCATTATGGTGATATTATTGCATTGAATAATGTTTCTTTTGATGTGCACAGAGGTGAAATTATAGCTTTATTGGGCAAAAACGGTGCCGGAAAATCTACATTATTAAAAATTATGGTAGGATATTTATTGCCTGATGCAGGAACTGTAAAAATTTTTAACAAGACTTATGATACTTCAAGAACTAAAATTTTAGACCATATAGGTTATGTCCCTGAAAATTCTATTATATATCCGGAAATGAGTGTTTTTGAATTTTTGCAACTATCTGCAAATTTGCGCCAGATGGATAAAAAAGATTTTTATAAAAAGCTTAATGAACTTTCTGAAGTTTTTGAAATTAAAAATGTTATCAATCAAAATATAGCAACTTTATCCAAAGGTTATAAAAAAAGAATAGAATTAGTGGCTACACTTTTATATCAACCTGATATTTTGATTTTAGATGAACCTACCGAAGGATTAGATCCAACACAAAAAGATATTATGAGAACATATCTGAAAGAGTACGGCAAAAAAAATGTCGTAATTATTTCTACTCATATTTTAGAAGAAGTAAAACTTGTTGCTAATAGGGTTATTATGCTGAAACAAGGAGAAAAAATCGCAGAAATGGATCATTCTCAATTAATAAACTCAAATTTAGAAAATTTATTCAGATAGGAGAACTGTATTGCAAGTATTTATCGGATTGTTTTGGAAAGATTTTATGAGTTTTTTCCGTACATACATCGGATATGCGTTGATTTTTTTCTATTTATGCTTATCTGCATTATCCATGTTCTTTTTTGGTGATTTTTTTATGATAAATAATTCAGGATTTTATTCGTTTTTTGTCACCCAGCCTTTTTTAATGATATTTTTTACACCTTTACTTATGTCTAAAATATTTTCATTTGAAGAAGATAAAAACGGCAATTTTGAATTTTTATTTACTCAACCGATAAGATATACAACAATATTATTTGCAAAATATTTTGCAGGATACATTTGGTCTGCTTTATTGGCATTATGTGCTGTTTTTTTATACATGGGTACAAGTTCCATAATACAATATAATTTTGTATCAATATTTATAGGATATTTTTCATTATTGATGCTATCTGCAATATTTTGCGCTTTATCTTGTATGGCTAATATATTGGTTAAAAATTTTATAGGTTCATTTATTATAGGCATTTTGTTATGTTTTGTTTTCTGGATAATTGATTTTGACCTGATAGCCGGAATGATATTGAATGCCTTTAATATCATTTCTCCTTTTATTACAGATTCTTTGAGTTTATCAAATAATTACAATTTATTCATACATGGAGAAATTTCATTATCTGCAATATTATATTTTATATCGTCTACTGCTGTAATTTGTTTTATGGCATATTTAATATTTATGTACAAACAGAGCTCATGCACAAAGAGTACTTTATATAGATGTATTGCACTAATTTTTGTTTCGCACATTTTATTAGCAATATCTTTCAGATTGTTATTTTCATCATTTTCTATTGATATAACAAAATCTAAAGAATACACATTAACTGACAAGAGCCAAGAAATATGTCAAAATTTGCAACAGCATATACACATAAAACTCTATATATCCGACAGATTTTCCATTATATATCCTGATTATGCACCATATATACAATATGTTGAAAATATGTTAGAAAAATATGCTTCTGCAACCGATAAAATAAGTATTGAAATCATAAATCCTCTCCCGTATTCAACATTTTCTGAAGAAGCAAAGCAGTATGGGATTGAACCGATTTTAGATGACGATGGTAATCCGGTTTATTTTGGAGCAACGTTTATATCTGAAAATAATTTAATCAAAACTATCCCTGTTTTTATCAAAGAACGTAAACAACTTTTGGAACAGGATATAACCAATATCTTATATTTTTCAGGCAATAACTATCAAAAGAAAACCATAGGAATTATTTCTGAAAATCTGCCTATTTTACGTAAAACATATAAGAAAAAATTTCAAAACTGGGCTTTTATTGAGAAATTATCAGAATTCTATAATTTCAAAAAAATCGGTGTTGCCGTTTCAGAAATCCCTGATGATATAGATTTGCTGATGTTAATAAATCCTCATAAAATACCTGAATATTTACATTTTACTCTTGACCAATATGTTATGCGTGGCGGCAAAATTATTATTTTTGCAGACCCATATTCTGAAATTGAAGCAGAATATTATTCTTCTCCTCAGGCTAAAAAAACAGACATAAACAACTTTTTGCAACATTATGGTCTGCAATTTGATGCTGATAACATTGTTACAAATTATAAAAATTCAGTAAAATTAAAAACCAATAATGGTGATTTGACTGATATTTCCATATATCCTTTGTGGATGACAATTGCAGATAAAAATATCACATTTGAAGATGTTAAGGGAAAACTTCATACAATTTTTGTTAAATCTGCTGGGAGTATAAATATTTTAGATACTTTGTCTGATGATGCGGAATTTATTACTCTGATAGAAGCCAGTGAAAATAACGGTATCATTCCTGCCAATAAGGCTAATTTGAATAACCAAGCCATCAATAAGACTTTGCTTTCTCCTACTGATGAAAAATTTATATTAGCAGGAATTATTAAAGGTAAGTTTTGGTCAGCTTTTGATAATAATATAATATCAAATGATAGCCTATTTTTAAAACGTAGTATTGCTGATTCTAAAATTGCGCTTATAGGCGATTCCGATTTATTGTATAATGATAGTTTTGTTAATAAAGATACAAGTATATCTAATAGTGCTTATATGTTTGCTGAAAATTATGACAATTTACAATTCTTATTAAATTTAATCGGTTATATGCTTGATGACAATACAGCCCAAATCATCAATAAGCCAATTATCAATAGTAATTATGCATCAGCTAATGAAATTATCAGGCATATAGTTTCTAAACCATATGAAAAAGAAATAATAAATAACACCATAAACATAGAAGATGCAGATTTATATATTAAAAATATGACAAATTATATCCATAATTCAGGTGTTTTTGTAGAACCTAATGATGTTAAAAACTTAAATCAAATAAAACAAAAACGAGAAGAACTGATTAAAGAAAAACAAAAACTGGATTATTTCGTAAAAACTGATTTTGATAAGAAAAAAACATCTTTAATTATGACTACAATTTTAGAAATTCCGTTGATAATAGTTATACTTATTTACTTGTTATTTATAATACAAAAAAAATTTACTAAATTACGCATCAGGAGGATTATGCAATGAAACCTGAAAAAATAGCCTTAATTACATTTATATTATCAGCATTTTTATTCATAATCGGAATATGTGCACAAAAATATAATAGAAAATCTCAAATAGCCGGAGGATTTGCTTTTGCAAACTCTTATACAAAAACATCTGAAAACCTTAAGTTTGTCATGAATGATGGCAAAAACACTTTTTCATTTTTTGTTGAAGACGGAGTATGGCATTTAGAAGAAAAATCAGGATATTATGCAGATTATAATGTTTTGTCTTTTGTATTACATACAATTAAAGAAAGCCAAATTTATAATTATCCGACAAAAAATTTATCGGATTTTAAATTTGTACCTGATTGGACTATCAGTGTTTATGCTGATGGTAAAAAACTTGATACAGTACAAATACAATCTTATAAGGGACAATATTTGGCAAAAGTTAATAAAGACAAAAAAATTTATACCATTTCAGGATATTTTGATTTTCCTCATGCTTATGAAGTATGGTTACGTCAACCGGCAATTAAAGCCCAAATCAGTGACATTCAAGAATTATTTGTAAATAATAAATTGATTACGCGAAAATTACATGAAAATGAATTTTCATCAACATCAGAATTCAGCAAATTGAATCTCAACAAAGTTCTGACATACACAGAAAACTTATATTTTGTAAATGTATTACCAAAAAAAGATATTACAGAAAAAAATGAAGAATTTAAGGCTATAATTTCGCTCTTTTCCGGCTTAAAATATGAACTTACTTTTTATAAAACAAATAATAAATACTATGTAGAAATAGAAATGTTAAATTCTATAGCATCAGAAATCGGAGTTCGTGAATATATTGAAAAAAATAAAATGCTGTATGAAAATTGGATTTTTGAAATTGATCAGAAAATTTATAACGATTTTTTAACTTTATAATGTAACATTTATGTTCATTGCAAAATAAATACTTACTTTTAGCAATATTGACTTATGGCATTCTTTATGCAAACATAATGCTGTTTTGATAATGCGAGAGGGTGACTTGGACATTAACGGAAAAATTAAAAAAATGTTTCGTAAGCCGTTGGCTCCTGTAATAGAAACAAGCCAACGTGTCCTCATCCCTGACGGTTTTTTAGATAATTACGGTACAGTTTTAGCTAAAAGATTAAAATGTGAAGAACGTTTTTGCGGTGCCAGATTATATGCTTATGAAAAACAATCAAACTCATTAAATAAAGTCTTAATTAAAGAAATAAATGAAGAAGAATGGTTGAAATTACAACAGAGCATAGAGGAAGCAAAAAATCAAGGTTATCTGGAAATAAGTCAACATGAAAATATTCCAAGCATATTATGCAAAGGTCAACATGGAATATATGCAACAAAAGTAAAAAAATATACTGACGGATCTTTTGTTAACGACGGAGTGCATATTTATCAAAAAGATGAAAATCTTCGCTTGAGATTAATTCGTAAAATGACTGAAAAGACATGGAATAAGTTCTACCAAATTGTCGTACAAACTCGCCAAAATGAAGAAATCATACGTCGTCAGGCTACACAACAGTTAAGTAATATCTCCATAAAGATAGATGTGGATTAGTCATTAAGTTCAGTTGAATAGAAGTGTAATTTTTTGTAGTGTACACTTATATAACTGTAAGGAGATTATACCATGGATCAAAAAAGAATAAAAATCGGTAATTTTGAAATAGGAAACGAGCTTGATCTCTCATTGATTTGTGGCCCATGTCAAATAGAAAGCAGACAACATGCTATTGATATATGCGGTGCAATGCAAGAAATTACCAAAAAATTAAAAATGAATTATATATTCAAAGCCTCATTTGATAAAGCAAACAGAACATCTATAAACGCAGCAAGAGGTGTCGGTCTTGAAGAAGGAATGAGAACATTTGATGAAATAAAAAAGATATACAACAATATTCCTATTGTTACAGATGTCCATGAAGCATGGCAATGTGCTGAAGTTGCTAAACATGTTGATATGTTGCAAATTCCGGCATTTTTATGTCGTCAAACAGATTTAATTATAAGCGCTGCAAAAACAAATAAAGTTGTCAACGTAAAAAAAGGTCAATTTCTCGCCCCTTGGGATGTAAAAAATATCGTAAAAAAAGTTACGGATAGCGGCAATGAAAATGTTTGTATAACAGAAAGAGGAACATCTTTCGGATATAATACTCTTGTTGTTGATATGAGAGGTTTTCCGCAAATGGCAAGAGATACTGGTGTTCCTGTTATTTTTGATGCCACTCACTCAGTACAACAACCAGGAGGTATGGGAGCTTCTACCGGCGGACAGAGAGAATTTGCTCCTGTGTTAGCCAGAGCTGCTGTAGCTGTCGGTGTTGCTGCCGTATTTATGGAAACGCATGAAAATCCTGATAAAGCTTTATCAGACGGTCCTAATACTTTAGCTTTGAAAGATATGCCGAATGTATTAGAAATACTGCAAGAACACGATAAAATTGCTAAACGCAAATAAAAAATATTCAACTGATTTTTAAGCTTATATTACAAACCAATAACCTGCATTAGTTATTGGTTTGTTTTATTTGTACCTTGTATAGGCATATAAGCACCTACACCACCAAAATATTCTTGGAAGAAACCCTGATCAGATTTTTGAAATTCTGTTGCATCTTCACTGATTGCAACTTCTTTTCCATGCTCTTTAGAATATCTTGAAATAGAAGTAACAATATCATTTTCATCAAATTTAACGGTTAAAACATCTCTGTCTAACTCTACAGGTTTAAAAAATGCAACTCTTTTTACATCTGAAGACATATAAATCCATGTATTATTATCTAAAGGATTAACACTTGACGGAGCTCCCAAAATTTGGCGTACCATAGCCTTATTTTGTCCTTTTTGCAACAACACAATTTTATCGTTAGAAGGCATATTACCATTGTGCGTAATAAAAATATCACTACTACAAGAACATAGTCCAAAAGACAAAGCTAACATACAATAAAAAGTGTTTTTTGTTGACATCTGAAAATCCTTCCGATAATAACTTATTTTAGATATATATAACATAAGGAAAATATTTATGCAAAAAAATTTTTCATACCCTATACTAATAGATACTTTGAGTAAGGCTGAAAAAAAATTTAATTTAACTGCTGATACACAGGAATTACAATGGATTACTCAAGTTTTTCAAGTTGAAAATGTTAAAGATTTTTCAGCAACGGTTTGTGTAAAACTTGAACCGAAAAGTTCGCTGATAAAAGTGTATGGCTCTGTAAAAGCCTGCATAGAGCAACAGAGTATTATCAGTTTGGAAAATTTTGATAAAAACTATGAAACATCGTTTGAAATATTCTTTGATTCTAAAGCAACATATCAGCAAATTCGCGAGGAATATGAGGATATTAACGAAGATGCTCCTGATATTGTAGAAAACGGAGAAATTGATATCGCTGCCGTTGCTATGGAGCAGATAGCTTTAATAATTGACCAATATCCGAGAAAAGATGGAGAAGTATTTGATTTTCAATCAGAATTTGATGAAGAAACTACAAAAAACAATAATCCTTTTTCTGTACTACAAAAACTAAAAAAATAGCTTATTATAATTTTTACAAATATATATAAAAAACACTTGCAATTTTACTTTTTTTTAGATAAAAGACCATTTAACCGTTCAAAGTGATATTTATTCTTGTTGATTTTTAAAATTAATGTGCTATAGGTATCGCTTGAATATTTGTGTAATTTAATTTTATAAAGAGATGAAAAATGGCTACACCAAAACATAAAGTATCTAAATCTCGTCGTGATATGCGTCGTTCTCATGATGCACTTAATGCAAGTGTATATCATGAATGTCCTAATTGCGGTGAGTTGAAAAGACCTCATAATGTATGTCCAAAATGCGGTCAATATGATGGCAAAGAAGTTATCGCAAAAAGAGTTGTAGAAGATACTGCAAAATAATTAATTTTAATGGAGCGGATTTTGTCTGAAACTAATCTGGTAATGTCTGTTGATGCAATGGGAGGAGATAGCGCTCCTCGTGTTGTTATTGAAGGTTTGGCTATTGCTAATAAAAAAAATCCCGATCTTCATTTTATAGTTTTCGGCGATGAAGAACTTGTGTCTGCCGAACTTAGCAAATTTCCAAAGCTTAACAACGTATGTGAAGTACGTCATGCTAAAGAAAGAGTTAAAAATGAGGATAAACCTTCACAGGTGATTCGTAACAAGAATACCAGTATGTATATGGCTATAGATGCTGTCAGAAATGGCGAAGCTAAAGCTGTAATATCAGCAGGCAACACCGGTGCATTGATGGCAATTTCCAAAATGCTCCTTAAAACTATTCAAAAAATTCACAGACCTGCTATCATCAGCATTATGCCTCATCGTGAAGGCAAATATGTTATGCTGGATTTAGGAGCAAACACAGAGTGCAGTGCTGTTAATTTAGCAGAATTTGCTCTAATGGGCAATATTGTTGCCAAACACGCTTTAGGGATTGAAAAACCACGCGTTGCTCTTTTAAATATAGGAGCAGAAGAAATGAAGGGCAAAGAGGAAATCAAACATGCTGCACAGATGATTCGTAATTCGCATCTTGATATTGATTTTATAGGATATATTGAACCTCATGAAATTCAAAATGGTGCTGCAGATGTTGTGGTCGCAGATGGTTTTACCGGAAATATAGCTCTAAAATCCATAGAGGGTACAGCTCGCCTGATTTTGCGTATGTTTAAACAGCAAATTAAAGATTCTTGGTTTGCAAAAATAGGATTACCTTTCTTGTTTCCTATTTTCATGAAACTCAAAAAAACTATGGATCCGAGACTCTATAATGGTGCAATGTTTGTAGGGCTTAACGGACTTTCCGTAAAAAGTCACGGTGGTACTGATGCTTTTGGATATGCAGTTGCCGTAGAGAATGCAGCAAAGCTGATTCGCCAGGATTTTGTTGTAACGGTTGCTAAAGAACTTGAAAATGTTGACTTGGAAGAAATTTCACAAGACATTTTCTATGAAGTTTATTAATATTACAATAATAAGCAATATATTTAGCAGTTTTTATTTATGTGATAGTAAAATTTAACAAAAGTTGTTAAATCTTGTAATATCTTTCTTGTGTTTAATAACTAAATATAATATCATACCGCCAATATAAAATTACATCATAAAGGAATTAAAAATGAAGACTATTACGAGAAATGACGTCGCAGATGCAATTTATAATGAGGTTGGTTTGTCAAGACGCGATTCTAATGAAATTTTAGATATGATTGTAAAAGAATTAAGTGATACACTTATCAGTGGCAAAAATGTTAAAATTTCTTCTTTCGGTTCGTTTTTATTGCGTAAAAAGAATGAGCGTATCGGAAGAAACCCTCGTAACGGTGAATTAGCAACAATCACTCCTCGTACGGTTGTATCTTTCAAGCCATCTTTATTGTTGCGTAAAAAACTTAATAGAAAATAATGAGGTTATCAGGTGACGAATAAATCAAGTTCAGCATTTAAAACTATTGCAGAAGCCGCAGAAGATTTAGGCGTTGCTACTCATGTTTTACGTTTTTGGGAAACTCAATTTTCTCAAATAAAACCTATGAAAACAAAAGGAGCCAGAAGATTCTATCGTCCTGATGATATGGCATTATTGCACGTTATCAAAGATTATCTATATAATAAAAGATATACCATTGAAGGTGTACAAAAGCTCTTTCATGGACTAAAGCTGAAAGATATTATCGGCGGTGTTATTCAAGATGATTTTTTTGGTGCAGATAGCATAGCTATAGAACAAACAACTACATCTTTAGAAAGTTTGGCAGAAATTAATGCTCCTGTGTCTATTGACAGTTCTAAAAAGCAGATTTTAGAGCAAATAAAAAATCAGTTACAAGATATTAAAGATAATTTATCTGATGCTTTGAACTGATTTTATCTGTATATCATCATAAAATAAACAATAATAAAGAAATGTATTTTCTATACATTATTGCTTTATTTTAAATAAAAAAAATATTTCC
>JAZULC010000012.1:0-4443 GCA_045643605.1 Alphaproteobacteria bacterium
CATTTGGACGACTGTCCCCGACAACCAATGTTCCATCCGTGAACAGCGCATACTTATCGACATCCGGATCTGCTCCGAAGTGAGTTGTTCGGTCAGTTTCCAAATTTGTAACGGATAAACATTTGCGACCGTTAAACAAATTTTCGATGTAATGTTGCATCTCCGATACTTCTGCGTCTGATTTTGCATTTTTTTGCCGAATTTCATCGGATGAAACATACCAATCATGTTTTTCGGCTTCTTTGTATAAAGCGGCAATATAGTCGCGCGGCACATAAATCTCATCTAAAAATACATAATCTTTATGCTCGTTCTTAAATATTTTGATGTTTTTGTTATTATGCCGCGAAATAGTGCCACCAAATTCATCGGCGATATAATATCTTCCGTCGGCAAATAACGCCAGACAATCACGAATATCAGGATTAACATTTTCATTTTTTGAAGCCGTCAACAAAATGTTGTTGTTAGCAAAACAATCTGTTATGAATTCCTCTAATTTCGGAAACGGTGCAATCTTAATATCTTCTCTATACGGATAAAGCAAATTAGCACGTTCGGATAAGTTTCGCATATAGCTTGAACCTTTCCAATAATCATAAATCTGCGACAAGGCATAAATTTTGCGAATTGGCAAATTGCGAATAGTGAACATTGTCAACACTCTTTGCAAAGCCGCATCTTCCTTTTGAGTAAAATTATGAATTAAAACGCCGTTGGAAAAGTAATGAAATTTAGGAGACAATCTCCCACTGCTAAGCTCTGCTTTAGATTTTATAAGTGCACGCTTAACATTATTTTGCTCGCAATATTCTTTTTTCTTTTCTCGGGCATAACGAAAAGCATCCATTGCATCGCACGGACTATAAGTCATACATATGCCGTTTTTAAACAGCACATCAAAAGATAAATCATTTTCGGTAAAAATAGTATCAGTCATAGCTATAACTCCTTAGCGGGAACATATTATCTGATGCCTGCCTAATCAAAAATTCCCTTTGTTAAAGAGTTTTTGCCATATATAAAATTAAAAGGTTATCCCATGCAGGTTCGCCTATGGGCAGGCAACAAGCGTTAACCACCGCTTTCATAGACATTGTAGCATAAAATAGAAAATCTTGTCAATATTTATTTAAAAACAAAAAACCTCTTCATCAAGAAGAGGCTTTTATATGGTGGGCCCTGTGCTATTCGAACCAACTATGTGATACTTTCACTCAATACCTTAAATATTTCTTCCAGATCAACATGTTAATTTCTTATATAAATCTTTGGTGTTAATTTCTTTTATATCACTAAAAATCAACAAATTACACCCGAATACTATAAACCATAGTCCCAATATAGCTTCGTTCTATTTACAACATCCACAAGTGCATGTTTTATTTTCAAACCAACTTTCTACTTGCGCTTTTGTTGGCACTCCACCTGCAAATGCAACTTTTCCATCCACCACTACTGCAGGTGTACTCATTACTCCATAAGATATTATCTGTGCAATATCTTCTATTTTTCTTATTGTTCCTTCAAAATTGTGTAATTTTGCTACTTCTTCTATAACAGTTAATGTTGCTTTACATTTTGAGCAACCTGTTCCTAAAACTAATATCTCTTTCATTTGATTTCTCCTTACAATAAATTTAACAAATAGCCTGTTACGATGAAGGCTATCAATAAATAACCTATAAAAATTATCAATAGCTTCGTACTAAACACTTTCTTTAGCATCATCATTTCTGGTAATGAAATTGTTGCAATACTCATAAATGCTACAAGTGCTGTACCGATTGGAACTCCTTTCATCAGTAATACTTGTACTAATGGCACAATTCCTGCGTGTGAAGCATATATTGGTATTCCAACAAGTGCAGCAAATGGAACGGCTAATATATTATTGCTTCCCATGTATTTGATAAAAAACTCTTGAGGGATATATCCGTGCATAAATGCCCCTATTACCAAACCTATTACAATGTATAAAGATAGTGATTTGATTGTTTCACAAGCAAAATTGTTTGCATAAGAAATTAATGCTTTTGCTTTTTCCTTTGCATTTTTGCAGTTGCATACAGAAGGTGTTGTTTTTGGAATACTTAATGCGAGATACTTTTCAATATTAAATTTATCGGCTAAATATCCAGCTAATACAGAAATAATAGTTCCAGATATAATATATATACTTACAATATATGCACCAAAACTCCCCATACTTAATAACATTATTGCCGCAATTTCACTAATTAACGGAGAACTTACCAAAAATGCTATTGCAACACCAAATGGTACTCCTGCTGCTAAAAATCCCATAAACATTGGAATTGATGAACATGAACAAAATGGTGTTACTACCCCTAAAAATACTGCTAAAATATAGCCTACCCATTTCGATTTACCTGACAAGTAATCTCTTACTCTTTCTGGATTTAATTGTGATCGAAATAGCGATATTACAAAGATTAGAACATAAATTAGTACAAATATCTTTGTTATGTCTTCTATGAAAAAATGTATTGCTGAACCTATTTGAGTTTCTAATGATAATCCCATTAAATTTGTTAAATAATCTGCTAATTTTGTAAAAATACCTAACATTTGCAACATTCTCCTTCACAACAATCTGTTAGTAAAAATTTGGTAATTTCCTTAATTACTTTACAATTTGGCTTATAAATTATCTGTTTTCCATTTCTTTCAAATGAACACAAATTTGCATTTGTCATTAGAGTTAGATGAAAAGACAATGTATTTCTTGGGAAATCGTTCATTTTTTGCGAAATTTCCGTAGGTGTTATCCCTTCTTTGCTATTTTCCACCAATATTCTAAATATTTGTAATCTTGTTTCATTACTTAATGCATCAAATACTGTTGCTATATTTGTTAGTCTTTTATTCATATTAAACTCCTTATAAGATAATAAATTCCCACGAAAATAAAAATTATTGCCGTTATATTTCTGGCATACTTTTCAAATTGAGTTGTTTTGTTAAATGCCTGAGATATTTTATTCATGCCAAATGCCAGCAAAAAAGAAAAAAATAATACCGGAATCCCTGTACCTATTCCATAGCATAATAAAACAATTAAATTCCCTTTACTTTGAATCAGATTTGAAAAGAAAAATGCTGCACTTACCGGACAAAACATTAAGGCAAACATTAAACCGATAAAAAATGAACTAAGTGCTTTTAATTTTACAATTTTGTTTACAAAAGCATTACTTATAGATATTTGCGGCATATCAATATGTATTACATCTAATAAAACTATTCCTAGAAAAATTAAAAGCGGTCCGATAAAATATGTTGCTTTAGTTTGCAAAAAATCAGATATCATTGGTATGTTATCTAAACTTCGTGATAATAAAAATCCCAATAAAGCATATGTTAAGCATCGTCCCAATGTATAGAAGATACTATTTATAACACATGTAATTGTTTTGGAAAAGTTTTTGCTAATATATGATACCGCTACAATATTTGTTGATAATGGACATGGACTAATTGATGTTAATATACCAAGCCAAATTGCAGAAATATATAATTGTATCATTTACTTTTCTCCAAAAATTCATTAGTAGAATCTCTTATATATGTTTTGAAGTTATCTTCGCTCATGACATAATCCCACAATTTATCTAATTTTTGCCAATTTCCGCTTTTAGTATCTTTAAGGAGTACCATTTTAGAGTACAATTCATAGTCTTTTATAAAATGTTTGTTATCTTCTTCATCTGTATTAATAGACTTAAATTTTACATCTAAATCCGATACTGCTTCCTTTGTCCATTTCTCCATTTTCAAACAAGTATTGCAACGAATTGAATTGTGCATATATGAAACTATTATCTCTGCATTTGCATTACTCATACTTAAAAAGCTTAACACTATCAAAATAATGTATTTCATTTTCTGCTCCTATTGTTTCAATATTTCTAATAATATAGAAATATTATGTCATTTTATTTTAAAGTCAATACACTTATTTGTTATAAATTTGTATTTTTATATTTAAGCAATATGTAAATATTCATCATAGTCAGAAAGCAACCCAATCTTATACTCTAAAAGCTTATAACCATCATAAAAATCTGTCCGATAGTCGCTCAGTATCGCGCACCAAAAAAAAGAGGTCATTTTGACCTCTTTTTTTTATCTTTTACCTTGGTTTTCGTTTTTTTTGTTAGTCCCACCAGCTGCAACTAAAAATTCCATATCATCATCCGTCAATTCGATAACCCTATTATCCTCTTCAAAAATTGCTGGCATTTCTGGAGCTGGCAAATCAAATGCAGCATTAATCAAAAAATCAACGTCTTTTGCTTTTTCTTTTGTCATGGTTATTACTCCTCTACTTTTACCTTTATACTCTTAATAACGGATAAAATCAATTTTAGTTACAATTTTTTTTATTTTTAGCTTATTTCAAAACCTGAAGGATCATCT
>JAZULC010000013.1:0-9702 GCA_045643605.1 Alphaproteobacteria bacterium
GGAACCTTTAGTTAATCATATGAGATATACATCTTTAACAAAAGCTTCATTATAATTATATTCTACAATAAAAAATATTGACAATTTTATACATGCTTTACATAAAGCTATCAGTTTTTTGAGGTAATGATGAGTGAAAAATCACAAAATAATATCAACGAGGCAAATTTGTTAGAGGCAATGACTTCTGTTACTGATGAACAAATAATTCCTGATAATTATATCGCAACTGCTGGTAAGAGCTTGGACAATCCACATAATATCGCATCAAAAAACGATATTATTGAAGCACTCAAAACAGTTTGTGATCCCGAAATTGCTATCAATATTTATGATTTAGGACTGATATATAAAATAGATATTCTTGAAAACGGAGATGTGAAAATAGAAATGACACTTACAGCACCTACTTGCCCCGTTGCCGGTGTTTTACCTCAACAAGCAGCTGATGCTATTGCTAACATAGATAATGTTGGACAAGTGGAAGTCAAAGTAGTTTGGGAACCTGCGTGGAGCATAGAAAATATCAGCCAAGATGCAAAAGATATATTGGAGATGCTTTAATTATGGATATAGATGAGCTTATTGACAGTTTTGAAATACTTGAAAATTGGGAAGATCGCTACAGATATCTTATTGATTTAGGCGAAAAACTTCCAGATATTGATGAAAAATATAAAACCGATCAATGGTTAGTGCACGGGTGCCAATCTCAAGTGTGGCTGATTCCTCATATTGAAAATAATAAAATTTATTTTGAAGGCACATCTGATGCCATTATCGTAAAAGGCATTATTGCCGTAATTTTGATAATTTATTCAAATAAATCTGCAAAAGAAATAAAAGAAATTGAAGTTGAAAATATTTTTGCTAAACTGGGATTAGGTGAACATTTGAGTCCAAGCAGAAGAAATGGTCTTGTATCTATGGTAGAAAAGATCAGATTTTATGCCGACAATCTTTAAACTTAGGTTGCTACAATATGAAACTACAGGAATATCAAGCAAAAAGAATTTTCAAAGAATACGGAATTTCTGTTCCTGAAGGAAAAATTGCTTATACCCCGACAGAAGCTAAAAATGTTGCAAAAGAAATTTCTTTTCGGGGACCGTGGTTTTTAAAAGCGCAAATTCATTCCGGAAATAGGCAAAATGGTAAATTTTTAGAGAAAAAATCCGGAAAAGGCGGAGGAATAAGACAAGCTAATTCTGCTCAAGAAGTTTTTAATGAAGCAGAAAAAATGCTTAATTCAACATTAGTTACTTCGCAAACCAGTAAAAAAGGCAAAATCGTTACAAAAATTTATGTTGAAAAAATGGCTAAAATAAAACGCCGATTTTATATATCCCTGGTTATAGACAGAGTTTCTCCGGCTATTACATTGTTATTAGCAGAAACAGAAGCTGACGATATTATGAAAATGTGTGAAATTGCACCTGAAAAAATTATGCATATTCCGTTAAACTTACAAAAAGGTATATCTTCTCTTCAAATTAAATATATAGCTCGTTTTTTGGAAATTAAAAATACCGAATTAAAAAGTCTAAAAAAACTCGTTGATGCTATGTTCAAAATTTTTAATGATTATGATGCAACAATGATTGAAATCAATCCGGCAGGAATTACCAAAAAAGGAGAATTTATTGCACTTGATGCAAAAATGATTATTGATGATGCTGCTATTTTCAGGCACAAAGATCTAAAATTGCTTGATGAACATATTGAAGAAAGTCGCAGAGAACTTCTGGCTGAAAAATACGGATTTCAATATGTTGATTTAGAAGGGAAAATCGGCTGTATTGTTAACGGTGAAGGGTTGGCTATAACTACCATTGATATGGTAAAATCTCACGGAGAAGAACTGGCATGCTTTCTAAACATCAAAGGTGGCGTTGACAAAGATAAAATTGTATCAGGTATAAAAATTATTGCAACAAATCCTCATGTTGAAGGAATTTTAATCAATGTTCTCGGTGGATTTTTGCGATGCAATTTAGTCGCTGACGGCATTTTATCTGCAGCATCAGAAGTTGGCTTAAACGTTCCTTTAGTTGTACGTTTTGTCGGCACCAATGAAGACGAAGCTAAAGAAATATTACGAAATTCAAAATTGCCGATTATTATTGCCGACAATATGGAAGATTCTGTAACTAAATTAATTTCAGCCATAAAGGAGAATGTATAATGTCAATTTTAGTTGATAAAAATACACGCGTTATGGTACAGGGTTTAACAGGCGTACAGGCATCTTTTCATACAAAATTATCCATTGAAGGCGGTACCAATGTTGTAGCCGGTGTAAACCCTCATAAAGCAGATACAAATTGGTTGAATATTCCTGTATTTTCCAGTGTCCAAGAAGCAAAAAATGTTACAAATGCCAATGCTTCCGTTTTATTTGTCCCTGCAGCTTTTGTTAAAGATGCTTTAAGAGAAACTATTGAAGCGGAAATACCTTTGGCAGTGTGCATAAGTGTAGGTGTTCCTGTTCATGATATGTTAGAAATTAAGCATATGCTCAAAGGCTCAAAAACAAGACTTATAGGTCCGAATACACCGGGAATCATTACACCTCAAGAAGCAAGGTTAGGAATTTTTCCGGAGAAAATTCATAAAAAAGGATGTATCGGTTTAATGTCATCATCATCTACACTTACATATGAAGCTGTTATAGAAACAAATTTAGCCGGTCTCGGACAATCTACCGTTGTAGGTTTAGGCGACGACATAATCACAGGAAGCAGCTTTATTGATATATTTGAACAATTCATGGAAGATGATGAAACAAAAGCTGTTGTAATGCTTGGAGGACAAAGTTGGCCACATGAAGCGGAAATCATTGATTATTATGCAACATTATCTCAGAAAAAACCTTTAATTTCATTTATTACTAATAATTTTGAACCTTTTAGGTATAATTTAGGTTATGCCGGAGATATTATGACAAATGGAGTTATTACTCCTAAACAAAAAAGGGAATTAATGATTGAAACGGGTATAATTACTATAGATAATATTAACCATTTACACAATGAACTTCAAAATTTATTCGTCAAAAAATGAAAGAGTTTTTGCTTAAATTAATCAATTTTATACTGCCTTGCAGATGTATTTGTTGCGGTACTATAGTTGAAGACGAAAACGGAGTATGTCCTGACTGCTTTAACAAAATACATTTTATATCAAAACCTTATTGTAAAATATGCGGTACACCATTTGAAACTACTGAAAACGTTATAAACAACGTATGTGCAAACTGCCTCAAGGATAAGAAAAAATTATTGGATTTACAACGCTCTGCTTTTATTTATGATGATTTTTCCAAGAAGATTATTTTAGGGCTAAAATTTTTTGATAAAACTTATTATGCTCCTTGGCTTGCCAAAATGATGTATCGCATTTCTCAAGATATTTTTGCAGAAAAACCGGATTTAATTATTCCTGTTCCATTACACAATATTCGCTTATTTCAACGCAAATACAATCAATCTGCATTATTGGCTAAAGAATTATCTAAATTAAGCGGTATAAAAACAGATTTCACATCACTAAAAAGATGCAAAAATACTATACCTCAAGTTAATTTTTCAGGAAAAGCCAGAGTTAAAAATGTAAAAAATGCTTTTGTTGTAACCAAAAATAAAAATATAAAAAATAAAAAAATTATATTGATAGATGATGTTTTTACAACCGGTTCTACCATAAAAGAATGCGCCTTGGTTTGTAAGAAAGCAGGCGCATCCAAAATCTTTGTAATTACGGCATCACGAACCACAAATAAATAATTAACATTTTGTATCATTACAAAAGCAACTATTTAGTAATAGAACGAACGTAACGGATCGTTTTGGTTTGGTTGTTGAGGTTTATATACAAACAAATTAGTTGTTTCAGGTATATCATAGCGTCTATGCCAATAACCTTTATTTTCCATACACATACGGTACTTTTTAGGAGATACATCCTCTGTATCAAAGATAGAATTTACCATTAAAGGTTGTGAACCAGGATAAGGAACATAACTTGCCCAAATACCTTTTTCAGCATGCCAATCAACGCGAATATTATATTGGGCTTCTTGCGTAACAAACCAACTACTCATATCAGGAAGTATATGCCAATCTTGAGCTAAACGCAAACATTCGGAGTGATCACGAGAAAACTTTTTAACTCCAGTATTTTCTCGCTCCCAATGATATATAACCTGCCCTTCTGCTTTATCAAAACCATTGGCACATGAACATAATCCTAAAACCGTAAACAATGCTATATTTATTTTTTTCATCATATCAAAAATCCAAATTAGTGTAATGTTTAGAAGGCATAACGCCTTTAATATTGTCTTT
The DNA here is from genome assembly GCA_045643605.1 of Alphaproteobacteria bacterium. GTDB lineage: Bacteria > Pseudomonadota > Alphaproteobacteria > RF32 > CAG-239 > CAKQTH01. The sequence continues at coordinate 4,347 of JAZULC010000013.1, forward strand.
CAAAATTTCTTTAAAACTCGGGCGTGATTTAACTTTTGCATACCATTCCTTTGCATTAGCAAAATCATTCCAATTTATATCACCTAAATAATCAATAACAGAAATCTGCGCTGCAGCAGAAATATCTGCCATAGTAAAATCATTTCCTGCTAAATAATTATTTCTTTCTGCCAACCAATCAATATATTGCATATGATACTTCAAATTGCTGTAACCTGCATTCAAAAGTCTTGAATTAGGTGAAGAATAAGCACTGAAACGTTTTATGATTTTTTCATTTACAACATACTGATAAACTTCTCTTGAAAATTTATTGTCAAACCAATCAATTAACCGTCTGATTTCAGCTCGTTCTTTAATATTTTTTGAAAGCAGTTGCGGATTAGGATAAGCTTCTTCCAAATACTCCGAAATTGCATAATTACCTGCAATAACTTTACCATCAAAAACAAAAACAGGCAAATCTTCTGCTGGATTTAATTTTTTTATATCAGCCGACAAATTCCATGGTTCTTCTTCTCTTAAAGCAAAAAGCACCCCTTTTTCAGCCATAATTATTCTGATTTTACGAGAATGAGCAGAAATCGGATGATGTACTAAAAGAACCATATTATTCACCTTCTTTTTCAATATTTAATTCATCAATTTTATTGTTTGAAACATTGTCAACAGATTTGCCGGAAGCAGTTAAAGAATTATCTTTACGAACATACATCGGAGGTACAGTACCTTCATATTCAACTTCTAGTGCATTTATTGTATCTTGTATTTTTTTATGAATATTATCTTTAACCTGTTTACTGTTAGACCAAGCAGTAAGTAATTTCATCAGCAATTTTTTATCAACACGAGTCATTTTTGAAATACCAATAAACACAGGAATATTCCATAATGGTTGGCGACTAAAACTCACATAAGGGCGAACACCTGACTTTATTGCAGAAATAAGCATATAGTAATACCCGCCTATTATATAATCAGCATCTCCTACAAATATTTTTTCATATGCTTCATCTAAATTGTCAACAGTTTGCAAATTAAATTCTTTTAAGGCATTTTCAACAAAATCACTAAAAATTTCTGTTTTCACACGTATACCCTTTAAATGTTTTAAATTTTCAACCGTATTTGCCTCATTTATTCTGTCAGGCATCATTACAGCATGTATAGGATTACTTATAACAGCAGGAAATACAAAATCAATTCCGCTATACATTTTAGTAGCATAATAGCATCCGATAATCAGGTCAATTTCTCCGGAACGAATTGCTCTTATATTATCTATATAATTGTCAGATACGGCATATGGTGAAATAAAATATTTTCTTTCTTTAGCAAATTTTTCTAATTCTTCCAAGAAGACGCTTTCAAGTTGACTGAAAGTTTGGCCATAAACAATACTTCCAAATGGAGGATAGTTTATAAAAGAATAAGTATTAAGAGTTTCCCCCTCTGATTGTTCTGTTTTAGTAACATCAACAAACGCAAAAACATTGCTGATTAGCATAATTAAGCTGAAAATCATCGTTGCAAAATAAATATTTTTTTTCATTTTATTATACCCTAAAATTAAAATATGTTCACATTATAAATAAATTGTGTTAAAAAGGATTTAATTAAAATATTTTTTTAGGAAAAATGTGTGAATACAGAATCTGAATATATTAATAAAGAAATATTTTTAACTAATTTGGTTAAGGGATTTGATTTAATAGCGGTTTGTTCCGGGACTTATGGCACCGGCAAAACTTTTTTTGCATCAACTTTAGCCCAAGCATTGGCAATTCTCAAAAAAAAGGTATTGTTATTTGATGGAGATTGGGGAAATTCTAATATTTGCAAACAATTAGGTATTACACCAAACTATATTTTGGGTGATATATTTGCTAAAAATTTAACAATAAATCAAATAATCACACATATTGATAAATTCGGATATGATTTATTACCAGGTAACATCAGAGATATAGGATTATCTTCATTACCAATAGGAAGATTGCAACTTTTAACCGAGGACTTATCTTTTCTTGCAAGGTCTTATGATAAGGTTATTTTGGATACCAGTTCTGAAAAACAAAAATCTTCAGAAATTATCACTTGTGCAGCAAAAACTATTATTTTGTTGGTTTCTCCTGATTCTGAAAGCACTATCGGAGCATACGAAATACTTCAAAAACTTTTAAGACAATATGAGCATATTAATGCAATGATTGTCGTCAATCAGGTAAACTCTTTACGCGAAGGTGAAATGATATATAACACATTAAATACAGCTACAACCAGATTTTTAAATTGCAGTTTTAAATTATTAGGTATTGTCCGTAATGATATGAGAATACATGATTGTTTGAAGAATCAAACCATGTTACTTTCACGATATCCTACTGCTGACGCCTCTATAGATATTTTTCAGATTGCAAAAAAAATCATAAGCGAGGAGATATAATGACAAATTTTCCTGATTCTAAACAATATTATCAGATTCTTGAAGCAGATATAAATGATGATGCAAACGCACTTAAATCCAAATATTTCAGACTTGCAAAATTTTGGCATCCTGATCACAATACCTCTGAAAATGCTATGGAAAATTTTCAAAAATTATCTGTAGCTTATGATATTTTGAAAGATGACAAATCTCGTCTTTATTACAATCTATTATCATTAGCCTATAATGAAAAAGATTTTCCTGATATGAAAACAATTACTCCGTTTTTAAATTCTCACAAAACAATTGATTTATCAATAAGATGTATAAATATTAAACGAGTTATCGGAAAACTGTATAAATCCATAGAAATAAACGATAGCCGTATTTTAAATTATTATGAAGCTAAAAACTTGCTATTCAAAACGGCTATAAAAAACTGGCTGTTCGGATGGCTGTCGCTTACAGGTTTTTCTAAAATAAAACAAGCTATATCGGCAAATATGAATGTTTATGAAACCAATCGCTTTAATAATTTTAAGCTATTTATTCACAATATTGTCGCTTTACACATGGAAGGTAAAATTTCTCAAGCTTATTTACTTGCAAAATTAGCAAAAAATTACACTTCTGATTTGTATCAAATACAGATGTTAGATGATTTTATTATCTCAACAAATATATCATCTTCTCAAATTTTACCAGAATGGGATTATGCTCAACTAAAACGCGTACAGTACTTTATGCCGGCGATTTTTGGAATAGTTTTATTATTATCTGTTTTAATACCATCTTTTTCTGATTTTCATTTTACACATAAAGCCAGAGAAATTTCTTATAATCAAACAGTAAAAGGAGTTTTTGGCAATACTTTTGATGATGTTGTAGTCGGTAAAATCATTAATTTTCCATCAGAAAAAAATGATACTTCTATGCTATATCATATCAACAAAACAACAAATGTAATGTATGGTCCTGATGATAATTTTGATGTCGCAACGACTTTAGAAAGCGGTCACACTGTTCGTATTACCGGAAAAACTCCTGATAATGCGTGGTATAGAATTATGATTGATAATGGAGAAGATGTTTTTGTACGCGCTAAATTTTTAGCAAAAGGTATTGGTAATGAAATACCGGCAACCAGTAAAATTTTTAAAGAATAATAATAAAAAACTCTTGATTTTATAATTTTATTGTGTTATCAATCAGCAGAATTTTGATTGGCGTATATGAAGGTAGCGCCGATTGTGGTTTTATCCGCTTTGCAAGTCAAAGCAATAGTAGAAAGAAAGGATTTTAATATGAAACACGGTGATAAACATAGACGGTTTAATATGCCAAAGAGCCAAAGAAGAGCATTATTCTCTAATTTAACAAATGCTTTGTTGGAACATGAACAAATTACTTGTACAGTAACAAGAGCAAAAGAATTAAGAACATTTGCTGACGGAATGATTACATATGCAAAGAAAGGTGATTTAAATAGCAGAAGAATCGCCAATGCATTTTTACGTAACGACGCCGTTGTTGCAAAGCTTTTCTCTACTTTAGCAGAACGCTATAAAGAACGTAACGGTGGTTATACTCGCGTTATAAAAGCAGGTTTCAGATATGGCGACTGCGCTCCTATGGCTGTTATTGAATTAGTTGACAGAGACGTTAATGCAAAAGGTGCTAAAGATTTAGCTCGTGTTGCAGAAGAAAAAGCAGCTTTGGCAGCTCAACAAGAAGAAAATAAATAGTAATATTTTATTACATTTAATAAAAAGCACCTCTTATTTTAGAGGTGTTTTTTGTTGAGTAAATATTGTAATAAACTTCTACAAACTTTTTATTTTACATAAAACTGATAATTATCACCGGCCGTACCATTTAACATATCCAGACAATATTGAGCCACTTTGGTTTCATTAAATAATTGGTGACTTGTTTTCCATCCTTTTTTTGCAATTTTCATACGCTCTTTAGGATGCTTAATAAAATAATTGATTTTATCGGCAATTTCTGCTTTTTCAGAATAAAATACAGCATCATCTTCGCTCAATAAGTCAGTAAAACCTGTAGCTCTGTCAATGAAAGTCAAACATCCGTTTCCCATCGCATGAGCCATTCTGTCTGACGAATACCACCTGTCATTTACACGAGACAAATTCAGCACCATTGACGATTCTCCTAATAAATTCATATATTCCGTTCCATTTACTGACGGATGAGATACACCAGGAAATAGTACATTTGCATCAGGACATGATTTTTGAATAAAATCCGTAATATCCTTCACTGTACAACGTTCTTTGCCAACAGATCTCAGTGCATTTGGAGAAGAAGCATAAAATAAATCATATTGAGGATTTTCTATTTCAAATACCTTATGTTTCTCAATAGAGCTGTCTACTGGATTTGGAATAAATCCAATATTATTTATAGATGGATTAAATGGCTCATATAACTTTTTTTCGCCTGTTGTAATCAATGTACAATCTACGACTGGCAATTTACTTTGAATATTTTTAATATTATGTACGCCTGTATCTACTTCTTCACTAATAGTATCAACAGTCCATTGTAACACCCTTAAATTTGGAAGTTTATCTCTTATACTCTGTATAGTTTCTGCATTAATTGTATCTGCGTGACCAAGGAAAATAATATCAGGCTTTACATTCAAACAAAATTTATAAAAATTATCATTATTTTTTTTATTGCTCAAAAAACATTTTTTTCCAAAAATTCCAAATAATCTGGACATATCCCTGTCGCTATATGTTACTACCTGATGTCCTAAACGAATTAAACCATTATTCAACTTATATCCCATAGAAGATAGGTAACATCCTTTTAGTCTTACACAATTAAAATTAGCACAATGGACTATTCGTAAGCTCATTTTATTCTCCAAATTTGTTTAAACAAGGTACTATGATT
>JAZULC010000014.1:0-17628 GCA_045643605.1 Alphaproteobacteria bacterium
CAGTGGCGTAAAAATCTGGTAGCAAATACCGGATTGTCAATAGGAAAGTACTGGTGGAAAGCCCTGTCAGGCAATCTTTTGCTCATAACCTCAGCAGAAGTTATAGTACCTGTTGTAACCATAACGTTTAAGTCAGGATAAATTTCCAATAATCTGCTGATTAGAGGCAACATAGAGATAGATTCTCCTACAGATGCACCATGTAGCCATACTAATTTTCCGTCAGGACGAGGTTTTGTCGGTCTGCCAATACGTTCATTAAAGCGATTGACATCTTCTTTCCCTTGTTCTTTTCTGCGATCAATATATCTTTTGATAACCAAAGGATAAAGTATTCTGATTAACGCATTATATAACCTGATAAAAAACATTTTATTGTTCTGCATGTTTTTTCTTTGCCTCTTTGCCGGGTTTAATATATGGAATTCCCATTTTTTTATCGGCTTCATGTGTCAGATTATTCAAGTTTTCTTCAATTTGCAAGCGATATTTTTCCATATCTTCTTTTGTTGCGTTTTTTGGAATATAATAAGGTTCCGTAGCATAGAAAATTCCTTTTGAAAAGAGAGGAGGAATCATCAAAGAATCCCAACTCTTTGCAAGAATTTTTGAACCTTTAATACTATATCCGATACCGACAATAGGTTTACCTGTTTTTCTTGCATAATAAAGAGGGCTCATTGTTAATTGCATGGAAGGACCTCGCGGACCATCAGGAATTATAGCAATAGAATTATTATTGTTCAATGTTCTCATTAGAGCCATAGCTGCTCCAAAGGCATTTTTATTTGTTGATCCGCCAATGATTTCAATACCAAAGGAACGTAATACATTGATGATAAGTTTGCCATCTCTATGCAGAGAAACCAAAGCGCGCAAAGTACAACGATTATCCCAAAAATAAGGGAGCATAGCTATTCTGCCATGCCAAGAAATCATAATCAAACTCTTGTCTTTTTCTAATGTTGAATAAAATTTTTGCAATCCCGGAGATTCCCACCTTGTTGTTTTACCAACAAGCCAGACATACAAACAAAAAAGCCTGCTCAACATTGGAAAAAACCAATTTGAATTTCTTATTTTTTTACCTATGTTTTTTATCAAATTTTTCACGTTATTTTCTTTCGGCAAGGAGCATATTCTATTTTAATAAATATGTCAAAGATATTTATAAAATATGAAGAATAAAAAATTTTGTGTCAAAAATAATAAAGATGTTGCACAATCAGCATAATATAACTATATATAATTCATGTTAATTATAAGGAGAATTTGATAGCTATGGCAAAAAGAGAAAAGAAATTTCCGACATTACCGTTGCGTGATTTAGTGATATATCCGAAAATGATAGTTCCTCTTTTAGTAGGACGAGAAAAATCGTTGAATGCGATTGCATCATTGACAGATGATGATAAAAGAGTTGTTTTAGTTGCTCAAAAATCTACAGAAGTTGAAAATCCTGAATTTGAAGATGTATTTTCTGTCGGAACATTAGGCAATGTTTTGCAAAATGTAAAATTACCAAACGGAACTGTCAAAATTTTGGTAGAAGGGTTAGAACGTGTACAAATTACCAGCTATCATAATAATGATGATTATATTACATCAAATATAAAGGTTTTGACACAAGAAAGCTCTGATACAAAAGAATTAGAAGCTCTATCCAGAGTGGTTTTGTCTCAATTTGAGGATTATGCCAGATTATCAAAAGTTATTCCTTTAGAAATTATTTCTTCATTAAAGGTAATAGAAAATTATCAAAAGTTGGCAGATACCGTATCTTCTCATTTGGCATTAAAAATAGAACAAAAACAAGATTTGCTTGAATCAAATAGTTTGCATGAACAATTTGAAAAAATCTTAAAGTTCATAAATTCTGAAATTATGATGCTTGAGGTTGAAAATAAAATCAAAAATCGTGTTAAAAAACAGATGGAAAAAAGCCAAAAAGAATATTATCTTAATGAACAAATGAAGGCGATTCAAAAAGAACTTAATGATGGTGATGAAGATGATGAAATTGCCAAATATATGCAAAAAATAGAAAAAACAAAACTTACTAAAGAGGCTAAAGAAAAAGCTTTAGCAGAAGTAAAAAAACTTAAAATGATGGGCGTTATGTCGTCTGAAGCAACAGTTGTTCGCAATTATCTTGATTGGATTTTGGATTTGCCTTGGAAAAAATGTTGCAAAATAAATAAGGATTTGAAAAAAGCTTCGGAAATTTTGGAACAAGATCATTATGGTTTGGATAAGGTAAAAGAAAGAATAATTGAATATTTAGCGGTACAGTCACGAGCTGAAAAAGTGAAAGGCCCTATTTTATGTTTAGTAGGATCACCAGGTGTTGGAAAAACTTCATTAGGAAGATCTATTGCCAGAGCGACAGGTAGAACTTTTGTCAGAGCATCATTAGGTGGTATGCGTGATGAAGCAGAAATTATGGGACATCGTCGTACGTATATAGGTTCAATGCCGGGTAAAATTATTAAAGGTATAAAAAAAGCAGGATGCTCAAATCCACTGTTTTTGCTTGATGAAATAGATAAATTGGGCTCTGATTGGAGAGGTGATCCGAGTTCTGCATTACTTGAGGTTTTAGATCCTGAACAAAATGCTACATTTTCAGATCATTATCTTGAATTGGATTATGACTTATCAAATGTTATGTTTGTTACTACGGCAAATTCTTTGGATATGCCGAAGCCATTGCTGGATAGAATGGAAATTATCAATCTTTCCGGATATACAGAAGATGAAAAAGTAGAAATTGCCACAAGACATTTGATACCGAAGATATTTACAGAAAATGCAGTTGAATGTTCAGAATTAACAATATCTGTTGATGCGATACGCGATATAATTCGTTATTATACAAGAGAAGCCGGTGTGCGTAACTTGGAACGTGCATTATCTACAATTGCGCGTAAATCCGTAAAGGATATTTTGCTTGCAAAAGAAAAATGCCAAAAAATAGACGTTACTTCTAAAAATTTAGAAAAATATTTAGGCGTTAAAAAATATAGATACGGAGAAGCAGAAACAAAAGATTTAGTTGGTGTTACGACCGGATTAGCTTGGACAGAAGTCGGTGGCGATATTTTGTTTATAGAAGCTGCAAAAATGCCGGGTAAGGGTAAAGTGATGGAAACGGGAAAGCTGGGTGATGTGATGAAAGAATCTATTGATACGGCTTATTCAGTTGTTCGCTCGCATTCTTTAGAACTTGGTATTAATCCTGATGTTTTTGAGATTACAGATATTCATATCCATGTACCAGAAGGTGCAACTCCAAAAGATGGTCCGTCTGCAGGTGTCGCAATGTACACTACAATAGTTTCTGTTTTAACTAATATACCTGTAAAGAAAGATGTAGCAATGACAGGAGAAATCACTTTACAAGGTAGAATTTTGCCGATAGGTGGGTTAAAAGAAAAACTTTTGGCAGCATTGCGCGGTGGTATTAAAACAGTATTAATTCCTAAGGATAATGTAAAAGATTTAGAAGAATTACCTGCAAATGTAAAAGAAGAATTAGATATTATACCTGTCAGTCATGTTTCAGAAGTTTTGCCTGTGGCATTAAGTCAGGGAATACATAATATGGTTAATGTTGCAAAAGCTGATGAAATGGTAGCAAAAGGAGCTGTGTAATTTCATATTATCAATTTATCAGGAGACTACAATATGTTAAACAAAATATCGTTACTTATTTCTATGTTGGGTATATGTATTTTTAGCAATATAGCTTTTGCTGAAGTTCGTTTTATTGTAGATAAAGCTAATGTAAGAAATGAAATATTAAGGATAAACCCTTGTTTTACAAATGGATTTTCCGTACGCTCTTGTCCGGAAGACTTTTTCCCGAATAAAGTTTGCTACGATGATAATGATGAATATTATGACAAGTGCTGTGATGAAAATGAATATATGTTTTTACATGCAATGGACTGTGTACAAATAGGTATGATACCCAAAGATGAATGTGGCGGTAAATATTCTTGTCAGGAAGTTGCTCATTAAATTAAATAAAATAAATTTATCCGGAGATCTAATATGGATAATTTGCCAGAATTAAGAGATATACATATTCCGAGAGATGTATCTGTTTTCCCGTTAGCGTATGGCTGGTGGGTGATTTTGGCTATTATTATTGTTTTGCCTTTAATAATAAAATTATGGCAGATTTTGAGGAAAAGAAGTAAAAAATTATATGCTTTACGTTTATTAAATAATTTGAGTGATACAGATGTAATTGTTTCTGCGATTAAAATTTCTGAAATTTTAAGAAGAATATGTATATATAAATACCCGGAAGCAGTGAATATTTTTTCTGTGAAGTGGTTAGATTTTTTGAATAATCATGCTGTGCATAAAATATCAGGAAAAAGTGCAGAATTATTAATAAATGCACCATATATTGATAAAAAATCAGTAAATTATAATACTAAAGATTTGCATAAACTTGTAGAATTTTGTAAAAAATGGATAGGAGAAAATTTATGATAATTTTTAAATGTCCATTTTTTGCTATATTGATTATATTACCATTTATTTTTAGATTTTTTATTCCGAAAGTGAAAGAAAATTATGGAGATGCTTTACGTATACCTTTTGCAAAAGATTTGCAATTAATCAAAGAAAAAACTAAAGAAAATCTCGGAAGCAATTTCTTTAATAAGAGTAATAAAATATCTTATTTTTTGTATTTTATTTGGCTTTTGCTTACTTTGTCGGCAATGAGGCCGATTTATACCGGGGAACCTTTCAGACCGAAAAATTTTGGCAGAGAAATTATTTTAGCGATGGATATTTCTACTTCTATGCTGGAGCAAGATTATTCACTACAAGGAAAAAGATTAAGTCGTATGGATGCTGTAAAAATTGCGGCGTATAATTTTTTAAATGAACGTCAAAATGATAAAATAGGGCTGGTATTGTTTGGAACGCGTGCATATTTGCAATCGCCTTTAACTTTTGATAAAAAATCACTCGGTACAATTATTTTGGATATGCAACCTGGAATGGCAGGGCGTTCAACTTCTATAGGAGATGCATTAGGGCTTGCGACTAAGACTTTGGATAATGAAAATAATGATACTGAAGGAAAGGTGATTATTTTATTGACTGATGGTGAAAATAATGACGGATCAATGAGTTTGCAAGAGGCATTAAATTTGGCAAAACAACAAAATATAAAAATTTATACTATCGGTGTAGGTAATGAAAATTCTCTTGTTCAATCAATTTTCGCTGGATTTGGTTTTAATAGTACGCAAGATAATCAAGAATTAAAAGTTTTGGCAGAAGAAACAAACGGGCATTATTTTAGGGCTCAAAAAACTGCTGATTTATTGAAAATTTATGGAGAAATTGATAAATTAGAAAAAAGCGAATATGAAAATAATTTTGTTAAACAAATAACGGAATTATATTATATCCCATTGTTAGCAGCTATTATTTCGGTAATTTTGCTATTGTTGTTGAAGGAGATGAAAAATGCAAGAAATATTTCGTGATTTTCATTTTATCCGACCGGCAATTTTAATTTTATTGATTTTTCCGTTTTTCATGCTGTTTTTCAAAAATAAGATTAAAGAAAAATTTTCTGCATGGGAAAATGTTTGCGATAAAAATTTATTAAATTTTTTGTTGATACGAGGTAAAAATTCTGCTCGTAATACTTTGTTTTTTGTTATTTTAACGGCTCTTGTGTCATCAATATTTGCAGCATCAGGTCCGTCTTATAAGCAAATAAATATGCCGGCTATGTATCAACAAAATCCTGTTATGACAGTACTTGAGCTGTCTTCTGATATGAAAATTACTGATGTTAAGCCGGACAGATTAAGCAGAGCAAAATTTTTGATTAAAGATTTATTGCAAAATATTCCGGAAACACAAAGCGGGTTAATTGTATATTCAGATGAACCGTTTTTGATTTCTCCGATAAGTGAAGATTATCGTATTATTGAAAATTTATTACCGGTAATAGATAACGATATTATGCCAGTAAACGGTAATCGTGCTGACAGAGCATTAGATTTTGCTATACAAAAATTACAAGATGCACAGTTTAATGTCGGCAATATTATTTTGTTAGCTTCTGATATCGGTTCAAATTATAAATATGCAATAGATGCGGCAAAGCGTGCGGTTGAGCGTAATTATACTGTCAGTGTCGTAAATGTAAGTGAGCAACAAAACGAATTATTGCAAAAAATTGCGCAAGCAGGAGGTGGACAATATTTAAATATCAATGGTAATACGGATAAATTAGAAAATTTTATTGCCAATAAATATTTGAAAGATGTAAAGCTATCCGGTAATAAGTCAAAAATGTGGATGGATTTTGGATATTATCTTTTGTTTATACCTATCATTTGTTGTTTGTACCTGTTTAGAAGAGGAATGCTTTTTGCTTTTATTGTATGTATTTATATGAATAATGCTTATGCGGGATTTTTCAAAAACAATAATCAAGAAGCTTTTGTTGATTTTCAAAATAAAAATTATGAGCAGGCAGCTAAAAAGTTTAGTGATAAAAATTGGCAGGCATCTGCACTGTATAAAGCTGAAAAATATGAACTGGCTTTAGAAAAATTTGCAGATGATAATTCTGTTACCGGTATGTATAATCAGGCTAATTCTTTGGCCAAAAGCGGAAAAATACAAGAAGCAATTAAGTTGTATGAAAAAGTTCTTGAAAATGATGCAACACATGAAGATGCAAAATTTAATTTAGAGTATTTGAAACAGCAACAAAATAACCAGCAACAGCAATCAGAAAATGATGACAAGCAAAATAATGAAAATGATAATGAACAGCAAGAAAATAACAGTCAAAATTCTGACGGAAATAATCAAGAACAAAATATGTCAAGTGCTCAAGGTTCGCAAGATAATCAACAAGATAAGCAAAATAAACAACAACAAGATTCTGAAAATCAAAATAATTCAGAAAAAAATGAGCAGAATGAACAAAGTTTAAGTCAACAAGACAATCAGAAAAATTCAGATAATAATGACAATAATAATGCAGATTTATCAGCAAAATCTCAAAGTGAAAATATGCAACAAAATCAAGACAAACAAGAAAAAACTGATGAGCAAAATTTAGCAACCCAACCTTTGAAAAGTGATGCAGACAAAAGTTTGCAGGAAGAGGCTATGGCTCGTGCCCAACAATACAGAAAGATAGATGATGATCCGGGTGGTTTATTAAGGGGATTTATTTACCAAGAATATCAAAAAAACAGATATAAGGATTAACAAATGATAAAACGTGTATTTATGCTTATTTTTTTATTGTGTTTTATGAGCTTTTCGTCATTAGCGCAAAATTTTGAGGCAAGAGTAAGCAGAACTGATGTGCCATACGGTGAAACTATTGTTTTGATTTTAAGTTATGATGGTGATAATCAAAATTTGAGTCCTGATTTTAGTGCATTAAAAAAAGATTTTATGATTTTTTCAAAATCACAATCGCAATCAACAAAAATTATAAACGGGCAAAAATCGTCAATATTTGAATGGCAGTTAGGATTGTCGCCAAAACAAAGCGGTAAAATTATTATTCCTTCGCTTTCGTTGGGAAATTTACATACAAAACCAATTACATTGAATGTTTTTGAAAGTACGATTGATGATAAAGGTAATATAATCAATACTCGTTTTACATTGACAGGTGAACCTGAAAAAAAGATTGCATATGTGCAAGAACAAATAAATTATACGATTACTTTAACAGATGCAGGAGGATTACAGGGCGGAAATCCTGAATTTGTCGGTAATGAACAGGGCGATTGGATTATTAAGCAGATAAAAAATCCGGAAGTAAATATCGAAAATATAAACGGTGTTAATACGAGAAAAATTAAATTCTATTATGCGTTATTTCCTCAAAAAAGCGGAACATTAATGCTTCCTGAGGTTAAATTCAGCGGGTATTATTTAGAAAATCGTGAGCCACAAAAATTAGCTGATACAATTTTTGGTAATGGAATTTTTAATGTTGGTGTTGATGTTTTTGATGCGTTTTCTATGCGTGAACCTGTTTTATTAAGTGTAAAGCCAGTAGAAATGACGATAAAACCAATAGCTTCTGATTTTTATGACGATTGGTGGTTGCCGGCTAAAAATGTTCAATTATCTGCAAATTGGGTAGAAAAAACTCCGAAATTTAAGGTCGGTGAAGCTGTACAGCGCATAATTACTTTACAAGCTACGGGAACATTAGATACGCAACTTCCTGACTTATCCATAAAACAAAGCGCGGATATTAAACAATATCCGGATAAGCCTGTTTCTGAAAATGATCTTGATGATAATGGCAATATTATAGCTACTAAAAAGTTTGTTAATGTATATATACCGAAAAAATCGGGTACGATTGTTGTTCCGGAACTTTCAGTTAAGTGGTTTAACACTCTTCTTAATAAGGTGGAAACGGCAATAATTCCTGCTGAAAGTATTCAAGTTGCTCCAAATACTGAAATTATGGAGGAAAAAAATTCTTTTGAGAAAGGTACAAGTAAAAAAGCCGATATTGTTGTTCAAAATACAGAAATAAAATCACAAAGCGGTGAGAAAATGAAGTATTGGCCGTTTATTGCAATTTTTGTGGCTTTTTTAGTGGGCATTATTTGTTCTTATATTTATTTTGTTCGTAAATATAAAATATCAATATCAAAAACAGCTAAAATAACAGCTGATGACATTGAAAAATATGCCCAAAATAAAGATTTTAAAGAATTACGAGATGCCCTTATTTTGTGGGGACAACAACAGTATAGTGATATATCTTTAACAGATTTAAATGCTTTATCAAAAAGAATAAAAGATTTAGAATTTACCGGTTTTATAAAAATTATTACAAATAATTTGTACGGACAAACACCTATAGAGTGGAATGATAAAAAATTTATTGAAACATTTAATCGTATAAGAAAACACAAAAAATTTGCGAAGAGTAATGATGATAATGTTTTACCTGAACTTTATAAAAAAGATAAGTAGAATATTATTGTAATATTAAGATTTCTTGTTTAAAAAGGAATAAGGTATAATATTTGGAAAATGCTATGGTTACGTATCTTGAAACAAAAAATTTAAATAAAATTTATGGAAATATTCATGCAGTAAAAAATTTTACTTTTACTGCCAATAAAGGAGATGTAATTGCATTATTGGGACCTAACGGTGCCGGAAAATCTACATTAATGAATATGATATCAGGATATTTAGCCCCTAATAGCGGTAATATTTTTGTGCTTGAAAAGAATATAAAAGATGATCCTCTAAAAGCAAAGCAAAGTATAGGCTTTTTACCGGAAGGTGTGCCAATGTATGCAGATATGTCTGTTAAAAGGTTTTTGTCATATATGGCAGAACTTAAAGGTTGTGATAAATTGCGTGTTGATGAAGTTATGGAACTGGCTGATTTGAAATCTGTTGAAAATCAGAAGATAGAAACATTGTCAAAGGGATATGCTCGCAGAGTAGGCTTTGCACAGAGTATTTTGGCAGATCCTAAAATTTTGCTGTTAGATGAGCCTACGGACGGGTTGGATCCTAATCAAAAAGAAAATATTCGTAAGTTAATTTGTGATATAGGAAAAGATAAAACTATTGTTATCTCTACGCATTTGTTGGAAGAAGCAGAAACCGTATGTAACCGTATTATTATTATGAATCGTGGTGAAATTATGGCTGATGGAACATTAGCAAGTATCTTAAAAATTACACGAACGAAAAATATAAAAGATGCTTTTTTAAAATTAACAACTTTGCAGGAAGCCTGATATGAATAAGTTATTTTATGTATTTAAAAATGAATTTATCAGATATTTTTTATCGCCTTTAGCTTATATTTATTTGATAACATTTTTGGTGCTAAATGGCTCATTTGCGATATATTTCGGACATTTTATTGAAAGAGAAAATGCCGATTTGAGTGCAATGTTTGCTTTCCATCCGTGGTTATATTTATTGTTTATAAGTAGCATTTCCATGCGTTTATGGTCAGAAGAATTTAGAACAAAAACAATTGTACAAATTATGACATTGCCAGTGTCCACACCAATTTTTGTATGGGGTAAATTTTTTGCTTCATTGATGTTTTGTGCTTTAGCATTATCTTTAACTTTTCCATTTGTAATAACTGTTAATGTCTTGGGAAATCCTGATAATAGTGTAATTTTTCTTGCTTATATCGGAAGTTTATTGATTGCCGGTTGTATGTTAGCAATTTCACAAACTATGTCGGCATTAAGTAAAAATCAGGTAATTGCCCTTGTCTTGGCGGTTATTGCCAATATGATATTCTTTTTAAGCGGTATGGAATATATATTATCGGTTTTACGTCCGATTGTTCCTTCATATATTGTAGATATGATTTCATCTTTTAGCTTTTTGACGCATATGAATACAATTATGTCAGGTATTATAGAGTTAAGAGACATAGTATTTTTTGTTTCAATTATATGGTTATTTAACTTTATGACCATAATGATTATAGATTTCAAAACGAGCGAAGTCTCAAATTTATTAAAATCTGATAATAGAAAAAGTTATATTGTTTTAGTTATGGCGTTTTTGTTTACGTTTATAGGCATAAATTTGCTGGCAAACAATACTTTGCGCAGATATCAATATGATTTTACTGAAGAAAAAATTTATACATTAGATAAAAATACATTAGAAATTTTGCGAAATCTGCACAATACAGTTACTGTTAAATTGTATTATTCTCCTATCCTCGGTAAAAATGATTATAATATGTTGGAGGCATTTGACAGGATTAAAGTATTGTTGTCAAAATATAAAGCTATTGCTAAAGATAAATTTGACTACAAAATTTATACCCCGGCTCCTTTTGATAAAATAGAAGATATTGCTTTGGGTGAAGGAATAGAACCTTTGCCATCTGCAATAAGTAACACAAATGCACTGTTCGGAATGACATTTACTAATGATATTGGTGCAAAAAGAGTAATTCCGTTTTTGGCTCCGGAGAGAATGCCATTTTTTGAATATGATTTATCTGAAAATATTTATTTGTTGTCGCACAAAAAAACTAATCTGGGAATAATTACTTCGTTGCCTGTTTTAGGAGAAGTCAATGAAGATAATATGATTCTTGATAAATGGGAAATTATTAATCAACTTGAGAAGTTTTATAATGTAAAATCCATAAAAAATTCTGATGATTTTAAGGGTATAGATTTATTGATGATTGTATATCCCAAAAATTTAGATGAAAAACTGATTGCAAAGATAAAAGATTTTACTCATAACGGGGGGAAAACTTTATTGTTTTTAGATGTTGCTCCTGAAGCAACAAGGCTTATTTCTGCAGTTAATAAAAATTTAGAAGCATCAGATTCTACCGAGTTAGAAAAAATATTTGGGTTCAAATTTTATAATGAATATGTTACAGCAGATTTTAAAAATTCTATTTTAGTAAATGCTTCACACAACTATAAAACAAATACTAATTTTACTAATGATGTTATACAGTTTATTTTAAAAGAAAAAGAGTTTAACCCGAAAGCTCAAGAAACATCTAATTTGAAAAAAATTATGTTATCTTCTGCCGGTGTAATTATGCCTGCTTCTGATGATGTTAATTTTGAAGTGTTGATTAAAGCCAGTGATGATTCAGCAATTTTACCGGCAAGTGTAGTGTATAAAAATACCAATCCTGCTGATATTTTGCGTTTTTATGAAAAAGACGATAACAGCAAAATTTTGGCGGCTAAAATTTCTTCTAAACATAAAACTACACCGTTTGAAGCGATTGTGGTTACTGATACGGATATGTTGTATGACAGTTTTTGGACTAAAGTACATCATTTGGCAAATAGTAAGTTTTTAGTTCCTATTTTGGATAATGCTAATTTTGTTCTCAATGCTTTAGAGAGTTTAAGTGGTCGTCAATATTTGTCATCTTTACGTGGAAAATCGGCTAAAAACAGGCAATTTAGTCAGATTGAGAAGATACGCAGAGAGAATAAATTGCAATATTCAAAGAATGAACTGAAAATTCTTGATGATATTAGTAAGGTAAAACAGAAATTACAAAATATTTGGGAAAGAAAAGATTTTGAAAATCGTGAGACATTTAGTAAAGATGATTTATCTACTATAAAAAATGTTAGAATAAAGCTTGATGCCGAACGTCAAAACTTAGGCAAATTAAGACAAAAAATAAATTTTGATTTAGATGAAATTTACAGCAAAATTAAATTCTATAATATTTATTTTGTGGCTGGAATATTATCATTATTGGCATTTATACAACTATATTCAAAACGTTATAAAATGCCCGTAAATGCAAATCAAAACACTATTTTTGAAAAAAAATTGTTAACCATTTGTTTTGTTTCTGTACTCTTATTTGTATGTGGAATTTTAAGTGTATATCATTTTTTGGGAAGTGATATAGATACTTATGAAAATAAGCCTGTATTTGCAACGTTGCCATCAAAAATAAATGATGTAACAAGCATAGATATTTATAATAATACATCTTCCGTAAAATTATCCTTACAAGATAATAAGTGGAGCATAAAAGAATATCCTGATTTTATGGTTTCTCAAGAACAGGTGCGAAGCTTTTTAAGTGCAATGATAGAAGCCTTGTATTATGAAAAAAAATCAAATCGCATTGAAGATTTGCAACAATTTAATTTATTGCCGTTAGAAGATAAAACTTCTCAAGCAACACAAATTATCTTGAGAGATGCGTCAGATAATAAAATTGCTGATTTCTTGTTAGGAAAGTATGATATGGATTTAGGACGTGGATTAAAGTCGGCCTATATTCGTTTTCCCGAGAATTTTCAAATATGGCATATAATAGCCGATTTTATTGATGTTTCTTCAAATTGGAAAGATTGGGTTATCTCATCTGTTTGGGATTTAAAGATAGGAAGATTTCAAACTATTGATGGTAATTATACAACAGAAGCATTGGCTGATATAATGAAAGTTTTGCTGAATTCTGAAATTTATGAGGCTGAAAATGATTTGAAAAATCCACGAGAGCTTAAATTCTTAAAATTAAAAGATGAAAATGATAATTTAGTATATTTGTATTTTTACGTAGCAGATAATAAATACTATGTAAAATATAAATTTGTGCCGCCTGTTAATGGGTATTATGCGCAAATTTTAGCAAAGAATTCTGAAAACAAATATTATCGCTTTGATAAAGAAAATTGGGATCTTTTGAATTATGTGCTCAAAAAACATTCTACAAAATAATCACGATAAACTAAAACAATATGCTATATATGCCAGTATATCTACGGCAGTGTTTTTATCTTTAATAAAGTTAGTTGCTTCCATTTATACCGGTTCTCTGGCGGTTTTGTCATCTTTAATAGACAGTTTATCTGATGTGTTGGCGTCCTTAATTTCATTTGTTGCCGTCAAAATATCTATGCGTCCTGCAACTTGCACTTATCGCTACGGATTTGGAAAAGCTGAAGCTATAAGCGCCTTATTACAGGCAGCATTTATCGCCGGTTCCGGGTGCTTGATTTTATATGACGGAATATGTCGTTTTTTCCATCCTGTAGAATTAGAACAAACAGTAATGGGAATTGTAATTATGGTTGTCAGTATTATTGCTACAATTTTATTGCTAATTTTTCAAAGATATGTAGCAGTGCAAACGAAATCAATGGCAATTATTGCAGATAGTGCTCATTATAGTGTAGATTTAATAACAAATACGGCAGTTATTTTTTCTTTGATAATGATTAAGGTGTTTGATGCACTATGGTTTGATAGTTTTGCGGCTATTTGTGTGTCATTTTATTTGTTATATAATGCTTATGATTTATGTAAAAATGCAATTTTTATATTGTTTGATAAGGAATTAAGTGAAGATATAAGACAAGAAATAGGCAAAATTATAATGAATACGGATGGTGTTTTTGGGTATCATGATTTACGTACACGTTCAACTGGAGATATTAATATTATAGAAGTACATATTGAAATTGATGGAAATTTGCAACTGTTTAAGGCTCATGAAATTGCCGATAATGTTGAAAATAATATTTTACAACAATTTGTTACTTCACAAGTTATTATTCATCAGGATCCCTTTGGAATAGATGAAAAAAGGCTTGATGATAAGCTGACAAATTGCCGTACGGAAGTGTAAAAGATGTAAATATTGCTTGCATTTCAGCAAATGTGAGATAATCTCAGAAAAAGATTTAAAATCATTGGAGACTTATAATGAAACAAGATAATGATATTCAGTCAGCAAAAAGTACTATAGAAAAAGAAATTGTTGCTTTGCGTATTATGGAAGAACAATTTGATGAGAATTTAAGCAAAGCTCTTGATTTAATGCAAAATACTAAAGGTCGTGTTATTGTTACCGGAATGGGTAAATCAGGACATGTAGGTAAAAAGATAGCTGCTACATTGGCTTCTACCGGTACACCTGCATTTTTTGTACATCCTGCAGAAGCCAGTCATGGTGATTTAGGTATGTTTACTAATGATGATGTTGTTCTGGCAATTTCAAACGGTGGTGAGTCTAAAGAATTAGCAGATGTTCTTGTTTATTGTAAGCGCTATGGATTACCATTAATTGCAATGACAAAAAATCCTGACAGTACATTAGGAAAAGCCGGTGATGTATTGTTAAAGTTGCCAGATTGCGGAGAAGCTTGCTCTTTGGGATTGGTCCCGACTTCATCAACTACGGCTACAATTGTGCTGGGAGATGTTTTAGCTGTAGCGTTGATAGAAAGAAAAGGGTTTTCTTCTACAGATTTTAAACAGAGACATCCAGGTGGTAAGTTAGGTGCTGTGCTTAAGAAGGTTGCAGATTTAATGCATACCGGTGATGAAATGCCTTTAGTCCCGGATTATGTTACTTTGAGAGATGCTATTTTAGTTATGTCTTCAAAAATGCTTGGTTGTGTCGGAGTTGTTAATAAAGATGGTATTCTTCAGGGAATTTTAACTGATGGTGATTTACGCAGAATTATTGCGAATGCAAATCTTGATGCTAATATTTCTGATATTATGATTAAAAATCCTAAAACAATAGATAAAGATTCGTTGTTAGTTGAGGCTATAAATAAAATGAATAATACCGGAAAAGGTATTACACAATTGTTTGTAACAGAAAATAATAAACCTATAGGTGTTATACATATCCACGATTGTTTGCGTGCCGGAGTTGCTTAGTGTCTGATACAAAAAAAATTGATGTATATTTTAGCAAAGTTCCATTAAATCCTGCAGAACGTAAATCTACAGAAAAACTGTCTGCGCGTGTTATGTTTTTAAAGTTGTTCTTGCCGTCTATTGCTGCAATAATATGCGGGGTTTTAATGATATATCCATCATTAAAAGACAATCAAAAAAATTTTGGTTTTGATGTGACTATACCTAAGAAAAATGAGTTGGAAAAATTGCATATTGAAAATACAAAATTTACTATGACTGATGCAGATAATCTTATAAGCTCATTTTTTGCAGATAATATTGATGAAACGGCTCCACGCTCAAAAATTATAAAACTGGTTAATCCTAAAGGAACAATTCCATTAAAAAACGGTGATTTTGCAGAAATTCATTCTACATCAGGATTTTATGATCAGGGAAATAATATACTCAATATGTTAGAAAAAGTTTTTATAAATTATAATAATGAAACATCAGTACAGACAAGCAATATTACATATAATTTTAATACTAAAAAAGGTGAGGGAAAATCAAAAATAGAGGCTGATGGTATTTATGGAAAATTAAATGGAGATAAATACAAATTTGATGTAAATAAAGAAATTTATACATTATTGCATGATTCTTTCATTGAGTTTAAGCGCAAGCCTAATAATGTTTATATTAAAGCTAAAGATTATGTAACCGTATATAAACAAGAACAAAAAGTTGTAGCAGCAGGTCAGGCTTGGGTAAAAGAGGGAATGAACGAGCTTTTTGCTGATAAAATAGTGCTTTTTTATCAGCAAAATGATAAACAACCGGAAATGAAAGATTTGCAGGCAGAAGGACATGTCAAATTAGTTTCTCCTAAAGGTACTGTTTATGCAAATCGTGCAAAATATAATAATAAAACAGGTTTTATAGAACTTTTTGATAATGTTAAAATAGAATATAATAATAACAAACTTTATGGCGATTATGCTACAACTGATTTGCGTACAGGTGTTAGCAGAATGGTTTCTAAAAAGAGTGGTTCAAGAGTAACCGGTAGTTTTAAAAAAATAAAAACTTTAATTAACGAAAGAAATTCAAATGGTACAAAAAAATAAAGAATCTATTTTAGAGGTTTTTAATATTGGTAAAAAATATAAAAATCGCACAGTATTAAGAAATGTTTCTTTAAATGTTAAAAGAGGCGAGGCTGTCGGCCTGTTAGGACCGAACGGAGCTGGAAAAACGACTTGTTTCTATTGTATTACCGGATTAATTACTCCTGATTATGGGGATGTTCATATTGACGGAAAAGATATTACATCAATGCCAATGTATCAACGAGCAAAAATGGGAATAGGTTATCTTCCGCAAGAAGCATCTATTTTTAGAGGATTAAGCGTTGAAGATAATATTAAATCAATTTTGGAATTGGTTATAAAAGATGCAAGTACCAGAGAAAATATGTTAGAAAGTTTGTTGTCGGAATTTTCTATTGCTCATTTGCGTAAATCACCGGCAATTGCATTGTCTGGAGGAGAACGTCGCCGACTTGAAATAGCCAGAGCTTTAGCCAGTCAGCCGAATTATATCTTGTTGGACGAACCTTTGGCTGGAATAGATCCTATTGCCGTTAATGAGATTCGTTCTCTTGTGGCCCAACTAAAGAATAGGGGGCTGGGAGTACTTATTACAGATCATAATGTTAGAGAAACACTTGATATTATTGATAGATGCTATATTTTGCATTCCGGTACCGTATTAATGGAAGGTACACCGGAGGAAATTGTAAAAGATAAAGATGTAAGAAAAGTATATCTTGGAGAAAATTTTTGCTTATAATCTCTTGCTTTTTTGCTTCTGATTTGTTAAATTAAGAAAGAGATTATGAATAAGTTTTTAATTTTGTTTAATAATGATAATGGGGATAAATAATGAAAATAACATTAACCGAAAAACAAGTTGATATTAGTGAAAAACTTCGCAATTATGTTGAAGAAAATCTTACGAATTCAGTAAATAAATATTTTAATGCACCAATTAGTAGTACGGTAGCTTTTTCTAAAGAAAAAGAGATTTTTGCTGTAGAAGTTACAGTTCATCCTGCTAAAAATATTGTTTTAAAGGGTGAAGGTCATGGTACAGATCCTTATTCTGCATTTGATGATGCATCCGGACATATTGCAACACGTTTGCGCCGTCATAAGACAAAATTGAAAGATCATAAAGGTAAAACAGGAATCAGTGAGATTGCAAAAACTGTCGTATATCCTTGGTTAGAAAAAGAAGATGAAGTTGATATTGATGAAAATGCTCCACTGACTATAGCTGAAACAGATGTAAATATTCCTGTTTGCACGGTTTCTGAAGCTGTAATGTATATGGATTTAGAAAATGAATGTGCGTTGTTGTTCCGCAATGTTGCTAATCATC
>JAZULC010000015.1:0-21137 GCA_045643605.1 Alphaproteobacteria bacterium
GTACGGGATCCGGTGCTGCTCCTGTTGTTGCTAAAATTGCTAAAGAAAAGGGAATATTAACAATCGGTGTTGTTACAAAACCTTTTGATTTTGAAGGTAAAAAACGCCAAGAAATTGCTAATAAAGCTATTGAGGAATTTACAAAAGAAGTTGATAGTATCATTATTATCCCAAATCAAAATTTGTTCCGTATCACTGACAAAAACACGACATTAGCAGATTCTTTTGTTATGGCAGATGATGTGCTTTATTCCGGCGTTCGTTCTATTACTGATTTAATGATAGAACCTGGACTTATTAATCTTGATTTTGCAGATGTTAAAAGTATTATGGAAGACAAAGGTAAAGCTATTATGGGAACCGGTGAAGCTGAAGGTGAAGATCGTGCCGTAAAAGCTGCTGAACAAGCTTTGGCTAATCCTTTGTTGGATGATTGCTCTATGCGTGGTGCAAAAGGCGTGCTGATTAATATTACAGGAAGTCTTGATGTTACTTTACATGAAGTTGATGCTGCTGCTAATAGAATTAAAAAAGAAGTTGATGAAGATGCTAATATAATTTTTGGATCGAGCATCAGTGAAGAACTTAATGGAAAAATAAGAGTTTCAGTTGTAGCTACAGGTATTGGAGAGACTCGTAACAGCAAAGTTGACAGTGCTCCTGTATATGCAAGTAGTTATATTGATGACAGTTATCATAGTACATCTGATGAAATTATTCCACAAACAGAAATTGATACAGATGTTGTATTGTCAGATAAAGAGAGTAAATTAGAAAATTTACCTGATGAAGATAATTTGTTTAATGATGATTTAATTCTTAATGAGGATGAAAAATCAGTAAAAGATGATTCTTCAGATGACGAAACTTTTATTGATACTTTGAGTTCTGATAATGAGGTAAATAATGGCTTTATAAACAAAGCACATGATGAAGATTTTGATAAATTCAAGGATTTTGATATGATTGAAATGTCACAAGTTTCCGGAGATTTGCCAAAAGCATCAGCTTTATTTAATGCAATTATAAATGAACCTGAAGAAAAAATAAAAGAAGATGATTTAGATTCTGTTTTAACCGATATTGATGATACTTTTTCTCCTGATACATCTGTTCTGACAATGGAAGATGAACCGGAAATATTTTCAGGAGTTCTGCCTAAAGAAGAAGTAAAAGAAACTACTGAAGTTTTGGTTTCTCAAAATAGAACACCTACATTTTTGGAAAGAATTACGGGAATTTCTATTGCAAAACGCAATCGTAAAGAACAAAAGGAAGAAAATGTAAAGACAGAACCTGTGTTAGACAATACATATGATGATTTATCTGTTGATAATTTTGACGAAGATAAAGAAAAACTCAATTTGGATATACCATCTTTTTTACGTACACATAAAAATTAGTTTTGATAAATATTATAATAGCTCCGGTGATTGTCTTCGGAGCTTTTTTTGTTTTTTTAAGAAAGTATATTGCAAAAAATAAAATAGATATATATAAATAGAAAGAACAGAGGAGAGATTATGTTGTTTTCAAAATTTGAAAGAATGGTTGCCGGAAGATACCTCAAAGCCAAACGTAAGGAAGGTTTTATTTCTGTTATTACAGGTTTTGCTTTTACAGGTATTGCATTGGGTGTTGCGACTTTGATAATTGTGATGTCAGTAATGAATGGCTTTAGAATTGAATTATTGAGCAGAATTTTAGGTATTAACGGTCATATTTCTATAATGGCTATGGGTGGAAGTCCTTTTAACAATTATGTGCAAGCAGTATCTGATATAGAAAAATTTCCGGAAGTAAATACTGTGTTGCCAATTATAGAAAAGCAAATTTTACTTTCTACAGGCAATACTGCTGAAGGAGCAATGGTTCGTGGTATCAGTGCTGATGATTTACAAAAAAAAGAATTGTTAAGGAATAGTGTGCTTACGGTTGATATGCAAGAGTTTGCTGGTGATAATGTTATTATCGGTAGAAAATTAGCACATAAACTCGGAATCATTGAAGGTGACGAAATTACATTTATATCTCCAAATGGTAAAGTTACAGCTTTCGGTACTATTCCAAGGATGAAATCATATAAGGTTATAGGTACATTTGACGTAGGTATGTATGAATATGATTCTAATTTTATTTTTATGCCATTAGATTCTGCACAGTTGTATTTTGGCATAAAAGATGCTGTTTCAAGCATTGATGTAACTCTAAAAAATGATAAAGATATTACTGCTGTTAAAAAAGCAATAGAAAAAAGTGTCGGTGAAAGTGCTTATGTTTATGATTGGCGTCAAAGTAATGCCACATTCTTAAATGCATTAAGTGTTGAACGTAATGTAATGTTTATAATATTAACTTTGATAATATTGGTTGCTGCATTTAATATTATTACAGGCTTGATTATGTTAGTAAAAGACAAAGGTAGAGATGTTGCCGTGCTACGTACTTTAGGTGCAACAAAAGGTATGATTATGCGTATATTTTTTATTGATGGCGCATTTATAGGATTTGTTGGAACATTTATTGGTTTAGCCGGAGGAGTTCTGTTTTGTCAGAATATTGAAAAAATTCGCCAAATTTTAGAAAAATTAAGCGGACGAGAATTATTTTCGGCAGAGATATATTTCTTGTCTCAATTACCGGCAGAAATTGATTATAAAGAAGTTGCTGTTGTTGTAATAATCTCTTTGTTATTATCATTTTTAGCAACTATTTATCCGGCATATCGTGCTGCAAAACTTGATCCTGTGGAGGCATTACGCTATGAATAAAATTATTCCGACAATGCAATTAAAAAATATCAATAAATCTTTTATACAAGGAAATGAGCGATTAGATGTTTTAATAGATGTTGATTTTGATATTATGCCACAGGAAATTGTTGCTTTAATAGGTCCTTCAGGATCAGGAAAATCAACCTTATTGCAAATAGCCGGGTTGCTTGAAAAACCTGATAGTGGTGATATATATATAGATGGCAGTTTATGTTCAGAAATGAATGATGCTTTTCGTACGGAATTGCGTCGTGATTATCTTGGTTTTGTATATCAATACCACAATCTATTATCTGATTTTACGGCTAAAGAAAATGTTATATTACCACAGTTAATAAAAAACATAAGCTATAAAGAAGCTGCAGAAAAGGCAGAGTGGTTGCTTGAAAGACTTGGTTTGTCAGAAAGAATGAACCATCGTCCGGCAGAAATGTCAGGAGGAGAACAACAACGAGTTGCAATCGCCAGAGCAATTGCTAATACACCAAAATTGTTGCTTGCTGATGAGCCGACAGGTAATTTGGATCCGGAAACTTCAGATAATGTTTTTTCTGAATTGCTTAAAATTGTTAAAGAAACAAATTTGTGTGCGCTCATTGCTACACATAATATGGATTTGGCAAAAAAAATGGATCGTAAAGTTCAATTAAAATCAGGACATCTTGTAGATACCGGTTTTATGGGTTTTTTAAATCATAACAATTTTTATTAAGGAGAGAAAATGAGAAAATATTTATGTTTGATGGCTGTTGTGCTTTTTTCATTAAGCAGTGCAAATGCGCGTCCGTTGGAAAGACAGACAACAAATAGTCCGGCTTTACGTTTAGCAGAAACAGATTTAAGTTTTTGTGATAAAGACAGAGACGGCTATTTAACTTTAGATGAATATAAAATGAGAGGGAATCGCCGTATGAGCCGTAGCGATAGAACAAATGAAAAAGTAGCCAAAAGAAAAAAATATTATAAATCTCCGGAGGTAAGATTTAAAGAAATGGATTCTGATAATGATGGCAAAATTTCTTTGAGAGATATGGAAGCATATTATAGCGTAAGACGTGCATCAGGAGAAGAATTGTATTAGTACAGCTATACATAATAATGGTTAGCAGAGAATATATTTCTCATTTTGAAATACAATGCTATAAATTATAAATATAAAAATAAGGTCATTTATATTGCTATAAATGACCTTATAATTTTACGGAATTTGGAAAATAAGATTTACCGCAGTACTGACACCTCCCATATTTTGCATACGCCCTCGGCAATAAGCATCAACTTTTGCACTTGCAGAAAGCGTAATCAGTTGGGAAATGTGCCAACCTATGTCTAAACCACAACCAAGTACAAAAAATGCATTTTTGCCGGTATAGTAGTTTTTTACGGTAAAAGCAGTTCCTGTTTCTAACAACGGACCAATATACGCATAATCACCTAAGGCAAATGGAATAACCATTCTTGCTAAAATGCGCATATCAATGTCTCGTGTAGTATGACCGGAACAACCCAAATCAAGCTCTAAACGTGTACCTGTTATTGCAGTTGTATAACCGAGGATTAAGCTTCCACCGAAATCCGGAGCGATATAACAAGGATAACACTCGTGACGATGATGATTCCTTAAAGGATTGTAAGCAAAATTTTGCATGGTGCTAACGCCGATATAGAACGGGTTCCAATTGTCATCAATACCTTTAGAAAAAGCTTTTGTCGGTGAACAAAAAAGCACCGCAGACATCAACATAATGATGAATAAAGAATAATGTTTCATATACACAAAAATTAGATTTTAAAAACAGTATTATTTATTTTTTTGTCTATGTCAAGATTTTTTTACAATATATTATTTAGAAGTAGAACCGAGACCGCCGTTTCTTACTGTGTTTACATCATCATTATAGGTTATTCCGAAAGGTAGAAAGATTCCTTGACAAAAAGACGATTGAGCGTTCAGTGATAAAATTTTATTATTATTAGAATCATTGGTTATTTTTACAAAAATATGTCCCTGATTGTCTGAATAGTAGTAATCACTGTCAATTATGCCTATAGTATTGTCAATTTGTAAGCGATATTTGAAACCAAGACCGGATTTAGGCATTATTGCTAAAAACCAACCTTCATCTATTTTTACGCGAATTCCAGTAGGCAATAAAATATTTTGTTTTGGTTGCAAAGAAAAATCAATTGGTGCAAAAAAATCATATCCAGCAGAGCCTTTTGTGGCACGAGTTGGCAATTTTATCATATTGTAAATACTTTTGATTTCATCATTTGTGTGATGAAAAGTATTTTGCCAATCTTTAGCAAATTGTTCAAAGTCTACTTTTTCAAAAATACCTACAGCTTGCATTTTTTTCTCCTTATTTGTAATAATATGCTACAATAATATGAAATTATCTCAAATGCAAGCAGTTTGAAAATTAAAAAGAAAATTTGATTCTTATCCAATATAAATAAAAAAAACAACCACCTAAAAAGGTGGTCTGGAGAGTTCAAAAATCATATTCACTAATAAATTTATCAAAATTTTCAAAAAAAGTAAAGCAAAAATATGGTAAGAAATATTGTGATAAAATTTATATCAAAAATATATAAAAAATCGGGGAAAAAAGTAAAATTTTATTGGTAAATTTGTTGCCAATATTGTATTATCTCTTAAAATTGAAATATGTAAAGGTGATAAATATGGAAGAATTAACCGACAAACAAATTGAGCAAGCAGAAAAAGAATATGATGCTGATTCTATTAAAGTTTTGAAAGGCCTTGAGGCTGTTCGCAAAAGACCTGGTATGTATATTGGTGATACTGATGACGGGTCAGGCTTACACCATATGATTTATGAAGTATTAGATAATGCCATTGATGAAGCTTTAGCAGGATATTGCGATAAAACTGAAGTTATTTTGAATCCTGATGGTTCAGCTACAATTCGCGATAATGGACGTGGAATTCCTGTCGGTATGCATGCCGAGGGTGTGTCTGCTGCTGAAGTTATTATGACAGAATTACACTCCGGAGGAAAGTTTGATAATAATTCGTATAAAGTTTCCGGTGGCTTACATGGTGTCGGTGTGTCAGTTGTTAATGCACTGTCTACATGGTTAAAATTAAAAATTTGGCGTGATGGAAAAGAACATCTGGTAACGTTTGCAGAAGGAAATGTTACCGAACATCTGAAAGTTGTAGGAGAAGCTCCTAACAAACATGGTACGGAAGTTACATTTTTGCCTTCTCCAAAAACATTTACACAAACAGAATTTAATTTTGAGGTTCTGGAAAGAGCTATACGAGAAAAAGCATTTTTGAATTCCGGCGTTTATTTGAAATTGATTGATAATCGTGGTGCTGAACCAAGAGAAGTTGATTTCCATTATGAAGGAGGTTTAAGTGCTTTTGTTGCACACTTAAATAAAGCCAAAGCGCCTTTGCACGAAAATATGATTGCTTTTTCCGGTGAAAAAGATGACATGTTTGTTGATATAGCAATGCAATGGACTAATGCTTATAATGAAAGTATGCTTTGCTTTACAAATAATATTCCGCAAAAAGACGGTGGTACACACCTTGCAGGTTTCAGAGGTGCATTGACAAGAACCATTAACAATTATATTACTGAAAATAACCTGCTTAAAAAAGATAAAGAGATGATTATCGGCGATGATATGCGTGAGGGCTTGACATGTGTTATGTCTATAAAAGTTCCTGATCCTAAATTTTCTTCGCAAACAAAAGATAAACTTGTATCTTCAGAAGTAAGACCGGTAGTTGAAGGCGTTGTATCCGACAAATTAAAAGAATGGCTTGATGAACACCCTAATGAAGCAAAAATTATTATCGGAAAAATTATAGAGGCGGCTACTGCGCGCGAAGCAGCAAGAAAAGCTCGTGAATTAACCAGAAGAAAGGGCGTTTTAGATATTTCTACATTGCCTGGAAAATTAGCTGATTGCCAAGAAAAAGATCCGGCTTTATCAGAAGTGTTTATCGTGGAGGGAGATTCTGCCGGTGGTTCAGCAAAACAAGGTCGTGATCGTAAAAATCAAGCAATTATGCCTTTAAGAGGTAAAATCCTTAATGTAGAAAGAGCCAGATTTGATAAAATGCTTAATTCTGCTGAAATAGGTACAATTATTACAGCGCTTGGCACAGGAATCGGACGCGACGATTTTAATCCGGATAAGTGCCGTTATCATAAGATTGTAATCATGACCGATGCTGATGTGGACGGAAGTCATATCAGAACATTGTTGTTGACATTTTTCTATCGCCAAATGCCTGAATTGATAGAACGTGGTTATGTTTATATTGCACAACCTCCATTGTTTAAGGCTAAAAGAGGAAATTCTATTCTCTATTTGAAAGATGAAAAGAGTATGGAAGATTATTTGATTCGTGGCGGTTGTGAAGATGCCGTTCTTGTAAAAGATAACGGAGAGCAGATTGCCGGTGCAGATTTAGTTGCACTTGTAGAAGGAAATCGTAAGGTTCGCAGTTTGATAAATTTATTGAGCAAAAAGGCACCTGAAAGCATTATTGAACAAATGGCAATTCACGGATTGTTTGACAAGACTGTTTTACAGAATAGGGAAGTGCTGAATGCAAAAATAAATTTTGTTGCTGAACGTCTTGATTCTTTTGAAGCAGAATATGATAAAGGTTGGAAAGCTGAAGTTTTGGAAAATGGAGATATTTCTTTCAACAGAACATTACGTGGTGTAAAAGAAGAACATATTATCGGTACATCTATTCTTGATAGCATTGAGGCTAAGGCATTAGATGAAATGAAGAATTTCTTGTATGAAAATTTTGCAACGACTTCTGTTTTACGCTCAAGACAAGGGACAGATACAAAAATTCATGGTCCTGTTGACTTTGTTGATGCGATTATGGCTGCCGGCCGTAAGGGAATTACACTTTCTCGCTATAAAGGTTTAGGAGAAATGAATCCTGAACAATTATGGGAAACAACTCTTGACCCTGCATCACGTTCTTTGTTGCAAGTAAAAATTGATCAACTTGATGATACTGATGAGGTATTTTCAACATTGATGGGAGATGTTGTTGAACCAAGAAAAGATTTTATTCAGGAAAATGCACTTGATGTTGTAAACTTGGATATATAATCACGTCAGTTATATAAAAGATAAAGACCTTTGTATTATGTGCAAAGGTCTTTTTATTGCTTAATTTTTTTAACTTTACTTTTTGTTTTTTATGATTAAAATAAAGACAGATATGTAGATGTTCTATATATTTAGAACTAAAAAAGGTTCGGGGCCTTAAACAGCTCATTATGCGTAGCGGTATGGATAATATCGTCAGTTACTTATCAGTAATAATTATCCCAGACTATATGGTCTGGGAGCTTTTGGCGAATGTACAGGAAAAATGTGTTTTTAACGTTATTTTTCTAAAGGCTAAAAGGGTCATTTCTACGTATATGATTGTTTAACTCTCCAGACCACCTTTTATAAGGTGGATTTTTTGTAAATGGGGTAAGTTATGAAAAAGATTGTCATGTTATATTGTTTGGTAGCTTTGTCGTCATGTACAAATTTAACTAGACAAGAAGAAATTCAACTGCAAATACTAAAATCTCAAGGTGTTACAATAGATAAAGCTGTTGGAAATTGGGAAAGACCAGCTAATCCTGCCGGTGCTGCATTACTAAATGTTTTGCCTGGAGTAGGTAATTTTTATTTGGCGGCAGGCAATGGAGGACAAAGTTCTCATTATTTGTATGGTTCCTTAAATTTATTACTATGGCCGTTTTCAATACTTTGGGGAGTACCTGAAGCAGCAGTTGATGCCAATACAATAAATAAACGAGAAATGTTGTATTATTATCAATATGATGTGATTGGTAAAGAAGAATTGAAAAAAGCCGGTATAAAAATTGACTAAAAATAAACCTCCATTGTCTTGTACTTGTGGAGGTTTATTTTAGTTGTAGTTAAAAAATTGCAAAAAAAATCCCGTAAAAATACGGGATTTTTAAAGAAATATTTTGTTATTCACGAGATTTATTGTTCATTTTTTTAGCAGTTACAACACCGCTGGCTACAGGAGCTCCAAGTGCAGTAAAAAAAGAAGCTGCTGTTGTATACGCACCAACGTCATTACCACCGGTAGCCAAAGTAACAGCTAATGCAGCAAAACCAATTACACCTGCAGCACCTGATATCAATTCTGGATTTTCTGCAAGTACTTTCAAAGCCTTACCTTTAAATGATTTTATATCTGTTTTAGCTTTACCAAATAAACTTTTACCGCCCATAGAAATTTTAGAAAAATTACCTTTTAATGATTTTGATATTCTTTCCATTTTAATTCTCCTTAATTTATTAATATAAGTTATTATTATCCTCATAATATGTCAAAAAAAACTTTTGTCAATATTTTTTTTATAAAAAATTATTTTTTTTGTCATATTTTTATTTAATCAACAGTTTATTGATTTTCCACCCAAAGTCAAGTATAAAACAAATTATGTGAAGAAAACAAAAACACCTCAATTTGAGGTGTTTTTTAGTTATTATTTTATGAATAAATTTTATTCATCATTTGCAGATGTATCAGGTTCAGTTATAATATCATCTGTTTCTGCATCTGTATCAATATTTGCACTCAATGACATTCCGTTGCGTTCAATTGCTTCTTCGTCATTAATCTCATCTTCATCTTCTTCATCAGAAGCCAGACTCGTTACTGATACAACTTTTTCATTTTCTGCCAAACGGAATAAAATAACTCCTTGAGTTTTTCTTCCGGCGATTCTCACATCTTCAATCGGCATTCTTATAAGTTTACCGCTATCGGTAACCATCATGATATGCTCACTGCTCTCAATCGGGAACGAAGATATAATCTCTTTATTGCGGGCAGACATTTCCATATTAGCAATACCTTGACCGCCACGACCGGTTACACGATATTCATAAGAAGAAGAACGTTTTCCGTATCCGGTTGTTGTTACAGATAAAATAAACTCTTCTAAAGTTTTCATTTCTTCATACTGCTCGGCAGTTAAAATTGACAGCAAGCCGGTATCTTGTGCAGTTACGTTAGTATCAGGATTTTCCATTTCCATACGTTTGATAGCAGAAGATACTTTCAGATATTCATCTCTTTGTTCTGCAGTAGCTTTAATATGTTTCAAAATTGACATAGAAATTACTTCATCCTTGCTGTCAAGTTTTATGCCACGTACACCGGTTGAATTTCTGCCGACAAATACACGAACATCATTGACAGGAAAACGAATACATTTTCCGAGACGAGTTGCTAACATTACATCATTATCTTCATTGCACAGCATAACGTTAATTAATTTGTCGCCTTCATCAAGTTTCATAGCGATTTTGCCGTTTGATTGAACATTTACAAAATCCATCAATGAATTACGACGAATATTTCCGCTTGCAGTTGCAAATATAATTGACATATTTTCGCATTCTTCGGCAGTTTCAGGCAATTTCATAATTGCAGTAATATTTTCACCTTCATCAAGTGGTAACATATTTATGAAAGGTTTACCTTTTGAAGTAGGAGCTCCGACAGGTAACTTATAAACTTTCATTTTATAAACAAGACCTTTAGATGAGAAGAATAATACAGGTGTATGCGTAGAAGCAACAAACAAGCTTGTTACGAAATCTTCTTCTTTCGTTGACATACCTGATTTGCCTTTTCCGCCACGTTTTTGTGCACGATAAGCATTTAGCGGAACACGTTTGATATATCCTGCATCGGTAACTGTTACAACCATATCTTCTCGCTGAATTAAATCTTCATCATCTGTATCATAATCAATATCTTGAATTTCCGTCAAGCGAGGAGTTGCATATTCTTGTTTAATGGCAACAAGTTCTTCTCTCATAATTCTATAAAGCTCTTCACGAGATGATAAGATAAACAAAAATTCTTTAATATCGCCACCGATACCAATTAACTCTTCGTGAATCTTATCTCTTTCCAAACCTGTTAATCTTTGCAATTTTAATTCAAGAATAGCTTTTGCTTGATTTTCTGATAAATAATAAACTCCGTTTTCAACTTTTCTATCAGGTTCATCAATCAATTTTACAAGATTTTCAACATCTCCGGCAGGCCATGCACGAGAAATTAAGGCGTCTTTTGCTTCATTCGGATTAGGTGCATTTCTGATAAGTTCAATTACCGGATCAAGATTTTCTACGGCAATTGCCAAGCCAACCAAAGTATGTGCTCTTTCTCTTGCTTTATTTAAATCATAAACTGTGCGACGACGAATGATTTCTTCTCTAAATTCAATGAAAGCAGCAATAATTTCTCTCAAATTCATCATCATTGGGCGACCGTTATTGATAGCAAGCATATTCATACCAAAACTTGTTTGTAACGGCGTATATTTATATAGCTGATTCAAAATGACATCTGCCTGGAAATCACGTTTAATTTCAACAACAACGCGAACACCTTGACGGTCAGACTCATCACGAACTTCAGAAATACCTTCAATGCGTTTATCTTTGCCGAGTTCGGCGATTTTTGAAACTAAAACGCTCTTATTTACCTGATAAGGAATTTCATGGATTATGATGGCTTCTTTATCTTTCTTTATTTGTTCAATAGTGCATTTTGCACGCATCATAATTGAGCCACGACCTGTATTATATGCAGAATTGATTCCACCTCTGCCGAGAATTAATCCTCCTGTAGGAAAATCAGGTCCGGGAACAATACGAATAAGTTCATCAGTAGAAATTTCAGGATTATCAATGTATGCACAGCAAGCATCCAATACTTCTCCAAGGTTGTGAGGAGGAATATTGGTAGCCATACCTACGGCGATACCGTTTGCACCATTTATCAAAATATTAGGGTATCTTGCCGGTAAAACTGTAGGTTCAGGAACAGATTCGTCATAGTTAGGTACAAAGTCAACAGTATCTTTGTCTATATCTTCAATAAGTGTGTGGGCAACTTTTTCAAGTCTTGCTTCCGTATAACGCATAGCAGCGGCACCATCACCATCCATAGAACCGAAGTTTCCTTGTCCGTCAACAAGTGTTAAACGCATAGAAAATGGTTGAGCCATACGAACCATTGCTTCATAAATTGAACTATCGCCGTGAGGGTGATATTTACCCATAACCTCACCAACGATACGTGCAGATTTTTTGTAAGGACGATTATAATCAAAACCATTTTCATACATAGAATAAATAATTCTTCTGTGTACGGGTTTTAATCCGTCGCGAACATCAGGCAACGCACGAGAAACAATAACACTCATAGCGTAAGCGAGATATGACTGACGCATTTCTTCAGTAAGTGAAACCGGGGTAATATCCTCACCGGTATTAACAGTATTTTCCGTAATTTCAATTTCTTCCATAACTATACCTTATTTTATATATTTAAACTATATGCAGAGTACCAAAAATAAGGTAAAAGCGAAAGTTTTTTTTATGATTTATCCACTTTTCTTAAAGATTATTTTGTTATTTTTTTTCAGTATTATTTACTATATCTTTTGCCTGATTTGTAACCTGTGTTCCAATATTTGAAATCGTGGTTTTTCCTGTTATGTCACCATCATAAATACCTGAAAAAATGACATAAATAATAAAAATTAAGATAAATCCCATTGTATATTTTATAAATGTCCACATCTTATTTCTCCTGATTATATTATGCGGATAATTAATATAATTATTCTGGAGATATTTTAAAGTGTGCAAAATATGGTATTTATTCTATATCAATGTTTAATGTTTTAGAAATATATGAGCGTTCTTTGTCGGTGAGTTTGCGAACAGATTCATAACCTTTTACAAAATATGGAAATAACGATTTATCATTTAATCTCCTGTTATAAAATCTGACAAATTCTTCAACAAATGGGGCATATTTGTGTTCATCAAAATCTATTAGGTAGATTTTTCCTTCTTTGTTAAGAAAGAGATTTCTTTCGTTAATATCTCTAAAACAAATTCCGGTCGGAAATTTGATAAATCTTAAATATGTCAAATAAGCAAGGCTCTTTTTTATTATATATACATATTTTCTGATTTTTCCCCATAACCCGCCACGTTCAACAATAAAATGAAAACGATTGTAATGTTTATTTATAGAAACATTATGAAAATCGGCGATAGCTTTACCTATTGCATAAACGGAATTCTCATCCCATTTGAAGCAATTTTTTCCATCTAGTTTTTTATGTATTGTTATAGTGTAATCACCATCAATCCAAGCATCAATTATGTCAGGAACAAGCGCTCCGTTATCAAATAATTGTTTTTGAATGCCTTGTGCAAGCATATACTTATAAAATTGCGTATTTGCTAGATGATAGAATATCATTAGAATAAATTCTTCATCAACCGTCTTTAAGATATAAACTTCCTTATGATTAGCTTCAGGAACTTTCGTTAATGTAATATTTTTGCCGAATTTTTGGTATATTCTTTGTAAAATTGCTTTATTTATATTATTTTTGCATTGATTTTTAGTCATTTAAAGTCCTATAAAGATAATATTATTTCTAAACAAATACGCAAACATACTGTTGCAAATATGCCGGCAAATATATCATCAAGCATTACTCCAAAAGCATTATTTATTTTGCTGTCAGCCCATTTTACAGGTCCGATTTTTTTGATGTCAAATAATCTGAAAAATGCGAATCCTAAAAGATATAAGTACCAAAATTCAAAATTTTGATATAAAAAAGGAGCTACGCTTAAAAATGTTATGGTCTGTCCGGCTGTTTCATCAATGACTACCCATTTAGGATCATCTATTTTATATTTGGTAACAACATCATTTGTTGCCCATAATCCGATAACGGATATAAGAAAAGCAGCAATAATTAGTCCTTTAAGTCCAAAAAAGTAAGCCAATAAAACATCTAACGGCAGTGTACAAAAAGATCCGACTGTACCCGGAGCAAATGGTGCTTTTCCAAAATAAAAATAAGTTGCAATTAAATAAGATAATTTGTGTTTCATTTTATTCTCCTGAAAACAAGATTGCTCAAATATATAATACTTGTATAAATAAGCAAGTTTTTTCTTTATAATTATATAATAAAAAATCTTGCAATATTTTATATTAAGCGTAATATCATAAAATATATGGGAGTAAAAAAATGAAAAAAGAATATTGTTTGTTAGCCTTTGTAGCTTTATTGTTAACTGGTTGTCTTGAAAGACAGCAGTTTTTATTGCATTGTAATACAAAAGGTTTTTTGAAATTTAATGATGTAAATATGAGCGAATGTCGTTGCGTTGCGGACAGATTGGACAGTTCATTGACACAAGATGAATATACACAGTTGATTAAGTCATTGAATAGCGGTCAGTTAGAAATAAATTCAAAGGCTGATATGGTGTTAAATGACGCAGGAAGGCAGTGTGTTAATTTTATTAAACAATAAATAGTACCGGTATAACGATGACTGAAGAACAAGCAGAAGTTATTAAGAGATATGTTAAATTTGTTCGTGATGCGACCAAAAAAACACTGGTTTCAGCATATAATTCTGATTTGGTTCAGCATTTTATTGAAGAATATACCGGCGAAAATTTACAGACAAAGTTAAAACTTGCAAAAGATAAAGCCGTTGATGCTTCTGTTGAAACTTATAAGTTTTTAAAACCAAGAGTAAAATTAGCTGCTAAAAAAAGCAAAGATATGACTATAAGATTAGGTAAGTTTGCTAAAAATAAGGCAGAGTCTGTAAAACAATCTGATATATATAAAAATTTTCTTGCTTCAAAATTTGTGCAAAAATGTAAGACCGGTGTCAAGAAAGCATCTCTTGTTGCCTCTATTGCAGGAGTTATGTGCGTAAGCGGTTATGCAATGAAAAGCCATCAAAGTAACTCTGATTCTAAAGATAACACGGTTGCTGAAAAATTTATATTTAGTAAAAATAAAAACAAAAATAATTCTGCTGATGAGAACTCTTCTTTATTAAGAACTTCTGAAAATTTACTGTTTTACCATATTGTACATGCAGAAGATTTTAGTGATGAGCCATATATGGATTCCGGAGGAACTCCGACTATCGGATATGGTACGACGGTTTATCCTAATGGTAGGCGCGTAAAAATGAGTGACAGGCCGATAAGTCGAACTCTTTCTAAAGAAGAAATAGATGCCTGTGGTGGCAATATAAAAGAAGCTATGTATGCAAAAGCTCAAAGATATGTTGTATCTCATCTTGAAAAAAATGTGTATCCTTCATTACTTAAAATAAATAATTTAAGTGAATTAACAGATAATGAACGTGTTGCTTTAGGATTATTTGTATATAATGTTGGTCAAGACAACTTTGAAAAATCTTCTGTATTATCCGAACTTAAAGAAGGTAATATTTCTCAAGGTCTTGATAATATGTCAAAATATAACAAAGTAAATGGAAAATTTGTAAAGGGATTAGCATCTAGAAGAGGGTATGAACAAGCGATAAGATATGGAATCGTATCTGCAGATGATGTTTTAACTATGCCGATTTGCAGTTTTTATGGTGATGAGATATTTAATGTTTTGTACCAGGGCAAAAATAAAAATGATTTTAATAAAGAAGAAGTTGTTATTCCTGATTTTGATAAATGCGGACAGCAGTATGCAGAAATGTTGAAACAAGGCGGTTGTAAGGCAGTTAAAGATTGTCTTGTAATTCGTAATAATCATACTCAAGTACAATTTGCTGCCAAAACATTAGATAATCAACGCTCATAGAAGTAATAAGATGAAAAATATAAATAAAGATAAATTACTGATATTTTTAAGTATTTCTATATTGCTATCAGTTGTTTTGTTCTCTTTTTATCTGTTTTTCTTGTTGCTCCCACTGATTATAATCATGGTCTTGATTTATTGGATATACCGCTTTTTTACAAAAAATTATAAATATAATAATACTTCCAATAAACAAAAAGATGATGTTATTGATGTTGAATATGAGATTATTCAAGATAACAAAAAACAATAAAATTTAGCTTATTTTGAAGAGTTGATTAGTTCATCAACAAACGAAGGAAGTGTGCATCCTGCTTTTCCGATTATGTGCCTGTCAAACATAAAATTATTTGAAGTTGTTTCTAAATTAAATTCAACCGTCTCGGCCCCACACATTTTTGCAATTTGTACAAATGTTGCTGCAGGATAAACAACACCTGATGTTCCAATAGATAAAAATAAGTCGCAATGTTGCAATAAATAATCAACTTTGTCCATATACAATAAATTTTCACCGAAAAATACAATATTAGGTTTCAACATACCTGTAACATTGCATTGGTTACATATATCATTTGTATCAACGTCATCCCATGTTTCTATAATATGCCCGCAATTAAGACAAATATCTTGGTTGATTTGTCCATGTATGTGGTAGATGTTTTTGTTTTTTGCTTTTTCATGCAAGGTGTCAACATTTTGTGTTATAATGCTGATATTTTGTGCAGGATATTCGTTTTGTAAACGAGTAATTGCTAAATGAGCAGGATTGGGTTTGGCTTTAAAAAGTTCTTTTTTCAAATCATTATAAAATTCATGTACATATTGCGGATTTTGTTGGAATGCTTCTATTGTGGCAACTTTTTCTATAGGATGATTGTTCCATAATCCGTTTTCAGAACGAAACGTTGCTAATCCTGATTCTGCAGAAATTCCGGCACCGGTTAAAATGACAATGTTATTATATGTACTCAATTCACCATATCCTACTCAAAAATTTTTTCAGCCCGTTTGATGGATTGTGTTGCAACAAAAACGATTAATAAGTCACCGGACATAATTTTTTCATTGTTGTTTGGAAAAATAATATTTTCGTTTCTATAAATCGCATCTATACGACATTTTTCTGGAAGATTAAGTTCTGCAATATTTTTACCATTAATTGCACTATCTTCAGAAACTTTAATTTCCCAAATTTCTCCAAAACCACGTCCGAGAGAGTGCGCATCTTCAAGTTTTACTTTTCTTAATTCCTGTAAAATATTTGATATTGTAATACTTGCTCTGTCAATGATTATATTGGAGTTTATTTGATTTAACATATAATCAAAAGATTTTGAATTTATCAACGAAATTGTGGAAGGAACATTGCTCATATGAGAGACTGAAGAAGCCAATAAATTATCTTTATCTCTTGAAGTTACGGCAATAGAAATATCGGCTTTTTCAATATTTGCAGACGAAAGAAGAATATCGCTAAAAAGTTCGCCATGCAGTACTACGGTATTATCTAATAATTGTGCTAATTTTAGGGCATTTTGTGCATTTTCTTCCAAAATATAGCAATTTGTATTATTGTTTTCTTCTTCTAATTGTTTTGCAATATAATATGAAATTGCATTTCCACCAAATAAAACAATTTTTTCAATACGATTACTTTCAAGTCCGAAAGAACTTATGGTTTCATCAATTTTAGAAGTTTCAATCAACAAATATATTTCATCGTTATTTTTGAGTGTTTCATCAGGTTTTGGAACAAATGCTCGTCCGTTTCTTGTAATTGCAATTACTGACATTTCTATATCTTTTCCGACTGTGGCTAAATCAGCAATTTTATAGTTTAAAAAAGGACAAGTATTTGCACATTTGAACGATAATAAATGGAGTTTATTATGAGCTAACGGCAATACTTCACAAGTACCAGGAATTTTAATAATGCGCAGAATAGCTTTTGCAATATCTATATCTGGAGAAATAACTAAATCTACCGGAAGATTTTTTTCATTATAAAGCATATTCCATAAAGGATTTAAAAAATATTTAGAATCTATTCTGGCTATTTTTTTAGGAATATTAAAAAGACTGTATGCTACTTGGCATGCTACCAAATTAACTTCATCAACATCTGTAGCAGCGATAATCATATCTACCTTATTTGCACCGGCCATTTCTAATATATCAGGATGAGAAATTGAACCAAGAATAGGCTGAATGTCATATTCTTTAGATAAGTTATCAAGTTTTTGTTGGTCAGTATCTATGACTATAATATCATTATTTCCTTGGCTTAAATACCTTACAATACTTTTGCCAACATTTCCTGCTCCACCGACGATTATTTTCAATTTATATTCTCCTTTAAGATTTCATCTGTGAAATAATCATTTATTACCAGTATGGAATCATTAAATGTATTTATTTTCATATAAAGTTCTCTAAATTTTTTTGCATTTTGCATTTTTTTAGAATACCAACATATATACTTACGAGATATTGCAATACCAAGTTTTTCTCCGTAATAAGCAATAAGTTTTTCTATATGTTCAAGTAATGTATTTTTTAGTTCATTTACGGTAATAATTGTATCAGAGCTTGTGTTGTTTAAAAAATTATGAGTATTTGAAATCAACCAAGGGTTACCAAGAGCTCCTCGTGCAATCATGACACCATCAACTTTTGTATAATCAATCATCTCTTTGGCTTTTTGAGGAGAGGTGATATCGCCATTACCAATAACGGGTATGTGTACATTTTCTTTAACTTCTTTGATAATATCCCAATCTGCTAAACCGGAATACATTTGACTTTTAGTCCTGCCGTGTACGGTGATATATGAGGCTCCGCAATTTTCACACATTTTGGCAAAATCTACGGCATTAACAGAATTATTATCCCACCCCTTACGAAATTTAACGGAAACTTTTAATGATGTTGCTTTTACTGTTTGTTCAATAATTTTAGAAGCCTTATTTATATCTTTCATTAAATAAGAACCGGAATTGTTGTTAACAATTTTTTTTACCGGACAGCCCATATTAATATCAAGAGAGTAGGCTCCTAAATCTGCGACTAATTTTGCTGTTTCTGCAAAAAGATTTTCATCATTACCGACTAGTTGTACGATTACCGGATATTTTTCATTTCTTACATCTGCAATTTTATAGCTTTTAGGATTTTTATATTGTATTGCATTTATGGCAACCATTTCAGAATATAAATTTCCTGTACCTTTTGAATGTACGATTTCTCTCATCGGACGATCTGTAATTCCGGCCATCGGAGCTAAAAATACGTTAGAATTAAGCCCAATAATTCCGGACATTATTTATTCCTTTGCTATTTTTTGCATAGAATTAGTCAAATTTGCTATTTTTATTTCGTATGCTTCAATAGCTTTTTTAGTAACAGCTGCTGACTTTGCGAATGCAGACATAACATCTTCCAGATCTTTTTTTGTTTTTTCTAACTGCTTATTTATTTCGGTAATATTTTTTATTTGCTTATCTGTATTGTCGGCGCTGTTTTTTGTTTTTGAAGATACATCAGTTGATATTTCTAAAATTTCTTTAGTGTTCTTTTTCAAACTTCCGGCAACATCACTGAATGCGTCAACGGTTTCAATAGCTTTAGTGCGTAAAACATCAGTATTTGCAATAATTTTGTCACTGATGTTGCTTAATTTATCGGCAGTTGAATCTGCAATTTCGCGTAATTCTACATTCTTTTTTTCGGTAAGGCTTGTAAAATGTTCAAGTTTTTGGATTTCTTCATCAAGTAACTTTACAGAATTCAGGATATTTTTGGTATTATTTTTAGAAGAATTTTCAAGCATTTTATTTTTGCTTTCAATTTCACTTTGAATATTGTTAAAAATGGCTGAAATTTCTTTGGAAGTATTTTTTAAAGAAACAACATGTTCTTGCAGATTATTATTGATCTGTCCGGAACTGTTCATCATAGCTTCAACTTCCATACTGATTAATTTTCCATACTCTCCGAGTTTGCTGTCCAAATATTGTGAACTTTTATCTAATAATTTAGCTTGTTCTTCAACGGCATCTTTTTGTGCCATAATGCTATTTTCTATCTTTGAAATATTTTCGTTAAGTTGCCCGAACATATTTGTATATTCCAAGAAACGTTCGTTTGCAGAAGTGATTTTTTTCTGATTATCGTTAGTTAATTCATTGAGCATCATTGAAGTATTACGAACATCTTGTAATATAGGGTTCATGCTTACTGTTAAGTCTGCAACTTTATTTTTTATTTTTTCAGCATTGTTTAAAAATTCATCATTCATAGTTTTGGTTTGAGATGTTGCAAAATTACAATTTTCTATTAAAGCCCCAACACCAAGATTAAGTTGATTTATAGTTTTGGTTGAATACTCATCAAGGATATTCATAATTTTTGAAAAATCATCTACTTTTGAGGCAAGTTCATTTTTAATTTCTTGAGTTTTTTCTGTTGCCATTTTTGTAACATTTTGCAATTCTTCAACTTGTTCACGAATAGCATCAGCCATAGCTTTTGCGGTAGAAGCCATACCTTCTTCAGGATAAACCAGTTGCTTCATATAAGCTCGTAACAATTTTGCTTCAGCCTTAAAACCTGCACCTCGGTCAATATACGAAATAACCAAACAAATGACGGCTAAAGGAAATGTTGTTCCTATCAAAAACAGACCTAATTCACTAGGGGTCAACAACAGCATGTTTGACCAACCATAAAATTTGCTGATATAGATAATGATTAAAAATATCCAAAATACAGAAATAGCCGTAATAACAGTATATAAATTCAGGTTATTCCATATAGACTCATGAGTTTGTTCTTCTGGTTCTTCTTCAGACATAAAAGAAGGCAAGGACATATCTTCTGTTTCTTCAATAGATTTATTTTGTTTTTCAGTCATATAAAAGCAATCCTTATATTTGTTTACTCCGAGAGTTTATACTAAATTTTTGCAATGCAAAATAATAAATTTCAATAACATAGACTTATCCACAAAATTTTTATTTTTATGTAAAAAGTCATATTTTTCCTGGTATTTGTTATAAATTGTTTTAGCATAATGATGTTTTATGCTTGACGTGTCAATATAAATGCTATAAATTGGTGGCAATTTATTCATGGAGTTTTAAAAATGCGCAATTTATATGTCATACGACAAGTCATAAATATTATCCCTTAGGGGATTGCAGCATTTTTTTACTTATCTTTTTTATATCATTAACAATTTGTTTTTTTATTTAACTCATTTTGGAGTAGTTTAAGTTATGAAGTATTATAACGAAGTTAAATCTAAGGTTGATTTCGTACAAGTAGAGAAAGAAATTTTAGAGTTTTGGAATGAAAACCATATTTTTGAAAAATCTGTAAGACAAAGAAGCGGAGCAGAGGAGTTTGTTTTTTATGATGGTCCTCCTTTTGCTAATGGTACACCACACTATGGACATATTATGGTATCTTATGTTAAAGACGTTGTTGCTCGCTTTCAGACAATGAATGGCAGAAAGGTGGAACGTCGTCTTGGTTGGGACTGCCACGGGCTTCCTGCAGAAATGTCTGCTGAAAAGCAACTGGGAGTTTCTGGTCATAAACAAATAGAAGAATTCGGTGTA
>JAZULC010000016.1:0-20767 GCA_045643605.1 Alphaproteobacteria bacterium
AAATCAACAATAAAATAGTATTAATTATACTATAGAAATATAATTGTATACAAAATAAGAAAATTAATATATATTTTCAAAGTAGCAAAAGTGTGAGTCAATTTGTGATGCATTTTGTGAAAAAAAGGCCTATCATAAATAAAAAAAAAGAGCTAGAAAATGGCGGGCATGCATG
Source organism: Alphaproteobacteria bacterium (assembly GCA_045643605.1). Classification (GTDB taxonomy): domain Bacteria; phylum Pseudomonadota; class Alphaproteobacteria; order RF32; family CAG-239; genus CAKQTH01. The sequence continues at coordinate 176 of JAZULC010000016.1, forward strand.
TTGGTATGATATGCGGGCGTAGCTCAGGGGTAGAGCGCAACCTTGCCAAGGTTGATGTCGAGGGTCCGAATCCCTTCACCCGCTCCAATTTTAAGGCCTTGATTTTCAAGGCTTTTTTATTTGCCTAAATTGGAGGGATTTGGACCCGAGATAAGAGGGTCCGACTACAAGCGAAAGGCAGACGAGAGTATGCCGGTCAACGATAGTTGATGAGCGCAGTGAACGAAGTAATCCCTTCACCCGCTCCAATTAAACAATAAGCCTTTCTTCGGAAAGGTTATTTTTTTTGTCTTATTTTATTCATTTTTTTTACTATCCAGTATGGATTACTCGTCAGAGACTTCCACAACATATCGCCAACAATTACTTTTTATATACACTTCTTTTACTTTCTTGAATGAGATTGAGTATATTTTAATAATTGTACATATCCCCTAGGTGTTGGTGTGGGCCATAATACACCATCTGCGGGTAATGTAATTGTTGTTTGAACTTTTGCTCCTTCTTGAACAGCTTGAGCCAATGTCATCTCGTTTTGAACAACTCTCATGAATAAATCTTGGTCCATCATAATAATAGCAGGATTATCCAAAGGTTTTATTTTATCAACATCCAATAATTTTGATTTATACACGAATACATAGGTATAATCTTTTCTACCCGGTTCTGATTTCTTGTTTTTGAATATAAATTCAGGTAAGCCATAAGGTGCATTTTTAATTTCAGTAAAAGCAACACCATCATTAGAAATTATTGGTATAAATTTTTTATTGTTAGGGATAATTTCACAGGAACATCCCACTTCTTCTTGACATTCTCTTGAAAGGGCTGAGAGTAAATCTTCTCCTGATTCTACTTTTCCACCAATTCCACCAAAAGGAATTGTTGTTTGCTCTAACTCATTTTTACCCCACCGATTTTTAGGTTGAATAACAAAACATAGCTTATCATCAACTGTGGTTAACATAGCAACAGATAAATCAGCTTTTGGATCTTGTATTAATTCGTTAAAGTTCATTTCATTCCATTTAATTTAAGTAAATTCCTTTGTTTAATTCTGTCTACTTTCTATCATTTTCTCATATAAATCATCAAACAAAACCGGAATTTCTTTATGGAATAACTCAAGTGTCGGTTGCATTATTTCAAGAATACACGGTCTGACATGGCCGGTTGAGTTGCAAGCCCTTAAATCAAGCACATGTCGCCATTCTCGCAAATTTGCAGAGATATTAAACTCGGCAGCAGTGCTATGTGGCAGCACTAATGATAATTCATCAGGTTTACAACTTAATTCAGCCATTTTCATATAAGATGTTTCTATTTCCTGCATTGTTTTTAACCAAATTTGATATGCTTCAGAATTGTGATCTATTTCAATCGGATCAAGAAATTTAATCTCATTTCCAAACTTATCTTTAGAAAAATTAACATATCGTGTCGATTCTACTGAAAAACTGCATAATCTCATTCTTGTTAAATCTTTATAAGCCGCAACATTACTCACATAATTCATAGTAATCATATAATTTTCAAGCATAGAATGATGACCAGAATCAAGAAGCATCTTTACAATTCTTTTTGCGGACTCAATATCATCTGAATCTTTATATGATTTATAGCATGTTTTAGCACATCTTTGAATCATAGTTAGAGCTTCTTTACCGTCTAATTTTGATAATACTTTTACACTGGGTTTTACAATTTTCATTTTTGTTCCTTTTCAATTTCAATCATTTCAACACCGGCTTCTGAAAAAATCTCCTTTGTTAAATCAACAGATTCTTTCCATCTTTCCGGTATTTCCTTTTTCCATGTTATAACTTTCTTGATGCTGTTTTGTATAATCAAACTGGCACAATGAGAACATGGCATTAAACCGGATACATACAAAATACATTCGCTTAAATCTCGTCGTGCATAACTGATGGCATTTTCTTCCGCATGCAATACTATTTTATATTTGATATCTCGATTTTCATATCTTTCTTCCGTATCATCAACACCTTTGGCAAAACCATTATATCCGGTAGATACAATTCTGTTATCTTTATCTACAATAACAGCTCCAACTTTACTGGAAGGGTCTTTGCTCCATGTTGAAATAACATCTGCCAATTCTAAAAATCTTCTATGCCATTTGTCGTTCATTATTTACACTCCAGTTAATCTAAATTTATTTGCATAATGTTGTAAATTCACTGATTTTATGTTCCAAAAATTCAGCATTTTCACCTTTTAGCGGAGAAAATTTGCGAGCAATCGTATATTGAGGCAGTTTTTTCTTTAGTTCTGCGATATCAATATTAAAGGCAGATGCGGGGATCCTTATACTTTTTCCTTCTCCTGCCGATACTCGTGGGGTAATTTCTGCTGTTTTTGCATCAACAAATTCGTTTAATTTAATGCGAATATTTTCCATATTATAAGGTGATAAAAATTCTATTTCTTCATTAGGCTCAATGCAATTTCTCAATTCAAAAATGATATCATCTCCCTCCCAATTAACAATAGAACCGGCAAATAACCAATCTCCTAATGTTCTGGTATATTCATAATTTTGAGAAATATTTGTTAATTGTCCATCGTGAAAACCAAGGCAATACCCTCTGTTTTGTAAAGCCATAAGTTCTCCCATATATTTTTCATAGTTCCAAGTTTGTGGATTTTCATAATAATCATCAATGGCCTTACGATATACACGAGCAACAGTTCCGGCATAATACTCTGTCTTATTACGACCTTCAACCTTTAGAGAATCCATTCCGATTGACAATAAATCATTCAGTCTTGGCATTAAACACATATCTTTAGAGTTTAATATGTATCCTCCATGTTCATCTTCTACGATTTCGTAATATTCTCCGGGACGAAAATCTTCTTCAAGAAAATATTCAAATAAATCTTTGTTATTTTCGTTGATTTCTATCTCGCTCAATGATCCGTCTTTTAGGCGAATATGCAATTTGTAATGCCAACGACAACAATGTGCACATTTGCCTTGATTAGCACTTCTGTCTGCCAAATAATTTGAAATCAGGCATCTTCCGGAATATGACATACACATAGCACCATGCATAAAGCACTCCAATTTAATATCAGGACACTTTTCTCTTATTTCTTTCATTTCTTCAAAAGTAACCTCACGCCCCAGTACGCATAGTTTAGCCCCTTGAGATTTCCAAAATTGTACGGATTGATAAGAGCATACATTTGCTTGTGTAGAAACGAACAAATTAAGCTCGGGAGCATTATCTTTTACATATTGAAATACTCCGGGATCAGAAATTAATACTCCGTCAGGATGTAAAATACGCAAAGTTTCCACAAAATGCGGGAGTTTTTCTACATCACGATTATGCATAAATAAATTTAGCGTAAGGTAGATTTTTTTGCCGAGTTTGTGTGTAAAATCAATACCTTCTTGCAAATCTTCCATAGAAATTTTTGATTGAGTACGCAGACTCATATCCGGAGTTCCGGCATACACGGCATCAGCACCATATAAAATAGCAGTTTTTAGTTTTACAAGAGATCCTGCAGGTAATAACAATTCGGATTTATTCATAGTTCTATTCCTTAATATCTGTTGATTCCGGAGATGCGGTAATTTTTCCGAGAGGAGAATGTTCTACTACCAATTTTGCTAAATAAGGTAAATTTGTCTTTTTATCTTTAATCAACCAAAAAATAATATTTTCATCTGACGTTGTTTCAAACATTAAATTACCGTCTTTTGAATGGTCACTTTTTATAAATACGGAATATTTAAGTGCATCACTATACTGATTTTTGTTAATCGGATTTTGTAAAAGCTCTTTATCTAAATATTTAAATGTTACATCAAATGTATGTTTGCCATTAAATACCGGGTATGTGTTGTTGCAGGTTTGATTATTTTTTAGGCAAGATATAAATTTTACAAAAACTGTTTGTAAATCATAAAGATATTGTTTATCATTATCTAAATTTATATCAACTTTTTTAGTTTTTTTATTTTTTGTACTGATTCTTTGCAAAATTTTTCCGTTATTATCAAACAGCAAAGTTTTAGAACGCTTATTAAAGCGAGATTGTGTAGTTTGTGTATAGTGTCCGGTGTATATATTTTCGTTATTAAATATGCCGTCAGAATGAAATTCTCCGATAAAAGGGTATAAAGATCCTATCAAACCGGTAGTTTGAAATTTTGTATCTGATGAATAACTTTTATCATTTATGGAATAACTATAAGAGCAATTTGTTGCATTAAATAAACCTATTTCAATTTTCAGATTATGTGTAACCGAAAAAGCAAAGCTTTGGCAAGCATATAATAAAAAACAGATTAAAGAAATATTTAATTTTAGTTTCATTTTCACTCTTTCTTAAATGATTATTGCTAAAATACCATAAAATTTTTACTAATAAAGCAAAATTTCAAAAAAAATGAACAATAAAGTAATAGTTATTGGCGGACCGACCGCTTCGGGAAAATCTAAATTGGCAATAGACCTTGCTATGGCCTTTGATGGAGAAATTATTAACGCAGATTCTATGCAGGTTTATAAGGATACTCCTATTTTATCGGCAATTCCTGACGAAAAAGATAAAAAGTGTGTCAATCATCATCTTTTTGCAATTTATGAAAGTTCTGTTCACGGAAATGTGGTTGATTGGTTGGATTTATGTGTGTCAAAAGTCAAAATTATACAGCAAAATAAAAAAATCCCTATTGTAGTAGGTGGCACAGGTTTGTATTTACAAAATTTGATTTCCGGTACAACTCCTATTCCTGCGACACCAACTGAAATACGAAATAAAATCAAAAAAGAGTATGAAGATAATTCTTTAGAATTTATGTATGAAAAATTACAAAAAATAGATAAAGTTACGGCAGAAAAACTCAGCAGGTGCGATACAAGCAGAATATTAAGAGCAATAGAAGTATTTGAGGCTACTGGAATCATGCTTTCACAGTGGTATAAACAACCTATGGTACAAAAATTGCCTGATGCGGATTTTGTAGTTATAAAACTTATGCCTGATATTGCTGATTTAGAAAAAAAATGCAATAATCGTTTTGAAAAAATGATACAACTCGGGGCACTAAAAGAAGTAGAAACAATTTTATCGAAAAATTTATCAAAAACACTCCCTGCTATGAAAGCTTTGGGAGTTCCTGAATTATCAGAATATTTATTAAATACACTTTCTTTGGAAGATGCAATAAAATTAGCACAATTACATACTCGTCAATATGCAAAACGTCAGTTAACATGGTTTAAAAAACAACTTGAAGCGAATATAGTATTACACGATATATATGATGGAAGTCAAAATGTTGTGAATGATGTTAAAAATTTTTTATAAAACTCTTGCACAATAAAATATTACGTTATAAAACATATACATATGTGTAAATTTGGAGAAGTATGATGTTTGCTGATTTATTTAAATGGTTATCGGTTGATATGGCTATAGACCTTGGTACTGCTAATACGCTTGTATTTGTAAAAGGAAAAGGTATAGTCCTTAATGAACCTTCTGTTGTTACTATTGAAGAATTTAATGGTAAAAAACAGGTCCTAGCTGTTGGAAATGAAGCAAAACAAATGCTTGGTAGAACTCCAGGAAACATTAAAGCGATTCGTCCTTTGCGTGATGGTGTTATTGCCGATTTTGAAGTAGCAGAAGAAATGCTGAAGTATTTTATAGGCAAGGTGCATAATTATCGCAATTTTGCAAAACCTATGATTGTTGTTTGCGTACCATCTGGATCAACAGCGGTAGAAAGAAGAGCTATTCAAGAGGCTGCATATGTTGCCGGTGCTCATAGAGTTTGGTTGATTGATGAGCCTATGGCTGCAGCTATCGGAGCAGGTTTACCTGTTACAGAACCTGTAGGATCTATGGTTGTTGATATAGGAGGAGGAACAACAGAAGTTGCAGTTATTTCCTTAGGTGGTATTGTTTATGCAAATTCTGCTCGTGTCGGTGGTGATAAGATGGATGCAGATATTGCATCATACATTCGTACACACCATAATTTACTTATAGGTGAAGGTTCAGCTGAAAAAATTAAAAAAGAAATAGGTTGTGCATGCCCTCCGCTAGAAGGTGATGGTCGCTCTGTTGAAGTTAAAGGACGCGATTTGGGTGCAGTGATTCCAAAGGAAATAGAAATAAACGAGAGACAAGTTGCAGAAGCTTTATCAAGATGTGTTGCTGAAATTGTAAGTGCTGTTAGATTGGCGTTAGAAAATACTCCTCCAGAGCTTTCTGCTGACATTGTTGATAAAGGTATTGTTTTAACAGGTGGCGGTGCTCTGTTGAAAAATCTTGATGTAGTCTTGAGAGAAGCTACAGGTTTACCGGTATCTATTGCAGAAGAACCTTTGAACTGTGTTGTTAATGGTACAGGAAAAACATTAGATCATATTGCACAATTGAAAAATATTTTGTCTTCAATGGTATAGTTTTATGAGGACAGTCAATGAGATTGCATCGTGCTATATTCATAAATCTCAACAGATTTAGGTTTGTAATTAAGATTTGTGTGATTGTTGTATGTATGTTATTATCTTTGACTTTTGTCTTTATTGATAAAAATGGAGATAATTTTTCTGTTTTAGTCCGAAATATGACGGTAAAATATGTTTCCCCGATGATGCGTGTGTTCTCTCTACCAATGCACGGAATAGCTTATGTTTATGAAAATATAAGAGATTTGATAAATACCTTTTCTGATAATAAATACTTGAGAGAACAAAATTACCTGTTGATGCTTGAAAATAGCAAATATAATGCTTTGAAAGGTGAAAATGAAAGGCTTTCGCGTTTACTCAATTATTCTCCGATGGGTGAAAAATCATTTGTTACAGCACAGGTGGTTTTTGAAGACAGTACCGGATTTTCACATTCACTTATTGCTTATACGGGTGAAAGACATAATGTTAAAATTGGGCAAATTGCAATTAATGAAATAGGAGTTATAGGAAGGGTTGAAAATATTGGTAATAATTATGCGCGAATAATGTTAATTACTGATATTAACTCTAAAATTCCGGTGATGATTGAGAGAAACAGGACACATGCCATTTTATCCGGGGATAATACAGAAACTTTGCAGATGATTTATATGCCTTTTGATCCTGATGTGCAAATTGGTGATACCGTAATTACTTCCGGTGTTGCAGGACAATTTCCTTCGGGATTACCGATAGGAACTGTATACGAAATAAAAGATGGTAAAGTTAAAGTTACACCATTGGTTGATTTAAAACAAATAGAATATATCAAAATTGTTGATTACGGCTTAGAATTGCAAGATTTATCGCAGGATGTTGAAAAATGAAAAGGCATTTAGCAGAATCATTGTATATTTTTTTGCAAGGATCTATTCCATTGATTTGTTCTATACTTTTTATATTATTAAACAGTATTTATGTATGTGGAATAAATCTTACCGTTCGACCAATGATTGGTTTTATGTGTGTATTTTTCTGGTTAAATAATCGTCCTGATTTGTTTAATTTTTGTTCAGTAGTAATACTCGCGGTTTTATGTGATTTATTAAATTTTACTCCGAATGGAGTTTATGCATTCTCTTTTTTATTGGTGTATGTTATAAATTTGTACCTATCTAAATATGTTACGAATAAGTATTTTTCAGTAAATTTTTTATTTTTTACTTTGTTATCTCTATTTGTTCTGATAATACAATGGGGATTAATCAGTGTAAGTCACCAAACATTTATCAACATATTGCCAAATATTATCAGTTGGGTATTGAGTGTGTGTTTTTATCCTCTTTTTGCAATGGTAAACTTAAAAATTATGGAAAAATTTTCCTTGATAGGAGATTTTAAATGAATTTTGTGAGTGATAAAAGTTATAAGCTGTTGCAACGAATGGTAATTATGTTTTCTTTGATGTTGCTGTGCTTTTTGGCAATTATAATCAGACTTTTTTATTTACAAATAATTCAAGCTGATAAATATACAAAACTGTCTGATAAGAACAGAGTAGCTTTAAGAATGTTAGCTCCGTCAAGAGGAATTATTTTTGACAGAAATGGTGTTGAAATAGCAAATAATGAACAAGCGTTTAAAGCAGTAATTGTTGCAGAGCAATCTCCAGATGTGAGAGGAACTTTGCGTAAAGTAGATAGAATTCTCAATCTTTCAGAAAATGAAAAATTAAATGTTATCAATAAGTTGAAGAAAAGTCGCAGATTTGTTCCTGTAAAAATCAAAGATTTTTTGAGTTGGGAAGATGTTTCGGCAATAGAACTAAAAATTGCTGAATTACAAGGAATTTTGATAGATGAAAGTTTTATCAGAAATTATCCTTATAATGATTATTTTGCACATGTTATCGGTTATGTGTCAGCTGTTTCTGATAAAGACAAAAAAAATGATCCTTTGTTGCAAATGTCTGATTTTAAGATTGGAAAATCAGGTGTTGAGCAATTATATGAAAGCGATTTACGTGGTAAAAGCGGTAATTTAACACTTGAAGTAAATGCTCTCGGACGAGCAATGCGTAATATAGACAGACAAGATCCACAAAATGGAAAAAATATATATTTGAGTATTGATTCCAGATTACAAAAAAAAGCTTATGAATTATTTGGCGAGCAAAGTGGGGCTTTAGTAGTTATGAATGTTCATACAGGAGAAATTTTAGCTTATGCTTCTGTTCCATCATTTAATCCTAATATATTTGTTGAGGGTATAGATTATAATGAATGGAAGGATTTATTGTCTAATCCTAAAAATCCGTTAGTAGATAAAGTATCTGCCGGCGTTTATTCTCCTGGGTCAACATTCAAAATGATGACAGCACTTGCCGGTTTGAAAAGTGGTGTGATAAATATGTCTACAAAAGTAAATTGCACCGGTAAATTTGAGTTGGGAGGACAATATTTTCATTGTTGGAAACATTCCGGACACGGCCCTTTAACTGTTGTTGAGGCTTTAGAGCACTCGTGTGACGTCTTTTTTTATGATTTAGCTCTAAAAGTAGGAATAGATGAGATTGCTTCAGTTGCCAGAGAATTTGGACTTGGAGAAAATACAGACATAGGCTTTTTAATTGAAAAAAATGGTATTATCCCAGATAAAAAATGGAAAATGCAACGTTTTGGAGAAAAATGGCAAAAAGGTGAAAGTGTCATAGCTGCAATTGGACAAGGATATGTCGGAGTAACTCCTTTACAGTTGGCTGTTATGGTGACTCGTATTGCAAACGGAAAAGAAAAAGTAAAACCTACATTACTGAAAACTACATCTGTACCGAAATTTGAAAATTTAAATATTTCTCCAAGTAATATAGATATTGTAAAAAATGGTATGTATCAGGTTGTTAATGGAGAAGGCGGAACAGCTAAAGGTGCTTATTTTAATATTAACGGTGCTAAATTAGCGGGCAAAACAGGTACAACACAAGTTAGAAGAATTTCTATGAGTGAAAGAAAAAAAGGTATCATTAACGATAAAGATTTGCCTTGGAATTTGCGAAATCATGCGTTATTTGTCGGTTTTGCTCCTTATGACAATCCACAATATGCGGTGGCTGTTGTTGTAGAACATGGTTCATCAGGGTCAGGAGTTGCGGCACCGATAGCTTCACAAATTTTACAAGAAGCAATTCTTCTTAATTCGGCAGAGTAAAAAATGTTAAATATTGTATCAACACTTTTCGCAAAAAAAAGTATGACTTTCAAAGAAAAGTTATCAAGTATTAGTTTTTCTTATGTTTTAATGGTTGTTCTTTTGGCTATCATTGGCATATCTATGTTATATTCTGCTGGTGATGGGCATTGGCGTCCTTGGGCAATGAAGCAATTGTTACGTTTTGCCGGTGGTTTTGTAGTTATGTTTATTTTTTCAATGATAAATATCAGATATTATTCAAAATATGCATATCCGTTTTATTTATTAACTTTAGCTCTTTTAATTATTGTAGCTGTTTTTGGTCATATAGGTATGGGAGCACAACGATGGTTAGATCTCGGATTTATAAAGTTACAGCCATCAGAATTTATGAAGATAGCACTTGTGTTAGTGCTTGCAAAATATTTTCATAGTTCATCATTAAAAAGTATCAGAAGCATAAAAGGAATAATATTTCCAATACTTATATCTCTAGTTCCTATTGCACTGATATTTTTACAACCTGATTTAGGTACGGCATTGATGCTGTTGTTTGTAATGATTGCAATATTATTTGCAGTCGGAGTACAGATATGGAAATTTGCATTAACTATCGGTTTAGGTTTGGCTGCTTGTCCTATATTATGGACATTTATGCACGAATATCAGCGCAATCGTGTATTAACATTTTTAAATCCTGAACGTGATCAATTGGGAGCAGGGTATCATATTATTCAGTCAAAAATTGCTCTCGGGTCCGGTGGAATGTTTGGCAAAGGATTTTTAGACGGGACGCAAAGCCATTTAGATTTTTTGCCTGAAAAACATACTGACTTTATTTTTACAATGTTAGCGGAAGAATTTGGTTTTGTAGGATCAATGTTTGTTATAATGCTAAATATATTTATAATTGCATACGGATATATTTTTGCTTTTAAGACAGCGAATTATTTTGCAAAATTAGTTATAATAGGTTTGAATACAAACTTCTTTTTATATGTATTTATAAATATAGCAATGGTATTGGGACTATTGCCTGTAGTAGGCGTGCCTTTGCCGTTAATATCTTATGGTGGAACAGTTATACTCTCCATTATGGCAAGTTTCGGAATAATTTTATCAGCTTATGTTCACAGAAATGAAAATTTTATGTACGAATAGATTTTACGCAATTATTTTCAATATCGGTGAGTTTGTTATTGGTTTTGTATCAGTAATATTTATTGCTTCCAATAACATTTCAGAAGCTTTCAGATAATCTTCTTCTGTTTGTGCATGAATTGTTGCAAGAGGTGTTTGATTATCAATAAAATCACCAATTTGGCAAAAATCTGTGAATCCTGTTGTATGGTTGATTTGTTGAGTGGGAGCTGTTCTTCCTCCTTTAAGAGCAATCAGAGCCATACCTATTTTATAAGTATCAATGGAAGATATATATCCTTGTTTTTGCGCAAATAACGGTCGTTTTATCGGAGCAATGGAAAGGTATTCCGTATATTTTTCGCAAAAGTCAATTGGTCCACCGAGAGCAAATACCATTTTAGCAAATTTTTCAAGAGCTTGACCGGATATAATCTTTTCTTCAATAAGTTTTTTAGCTGTTTCTTTATCACTTACAATATTTGCATTTACTAAAAGTTCAGAAGCTAACTCTTTTGTAATCATGTCAACTCGTAGATTTCTATTTTCATCTTTTAAATATTTAACAGCTTCAATCAGCTCCAACGAATTTCCGACTGTGGTTCCTAATACGGAATTCATATCTGTCAATACTGCTGATGTTTTAGTTCCAGCATTATTTGCGGTTTTTACAATTGTTTCAGCCAAAAGTTTAGAACTTTCATAATCTTTCATAAAAGCTCCGTTTCCGCATTTTATATCCATTACTAAATATTCCAAACCTGCAGCCAGTTTTTTTGATAGAATAGATGCTGTAATTAAAGGAATAGATTCTACTGTCCCTGAAACATCACGAATAGCATACATTTTTTTGTCTGCAGGTGCTAAATCGGCAGTTTGTCCAACAATTGCGCACCCAACATTTTTTACGGTTTGTTGGAACTTATCAGGAGATACGGAAGTTGTATATCCTGGAATAGAATCTAATTTATCTAAAGTCCCGCCTGTGTGTCCGAGTCCTCGTCCTGCTAACATTGGTATATAAGCAGGAAAACAAGCTAAAATAGGGGCAAGCATTAAACTTAATTTGTCTCCTACACCTCCGGTTGAGTGTTTATCTATTATCGGAGCATCCAGATTCCATTTAAGAACATTACCTGAATCACGCATAGCTAACGTAAGGTTTACAAGTTCTTGTTCTTCAAGAGAATTTAAAAATACGGCCATGGTAAATGCTCCGATTTGACAATCTGAAATGCTACCGTTTGCTACGCCGTTAATAAAAAAATTAATTTCGTCTTTATTTAATATACGATTATCGCGTTTTTTAATAATTATCTCTTGTGGAAACATAGTTTTCTCCTATAGACTTTCAATATATTTTTGAATCAATATTCTTATGTTATTAGTTGATTCTTCTGCATTTTTAAGAGTTTGTTCATGAGAATTTTTTTCAGGACACATATTTGTTCCGAAATTTGTAATTAACGATATACCAGCAATTTTCATTTTTAGGTATAAGCATGATAGAACCTCAGGTATTGTTGACATACCAATAGCATTTGCACCAAAACTTTGAAACATTTTGATTTCTGCAGGAGTCTCAAAATTTGGACCGAGAACCATTAAATAAGTGCCTGTAAAAATTTTGATATTATTTTGAGAAGCAACAAGTTTTAATTTTTTAATCATTTGAGGATCATAGGCATCTCCGCCGCTGACAAAAGGACTTACTTTTCCCACTAATGGGTTTTTCCCTGAAAAATTAATATGATCTTCAATCAGCATAATAGAAGAAGGAGGCATATCAGGAGAAAGTGACCCTGCAGCATTTGTAATAATAATCTGTTCGACTCCGATAAGTTTTAATGCTTCACATATTTTATAAATATCACTTTCATTATATCCCTCATATAAATGAACACGACCTTCCATACAAATTACTTTTTGTGAAGAAACATATCCTATAATAAAACGACCGCTATGGCCGGGGATAGAACTTTGAGGCATATCAGGGACTTCTGAATAATTTATAACAAATTTTTTATCAATAATGCCTGAAATATCTCCCATTCCTGAGCCTGTAATAATTGCTATCTTGGGAGAAAAATTTTCGGTTTTATTTATAACATATTCGGCTATGGAATTATTCATGACACCCTCCATTAAAAAACATAGGAAAAATAAAAGATTTTTTCCAATTAAATTATTTTTTATGTATAATAGGATACAATCTATTTGTTGATTTTGCAAAGGTTATTTTCGGTTTATTACAAGGAGAGTTCGTGTGAAAAAAATATTGTTTGCTTCTTTAGGTGTTATAGTTCTTGCTGTTGCGGGATTTTATCTATATGTTATAAATATAGATTGGAGTAATCAAAAAGATAATATTATTGAACAAATAAAGTCGTCTACCGGCAAGGTAGCAGTCTTTGAAGGAGATGTTCAATTTTCTGTTTTACCATCGCCTTATTTAGAAGCAAAAAATGTTAAGTTATTTAATGATGGGGAAGTAAAAGCTCTGGCAGAAATTCCAAGCTTTATAGTTAAATTTGAGTTATTTTCTCTTTTAGGCGGAAAATTTAATATTACGGAAATGAATATAAATTCACCGAAACTGTTTGTTTTATTTGATAAAAACGGAAATATAAATTGGAGTAATAACAAAGGTGGGGAATATGATTATGCTTCAGATTATGAGCCTTCAACAAGTGGAAATTTAGTACTTAATTCAGCAATTATTAAAAATGCGGAAGTTAATATTACTGTTGAAAATAGTGGAATAGATTTAACACTTAAAAATCTGACATCAGAAATTACCGCTGACGGAATAACAGGTCCGTATAGATTTGAAGGAAATTTTGTAGAAAACGATCAGACTATAGGATTTGTTGTTTCTACAGGGTCAAAGTTAGACGGATATGCGACACCTTTGGAAATTTCATTGGTAAATGCCGATTCTGAAACATATTTGCGCTTTGATGGAACTATGATGCCTGAAAATAACGCTATTGCCGGCAATATATTGTTAGAGGCTAAGAAGCCTTTGTTCTTGCTTTCTAAATTTATGCACGATTTTAAGTATGACGATACTGCACAAGAAAATCCTATGTCTATTTCTACAGAAATTAAATCTAACAAATCACGTGTGGAGTTTTCTAATTTAGCTGTTAAATATGCAGATAGCGTTGGGGCAGGTAATATAATTATTCCTTTCACAAAAACAGATAAAAAGAATGCCGTAAAAAAACAAAATGTAGAAATCTCATTTGAAATGACAGATTTGAATTTTGATAATTTATATAAAATCTTAAAGTTTGAAATTGAGAAAATTATCAATTCTGAAAACAAGTTTAAAATGGAAATTAATAAGGACATATCCCTTATCATCAAGTCAATTAATACAGTTTACAAAAAACAAAATATTCAAAATTTTGCATTAGAATTAGTTACAGAAAATAATGAAATTATTGTAAAAAATGTGGGAGGACTTCTTCCTGGAAATACCAATACAGCTGTTAGAGGAAAGATTTATTCAGAGAATGATAAATTTTCTTATAGTATAGATATGGCATTTATCAGTGAAAATTTTGAAGCTATGTTAAATTGGCTTGGAATTACGCCTGAAATTATTGCTCCTTCTACATATAAAAATACTCAGCTTCTTTTCAATCTGTCCGGGACAACGAAAGAATTTAAGTTTTCTCCTATAAAAATAAATATGGATAAAATGGAGTTTGTCGGAGCTATAAGCTTTATTAAAAATGTTCGTGACAGTATATATTTATCACTTGAAACAGATTCTGTCATAAATCTTGACAATTATTTACCACAGCTTGAAGAAGATGTTGCAAAATCCGATATAAAACAAAAAATACGCGAATATTTCAAAAAAATGTCAATATTTAATGATTATGATATCTATTTGAAACTTAAATCTGCAGGAATAATACTTAATAAAAATTCATTTGGAAAGACCTCATTAGATGCAGACAGTATTGTCGGAAAAATGAATATCAAAGATTTAACGATAGAAAATATTTATGGTGCAAATTTGAGCTTAAATGGCAATTTAAGTGGTTTTGCGAGTGAACCTGTTTTTGAAAATCTTGGTTATCAATTAAATACGGATAAATTATCTGATTTTATCCAACGCCTCGGATTTAAGGCTGATAATGCTTTTATAAATAAAAAAGGAATGTTTTCAGGAAGAGGAATTATAAATGGAACAATGCAGGATGCAAATATCAAAAATGTTTCTTCGTTTGGAGATGTAGATTGGATTTATGATGGAACAGTTAAACTCAATGAAAATGATGATATTACTTTTAATGGCAGAATAGGAACAAAATCATCTGATTTTTCAAAGTTTGTAAAGAATTTTTATGACGATAATGAGTTAAGTTTTGTGCCGTCATCTTTGTTTTCTTTTGAAGCGCAAATAGAAGGTAATAAGCAAAAATATACTTTAAGTGATTTAGAATTTATTCTTGGTTCTAATGTTATGTCTGGAAATATGACAGTAGATGTTGCTGATAAACCTTTATTTTCTGGCGATTTATCATTTAATATTTTAGATTTAAATCAATGGATATTTAAAAAAGATGCAATGGATGTAACCCAGTATAAAAAATTGAAAAATAATAATGTTACATTTTTACAAAAACCTATGTTCTTGCAAAAAAACATCAATTATGATTTGTTTGATACATTTAATTTTAATGGAAAAATTAAAGTTGATAAATTAATATATGATGATTGGGATTTTGATAATTTTGAAGCAGATGTTGTAGTTGATAATGACAAAATTGCCATAAATAATTTAACAGCTGCAGTTCGCGAAAATAAATTTTCGGGTAATTTAAATATCACAAAAGATGACAACCATAAGGCAAGCGGTGATTTAAAAATTGAAAAACAACAAATTAATCCGATGAGATTATACGGGTCATTATATGGATTTATGAATGGTGTTGTTGATATAAGTGTTTCATTTAATTCTTCAGCAGTTTCCAGTGAAAAATTTATTCAAAATTTGCAAGGTGATGTATATGTAAATGTTAATGATTTGAAATTTAAGGGTTGGAATTTGGCTGACATATTTACTGATTTAGAAAGCAGAGATAGATCAGATGGATTGTCCGCATTTGTTAACCAGAATATGACAAGCGGAATGACGATATTTAATAATGCCGATATTGAAGCAAAAATTAAAGATGGTGTAGTTGAATTTTCAAAAGTGCTGTTTTCGTACGATGATTATATTGTAAATCTTCAAGGAAACATAAATCTTAATGAATGGACGATAGCAACGGCAGGTAATATATCTTTTCCAACGTTGAAAGAAATTGATAATATTATAGTAGATTTTTCCGGTATTATGGCAAGTCCGTCAGTTAATTCAGATGTGACATTAATTACTGATAAATATGACCATTATTGGCAAAAAATTGAAGAGGAACGTGAACGTAAACGTTTAGAAAAAGAACAAAAATTAAAAGAAGAAATGGAAGCTCAATTAAAGAAATTAAATAATTTAAAATCTGAAATTTCTACATTAACTATTCCAAATCTTGAAAATATGAAAAATAATGTTGAAAGTGAAAGTATTAAGACTATTTATCAAGAAAATATTGATAATTTTAATGAATTATTGAAAAAAATTGATAGTATTGTAAATAATAGCGAAAAAGAAAATGTTGATCCTGAATATATTAAGGCAATTTCTTCACAATATGAACAATATGTTGCGCAAGTTAATAAAGCAAAAGATACTTCAACACAATTATATAACAAAGATATAAAAAATAAATATACAAGTCTTTATGATGAAACAATTGAAATATATAAAAATTCAAAAGAATTGATAGCTCAATACGGCAATATGGAAATTGAAAAAAATCAGTATGCTAAAGCTTTAGAAGTCGGTCTTGATTTTGAAAAAGATAGTACATTTCTTGAAAATCGTAAAGATATAGAAGATTTGTATGGTAAAATAGATAAAGAATATTCTGATATTATGCAAACATATTATCTGGCAACAGATGGTATGTCATCTGAAGAATCATATAATTTCAACAAATTAGTAGAGGAAAAAGTAAATAGTTGTAAGCATAATTTTGATGCCTTAAATGAAAAAATTAAATTTATTGCTGAATATATGGATAAAACTATTGAAGAAAAAAATGCTGAAAAAAATAAGCCACTTGAACCTGTCAGCACTGAAACAAAAGAAGATAATCAGGAAAATAGTGTAACAGGTACAATTTCAACAAATGATAAAGAAACT
Organism: Alphaproteobacteria bacterium; assembly: GCA_045643605.1. Taxonomy (GTDB): domain Bacteria; phylum Pseudomonadota; class Alphaproteobacteria; order RF32; family CAG-239; genus CAKQTH01. The sequence continues at coordinate 17,222 of JAZULC010000016.1, forward strand.
ATTGTTGAAAGTGGCACAAATTTGCAAGAAGCTATAACTCCTACTGTTGAAACAAAAGATGTAGAGCGTAAAAAGTTTGAACTTAAAGCTGTTTCTGATAAAAACAAACAAACAAAAGGTGTTATAACAAAAGATGGTAAAAATGTACATCAGAAAAAAGCAAAAACTAAACGATCATTTTTGCGCAAAGTTATCGGCACTATAAAAGAAGTTAGTGGTTCTGTTACAAAAAATTGAAATTAGTAATATTAATAGATATATAAATAAAGAGATAATGCGAAGATATAAATTAGGAGAATAAAATGTTTGTACAGCCAAAAGTTTGTGTATTGCCGGTTGCAGGGTATTCTACAAGAAATCTGCCGGCTACAAAAGCAATACATAAGGGTTTTTTAACGCTTAATAATCTACCTATAATCCAGTACGCTGTTGACAGATGTGCTGAAATTGGTATTGAAGAAATTGTATTTGTTTATAATAACGAAGTTTCAAAACAAGTTTTTGCTAATTATTTTACTCCTAATATTGTGTTAGAAGAAAGTTTGCGAGCAAAGGGAAAGTTGGATATTTTACAAAAATTACAAAATGTAATACCCCAAAATATGAAATTCTCGTTTGTAATGCAAGATGAACCAAAAGGATCAGGTCATGCGGTTCTTATGGCTAAAGATATTGTTGCTGATAGGCCGTTTGTAGTGATGTATGTTGATGATGTATATATCAATTTTAATGGAGCAGGGGTGCTTAAACAATTGCTTGATGTGTATAATAAAACCGGTGGTGTCGTAGAAAATGTCATGAAATTTCCTCGGAAAGAAATGGTAAGATACGGAGCATTAGTCGGTGCTACTGAAGATGCTTATGATCATAAAATTGTTTATGCTTCCGGACTGGTTGAAAAACCGGCGTTAGAAGATGTTCCGTCCGAGTATGCAAGTATGGGGCCTTATATTTTGCCACCTGAAATTATGGATATTTTGCCTAATATACAAAAGGGAGGTAATGGAGAAATAAATCTTACTGACGCCATTAATTTTGCTGTAAATCATGGCACGAAATTAACCGGAGTGTTGTGTGATGGTGAGCGTTTTGATTGTGGAACAAATGAAGAATTAGCAAAAGCTAACTTGCGTTTAAGCCTGATGAGTGATGCAAATTTGCGAGAATATGCTAAACAAATTTTGAATAAATAAAAGAAAGGCATCAAACAATTCATAAATATCAAAAATTTCGTTTTTATATTGATTGTTGCCGTAATACCTTAAAAAAATAGTCCTCGTAATTCATTAAATTACAAGGACTTTTTTGGTTGAGCCCGTTGTTCTTGAGAACTGATTTGCAAGAACTAATTGATATCGGTCAAGAAATTGAACAAATGAAAGATATATTAAAATTATAAACTATGGCATACCATACAAAGCAATATGTTTTTTTGAATATGCTGCCCACATTCTATCCCCATAGCAGAAATGCCACCATTCACCAGGATAGTTCTTAAAACCTGTATTTTCCAAAACTGTGTATAAAATTTTTCTGTTATATTTTTGTTCTGGGGTCAAATTTTTTGATTTTGTAAAAGTTTTATTATTTGTTTCCAGATAGTTTGTTCCCATATCATAATCTTTTCCATTTTTATCACACAAAGAAACATCTATGGCGCCACCTGTTTGATGTCCACCAAAACCAAATCGTGGATCAGCACAAACAGCTTTTGTTTTAATTATAATTTCTTGTTCTGATAAATCATGGTTTGCATTTTTAATCTTTTGATAATTTGTATTCCATAATTGAACTTGTTCGTCATGTGCCCTGAAAGCAGAATATATTTTAAAAAAATAGTTATCAGGCAACATCTTTTGTGCTTGTTTAATTTTATCATATACTGTTTTTCGTAAAAAAATACTTTTGCGTTGTTTTAATTCTAATGAAAAAAATAGATTTTTGTCAGCTTTAATATCAACTAATTCTTCGTTGTTTTCTTTGATTGTTATATTGTTAATTATAGACGCAGGAATAGTCTTATGTAGACACAATAACCATAATATATATTTAATTTTATCTTTTATTTTCTTAATCATATCAAGTATTATAGCATAGCAAGTTCAAAAGTTCAAGAATTTTAGTATTTTTTATAAATCAACATTTGAACTCGACAAAAGCATTACAATTCCAACAAAAAAAGGTCCTCCAAAGAACGGTTGTATATTTTGGTTGGCTTGCCTCCAGCCCTTAAAATAAGAAAGCACCACTATAAAAAATAACTTGATTAATGTTTAAAATTATGATAAAGTACGAGTATGTTAAACGAAAAGAGACATATTTTTGAATTATCTCAACAGAACTTGAAACATAGCTCTGTGTTTTTTTGCATGATTTTAACCTCTACTGCTACCACCACCGCTTAAGCGGTGATAGTTTTATTTTTTCTGGATTTATATCCATACAAGCAATTTAAAGTTAATGATTTTAATAAAGTAAAGGTTAAGAAAATGAATAATATCAATATTAATGAAAAACAAAATATATCCGAAAACGATCATCGTCGTATTGGTAAGGAGTTGGACTTATTTTCTTTTAGCGAATATGTGGGTTCAGGATTAGCATTGTGGCATCCAAATGGTGCCATCATCAGAGGCGAAATTGAATCCTTTTGGAAAAAAGAGCATCAAAAAGCTGGCTATAAATATGTCTATTCTCCTGTGGTTGGATTAAAGCAATTGTGGGAAAAATCAGGACATTTGGAGCACTTTGCCGATTGTATGTATCCGCCGATGGATATGTCCCTAAAAGACAAAGAAGAGCAAGGTGCATATTATGTTAAACCGATGAGCTGTCCCTTTCATGTGGCAATTTATAACGCCTCACCACATTCATATAAAGAATTGCCAATAAAGTATTGCGAACTGGGAAATGTCTATCGCTATGAGGCATCCGGCGGCCTGCAGGGACTATTACGCGTTCGCTGTATCACGCAAGATGATGCTCATATCATTTGCCGCCAAGATCAGTTTATGGAGGAACTCTCAAAAGTTCTCGACTTTGGGTTTGCCTTTAATAAAGTCTTTGGCTATGATAAATTCAAGGTTTATTTTTCCGTCCGAGACATAAAAAACAAAAAGGACAAATACATTGATAATGAACCAGTTTGGAAAATGGCAGAACAATCAATAGAACAAGTCCTAAAAGACAAAAATATTCCATATGACATAGATGTTGGTGGGGCAAAGTTCTACGGACCTGCAATAGATGTCAAGGCTGTTGATAAAAACGGAAAAGAATGGCAATGTATGACGATACAACTTGATATGAATTTGCCTCAAAAATGGGGAATGTTTTATATCGGTGAGGACGGACAAAAACATGTGCCAGTGATGTTACATCGCGCTATTTTAGGAGCTATTGAGCGCTTTATCGGTGTTTATCTGGAGCGATGCGCAGGAAAATTGCCGGTTTGGCTGTCTCCTGTCCAAGTCAAAATTTTGTCTGTATCTGAAAAACATCAAGAACAAGCTCTTCAAATTCAAAAACAATTGCTAGAACATGACA
>JAZULC010000017.1:0-45397 GCA_045643605.1 Alphaproteobacteria bacterium
TTTCTGAAGCTGTAATGTATATGGATTTAGAAAATGAATGTGCGTTGTTGTTCCGCAATGTTGCTAATCATCATATAAGTATGGTATATCGCAGAAAAGACGGCAATATCGGTTGGGTTGAGCCTAAAAACGAAGAATAAGGAATATCATGCAAATATCGGATATATTATCGGTTAGACGTGTCTTTGTTGATATAAAGGCAGATACTAAACGTGAGCTTCTACAAGGTTTATCTGTTAAAGCCGGAAAATATTTTGGTGTTGAAGATAGAATGATTTTTGATGCTTTGTTGGAAAGAGAAAGTTTATGTTCTACCGGTTTAGGCAATGGAACGGCGATTCCTCATGCAAGACTTTCTGACTTAAATCATGTAAAAATATTTTTTGTGCGATTAGATACCCCTATAGATTTTGATGCTGTTGACGGACAACCTGTTGATTTAGTTTGTCTGTTAATTTCTCCGGAAGATTGCGGGGCTGATCATCTTTCTGCCTTATCTTTGATTTCAACAGTATTCAAAGATAGTGATAAATGTAAAAAGATACGAAAAGCAAAAAATAAAGATGATATTTATTCCATATTAGTGAAATAGTTTATAGCTTATTACAGAAAAATTCCTCTAAAACAGAGGAATTTTTTTTGTTTTTTTACTATTTTAATAGAAGTTATCTTGAATATTTTTTACTAAATTCTTCATAAGCCATTTTAACTTTGCGTTCCTCAACTTTTCTTTTATTTGCAAGTTGTGCCATTTCTTCTCTGCCTTTTTTATCTGAATAATCCAAGGCTTTCTTATTTCTAACTTCTAAATCTTTCTTTTCTTGAGCTTTCATTCTAGCAAATCCAGCTTCCCGTATTTTTTTGTCTTTTCTTTTTTGTTTTACTTTAGCAAGTTTAGCTTCACGCTCACCATATACTTTTATATATTTAGCGCCACCATTTTCAACTACTTCATATCCCTCTTTGGATTTATCAATATGTCTCATCGCCATAACCAATCTCCTAAAACTCTAATAAACTTTTATGTCTATAGACTAACATAAAAAAATATTTTTGTCAATATTATTTCATAGAATTGTACTAAAAAGTGCTATTTTTTTCCGTATTCTTTAGCAATGTTTTTCATCAACTCAGTAAATTCTTCTTCACCAAGTTCGCCCTTCAGCTCTTCTAACATTGCAGACAAGTCTTTTTCAAAATTATCAGGATAAGGAATTTCTGCAACATGACGAATATCTACTTTATAAGCATTAGCAACTTCTTTACCATTCTCTTCAAAAATCACAATATCATTTGCTTCAGAGAGAACCTTTCTCATATCAGGAACAATGTTTGTAAAAAGATAAGCTTTACTTTTATTACGAGTAAGAATAGCACAGTTTCTGCCGTCATAAACAAAATCTGCATCAGTTATCATTCCGTCATCAAGCTGAAAAGATATAGCATATTGATTGCCATTTTTAAGAATTTCAAACTCTTCTACTAAAATTTTTTCCATTTTTAGACTCCATTTTTGTATATATATATATACATAATTATTATAATGGGAATAGTTTATAATTCTTTAATATAAAGTCAAGTTTTTTATATATCAAAATCAAGAAAAATGTTTTTTTAATTCATTATATGCATTATTGAGTTGTTTGAATTGTTCTTCTTTTTCTGCATTATTATTATTCAAATCGGGATGATATATTTTTACAAGTTTTTTATATTGTTTTTTTATAACATCTAATGAAAGTTCGTCTTGTGGCGATAATTGTAAAATCTTAAGATATTCCCGTTCTTGTTTTGTGTACAATGCATCAGCATAATTAAATTGTGAAAAATTATATGTTCCGTCTTGAATGTCATCAGTGAAATTAAAACCAAAAGCATAATGTATTTTAGAAGAAAATCTGTGAAATTGATGATAATTAAAGGATTGGTGCTCTTTTGAGGAATCGTCATCAATATCTTCGTCATTGGTATAATAACTCCACTTTGCATTATACTCTTGTACATGTTTCAGACAAAACCAGTAGTACTCTGTTAAATCGTGATCTTTAGGCGCACGAAATTCTCCTCTTTCAGGACATCCCGGAAAATCGCATTTATGAAACACACCTCCATCTTGAGGGGCAAAATATTTTTTTGTACGAGCACTATTTCTTTTCATGATGATGTATGTTTTATGCTTCTTGAATTATTTTTGCAACATTTTCTTTAACAAACCTTTTTTTAAACATTATAAACTACTGTTGTATATAGTATTTATAATGATTGGAAAAAATATGCCGGAATTACCAGAAGTAGAAACCATTGTCAGAGCCTTAAAAAAACAAGCGGAAGGTTCACGAATCGATAATATCATTGTCAAAAACAGTCGTTTTCGTGATATTGTTCCTGATAATATAGATTCTGTTTTGTGTGGCGCAAAAATTATAAAAATCAGACGAGTTGCAAAATATATTGTGATAGATTTGAACAATGATAAAAGTATTATTTGGCATCTTGGAATGAGCGGAAGAATTATTATATATGATAAGCTTCCTGCAGAGTCGCAAAAGCATGATCACATATTTTTAATATTGGATAATTGTTGCCTTGTATTTAATGATGCTCGCCGTTTTGGGCTTTTTACATTTGATGATACCGAAAGATTAGCAACGAATCGCTTTTTAAAAAATTGTGGTATTGATCCGTTTTCTGAAAAATTAAATGCAAAATATTTGTATGAGCAATTTCAAAGTCATAAAAAGCCGATTAAAGTATGTTTGCTTGAACAAAGTATTATTAACGGAATCGGCAATATTTATGCGTCGGAAATTTTGTTTGATTGCGGTATTTCTCCGTTGCGAAGTGCAGATTCTTTATCTGAAAAAGAATGTGAAAATGTTATTATCAGCACAAGAAAAATATTGCAAAAATCTATTGATGCAGGAGGTTCGACATTAAAGGACTATCGGCACCTTGATGGAAATATAGGCCATTTTCAAGATATGCATTGCGTTTATAATAAAACAGGACTAAAATGCCCGAACTGCTGTTGTAATATCACAAAAACAGGTGGTATACAAAAAATTATTCAGGCTGGACGTTCAACATTTTTTTGTAAAACAAAACAGAAATGAGGTTTTAGATGAAAAGATTTTTAGTGTGTTTGCTTTTTTGTATGTTGGTATTAAATACAAAATTTGCGTGTGCAGAAACATTTATTGAGGGAATGGAAGATGTTCCTGTTGCTCCCGGATTTTCACAAGTAGAATCTGATACGATATCGTTTGGCGGGGTCAATTCTCATTTTTTAGAGGCTACATTAGTCTATGATAATGATGAATATTCCGATTCGTATCGCCAATATTATAAACAAATTATGCCCCAATTCGGTTGGCAGTTAGTTGAAGATAAAAATTTAAAACTGATTTTTTATAGAGGATCAGAAACTCTGGAAATTACGCAGGAGTATGCAAAACCACTGACTATAAGAGTAAATATTTTGGGCGAAAATTAAAGTTTTTTGCTTTTTTTTGAAAATTATTGTTGACTTGTAACTAAAGTACAGTTTATAAAGCATACCAGAATTTTGATAATTAAAATTAAAGGATAAAAAATATGGCCAATCATAAATCGGCAAAAACAAGAATTAACAGAAATGGAAAAAGAGCAATCATTGCCGGAGCTCGCAGAAATCGTGTACGTACTTTCGTAAAGAAAGTTATTGCAGCAGTTGCTGCCGGAAATAAAGACGAAGCACAAAACGCATTTGTTGTTGCTGAGTCTGAAATGGCAAGAGCAGCTCAAAAGGGTGTATTTAAGAAAAATCACGCCAGCAGAGTTATTTCAAGATTAGCTCAAAAAGTTAAGTCTTTATAGGTTTTTGTAATTTATATATTTTTAGATAACAGACATCCCTTTTTTAGGGACGTCTGTTTTTGTGTTTATGCAGTAAATATCAATATTTTGAACTGTTTTATTAAAAAAAATAGTTGTCAAGTAATTTAATTTCAATGTTCTAAAAATGTTCTATTGTATTTATTTTTTTTGCCGTTAATATTCTGTTTACTTTTTAAAGTTGTGGTTTACACACAATGTTGACTTTATATGTGGAGAACTTATATGGAAGAAAAAAACATACTATGTAAATCCGGTGATTCAGTACAAGATCAATGGGGGCAGATTTGTGGCCAATTAAAGACAGAAATTGGCGACAATGCTTTTGATAGCTGGTTAAAACCATTATCTATCGGATCTTTTAGTGATGGCACTATAAATATTTGCGTGCCGACCAGATTTATGAAAAATTGGGTTGCTACATATTATTCTGAAAGAATTCGTAAAATTTGGGAAAATAAAAATCCTCAAGTTAAATCAATAAATTTAGTTGTACAAGCTACATCAGATCGTAGTTTGCTTAAAAGTGTACATTCGACTCCGACACCACAAATATATTCAGAGGAATCTATACAGAAAGCTGACACAAATATGATGTCATTTGATGATGCTAATCGTTCTATTTCTGTACCATTAAATCCTAATTATACTTTTGAAAATTTTGTGGTAGGAAAGTCAAATGAATTTGCCTATGCTGCAGCAAGAAAAATTTCTGAATCAGATGGTATTTCGTTTAATCCATTGTTTTTGTATTCCGGAGTCGGACTCGGTAAGACTCATTTGATGCACGCGATTGCTTGGAAGTTAAAGCAGCAAGATCCGACTAAAAATATAGTTTATCTTTCTGCAGAAAAGTTTATGCATAAGTTTGTCAGAGCTTTGCGCTATAAAGATACAACAGCATTCAAAGAACAATTTCGTTCTGTTGATGTTTTAATGGTTGATGATGTCCAATTTATGGGTGGCAAAGATTCTACACAAGAAGAGTTCTTTTATACATTCAATTCATTGATTGAAGAAGGTCGTCAGATAGTTATTTCTGCGGATAAATCACCTGCAGATTTAGAGGGAATCGAAGCTCGCTTAAAATCTCGTTTGAGTGGAGGTTTGATTGCGGATATTCATCAAACAGATTTTGATTTGCGATTGAAAATTGTTAAGAGCAAAGCAAAACAGTTTGGTGTAGAGTTATCCGAGCCGGTTTCTGAATTTTTAGCTCAAAAAATTACGACAAATATTCGTGAACTTGAGGGTGCAGTCAGACGTGTTGCCGCACATTCTCAATTGTTATCTGAAAATAACATAACTCTTGATATGGCACAAGACATTTTGAAAGGTATGTTACGTTCTTATGATAAGCGCACAACAATAGATGAAATTCAAAGAAAGGTTGCAGATTATTTCAATATATCAGTAAAAGAAATGCAGTCTTCTCGTAGAGCTCGCACAGTAGCAAGACCTCGTCAGATAGCTATGTTTTTGGCAAAGCAAATGACATCTCGTTCTTTGCCGGAAATAGGTAGAAAATTTGACAGAGACCATACAACTGTTATGCATGCAGTTCGCAAAGTTGAAGAATTATTGGGTAAAGATTCGTCTTTGTCATGCAGTGTTGATACATTAAGAAGATCTTTAGAGCTTTAATCAGTATAACAATAAAATATAAATAGAGCAGGGTAGTTATAGTCTATTCTGCTTTATTTGTTAAAAAACTTGTTGAAATACTCATTTTTTTGTATTCTTTCTTTGTTACTATGTGCTATATATATAAATAGCGTAACTTTTTAATGGTGTTTAAAATGAAATTTATTATAGAACGTGCAAATCTACTAAAGACTCTCAGCCATGTACAGAGTATTGTTGAGAGAAGAAATACGATTCCTGTATTATCTAATGTTAAGATAGAAGCATTGGGAGATGGTGTAAGCTTTAGAGCTACGGATATGGATACAGAAGTATCTGAAATAATTGATGCAAAAATTTTAGAAAAAGGAGCAACGACAGCTCCTGCACATATGCTTTATGATATTGTTAGAAAATTGTCTGATGGCGCGGAAATACAATTTACATATCCTGACGAAAAAGGACAATTAGTAGTAAATTCTGGGCGTTCGGAGTTTTCTATTCCAACAATCAAGGTTGAAGATTTTCCTGTAATTTCAGCAGATAAATTGCCGACAAATTTTGTTATGGAAAAAGAAGAATTAAAATCTGTTATTGATCGTACGCAATTTGCTGTTTCTACTGAGGAAACAAGATATTACCTCAATGGTTTGTATATACATGCAAAAAAAGAGGGAGAATTAAGTGTTTTACGTGTTGTTGCTACTGATGGACATCGGTTGGCTTGTGTAGAGTCTCCTTTACCTGCCGGTGCAGAAAATATGGCAGGCATTATTGTTCCAAAAAAGACAGTTGCAGAAATCAGAAAATTGCTTGATGATGTTAATTGTAGTGATATTCAAATTTCTTTCTCAGAGAATAAGATTCGCTTTACAATGGATGATGTAACTTTGACCTCAAAATTGATTGATGCGTCTTATCCTGATTATGAAAGGGTTATTCCTACAGATAATAATAAAAATTTAGAAGTGTCTGTCAAAGGTTTAGCATCGGCGGTTGATCGTGTTTCTGTTGTAGCTGAAAAAACAAGAGCAATTAAGATGATTACCAAAGAGAATCATGTTGTTATTACTACCTCAAGCGCTGATTTAGGTAGTGCTATGGAAGAACTAGATGCTGTTTATGACAATGAGGCTATGGAAATAGGCTATAATTTCAGCTATTTGTTAGATATTTTAGCACAAATTAAAGGTGAAAATGTAAAATTCAGCTTTTCTGATGCTATGTCTCCTGCTGTTTTGCATGATATGAGTGATGCAAGCGCTATCTATGTATTGATGCCTATGAGAATATAAATTGAGTCTCGCAGCTGATAAAATATTTGAAATTACTAAAAAAAAGTCAGGTGTAACTCGCCTGACTTTAAATGACTTTAGAAATTACAAGTCATTACGTTTGAATCTAAATCTAAATCCTGTGATAATTACCGGAGAAAACGGTAGTGGAAAGACTAATATATTAGAGGCAATTTCTTTTCTGACTCCTGGAAAAGGTTTGCGTGGTGCAAAATTGTCTGATATCAGGAGAATCGGCGAAGATGCAAATTTATATGGTCAAAATTGGGCAGTTTCTGCAGTTGTTAGCAAAAATGATGAACAATATGAGATAGGTACGGCTTTAGAAAATGGAAATATTTCGGAAAATGGTCGTAGTTATGATAAAAGAATCGTTAAAATAGACGGAGAAAAAGTTACCTCTCAAATGGAGTTGGGAGAATATTTTTCAGCAATTTGGCTTACTCCTCAAATGGATAGACTTTTTAGAGGGGGAACGCAGCCAAGAAGAAGTTTTTTAGATAGAATGGTATATTCCTTTGATATTGAACATGCTAAAAGGACTTCACAATTTGAGCACCTATATAAAGAGTGGCATGAATTGCTCCGAATCGGTAAAATGAACAATACTTGGTTTGATGTATTAGAAAAAAATATGGCAGAAACCGGAGTCGCAATCGCTGCAGCAAGAAAAGATGTTGTAGAAAAATTAAATGCTTTCATAGTCAGTGAACCTGATGATGTTTTTCCTAATATTCAAATAGAATTAGATGGAAAAATTGAAAAATTATTAGATGAACAACCTGCTTTAGAAGTAGAAAATCTATATTGTCAGATGATAAGAGAACAACGAAATTCATTTTTATATACAGATAATTCAGATGGTGTAAACAAAACTGATTTTAAGGTATATTACAAAAATAAAAATATGACGGCAGAGCTTTGTTCTACAGGAGAACAAAAATCTTTGTTAATCGGACTTATTTTAGCCCAGACAAAATGTCAAATTTTAGAAAAGGGATTTGCTCCTGTCTTGTTATTAGATGAGGTTGTTGCCCATTTAGATTCGCTGAAAAAAGATGCTTTGTTAGATAAAATTAAAAAATTACAAATACAAGCATTTATAACATCTACTGACGATAGTTTGTTCCAATCTATGCGAGATTATGCGCAATTTTTACAAGTTAATAATGGAGCAATCGTTGGTTAATATATGTTTTTAGCAATAAAAAAAGACAACTTTTAATGTTGTCTTTTTTAATGTGTCAGGAATTTTTCTGACAGGTGCTTGTTACAGCAAGAAGTACACATCCTGGATAATCTCGTAGATAATTTTTTTCTCCGTTAAAGGAAATTTTATCAAACCAAGCCTTATTCAGAGCATCAACATCCATATACCAGAACCATTTTTCACCTGCAGGAAGCGGAGTATCTCCGGCGATTACGCGCATTTCGGAAATTTCTTGCCATACATAAGAAAGTAGCAAAAATTCTCTTTGCGTAATCAAACGTGCGTGGCATTTGTTGATGATGCTTTCAATATGATCGCCACAAACAAATGCAGGCCAAACAGCTTCGTGTAAGATAAAGTCTTTAGTCAAGCGAATGCCGAGATATCTACAATTTCGCATTTCCCATGTTGCAGATTCGTAGCCATCACACCATACATATCTTAATGATTTTTGCAGGTTTCTTACTTCGCGATGATTTTGCAAAATACGCCGATTGTGCTGGCAGATGTCTATTGGGTCAAAAGTTGGAGGATTTACATCAATGTTAACTCCATCATTGACTAATGCCGGTTTATACATGGAAATAATTTCCACAACGGAATGCTTTTGTACTAAATCTTTGGTTAAAGTACACGGTAGATTGGATAAATAATTTTTGTGAACACACATAGAAATAAATAATTAAGGGTTAATAATCAAAACATAGTTGTGACTATACAAAAAACAGGATTATTTGTCAAGTTAGTTATATTGATTTTTTACTTTTAAGTTGTCCGCATGCAGCTAAAATATCTTGTCCTCTGGCTACACGAATTGGTGCAGCAAAACCTGCTTCCGTAAGCTTTTTTGCAAATGCGTGTACCCGATTGTTTGAGCTTGGTTTGAAAGGACATCCTTCCCATGGATTAAAAGGGATAAGGTTAAAACTTGCTCTTAATTGATATTTTTTCATAAGACGTATAAGCTCTTCTGCACATTCAAATGAATCGTTAATTCCGTCTAACATCAGATATTCAAAGGTGATATAACGACTACTGTCTTCATTTTGATATTGACGACAAGCCTCCATAATATCTTCCACAGGATATTTTTTTGTAATAGGCATAATTTGTTCACGAATAGCATTGTTTGGAGCATGTAATGATATGGCTAATCTGACGCCTGTTGCTTTAAGTGTTTCCACAATTTTAGGAACGATTCCTGAAGTTGACATGGTAATTCTGCGTTTTGAAATGGCAATACCATCACAATCAGTAAAAATATTCAGAGCTTTAATAACATTTTCTTGATTGTATAAAGGTTCTCCCATACCCATTACGACAATATTTGCCAAATGCCTTATTTCATTTGTAGGACTCGGCCATTCATGATAACAATCACGAGCTAACATAAATTGACTGACAATTTCTGCCGTAGATAAATTTCTGGTTAATTTTTGAGAACCGGTATGACAAAATTTGCATCCGACAGCACAACCAACTTGTGTAGAAATACAAACAGCACCTGTATTTTCTTCGGGAATATAGACCATTTCTACACGTTGTCCGTCGGCAAATTCAATTAACCATTTATGGGTTTTATCAGAAGAAATTTGTTCTGTAATAATTTTTGGGCGAGAAATTATAAAGTTTTCGCTTAACTTTTGGCGAAAATCTTTAGAAAGATTCGTCATTTTAGAAAAATCGGTTTCTCCGCGAAAATAAATCCATTGCCATAACTGTTTGGCTCTAAAAGATTTTTCTCCAAGCAGTTCCAGTTCTTTATAAAGTTCTTCTTTTGATAAACCGATAAGTTCTTTTTTTTCTGACATTATTTTTTGCACTTTGCAGAAATAGTTCTATAAGCTTTTGAAAAACCTAATAAAGAATAAGTATCTTTTGTATTTGTTCCTTTAGATGATGTACCATGAACAATCATTTTTTCGTGTTTTTTCATAGATTCTACAATTTTAAGATCAATATCAGAAGACATTGTCCAAGCTTTGTCGCCATCTACAAATAAATCATTGAATGTCTGTGTTCCGATTTTTACGGTTACATTAGAATTTTGTTTGAAATTATATCCGGCTACAAAGGTAATAGTGCCGAAAGTTTTATCTGTCGGACGATGTGTAACATATATATATGTATCCCCACGTCTTGAATATTTACCTTCACTTTTTTTAGGCATTGAAGAAATGTAACAAACAGGGCTGTTCCCTTCGGTATAGTAATATGCTGTCCAATCTCCGTATTCTCCGAGTACCTGTGGTATTCCGTCTGCATGAGCAACTGAACTTAAAGCGAAAAAAGTAAAACCAAAAACTGATAAAATTTTTAACATCATATATATCCTTCAATAAACTGTGAAACTTTTGTAAAATAATATTGCAAAAATATATATAAACAGTTAACAACAGAATATATCTTTAAAGAATGGAAAAAATATGATTATAGACTCTTATCTGAATATGGAAAATTTTATTTCAAATAAGCAATTTCTAAAAATTTTTCATATTATAGAAAAACATGGTGGCGTTTTGAGATTTGTAGGCGGAGCTGTACGCGATGCTATTGCCGGTATGCAGAGCTATGATTATGATTTAGCAACGGATTTATCTCCTGAAGAGTTATTGGAAATATGTGAACTTGAGGGTATAAAAACTGTACCCATAGGTATTAAATATGGAACGCTTGGCGTATTTATCGGCGATAAAATGTTAGAAATCACTTCTTTAAGAAAAGATATAAAAACTGATGGCCGGCATGCTGAAGTTGAATTTACCGATGACTGGATTGCAGATGCTTCGCGACGTGATTTAACTATTAATGCCGTTTATGCAGATGAAAAAGGTAATGTTTTTGATTATTTTAATGGTATAAAAGATTTAAAAAACGGCATTGTACGGTTTATCGGCAGTCCTGAACAACGTATTCCTGAAGATTATTTGAGAATAGTACGATTCTTTCGCTTTTATTCTAAATTCGGTAAAACAGAAATAGATAAAAATGCGCTAAGAGTTTGTGTTGAAAATAAAGAACATTTAAAACAAATCTCAATAGAAAGAATATCTGTAGAATTGATAAAGCTGGCAGTTACGCCAAATTTTGCTAAAACCTTAAAAATCATGTATGATAATGGGATCTTGGATTATATTTTGCCACCATCTGATAATCTTGAGAATTTGCAACACTTAATAGATATAGAAACTGAAAACAATATTGAACCTGTAGCTTTACGGCGTTTTTTCGTGCTTTATAATCCTAATGTTGATTTTGCTCACAGTTTGTCAGATAGGATGCATTTAAGCCGTAAACAAAAAGAAAAATTACAACATTGGGCAAAAATTCAATGTTCGGTGAGCGATTTTGAAAATGACAAGTTTTTGGCAGAAATTATGTACCGTTACGGAAAAGAATTTTGTCGCGATAAGGCATTGTTGACGTATGCTATGGAGTTTGGGGATAAACAAAATATATCAAATGTGATGAAAAAAATTGATGATATGAATATACCGGTTTTTCCACTAACAGGACAAGATATTCTACAAATTGTAAATACTAAAAGCAAATGTATAGGAGATATAATTCAAGCACTGGAAAATTACTGGTTAGGAAATGGGTGTACCTCAAGCAAAGAAGAATTGATAAATGTTGCTAAATTGATGTTTAATTCTTTAACAAATAACAACCATTGTCAGTAATTATAAGAGGATATTTTTTATCTCCTTTCATAATCTTTTGACGTAACCTATATATATGAGTTTCAAGTGTATGTGTGCTGACTTCGGCGTTATAATTCCATACCTGTTGTAATAGCTCTGATTTATTTACCGGATGATTTCCGGATTTATATAAATATTTTAAGATAGAAACTTCTTTTTCTGTTAACTTAACAATCTTTTTTGTGCGCAAACATAGAATTTCTTTTTTTATTGGATGTAATTCAAAATTATTGAATTTGATATATCCTTCTTCAGTATTCTCTAACAAATTTATTGAAGATGATATAGACAACAAAAGTTTTGAAAGTTTAAACGGCTTTTGAATATTTTTAAATATGTAAGAATTAGTTTCTTCAGTTTTTGACAGCAAAATAATCGGGGTAAAAGGGTATTTAGCTTTTAATTCTTCTGCTTTACTGATATTTTCATCAAGCAGAATCAAATCAACAGTAGTAGAGTCTTGTTCGTTAAAGATGATTGCAAAATTTTTTTCATATAATTGAATTTGTGTACATACATCTTCTTTAAAAGCATTGTTATCAGAAATAAACAGTAATGTATTCATAGAAAATTCCTAAAAATTTATTCCAGTTCCGATAATGAAAGCATAACCTTTATTGTTACTTTCTATAATATCTTTTTCTCCCGAGAATTTTGTATAAGCAACAGCTGAATAAATATTTATATGCTTATGTACACGAAATTCTCCGGATAATTGCCATATATTATCTTCAAAGCGATATTCTTTTGCTTTAGAGTTGAAATAAGAAAGAGCTATTTTCAGAGGCCCAAATTCATATCCAAGCCCTATATTATATGCTTCTGCATTGCGAAAAGTAACAAAAAATTCAGGAACAGTATGTCGTTTTGGCTGATTTTTATTTCCATTCGGATTAGTTCTGCGCCAAGAAGCGCCAAGTGTAAATCCTTTGCGATAAATATTCATACCTAAAGTATATTCTTGTGTGTTTTCAAAAAAATTGGCATATCCGGCTGATGTTTGAATTTCAAATGTGTCAAAATTCAAAGTATTTAATGCAGAAAATACGGCTCCTCCTTCGTTATGATATGGCGCGTATTTATTTATTAGAGAGGAACGATTATAAGTATACGGGATATAAGAAACCGCAAAAACCGTATTATATAACTCAGGTGTAAAGTATGAAAATTTTACAGAATCGCCATCGGTATTTATATATGTAGAATTAAGTGTACGGAAAGCTGTATCTTTTTTGCGTTTTAACCAATTAGGATTATGGATAAAATCTACAACATTACTGTTATTTACGGTCAATG
Source organism: Alphaproteobacteria bacterium (assembly GCA_045643605.1). Lineage (GTDB taxonomy): Bacteria > Pseudomonadota > Alphaproteobacteria > RF32 > CAG-239 > CAKQTH01. Next base: position 13,002 of record JAZULC010000017.1, read on the forward strand.
CCCCGAATGATGGTGCACTTATTCCTTGCTCATAAGCAACATTGTACATTTGTCCAAGTGCAAATTGCCCGAAAGGTGTCTGCCATCTTGCATATATTTCTTGGCCCCAATCTCCCTGATTATAATTTTTAAGATATTTATCGGTACCGGCCATGAAGTCAGCAAAAATACCAAGTTCGTATTGCTCGGACAATTGATTGTTCAATGAAAAACTTATCCAACCTTCAGTAGGTAGATTATTTTGTTTAAGATCGTTCTTATATTTTTGTGCAACATCTGTGTATCCGTATAAAGCTTTTATTTCTCCTGTTGCATTTAAGGTCGTATCAGCAAGAGCAGGTGCTCTATATAGTCCTATTCCAAAAGAAAGCATCATATAAGAAAAAGTTTTTATTTTCATCATTAAATATCCTATAAAACTGTTACTAAATTAAGATTTTATAAGTATATAGACAACATAATTGTTTATAACCATAAAAAATGTTAATTTTTTGGTGTTTTTGATTTATTTTAATATATATATGCTTTATAGTATAAAAAATTTTTAATAAAGGGAAAAAAATGATAGAACAAAAACCTGTTATGCTTTTAATTTTGGACGGATGGGGGTTTCGTGAACCTAAAACACCTGATAACGCTATAGAAATGGGAAATACTCCTAATTGGCATAAGCTTATACAAGATTGTCCGCACAGCCTTATAGAAACTTATGGCTTGTCTGTCGGATTGCCTGATGGTCAAATGGGAAATTCTGAAGTCGGACATACAAATTTAGGTGCAGGTCGTGTAGTTATGCAGGATTTGCCAAGAATTGATGTGGCTATTAAAGAAAACACTTTGAAAGATAACAAAGTTTTGCAAGAGATGATACAAAAATTACATAAGACTAACGGAACTTGTCATCTTATGGGATTGTTGTCAGATGGTGGTGTCCATTCGCATATATCACATATTATTGCAGTTGCTGAAATCTTATCTGAAAATGGTGTCAAAGTGGCTATCCACGCATATATGGACGGTAGAGATACACCTCCTACTTCCGGCAAAAAATATTTGGCAGATTTGACAGATGCTTTGAAAAATATGAAAAATGTTGATATTGCTACGGTTTCAGGACGATTTTATGCAATGGATAGAGATAAACGTTGGGATAGAATAGAGTTAGCATATGATAATTTGATTTTAGCTAATGGTAAGCATTATGCTACGGCAGATGAAGCTATCACTGCTTCATATGAATCCGAGGTAACTGACGAGTTTGTTCTGCCTTGCGTTGTTGGAAATTACACCGGTATGAAAGATGGTGATGCTGTATTGATGATAAATTATCGTGCAGATAGGGCCAGAGAGATTTTATATGCTCTTGCAGATGAACAATTTGCTGGTTTTGAACGAAAGAAAGTTGTTAATTTTGTTGATTATGTAGGTATGGCTGAATATTCTGAAGACCATAATCGTTTTATGCATACTATGTTTCCTCCTGTAGCATTAAATAATATTTTCGGAGAAATCGTAAGCAAAGCAGGATTAACACAACTTCGTATTGCAGAAACTGAAAAATATGCTCATGTTACATTTTTCTTTAACGGTGGTGAAGAAAAAGAGTTTGCAGGCGAAAGCAGAATATTGATTCCAAGTCCGAAGGTAGCAACTTATGACCTTAAACCGGAAATGAGTATTTATGAAGTTACGGAAGCGCTTATTGATGCAATTGAAAATAAGAAATATGATGTGATTATCTGTAATTTTGCTAATGGTGATATGATCGGACATACAGGCATTATGCCTGCAGCATTAAAAGCTGTTGCAGCTGTTGATGAATGTCTTGGAAAAGTAGAAGATGCAATCAAAAAGGTTGATGGACTAATGCTCGTTACTGCAGATCATGGTAATGTGGAAAAAATGTATGATGAAATTACTAAGCAACCACATACAGCGCATACTGCAGGCAGAGTTTTGGCAGCATTGTATAATGCACCGGATAAATATTGTCGTTTGAAAGACGGTAAATTAGCAGATATAGCGCCTACTTTGTTAGAGTTGCTTGATATAGAAAAACCGGCAGATATGACAGGTGAATCTTTGTTGGTGAAAAATAAATGAAAAATTTTTGGGTGCAGATTTTAATATTTGTTGTATTAGGGACATTTGTTTTTACAAAAGTCGTTAACGCTGCGCCCAAAATTTCTCGTGAACAGCTTGTTTATGCTGAAAAAAAAGCAAAGGATCAAGCCCTTGAACACAAGAGATTGCAAGCAAAATCTCTTGAAGTAAGCATTGAAATGACAAAACTCAATAATTCTCTGGTTTCTGCAGCAAAGGAAATTCAAAATAATGAAAAATCTTTATCTTTAGCTGAAGGTAAATTAGAAAATTTGCAAAAAGAGTTAGGTGAAAGTGAGAAAGAATTTAATCAAGAAACGCGTAAAATGGCAAATACAATTGCTGCTTTGCAAAATTTATCAAGAAAACCAGTAGAATCTTTATTTGTGCAACCTTTGACTCCTGTTGAAATTATTCGCAGTGCTATATTGTTAAGAGAAATTGTTCCTGAAATTAATGCTAATGCCGAAAGTGTTAAAAAGCAATTACAGACAATAACCGAGCAGAAAAAACAAATAGAAAAACAAGTTAAAGAAATTAAAACTAAGCAGTCACAATTATCAAAAGACAGCGAAAATTTAAAAGTTTTAATGAATAAGAAAAAAGCAATGCAAAAAGATTTGGAAAAAAAGACAGAAGTTGCACGTCGTCAGTCTCAAGAATTGTTTTCGCAAGCAAAAGATTTGCGTGAATTGTTTGAAAAAATTGAAAAAAATCAAAAAATACGCCAGCAAAAGCAACTTGAAGAAAAGCGTCGTCTTGAAAATTTACGAAAACAAGAAAAAATGCGTGCTGAAGCAGAGTATAAGGCTAAAGATGATTTATATGACGATAATCAAGAAGTTATGAAATCTATTGCGGCCAAATTTGTGAAGGCAAAAGGGTTGCTGGCCAGACCTGTTACCGGTCCGGTTGTTATCTCTTATGGGCAAGAAACAGCAAAAGGAGTTACTTCAAAAGGTATTCATATTAAAACAAGAAAAATGGCTCAAGTTGTAGCACCTTTTGATGGGGCGGTTGCTTTTTCTGGACCGTTTAAGGGATATGGTAATGTAATAATTATTGAGCATGGTAACGGGTATTTATCTTTGTTATCAGGGTTAAATAATATTGATTGTGAAATAGGGCAAATGCTTCTTGCCGGAGAGCCGATAGGACAAATGCCTGATACGGAATCTAAATTATATATGGAAATAAGAAAAGATAGCCTCCCGGTAAATCCGGAAATTTGGTTGTCAAAATAAATAAGGGGTTAAATAATGAAATTTTATAAGAATATATTGTGTGCATTAATGTTAACATATACTGTTGGAGCTTATGCTAAAAGTGACACAAAAATTGAAGCAGATAAAGATATTAATACTTATGAATTGCTGAATCTTTTTGGTGAGGTAATGGAAAGAACAAAATTAAGCTATGTCGAGGAAACATCAGATAAAAAATTAATTGAAGCTGCGATTAATGGTATGCTTGTTTCTCTTGATCCTCATTCCAGTTATTTAGATGAAAAAAGCTTTAAATATATGAACGAACAAACCAAAGGAAAATTTGGTGGGTTAGGTATAGAAGTTACAATGGAAAACGGAGTTGTCAAAGTCGTATCTCCTATAGATGATACTCCTGCATCAAAGGCCGGTCTGAAATCAGGTGATTATATTACGGATATTGATGGTGAATCTGTATCAGGGCAAACATTAAATGATGCCGTTGATAAAATGCGCGGTAAAATAGGTACTAAAGTAAAATTGACTATTTCTCGTCAAGGAGAAAAACCTTTTGATGTGACAATTACTCGTGATGAAATTAAAATTCAATCAGTTAAAAGTGATATAAAAAATGAAGATGTTGCATATATCAGAGTTTCTTCATTTACCGAAAATGTAGCAGATGGAATAAAAAAAGCGTATGAAGATGCTCAAAAGAAAACAAAAAATAAAATTCGTGGAATAGTGTTGGATTTGCGTAATAACCCTGGAGGATTATTAGATCAGGCTGTAGCTGTAGCTGATTTATTCTTGAATCGTGGGGAGATTGTTTCTACACGTTCAAGAAATGATGAAGATACCTTAAAATATTCAGCAAAACAGGGAGATATTACTGACGGATTACCTATTGTTGTTCTAATAAATGAAGGTTCTGCTTCGGCATCAGAAATTGTTGCCGGTGCTTTGCAAGATCATCATAGAGCTATTTTGCTTGGAGAAAAGTCTTTTGGAAAAGGTTCTGTACAAACGATTATTCCTCTTGGAGAGTACGGGGCAATGAGGATTACTACTGCAAGATATTATACTCCGTCCGGTCGTTCTATCCAGGCTAAAGGAATAGAACCTGATATTGTTGTCAAAGAAGCAAAAATAGAAGTTATTGACCATTTTTATAATGTCAGTGAGGCTAATTTGAAAAATGCTCTTAAAAATGAGCAAAATAGTGATACAAAAAATAATACTAAAAAAGATGCTGATAAAAATGACAATACTGAAGATAAAAGTAACAAGGATTATCAATTAGTTAGAGCATTAGATTTAGTAAAAGCTTTAAGTTTGTACGGCTCGGAAATGAAACTGGTTGAAGAAAATACTGAAGAAACTTTACCTGAAAAGAAAAAATAATGAAGAAATATCGTCCCAATGTTGGTCTTGTTGTTTTTAACAAAGACAAAAAAATATTAGTTTGTCGGCGTAAAGAAAATTTTTCCTTACATGATTGGCAATTTCCACAAGGAGGAATTGAAGCTGGAGAAGATGTTGTTACGGCAGGTTTAAGAGAGTTACAAGAAGAAACATCAATTACATCTGTTCGTGTTGTTGCACAAATGAAACGTCGTCTTCGTTATGATTTCCCCAGTGATTTTATTAAAAAAAATAAATCAGGGTTCATCGGCCAGGAACAGACATGGTTGCTTCTGTATTTTTATGGACAAGATGATGAAATTAATGTTAAGACCAAAAACTATGAGTTTTCAAAATATAAATGGTCAGATTTTCAGTTCGCCATCAATAGAGTATGGATTGTGAAAAAGATGGTATATCAAAAGGTTAGAGATTCTTTTGAAAAATTAATTGCAGATTTTAAACTTTAAATAGAAATCTATTCTTCAACGATGTTTTCAATTAAGCGATCAAGGTTATCTCTTTCTTTTTTAGAATAGCCTGTATCATTGGCATCTTTATCTTTTTTATCTGTGTCTTTTTCAGATTTTACTGTTGGTTGAGCCAGTTTTTTGAACAAATCATCAATCTCTTTTTGTACCTTTTCTTCTGTTTCTTTAGATTTAGCATCATCTTTAGATTTTATGAGATTTAGAGTATCTTGAGGAATTAAATCTTCTATAGGTTTTGCAAAACTTCCGGCTAAAACATAGTATTTTGATTTTGTTAAAAATTCAGGTTGTTCTTTAAATGGAACGATCCAACCTATAGCAATATATGTTAAAACAACAAATAATCCGGCTCTGATAATTCCAAAGAATAGTCCTAATGTTCTGTCTATAAAATTTAATTTTTTTAATGAGCGAATTTTTCCGGATATATAAGCCGTAAATATGAACCAGATAATAAAGAATACGACAAAAATTGTGACGGCTGTAGCAATTCCTGCCATCATACCGCTTTCAATATATTTTGCAAATATTGGGACAAGCAACGGCAATACATATATCATTAAGGCAGTCATAATTACCCATCCGATAATTGACAACACTTCCTTAATCAGACCACGATAAAATGCCAATAGAGCAGAAAGTGCTACTATGATTAATATAATGACATCTAAATTACTGAGTTGTTCCATTTTTCTTCTCTTAATTAAACCAATTTATAAGGCGACTAACATTACCTATTTCATAAATTTGCATATTGTTATTGTAATTTTTTTGGTCTTTTTTACGACTGTTTGGGATAATAGCACTATTAAAACCTAACTTACAAGCTTCTTTTAGACGTAAATTAGGTTGAGTTACAGCTCTTATTTCTCCGGAAAGACCTATTTCACCAAACATTACCATATCAGCAGGAAGAGGTTTGTTTGTCATAGATGATATAACAGCCATAGCAACAGCTAAATCTGCAGCAGGTTCAGAAATTTTCAATCCACCTGCGATATTTAAATAAATGTCCTGTGCGCTTAAATTTATACCACATCTGGCTTCTAAAACGGCGAGTACCATAGATAATCTGTTTGAATCCCATCCTACAACAGCCCTTTTAGGTGATGAATATCCTGATGGGCTGACTAAAGCTTGAATTTCAACCAAAACAGGACGAGAACCTTCAATTCCGGCAAAAACGCAAGAACCCGAAATATTTCCCTGCCTTTCGGCTAAAAATAGCGCTGAAGGATTTTCTACCTCTACCAAGCCGACATCTTGCATTTCAAATACACCAATTTCATCTGTTGCACCATAACGATTTTTTACGGCTCTCAAGATTCTAAAGTGATGTCCTCTTTCTCCTTCAAAATATAGTACTGTATCAACCATATGCTCTAAAATATGAGGTCCGGCAATTGATCCTTGTTTAGTAACATGTCCAACAATAAATAAAACAAATCCTTGTTCTTTTGCTAATTTGATTAATTCGTAAGCGCATGCCCTTACTTGTGATACACTTCCAGGTGTTGATTCTGCTTCTTCTAAATACATTGTTTGTATTGAGTCTATGATTACCAACTTTGGATTGTTTTTGCGCAAAGTTGCTACAATATCATTGATATTTGTAGCGCTGGCAAGTTTAACCGGAGCATTTTCCAGGTGCAATCGTTGAGCTCTTATTCTCACTTGATCAATAGCTTCTTCTCCTGAAATATAAAAACATTCAGGATGAGAGGCAAAATCGGCTACATTGGCGCATATTTGCAATAATAAAGTAGATTTTCCTATTCCGGGGTCTCCGGCAACAAGAATTACCGAGCCGGGAACGAGACCTCCACCTGTAACTCTGTCAATTTCTTTGTTATTAGTAACAATTCTGCTAAAATTTTGTTCACAGCCGATTAACGGAACAAAATCTATCTGATGACCATGAGATTTTGCTGAAATTTTAGAAAATCCTTCAGGTGCGATTTTTTCTTCAACAATAGTATTCCATTCTCCGCAAGAATCACATTTTCCTTGCCATTTAAGATAAGTTGTTCCGCATTGTTGACATACAAATTCGCAATCTGTTTTTTTTACCATAGTTTAAACCTCTATTTTTATAGGACCTTGAGATTTTCCGTTTATAAACTGCTTTACAAATGGATTATCGGTTTTATCCATTTCTTTTACTGTACCATACCAAATAATTTTACCATGGTAAAGCATTGCAATTTTATCAGCAATTTTTCTGGCAGAAGCCATATCGTGTGTAATTGTAAGAGCCGTTGCACCAAGACATTTTACGGATTCTACAATTAAATCATTTATTACATCAGCCATAATAGGGTCAAGACCTGTTGTAGGTTCATCAAAAAAGATAATTTCCGGTTTGTTGGCAATAGCTCTGGCGAGGCCTACACGTTTTTGCATTCCTCCGGATAATTCTGAAGGATATAAATCTGCAACATCAGGAGCGAGACCTACCTGTCTTAAAACACGAATAGCCTCAATTTTAGCTTCTGTTTTTGGCATTTTTTTATTTTCTAATAAAGCAAAAGCAACATTTTCCCAAACGGTCAAACTATCAAATAAAGCTGCTCCTTGAAATAACATTCCCATTTTAGAACGAATTTTTTCTTGAGCTTTATCGTCAGCTCCTACTATCTCGGTATTATCAATTTTAATAGAACCTTTATCCGGTGTTATAAGGCCTTGTATACATTTTATTAAAACGGATTTTCCGGTACCCGAGCCACCAATAACTACCAGAGATTCACCTTTTTTGATATCAATGTCAACACCGGTTAGAACCTTTTTCTTTCCAAATTCTTTATAAAGATTTTTTACTGAAATTTTTGTATCTGTCATCTCACCCTCTAAATGCTATTTTGAAAAGAAAAATTCGGTAATTATGTAATTACAAATTAAGATTATAATTGAAGCAGAAACAACGGCATTTGTTGTAGCTTGACCAACGCCTTGTGCTCCACCTTTAGAGTTATAACCATTGTAGCACCCCATTAGAGATATAATAAATCCGAAAACACAAGCCTTAACTAATCCGGAAATTATACCGACAGCATCAAGTTCGTCTAAAGTAGCATTGATATAATTAGCAGGGTTAAAACCGAGTTTATATACTCCGACAACATAACCACCAAAAATACCTATGGAATCACCTAACATAACTAAAATAGGTAATACCAGCATTCCGGCAACAAGTCTTGGTGTTACTAAATATTTGAAAGGATTTACAGATAATGTTGTTAAAGCATCTATTTGTTCTGTAACTTTCATAGTGCCTATTTCGGCAGCCATTGCAGCACCAATTCTGCCTGCGACCATCAGTGCGGATAATACGGGAGCTAATTCTCTTGTAACGGAAATCAGGACTACTGATGCAACCATCTTTTCTGCACCGATACTGGCATATCCGCTATAACTTTGCAGTGCGATTACCATTCCGGCAAAAATTGTTGTAAGTCCCACAACCGGTAAAGAATAAAAGCCTATTTCCACCATTTGTTTTCCTAATAATTTAAAATAAAATGGTGGTGTAAGGCTATGATAAACTGATTTTGCAATAAATAGCAACAAATAACCAAACCGGCAGAAAAAATCTACTATAGGTTTTCCTAATGTCCTTAAAAATGTAACAATATATTTCATCTCTTTCTCTCTGTTTTCTTTTTATAATAAAATTTAAAATGCAACTAATCAAGCAGACTATCAACTTTTATAACAATCTTGTCAGTTGCTGAATTTTCAAATGGATATAATAGTATTTTTTCAACGCTTGCATCAGCAAAGAAAAAATATTCTTTTTGTGGCATACGCTCAATTAACTTAATATCTTTTACCAATTCAATAACTAACTTTACGGTTGTTTTCTTTTTTGCTTTTATTGGTACAATACCGATACCACGTACCTCTATCATATTACGGATATTTTGAGGACAAGAAGCAATAATTTTGCCGTTAAGCACGCTAATTTCTGTTTGATCGTCAGCAATTAAACGAGCTTTTTTTTGCATAATCATACGCAATGCTAAATCAGATTTTCCGCAATTACTTTCCCCGATAATCATTATTCCTTTGTTTTTATATTCAATAGTAGTTGCGTGTATATTTATCATAGCTTCACCATTATACTTTGTAAGCGCATAGCCATGTCATTATTATTTGTATTTATACAAATTTTACGCTGTTGATTTGTAACCTGAGAAAAATTAACTTCTATAATATTTTTTGGAGTGTAAATTCCCATTTTTTCAGGCCATTCAATCAGAGATACCCCTGTATAAAAAGCTTCTTCAATGCCTAATTCAAATATTTCTTCAGGAGATTTTATTCTGTACAAGTCGTAGTGGTAAATATCAAAGTTTGCCGCTTGATAAATTTGCAGAAGTGTAAATGTCGGGCTCGGCACCTCTTGAGCATCTGTTAAATATTTAATAAATGCTCGTGCAAAAACACTTTTACCCATGCCCAGTGTACCATTTAATGCAAAAATATCTCCAACTTTTGCAATTTTTGCAATTTGTCTTGCTAATCTACAAGTATCTTCTTCGGAATTTGTCAAAAACTCTAATTGGGACATCTTATAAACCCAACATACTTCTCTTTTTTCTTTGGTTGATTATTTTTATCTTTGGTTTTTGTGCCTTAATTTTACGCCAATCCCAAGGCATATAAAATGTACCTCTCCACAAACCACGACCATTAGCTTTTGCCTGTTGCTCATAAGGAGTATAAATATCGCTCATTTTTTGATAAGAAAATGCCAATCCGGCATTAACCAAAGCTGCTGAAATATCGTACGATCCAAGCATACATACACCAAGTAATTCTCCACGAGAATTTTCTTTCATAATTCTGCACTCAACTTCGTAAGTAGATAACCAATTTTTTAACCACTGTGCTGCTTCTTGACCACAATTATAGGCTTTTCCTCTATGATCGGTACAAGTTTGAGAGAGGTCCGGAGCATCGATACCAAATAATACAACTTTTCTACCTCTAATAGAAAGCATATTTGCATTTATTACTCTTGCTTGTCCTTTTAATACAGGTAATGTTGCTAATAAATTAACAGGATCTTGTGGAACAGATTCTTGTTGTGTCTGTATGTTTTGAGGAGGAACCTGTTGTGTAGCTAATTCTTCTACATCTTGAACGATATCAAGTGACAAATCAGGTGCGTCATAATTTTTTGTGGTATTATCATAAGATTGTACAGATGGCGATGTCTGTGATTGCAACATAATCTGTTGAGTGTTTGGTTGATTGATAATTTGTTGATTTAATGGAATATTTTCTTCATCTGTAGAAATTACATCTTGTCCCAAAAGTTGCCCTTGTTGTATGGCAACAGCTTGATTGTTAATTGCTTCAATAGGATCAATTTGTTCTTGTTTCTCTACACGCTGTCCGAAAAAAGATTTTATGGCCGCAGGTACACCTTGTATGCCATTATTAAACATACCAAAAGCATACATAATAAAACAGATAATAGCGCATAAAATTAAACAAGATGTCAAACATCCGGCAGATTTTACGATAATTCTCATAAAAGCAAACAAAATTACAATGCTTATTAAAATACCAATAAAGCTACCTGCTTGTAATATCAAACTGTTACTTTGAGAAGCTGCACCGCTTAATGATACTCCACCAAACAATACAGAAAGTAATAAAATTTTTTTAAACATACTGTTTCCTTATTTATTTTTAATAATGATTATTACAAAGAGTTTCCTTCTGCAGCTTTATATCCGTAAGATCTTGCTCTTTCTGCATTTTCTTCAGCTCGTTTTTTAAGTACACATGAAGAATTTATTCCTGCTGTATTATTTGTTTTTCTATATGCTTCAAGCATAACTTCATGTATTCTTGATTGTGTATCATAATATAAAGCTGTTCCGGTATATTTTTTTGCTTCATCATAAGGATTGCTTTTAATCAATGAGTTAGCTTTTAAAGCTTTTTCACCTAATTCTGCAATATGAACAGGTGAAACAATTTTTTTTACATCTTCAAAATAGCTGAATACAAACGAGCGGCTGCTTGTTGTCAATTTATTTTTTAATATAGCATTATCTTTGTCTTTTTTTAATGCTTTAGCCATTTCTTGTAGCGTACAATAATCATTATTACGTCTGTTAACTACGTATTCAGAAATAATTTCCGGCAAATTCAATCCTATACGTTTAATGACATTATTAAATTTTCTTTTATCTTCATCATCTAAATAAGGTTCAACAGAACGTAATTCTTGTATCATAGAACGTTTTTGTTCATCTGTTTTGTCTTGATTTAAGCTACTTACGAGATAATTTTTATAATCTTCCAACACTAAACAAACGCGGACTACTTCCTTTGCTTCATTTATGCGAGGTGCAGGCATAGCTTCACCTTTATCATCAAATAGAACCGGGGACTGATTGGTAGTTATACTTTCTAAATAATGGTTTGCAGCAAAGCATAATGAAGATTCTTCAGCATTATTTCCATTGTCATCAAACAGCTGATCCATACCTGTTTGGCTTCTTTGTTTGAGTTTTGCTAAATCATGATAATTATCAGGATTTGGTAAAAGATCAAAAGCATTTTTTATAATATTTTTTTCTTCTGTATTTAATTCTATAGCCATGATACTTTCCTACAATTTTTTTACCATTTTAACAAAAGTAATGCCACCTTCTTCAAAAAGGTCACTTTCTTGTGTATAATTAAGTTTCTCATAAAAATCTACAACAGAGAGCATTGCGTACATAATTATTTTTGAATAACCGACATCTTTGGCTCTTTTTTCAGCATAAGCTACCAACTCTCTTCCGATACCTTTCTTTTGATAATCAGGCGATACGGCAACCTGCATCATACGTATTTCATTATTGTTTAGAGGAATTAACATTAAACCACCGACGATTTTATCTTCAAGATTATCCAAACATCCTATATGCAAATAAGAAATTTCATTAGTTCTATGCTTGTCCAAAAATTTAAGGCCGAGAGGTTCAAGCAGTACTTTGTAACGCAATTCTACCAATTCATCATATTTGTCAGAACCGAATTCGATATCAATAATCTTAAACATAACAAAGTCCTCCATCTATATAAACTGTATTATTAAAACATATTTTAAAAATATATTCAATAATATATTGCGAAAAAAGAAAAATTATTTTATCAATACTAAAAATATATAGGAAAGAGGATAATATGAGTTCAAATTTAGATTTGATTAGAAATTTTGCAATAATTGCCCACATAGATCATGGAAAGTCAACATTGGCAGATCGTTTAATTGAAAGATGCGGTGGCTTGCAAAGCAGAGAAATGACAGAGCAAGTACTTGATTCTATGGATATTGAAAAAGAGCGTGGAATTACGATTAAAGCGCAAACAGTACGTCTTAATTATCAGGCAAAAGATGGCAAAACATACCAGTTAAATTTAATGGATACTCCCGGACATGTTGACTTTTCGTATGAAGTATCTCGCTCGTTAGCTTCGTGTGAAGGTTCTATTTTAGTAGTAGATGCAACGCAAGGTGTAGAGGCACAAACTTTAGCTAATGTATATTTGGCGTTAGATAACGATCACGAAATTGTTCCTGCTCTCAATAAAGTTGATTTACCTTCTGCAGATGTTGTTAAAGTTAAACAACAAATTGAAGATGTGATAGGACTTGATGCTTCTGATGCGATAGAAACCTCCGGTAAAACAGGATTTGGTATTGATAATTTATTAGAAGCAATTGTGCAAAGACTACCGGCTCCAAAGGGTAATGAAAATTTACCATTAAAGGCACTTTTAATTGACAGTTGGTATGACTCTTATTTAGGTGTTGTAATTTTAGTACGCATAAAAGACGGTGTATTAAAGAAAAAAATGCAAATCAGAATGATGTCAAATGGAGCAACATATCAAATAGACAGAGTTGGTGTGTTTACACCTAAAATGCAAGATACTGATGCATTATACACCGGTGAAATAGGTTTTATAACTGCAAGTATAAAATCTGTCAGTGATTGCAATATAGGAGATACAATTACTGATAATAAGAATCCTTGTGCCGAAGCATTAGCCGGTTTTAAACCATCTGTTCCCGTTGTGTTTTGTTCTATTTTTCCGACAGATAGTTCACAATATGAATCATTAAAAGATGCTTTGGCAAAATTAAAATTAAATGATGCAAGCATAAATTATCAAAATGAAAATTCTGCAGCTCTCGGATTAGGATTCCGTTGTGGTTTTCTTGGGCTTTTGCATATGGAAATTATCCAAGAAAGAATAGGGCGAGAATTTGATTTAGATATTATCACAACAGCTCCATCAGTAGCCTATAAAATAACTTTGAATAGTGGGGAACAAATAAATTTACACAATCCTGCCGATATGCCGGATTTATCTGCAATAAAATTTATTGAAGAACCAATGGTTAAAGCAACAATTTTAGTACCGGATACTTATTTGGGGGCAGTTTTAAAACTTTGTACAGAAAGACGAGGAGAACAACAAGAGCTTACTTATGTAGGTTCAAGGGCGATGGTTGTGTATAAAATTCCTTTGAATGAAATCGTATTTGATTTTTATGATCGTCTTAAATCAATTACAAGCGGATATGCAAGTTTTGATTATGAACTTATTGATTATCAGGTATCAGATTTGGTAAAAGTACAAATTTTAATCAATGAAGAACCTGTTGATGCTTTGTCGTTTTTATGTCATCGTTTAGAGGCAGAAGGCAGAGGACGACAAATTTGTGAACGTTTGAAAGACTTAATTCCAAGGCATTTGTTTAAGATTCCTCTGCAAGCTGCAATAGGTGGAAAAGTTGTTGCCAGAGAAACAATTTCTGCTTTGCGTAAAGATGTTACTGCTAAATGTTATGGTGGCGACGTTACCAGAAAAAGAAAATTATTGGATAAGCAGAAAAAAGGAAAACAAAGAATGCGCCAATTCGGTAAAGTGGAAGTTCCACAATCTGCATTTATTGAAGCATTGCGTATCGGTGATGAGTAATTAATACATCTTGTCAATTTACGATAAAACGATTTTTGGAACTTTTATTCAAATCATTTTCAAGAGCTTGATTGTGAGGAAGATGTCTAGTCTTTTTAAATTTTAGCATATCCTGGTGATAAATATCATATATTTGTTGGTATTGAGGAATTGAAAATTCCGTATTTTCTTTGTTAGAATATGTTTTCGGCTGTTCTTCTGCTTTTTGAGAAGTTTCTTTTTGAGGAACTTCTTTTTGTTGTTTTACGCTATTTTGATATTTATTATTTTGTCTTGTAATATGATTATTTGAGTTGATATTTCTATTTTGTGTAGTGTTTTTTACCGGTGTAGGTATAATTTCTTTTCTCTGAAATTCTACCTCAGGTATGAAATATGCCGGGCGTTTTTGTTTACGTACAAATTCTGCCTGTACAGGTTGAATAAATAGCAAAAAACTTGACAACAATATAAAATATTTCATATATAATACCTTATAGCAAACTCATTTTATGAAATGATAATATATGAAAAAATTTTTTTATGCATCAATAATTTTTGTTTTTTTGAATATATTTTTACAAGAACAAACGGCTTGCGCTCAAAGTTTGCTATATAAAAATTTTTGTGAGCAGAAAAAACAAGATATAGATATTAAATTTGAATCATCTTATGGATATTTAACTTATAATAATTCTAAAGATTCTGCACATCTTGCAAGTATTGATGAAAATAAAAATCATAATGGTAAGGTTTTAGGTTTAACAGTACCTGATCCGACAGTAGAAATAAATGTTGGAACGCAAGTTTATGATTTTGGGGAATATGCATGTATTGTTCCAGCAAAAGTTGATGTTTTTTTCGGATATGAAAATCCAATAATATATATTTCAAGGGAAATAAGAGGAAATCAGTGCCGTCGTGAGCAAGTATTACGGCATGAACAAACTCATCATCAAATAAATATTTTGGCATTGGAGTATTTTTTACCGCAAATGAAAAATTTAATTACTAAAGAAATAAACGACTTACAACCTATTTTAATAAATAAAAATGAAGAAAAGCTTGACGGTCAGACAGACAAGATAAAAGACAAACTCGTCCAAAGAATGACATCTTTAGTTGAACAATTTTCTAAATTTTTAGTCATGGAACAAAAGAAACTAGATAATGATGAGAATTATCAGTTTGAATCTACAATTTGTGACGACTAGTTTTAAGATATATGGTTTTGTGATAAAAGCTCATCTACAAAAGCATTTACACCACGATAGGCAAAATCTATAAAATCTTTATCTTTTGTTGAATTTTCTTTGTAGAATATTCTTACAGTTTGCATCCCGGCTTGTTTTGCCATTTCTAAATTTGAATAGCTGTCATCAATAAAAATACAATTTTTAGGAGCTGTTTTAATTTTTTCGCAAAGTTTTTTATAAACTTCAGCACTTTCATTTTTTTTGTAGCAACAAAAATCTTCAACAGAGAAGAAACTATCTTTGAAAAAGTCGTATAATTCTATTTTTTTTAAGATTTTTTCAGATGGATAACGATTGCTGGCTGTAAAAATATATTGTTTTACAGGCAACTTCTCTATTTTTTGAGCTAGTTTATCGTAAGGCTGAATGTCAGCAACAGGGTTACGAAAATTATATTTTTCAAACAGATCTTTTGGAGAAATATTGTAATCACGATAAAAAACTTCACCACCATCACGAAATATTTTGTAAGATTCTTTAACTTTTGCCTTTGTTGTAGCTAAATCAAGAGGAACTCCTAAATCATAAACAAGGGCTTCTGCCATGGCTAAATCTAGTTTATCTGCAAGTTCTGGTGTTATTCTGTAAAGAGTATTATCAAGATCCCAAATTAAAACTTTATTCTTTAAGTCCATAACTATCTCCATATAATTCCATTATAATTATAACATACAAAAACAATAGGTCAAATATTTTATCAGCATTTTTTTACATGAAATATTATTTGAATATTTCTTTTAGTATTATATCTACACTGTGCGTACATACTAACACATAAATGTAAATAAAATTTATATAATCTTGGAAAAAATAAAAAGTATGTGAAAAAATCATCAAAAAAGTGTTGCCAAAAAGAAATTATAAGTATATAGTCCCATAGAATTTGATGAATGCGTGCGTAGCTCAGTTGGTAGAGCAACTGACTCTTAATCAGTGGGTCCGGGGTTCGAACCCCCGCGCGCGTACCAATACTAAAGGCTTTCAGAATTTTCTGAAAGCCTTTATTCTTCCGGTATAGCACCGGTGATATAAATTTAAACAAAAACAAAATTTCAAATTTTAAATTATCTTACATAATTCTAATAAAAATATGCAAAAAAAAAGTTAATTTTTTCCGAAATTTTAATGCTTTTGCTTTATGCTGTTACAAAATACAACAAAAGGAGTCTTTCATGCAAAGGCATTTTTACTTTTTTAGACATGGGCAAACAAACGAAAATAACTTGGGAAAAAGATACGGAGATGGTATTAATGCATGGCTGACGGATTTTGGTGTTTTACAGGCAAAAAAACTTAAGGAATATTTTGCGAATAAGAATATTGAAGTTGTCTATTCCAGCCCATATAAGCGTGCTATTGATACAGCAAAAATAGCTGTTCCAGAGAGTGAAAATGTAAAAATTATTGTGAAAGATGAGTTAAAAGAGACGATTTTTTGGTTTTTGACTACCGAAAGCGAAGAAAAAAAGCGACAAATAAACAAAAATTTTCATATTATAAAAGAATGCTTTGAGCATATTGTTAAAGAAGATAAACACAAAAGTATAGCTATATCCTCACATGGCGCTGTTACTCGTGCACTTTGTTGGGTCTGTGGTCATAAGGTTGAAAGAGTAAAAAACGGCGAATGTTTCCATTTTGTTTTCGATAGTGGAAAATGGATTTTTCTTGAATCTTTTTGTTACGATAAATAGATAGCCAAGTATTTACCTGTGAGGGTCTTTTGTTTATAATATTTCCACGTCGCAACTTCTATTCAAAAGTATAATTTTGAATAGAAGTAGCACGCAGAAATGTTGAATAGGCGTTTTTATTTTACCATGTAAGTTTTACAGAATATATGCCTTTAGGATTTGGCGTTGCTTCATTAGCTTCTTGTATGGTATAAGATATTCGTTTTGTTTGGGAGTTTTTTTCTTTCCATTTTGGATCAATCCAGTTGTTAGACCATGATGATGTTGTATTTATAGATGCTCCAGGATATGAATATACTCTATCAACATATATTAAGTTATTGTATTCATCATATATATTATTATATTTGTCGTTCCATTTTAAGGATCCATCTTCATTTTTTGCTTGAATAGCTTCAATATTTCCGTTTTTATCATATTGCCATGTTATTTCTTCAACAAGTTTATCGATTTCTGCACCGTTAAATTTTCCATTTGTACTTAAATATGATAGCTGTGATATGATGTTTCCATTGTTATCAAATTTTTCAATATAATATTGTTCTTCTCCAGACCAGTGATATCTGTTATTCATATTATCATATTCATAATTAAGCGAATATGATAGAGTTCCGGTTGTTTTATCTCCATCATAATATGATTGTTCATTTACTAAATTGTTATTATTATCATAATTATAATAGGTTGACGAGGTTATTTGATTTTCATAATATTCTATTTCGGAAATTAAATTATTATCTTGATAATTATATACTTTAATATTCTCTATATAATTACCATTGTCTGAATAATAAGTTTTTGATTTTAAGGTTCCATTATTGTTGTATTCGTATTTAAAAAAATCGCCATCGCCTATATCTTCTATGGATATTTTTCCATTTTCACCATATATGTTTGTCTCTCCAAAAGCAGTTGTTGAACATATTAAAATAAATCCAAATATAAAGGTAAATGTTATTTGTGGTTTATCATTTGGCATTTTCAATCTCCCCAGTTAAAATTAAAAAAAATCGCCGTGATGAAAGGCGACTGGAAGTTGAAAGCTACATAGAACGAAGTAGTGCGGTATATTCACCACACGGTATTATTTTACCGCCTTCCAGTCATATCAATGACTGTTAGGCCATATTTTACGTCTATCTTTAAGCAAGACGCGTTCTAAAGAGGCTTTCAAACCTCAAATAAGTAATCAACTTATCTGCCATAAATGCTAACAATATTTTTGCTAAAAGTAAAGGATAAAATTATATTTAAGAAGATTTTAAAACGAAAAAAACATCACATTTTATGAAATGTGATGTTTAGTTTTCAATGCTTAAATTTCTAAAGTTTTGATTTCATTTCAGCAATTAAGCCATCAACTCCATTAGCTGATTTCTGAATAATATTTGTGTATTCATTTCTGGCAGAAATAGCCAAGCTGACACCTTCTATTATAATGTCAACAATTTGAAATTTACCTTGTTTTTCTTCAACTCTCCATAATACAAGGGCAGGTTCAGCGTTTTCCATAGGCACTTCTGTTGTTACAAATGCCTGATTTTGAGAATTTTTAGAATTTACAGGTGTTACTCCTTTAAAATCAAATCTTTTTCCTTTAAACTCATCAAATCTTGAACCCCAAGTTTTTATTACAAGTTTACGATAAGTATCTATAAATTCATCTCTTTGTTTTGGTGTTGCAGTTCTCCAATAACGGCCGAGTACAAACTGTCCTAATTTATCAAGGTCGCAATTTTCATTAAACAAAGTTGCGAATCTTTTGTCTTTTTCAGCTTGAGGAATATTCGCATTAACAATTTGTTCAATTCCTTGTTGGGTCAAATTTTTGATAAAATCCTCTGCTTTATTTGTATTTATATCAGCATTAGCCACAGATATAAACGAAAACAAGCATAAAACGATATTATATATTTTTTTCATATTGATCTCCTAATTTTTATTCATAGTCTTCTTCAAAATCAAAATCATAAGAATTTACAGAATTATTACTGATTCTTTTGCACATTTTATTAATTTTTTCGTGATTTTGCAAGTACATAGCACGCATAGATGAGTAATAATCAATAGAATTTTTTTCTAAATCATCCAAAATAGGCTGTGTCTTGTCAAACGTCACTAAAGCATCAGTTGCGGCATAGGCGGCAAGAATTTTGTATTTTACATTTGCGTCATTATTAAAATAATAAGTTGGGTTTACGTATTCTGAAACATAAGAAGATGTACCCCTTACTGTTGAAGGACCAACTACAGGAAGAACCAAATAAGGTCCATCAGCTACGCACCAAACGGCTAGTGTTTGATCAAAATCTGTTTGTTTTTTAGATAATCCCCATGCAGATGCTACGTCAAAAAATCCACCTAAGCCTAATGTTGTATTTACTGCAAAACGCAAAATATCAATTCCGGCTCTCTTTATGTCAGCCTGTAAAGTATGATTTACGGCTGAAAAGGGTTCTCTTGTATTGTCAAAAGCTGAAGAAATATGTAATCTTATTTCAGGTGTTGTAACTTTCTGATAACCTTTAACGGCAGGCTTTAGTACATATTTATAAACTTTTGTATTAAATGTTGTCATAGCACGGTTATATGTTTCAAAAGTATCTTGTTTTTGCACAGCACTAACATAATTATCACTGCTGACACAGGCTGATATAAAAAAAACTAAACTTAAAACAATTTGACTTTTGAAATTTATCAACATAGCTAATTTCCCATAAAACATACACATATATACATGCAACTTAAAAGAAAATCAAGCAAACACTTAAGTTTTAACACAAAAAATTCTGTTTTATTTTTTTGTTACAATTTAGAAACTTTTTGTGAATTGCAGAGTTTATGAAAATGTAATATTTTCCTAAGAAGTTGTAACTAATATAAAGGATAAAAATATGATAAATAAACCTTCTGATCCTATTAATTTGTTTGATGTACAAGCATCACAAAAAGTTATTGGTCAAGAAAAATTTGTTGAAGCATTCACAAAAATATTAAACCATGGTGGTTATTGCCAAGGTCCTGAAACTAAAGAATTGGATGAAAAATTAGCTAAATATGCCGGAACAAAGTATTGTGCAACATGTTCTTCCGGTACAGATGCATTGATTTTGCCTTTAATGGCATGGGATGTAAAAGAAGGGGATGCAGTATTTGTTTCTTCATTTACATTTGTTGCTTCTGCAGAAGCTCCTGCAATGTGTGGTGCAACTCCTATTTTTGTTGATTCTGATCCTAATACATTTAATATGGATCCTAAAGATTTGGAACGAGCTATTGAAGCTGTTAAAAAAGAAGGAAAATTAAATCTAAAGGCTGTTATTGCTGTTGATATTTTTGGTAATCCTGCTCCTTATGATGAAATTATAGAAATTGCTCATAAGAATGGTATGAAAGTTTTGTCAGATTCTGCACAAAGCTTTGGTTCTATATATAAAGGAAAACATGCAGGTTCTATTGCCGATATGACTGCAACATCTTTCTATCCTACAAAACCTTTGGGTTGTTATGGTGATGGTGGTGCAACATTTACTAACAGCGAAGCAGAAAACGAACTTTTGAAATCATGTCGTGTACACGGTATGAGCCCTGAAGATCACTACGATAATATTCGTCTCGGTCTTACTGCTCGTATGGATTCTTTCCAAGCCGCAGTATTGATGTTAAAAATGACTGTTTTGGATGAAGAATTAGTAAAACGTGAAGAAATTGCTCAATATTATGATAAGAATTTGAGCTCTTATTTCACAAAACAAAAAGTTCTTGATGGTTGTAAATCTGCTCGCGCATTATATACTATCGCTTGTGAAGACAGAGATGAATTGATGGCTTATATGAAAGAACGTGGAATCCCTTGCGGTGCTTATTATCCACGTCCTGTAAATACACAAACAGCATATAAAAAATGGAATGTTCGTTCACTTCCTGTTTGTGAAAAATTAGCCGTTACTGTTTTGAGTATTCCTATGCATCCATATTTGACTAGAGCTGCTCAAGACTATGTTATTGCTGTTATGAATGAATTTGCAGCAATGAAAATGTCAAAGTAATATTTGCATTAATATTATAACTATAAAAAACCTCCTTACTAAATAAGGAGGTTTTTATTTTGCATATTTCAATCAATTACAAAAAAAAGGTCGTAAACATACGACCTTTAACAATGCTTGTTATACTAAAATTTATTTAGTAGCTTTTTTAGCAGTTGTTTTTTTAGCTGTTTTCTTGTTTTCACCGAAATTATAGAGTTCTTCAACACTTACTTTTTTCTCATTAACTTTGATTTTAGAAATGATTTGATCTATAATTTTTTCTTCAAAAACAGGAGCTTTTAAGCTTTCGATAGCCTGTTTGTTTTTAAGGTAATAATCAAATACAGCTTTTTCCTGACCAGGATATTTTTTAGCTTCTTGCATAATTGCTTTATTAATATCATCAGGAGTTATAGTAATATTATCAGTTTTTGCAACTTCTGATAACAAAAGACCCAACTTAACTCTGCGAGCGGCAATTTCTTTGTATTCCTTAAACAAATCAGCTTCTTTTTTATTTTTTTCTTCTTCGTCTAATTGATTATGTTCTTTTGCGTGTTTATACTGATTGCAAATACCATCATATTCTGCATTAACAAGACATTCTGGAATTTCAAATGTATATTCCTTATCAAGAACATCTAATAACTCACGTTTCAATTTCATTTTAGCAGCAATAGTATAATCTTCTTTAATACGATCTGCTACTTTACTTTTTAGTGAAGCTAAATCAGTTTCGCCAAGAGATTTAGCAAATTCATCGTCTACGGTAACAGTTTTCTTTGCTCTTAATTCTTTAACAGCTACAGCGAAAACAGCATCTTTACCTGCTAAATTTTTAGCGTGATAATTTTCAGGGAATTTGACTTTTACATCAACATTATCTCCAACTTTTTTATCAAGAAGTTGGTCTTCAAAACCAGGAATAAATGTATTAGAACCGAGTTCAAGAGGATAATCATGACCTTTTCCGCCATCAAATTCAACACCATCAACTGATCCTGTAAAATCAATTACAAGTACATCACCTTTTTTAGAAGGTCTGTTTTCTTCTACTTTTACAGTTTCATTTTTAGACTGAGCAATATAAGAAATAGCTTTATCAATTTCTTGTTCAGGAACATCTGCAGTCAGTCTGTCAAGTGCTATTTTAGAAAAATCGCCTAATTTAATTTCTGGCAAAACTTCCATAGAAACTTCAAATTCAATATCTTTTCCATCTTCAACTTTTTTCAAATTAATGCTAGGTGTCATTGCAGGTAAAAGCTTTTTATCTCTGATTAATTCATCAGTACTTCTTGTAACAATACTATCAATAGCATCAGCAAAAACAGATGAACGATATTTTTGTTTTAACATCTCTTTAGGAGCTTTTCCCGGTCTAAAACCTGGAATTTTAGTATTTTTTGAAAATGCATCAAGTTTTGCATCTATTTCTTTTTCAAAATCATCAACAGGGATAATTATTTGAAACTGTCTTTTTAAATCTTTAGATTTTAATTCTTTGACCTTCATATATTTAACTTTCAATAACAATTATTTAATCAAGAATTTATTGGTGCGGGCGAAGGGACTTGAACCCCCACGCCTCTCGGCACCAGATCCTAAGTCTGGCGCGTCTGCCAATTTCGCCACGCCCGCAAGCATAAACTCAATAAACTGTGAAGATACTACCAATTTTATTTTTTAAATCAAGAAAAATATAAATATTTGTTGATATTTAATAAAAATATGTATAAAAGTTAAGCAAAATATTAAGAGGATAAAATGAATACAGAAAAATTTAATGTGCATAAAACTTTTGCAATTATTTCGCACCCTGATGCCGGAAAGACAACATTGACAGAAAAGTTATTGTTGTTCGGCGGTGCAATTCAACAAGCAGGGGCTGTAAAAGCTCGCGGAGAAAATCGCAGAGCCCATTCTGACTGGATGAAAGTTGAACAAGAACGAGGCATTTCTGTTGCGTCATCTGTTATGAGCTTTATTTATAACAATATAAATTTTAATCTTCTGGATACTCCCGGACATGAAGATTTTTCTGAAGATACATACCGTGTATTAACTGCAGTTGATTCTGCCGTGATGGTTTTAGATTCTGCAAAAGGTATAGAAACTCAAACAAAAAAATTATTTGAGGTATGTCGTTTACGTAATATTCCTATTTTAACTTTTATAAATAAACTTGACAGAGAGGGATTAGATCCTTTTGTTTTGCTTGACGATATAGAAAAAACTCTTGCACTGGACATTACTCCGGCAAGTTGGCCGATTGGAAGTGGTAAAGATTTTCTTGGTTGTTATGATTTGATTAATGATCAGCTTATATTGATGAAAAAAGGTGAAAATTCACAAATAAATTCTATTATAGAAACTTGCAAAGGATTGGATGATCAAAAAATTGATAAGCTTATTCCCGCTCATCAGGCACAAAAATTACGTGATGATGTTGCAATGGTGCGAGAACTATGCCCGAAGTTTGATTTGCAGGCATATTTAGACGGTACTTTAACCCCGGTATTTTTTGGTAGTGCCATAAATAATTTCGGTGTACGTGAAGTTTTGGAAGGATTATGTTCTATTGCTCCGACACCACGTCCGCAATCTGCAAAAGAAAGAGAAGTTTCTCCTGATGAAAATAAGGTTAGCGGTTTTATTTTTAAGATTCAGGCAAATATGGATCCGAAACACCATGATAGAATAGCTTTTATGCGTATTTGTTCGGGACATTTCAAAAGAGGCATGACTTTACAACAAACAAGGACCGCAAAACCTGTCAAAATTTCTACACCTGTAATGTTTTTAGCTCAGGAAAGAGAACTCGCAGAAGATGCTTTTGCCGGTGATATTATAGGAATTCCTAATCATGGACAATTGAGAATAGGCGACACTTTAACTGAAAATGAAAAATTACATTTTACAGGTATTCCAAGTTTTGCTCCGGAATTGTTAAAATCAGTGAGAGCTTTGGATCCTCTTAAATCTAAACATCTGGGTAATGCTTTGCAACAAATTGCTGAAGAAGGTGGTGCCAGCGTATTTAAGCCTGTTGTTGGTTCTGATTGGATTGTCGGAGTTGTCGGTGTGTTACAGTTTGAAGTTATGGCAGACAGAATACGTACCGAATTTAATCTCCCGGTTATGTTTGAGGCAACTCAATATTATACGGCTCGTTGGATTTCAGCAGATAATAATGATGACTTAAAGAAATTTGTTGATGCTAATCAAGGCAGTATTGCCAATGATCATGACGGAGATTTTGTATTTTTGGCGCGAAATGCTTGGCACTTAAATAAGGCTCAAGAAGATTTTCCAAAAATTAAGTTTATGAAAATTAAACAATTTTTAGCATAAAGCAGAGTCGCTTCATATAGTTTTCAAAGTGTATATATACAAAATATATACCAAAAACGAATTGACAAGCAAAAATTGTTTGACATAATGAAGGTATGAAAAAAGTATTTACCTTCATTTTTTTATTGTGTATGAATTTCAATCTTGCAAATGCCAGAATTGATGTTTTTTTTACGCCATCAAAAAAATGTGAAAATTCTATAATATCATTGATAGAAGAATCTCAAAAGACTATTGATATTGTTGTATATGCTATCAATAATGACCAAATTGTAGATGCACTGAAAGTTGCTCATGACAGAGGTATTAAGATAAGAATTTTAGCAGATAGATTGCAGGCATCTCTCAAATTTTCAAGAGTTATTGAGTTGCATAATTACGGTATAAATGTTCGTGTCCACAGCAAAAACAAGATAGAACATAATAAATTTGCGATATTTGATGGAATAAAAGCCTCTACAGGTTCTTATAATTGGACGAATCAAGCAAGTAATAAAAATAGTGAAAATTGCCTGTTTGTAATAGATGATCAGGAAGTTATTTCTAAATACTCCGGTCGTTTTAATTATTTGTGGCAAATAAACACAAAGCATAAATCAGATAAATGGTTTGAAAGAAAAAATATATAAACTTAAACAATCAGGTTAATATTAAAAGTTAAAAAGCACATACTTTTAATGAGTATGTGCTTTAGTGCTTTTAGTCAACAGGGTATACATCCCAAATATTTTTTGCATATTCCATGACTGCACGGTCACTTGAAAAATATCCAATTCTGGCAACATTTAGAATAGCTTTTTTGGTCCATATTTCTTTGTTTTGATAATCTTGTTCCGCTTTTTTCATTGTACGATTGAAATCTTCAAGATCGGCTAAAACAAAGAAATAGTCGCGATTTAATAAATCATCAACTAAACCTTTAAATAGCAGTACTTTATCTTTTTCACAAAACATATTTGAATTTAGTGCGTTCAGAATACGTTTAATGTAATTTGATTTTTCATAGTATTCTCGCGGATTATATTCCGGACGCATAGCTTTTATTTGTTCTTCTTTTAAGCCGAATAAATAGAAGTTTTCATCACCGACTGCGTCCAGTATTTCTATATTTGCGCCATCGTATGTGCCTATTGTTAAAGCTCCGTTTAATGCAAATTTCATATTCCCGGTACCGCTTGCTTCAAAACCGGCAGTTGATGATTGTACGCTTAAATCTGCTGCAGGCATCAATTTCTCCGCTACTGATACTTTGTAATCAGGTATGAATACGACTTTCAACATATCATCAACACGTGGATCATGGTTAACTACTTCTGCTACATTGTTAATCAGCTTAATAATTATTTTAGCTGTATGATAAGCAGGGGCCGCTTTACCTGCAAAAATATAAGTTTTTTTAGTAAACGGACGTTTGTTGTTTTTGATAATATCTAAATATTCACCGATTACCTGTAAAATAGTCATTAATTGGCGCTTATATTCATGAATACGTTTTGCATGAACCACAAACATACTGTCTTCATCTACTATTACATTACAATTTCTGGAAATTCTCTTGATTAAATTTTGTTTATTTTTGCGTTTAATATCCATAAATTGTTTTATAAAATCTTCATTATCAACAAATTTTTCAAGTTTTTTCAATTCAGAAAGATTTGTAATCCACTTGTTGCTGATTTTGCTGCAGATTAAGTCACTGAGAGCTGTGTTAGCATGCAATAACCAACGACGAGGAGTAATACCATTTGTGATATTAGTGAACTTTTCAGGATATAGTTCATAAAATTCTGGTACTAATGAAGTTTTGATAAGTTCGGAGTGTAATTTAGCTACACCGTTAACTTTGAAAGAGCCGACTATTGCCAAATTTGCCATACGGATTATTTGCTCGTTTCCTTCTCCGAAGACAATAGCTACTTTATCAAGTTTTGCCCGATTGCCGTCAAATTTTTCCGTTGCTTCAATCATAAATCTGCGATTTATTTCGTAGATAATTTGTAGGTGTCTTGGTAAAATTCCGGCAAATAAATTAGATTTCCATGTTTCAAGTGCTTCCGGCAATAATGTATGATTTGTGTATGCAAATATACGTGTTGTAATGTTCCAAGCTTCTTCCCATTCTTGTCCGTATACATCAATCAACAATCTCATCATTTCTACGATAGCAAGGGTAGGGTGGGTATCATTAAGTTGAATACAAACGTAGTCAGGCATTTTTTCAAAATCATTACTTTTTTCCAAAAAACGACGAATAATATCTTGGATAGCACAAGAAACAAAGAAATATTGTTGTGTTAATCGTAATGTTTTTCCGGTTTCTACATTGTCTGAAGGGTACAAAACTTTAGAAATTGTTTCTGTCTGTATTTTATCTTTTACAGCATCAATATAGCCACCATTATTAAAGATATTTATATCAAATTCGTCATCTGTTTTTGCAGAAAATAAGCGCAGATAATTTACAGACTTGCCATCATAACCTACAATAGGAAAGTCAAATGGCAAACCATAAATGGTTTTTGTGTTTACCCACATAAAAGTATCTTTACCATCAACATTTTTGGTTATTTCAACATTGCCTCCAAACGGAACTGTAACGGTTCGATCATGGCGAGCAAACTGCCATGGAGAATCTTCTCCCTGCCAAGTATCTGCTTGTTCTATTTGATAGCCATTATCAAATTTTTGTTTGAATAATCCGAACTGATAGTTAATACCGTAGCCAAAACCAGGAATACCGAGCGAGGCCATAGAATCTAAATAGCAGGCAGCCAATCTTCCTAAACCACCGTTTCCGAGAGCAGGGTCATATTCTGTATCAAAAATTTCTTGTAATGAAAAGTTAGGAAGACCATCAATATGAATATCTTTGAGAATATCAAACAAGCCTAAATTGTGTAAATTATTTTCTAATGAACGACCTAAAAGGTATTCAATTGACAAGTAATATATTCTTTTTGCTCCGGTTTTATTATATTTTGCCATTGTTTCATACATTTTATCCATGGCAAATTCACGAACGGCCAGAGCAATAGCTCTAAAAACTTCTTCTTTATTTATTTCGCATGTTCTTTTGCCTATAAAATATTTGATATAATGCTGGATTGAAAGCTTTAATCTGGCTTTATCAACTTCATTTATCGTATTTTGTTTACTATTATTCAAAGAAACCTCCATGTAGCGATTACGATTCTTATTTAATATATATCATTACAATTTAAAATTGAACGATATTATCTTTTTATTAACCAGTTATTCTGTACAATAACAAATATTTTATAAACTTTCATTTTAAAATTTTTTAAAGGATGTGATTTGATGAAGAAAAGTTTTGTGATGGGCTTGTTGCTTGCTACAAGTATTTGTGGTTATGCGAATGCTGAAAGTATTTTGGATGCAATGAAAAGTGCGTATGAAACTAATCCTGTACTAGAAGGTGAACGTGCAGCTTTAAGAGCTGTTGATGAAAATATGGCAATTGCAAAATCAGGATATCGTCCTACAATGGCTATTGTAGGTGAATATAAGGATGTACACGCCAATAATAATGTAGTGGATGTACAAGATGGATATTCAAGATCTTTATCAGCACAAATTGTACAACCGATTTTTAGCGGTTTTAAGACCCTTAATTCTGTTAAATCTGCGGATAAATATATCAGAGCAGAAGAAAATAATTTGTATAATGTAGAACAATCTGTTCTGCTTGAAGCTGCGACCGCATATCTTGATGTCTTAAGAGATGAAGCCATTGCTAAATTAAGACAAAATAATGAAAATTTGCTCAAAAAAAGAATGGAAGAAACAGAACAAAGATTTAAGGTAGGAGATGTAACAAGAACTGATGTGTCACAAGCAAAAGCCAGGTATTCTGCTGCAAAGTCAGAACGTATTGCCAGTGAAGGAAATTTGTTAGCATCAAAAGCTAATTATCGTCAAGTAATCGGTAGTGAACCTGAAAATTTAAGTGAACCTGAAAATTTATCGGCTTTCTTTCCAACGGATTTTGATAAGGCAAAAGAGGAAGCTTTGCAAAATAATTATAATGTTCAATATGCAAAACTTCTGTTAGAATCTAAAAGTTATGATGTTAAAGTAAATACCGGAGATTTGTTGCCAAAAGTTAATTTAAATGCTGTTGCCGGCCGAAATAAAGACGAATCATATACAACTAAAGATCCTACAACTAATAGTGCTTATGTAGGAGTTAGTATGGAAGTGCCATTATATAACGGAGGAGCTTCGCGAGCTAAAATTCGTCAAAGTAAGTATCAAAAATGGCAAGCACAAGAATTAGTACAATCTGCAGAACGTATGGCAATTTCAGATGTAACAAGTTCTTGGGAATATATGAATGCCAATAAGGCAAAACTTGTATCTGTTGTAGATCAAATTAAGGCTTATGAAATAGCACTTGATGGCGTACAAAAAGAAGAATCTTTGGGAAATAGAACGGTTTTAGATGTATTAGATGCACATCAAGATTTGCTTAATTCTCAAGTAGAAGAAGTTTCTGCACGCCGAGATTATTATGTTTCAGGTTTAAAAATGCTATCTTCTATCGGAAAACTTACAGCCGAAAATCTGCAACTTAATGTAGAACTCTATCAGCCTAAAAAATATTATAAAGAAACAAAAGATAAGTGGCTTTCTTTATCTGTTGAAAAATAAAAAAAACTTGTTATACTGAACAGGTTTTGATGAATTTGGGCTAAAAAAATGAATGATAATGAAGAAGAATTATCTGTCGGTGAGATATTATCATCAATAAAAATGGCGGTTTTAGATACAAAATCGCCTTTAGCTGATTCTAAAATTACTCACGTAAAAAATAGTGATGCTTTTATACTAACTGCTGATATGTTATATACACCTTCAAAAAACAAAATTAGCAACGGTTTTAGTAAAGCATCAGAAACATTACTTTCAAAATATGCTAAAGTTTTTGTTGCTTGGCAGTCGTTGATACAACACAATAAACGAGTGAGTGTAAAGGATGGTCTAAAGTAATAGTATTACAGACCTCCTCAATTTTATGATATATATTTAAGATTGTGTTGTTTAAAAAATGATAAGGATAAAAAATGTTAGAAAAAAATTATAATCCTCAAGAAATTGAAGAAAGAATTTATAAAGAATGGGAAGATAATAATTGTTTTGCTCCTAAAATGGATAAAAATAGTGAACCTTTTTGTGTTGTAATTCCTCCTGCAAATGTTACAGGTGTATTGCATATGGGGCATGCTTTGAATGATACTTTACAGGATATTTTGATTCGTTATGCCCGTATGCAAGGAAAAGATGTTTTATGGCAGCCTGGTACTGATCATGCCGGAATTGCTACGCAAATGGTTGTGGAACGTAATTTGGCAGCTCAAGGTATTTCCAGACACGATTTAGGAAGAGAAAAATTTATTGAAACCGTATGGCAATGGAAAGAAAAATCAGGTGGAACAATTTGTAAGCAATTGCGCCGGTTGGGTGCGTCCTGCGATTGGAGCAGATTGCGCTTTACTATGGACGAAGGGCTGAGCCGTGCTGTTCGTAAGATATTTGTATCTATGTATAAAGATGGCTTAATATATAAAGCTAAAAAACTTGTAAATTGGGACTCTAAATTTATGACAGCTGTTTCTGATTTGGAAGTATTACAACGTGAAACTTTAGGTAAAATGTATTATTACAAATATCCTATTGTCGGTGAAGAAGGTGAATACATTCATATTGCAACAACAAGACCTGAAACTATGTTTGGCGATACAGCAGTAGCTGTGTCTAAAGACAATGAAAATTTAAAACATCTTATCGGTAAAAAATGCATTATTCCTATTATTGATAGAGAAATACCGATTATTGCCGATGAACATGCTGACCCGACCAAAGGAACCGGAGCAGTAAAAATTACGCCTGCGCACGATTTTAATGACTTTGAAGTTGGAAAACGCCATAATTTGCCGTTGATAAATGTTTTGAATCCTGATGCCACATTAAATGAAAATACTCCTTATGCAGGTATGACAACTATGCAGGCAAGGGAAAAAACAATAGAAACTTTGTCACAAATGGGACTTATGGATAAAATAGAAGATCACCCAATGGTAATACCTTATGGTGAAAGATCTAATGTTGTTATTGAGCCAATGATGACTGACCAATGGTTTGTTGATGCTCCAAAATTAGCAAAAGAAGCTATACGTGCCGTTGAAGAAAAAGAAGTTGAATTAATTCCGGCAAATTATGAAAAAACATATTTTGAATGGATGAGAAATATTCAGCCATGGTGCATTTCCCGTCAATTATGGTGGGGACATCAAATGCCGATTTGGTATGGACCGGACGGACATATCTTTTGTGAAGAAAATGAAAAAGAGGCTCAAGAAAGTGCTGATAAATTTTATGGACATCATGAAAATCTAACCAGAGAAACAGATGTACTGGATACATGGTTTTCATCAGGGTTGTGGGCATTTTCAACACTCGGTTGGCCTGATAAAACAGAATTTTTAGATAGATTTTATCCTACTTCAATTTTGATTACAGGTTTTGACATCATTTTCTTTTGGGTTGCCAGAATGATGATGATGAGTATGTATGCAATGAAGAAAATTCCTTTCAAAAAGGTATATTTGCATGGATTAGTTCGGGATGAACACGGACATAAAATGTCAAAATCAAAAGGAAATACAGTAGATCCGATGGAAATCATTGAAAAATATGGCGCAGATGCGTTGCGTTTCTTTATGGCTGCGATGGAAACACAAGGACGTGATATTAATGTAAGTGAAACACGTATTGCAGGATATCGTAATTTTGCTACAAAATTATGGAATGCCGCGCGTTTTGGAGAAATGAATGAAGTAACATTTTCTAAAGATTTTGTTGCTGATGATGCAAAATTGTCTGTAAATAAGTGGATTATTGCCAAAGTCCGCAAAGCAACAGTTGATATCAGTGAAAATTTGAATAATTATCGTTTTTCTGATGCCGCAAACAGCGCATATCAATTCGTTTGGGGAAGTTTTTGTGATTGGTATATCGAAATGATAAAACCGATACTTTACGGAACTGATGAAAGTGCTAAAATTGAAACAAAATCTACTTTTGCTTGGGTTTTGAGAAGAATTTTAGTTATATTACATCCGTTTATGCCTTTTATTACAGAAGAATTATGGGATAAATTGGCAATGGGAGAAAATAAACTTATTTTAGAGATGTGGCCTAATGATAATATTGTCAATCAAGATGAAATGGAAAAAGTTGACTGGGCAATTGAACTCATTTCTGAAATAAGGTCTTTACGTGCAGAAGTTAATATCCCTGCATCTGCAAAATTAAAAGCATATTTGAAAGGAATTAATGCAAAGTCCGAACATAATATGCAAGAATTTATGCCGATTATTTGCCAATTAGCCAGACTTGAAAGTTTAGAAGTTTTAGATTGTCAAATTACGCCTGATATGGTACAAACAGTATTCAGAGAAGGAACTGTTTTATTACCACTGAAGGGTGTTGTTGATTTTGTAGCAGAAAGAGAAAGATTAAATAAGGAATTAACTGTTTTGAATGCAAATCTTGAGGGATATGCGAGAAAGTTAAATAATCCTAATTTTGTTGAAAGAGCTCCAAAAGAAGTTGTTGAAGAAGAAAAACGACGTCAGACTGAGGCTCTGGAAAATAAAGCGAAAGTAGAAACGGCTTTACAAAGAATTGCAAATTTATAAAGGAGAAAGATATGAAAAAAATTATAACTGTATTGACTTGTGTTGCTTTATTAAGCGCATGTGCAACTGATCCATATAATGGAGAGAGCAAAGTTTCCAAAACAGCTTGGGGTACAGGTATAGGTACTGTTGTAGGAAGTCGGATCGTAGCCATG
>JAZULC010000018.1:0-121053 GCA_045643605.1 Alphaproteobacteria bacterium
CATTAAATATCTAGCTTCTGCTTGAGCTTCTGGAGATAGTGGAACGTGGATAGCCATTTGGTCACCATCGAAGTCAGCATTGAACGCTGTACATACTAATGGGTGTAATTTTAAAGCTCTACCTTCAACTAAAACTGGCTCAAATGCTTGAATACCTAATCTGTGTAGTGTAGGAGCACGGTTTAACATTACTGGATGATCTTTAATAACTTCTTCCAAAATATCCCATACTTCTGGACGTTCTTTTTCTACCATTTTCTTTGCAGCTTTAATTGTTGTTGCATGTCCATACAATTCCAATTTTGCAAAAACAAAAGGCTTAAACAATTCAAGAGCCATCTTTTTAGGCAATCCGCATTGATGTAATTTCAATTCAGGTCCTACCGTAATAACTGAACGGCCTGAATAGTCAACACGTTTACCTAATAAGTTTTGACGGAAACGACCTTGTTTACCTTTTAACATATCAGACAATGACTTCAAAGGACGTTTACTTGTTCCTGTTATAGCTCTGCCTCTACGACCATTATCAAACAATGCGTCAACAGATTCTTGCAACATTCTCTTTTCATTACGAACGATGATATCAGGAGCATGTAATTCAAGCAATCTCTTCAAACGATTATTACGATTGATTACACGACGATATAAGTCGTTCAAATCAGATGTTGCAAAACGACCGCCATCAAGTGGAACGAGTGGTCGCAACTCTGGAGGAATAACCGGCAAAACATCTAAAATCATCCATTCAGGTTTTGTATTGGAATCAATAAAATCTTCAACAATCTTTAAGCGTTTTACAAGTTTCTTTCTCTTAGCTTCAGAATTAGTTTCTTTTAATTCTGCACGCATTCTTGTTTGTTCTTCTTTTAAATCAATTGAAGCTAATATCTCTTTAAGAGCTTCAGCACCGATTGATACTCTGAAAGAATCCTCGCCATATTTATCTAAAGCATCTTGATATTGATCCTCGCTCAAAAGTTGATTAACAGCTAAATCTGTTAATCCTGGTTCAACAACAACATAACTTTCAAAATACAAAATTCTTTCTAATGCTTTCATTGGGATATCCGTCAGCATAGAAATTCTTGATGGCAAAGATTTCAAAAACCAAATATGAGCTACAGGGGCAGCTAATTCTATATGTCCCATTCTTTCACGTCTTACACTTGAAAGCGTAACTTCAACACCGCACTTTTCACAAACAATACCGCGGTTTTTTACTCTTTTATATTTTCCGCACAAGCATTCATAATCTTTTACAGGACCAAAAATACGAGCACAGAACAAACCGTCTCTTTCCGGCTTAAAAGTACGATAGTTAATGGTTTCAGGTTTTTTTACCTCACCATAGGACCAAGAACGAATCTGATCAGGAGAAGCAATAGAGATTTTAATTTTATCAAAAGAATCTCCAGATACCTGTTGACTAAAAAATTTCATTATTTCATTCATTTTTGCATCTCCTATTATTCTTCACTCAACATTTCCATATTCAAGCACAATGATTTGATTTCTTTAACCAATACATTAAATGACTCAGGAACTCCGGCTTCAAACGAATCTTCGCCACGAACAATTGCGTCATAAACTTTTGTTCTTCCGTTTACATCATCTGACTTAAAGGTTAACATTTCTTGTAAAGTATAAGCTGCACCGTATGCTTGCAATGCCCATACTTCCATCTCTCCAAATCTTTGGCCACCAAATTGGGCTTTACCACCAAGAGGCTGTTGTGTTACCAAACTGTACGGTCCTACGGAACGAGCGTGCATCTTATCATCAACCATATGGTGCAATTTAATCATATAAATAATACCCACGGTAACTTTACGATCAAATTTTTCACCAGTACGACCATCATATAAGTCAATCTGTCCAGATGTTGGCAATCCGGCAAGAGTCAACATATTATTGATATCTTCACCATTAGCTCCATCAAATACAGGGGTTGCCATTGGTATACCACCTTTAAGATTAGAAATCATTTCCATCTTTTCATCTTCAGACAGAACTTCTATTTGCTCTTTATATTGTTTATCACCATAGATTGTACGCAATTGAGCATTAAGTTCATCAATGGTCTTTTCTCCTCTCTTATATTGTTCGCACATTTCATTAAGTTGTACACCAAGTTCTTTTGCTGCCCAACCCAAGTGTGTTTCCAAAATTTGACCTACGTTCATACGAGAAGGAACGCCCAGAGGGTTCAAAACAATATCAACAGGAGTACCATCTTCAGTATATGGCATATCTTGTAATGGTAATACTCTTGAAATTGTACCTTTGTTTCCGTGACGTCCGGCGATTTTATCACCTGTTTGGATTTTACGTTTTGTAGCAATAAATACTTTTACCATTTTCAAAACGCCTGGAAGCAAATCGTCACCACTTTGAACTTTTTCAACTTTATTCTCAAAATGTTTTTGAATCTTGTCAAGACGAGCATCAAATGCAGCACCAAATTCTTCTATGCGAGACATAAGTTCTTCATCTTTAACAACAATTTTTCTCCACATTGCTGCAGGCAAAGTATTTAGCTCTTCTTCCTTCAAAGGTTTTTTCTTTGTAATACCTTTAGGAGCATCAACAACTTCTTGTCCAAGCAACATAGATTTCAAACGAGCATTAAAGTTTTTGCGAACAATAGCAATTTCATCATCACGATCTTTTGCTAAAGCAGAAATTTCTTCTTGTTCAATTGTCAAAGCTCTTTCATCTTTTGATACGCCACGACGAGAGAATACATGAACGTCAACAACAACACCTTCTATACCAGGCTGTACTCTCAAAGATGTATCACGCACATCAGAAGCTTTTTCACCAAAAATTGCTCTTAACAATCTTTCTTCAGGTGTAACCGGAGTCTCTCCTTTCGGAGTAACTTTACCTACCAAAATATCACCGGCTTTAACTTCTGCTCCGATATATACAATACCTGCTTCATCAAGATTACGCAAAGCTTCTTCACCAACATTAGGAATATCACGCGTAATTTCTTCCTGACCAAGTTTTGTATCACGGGACATAACTTCAAATTCTTCAATATGCAATGAAGTCAAAACATCATCACGAGAAATTCTTTCTGACAAAAGAATTGCATCCTCGTAATTTAATCCGTTCCAAGGCATAAATGCAACCAACAAGTTTCTTCCCAATGCTAACTCACCCATATCTGTACAAGCACCATCAGCAATAATATCACCTGCTTTAATATGGTCACCTACTTTTACAAGAGGAATCTGATTTAAGCATGTATTTTGGTTTGAACGACGGAATTTATGAAGTTTATAAATTTCAACACCGACATCATTTGCTTTTTTATCTTGAGAACGGATAACAATACGGTTTGCATCAACGGCATCAACGATACCATCATATTTTGCAACTAATGTAGCTCCGGAATCTTTTGCAACTGTTGCTTCCATACCGGTACCTACAAGAGGAGCCTCAGAATGCAACAAAGGAACTGCTTGACGTTGCATGTTTGCGCCCATCAATGCACGGTTAGCGTCATCATTTTCCAAAAATGGAATAAGAGCTGTTGCGACAGAAACAAGTTGTTGTGGTGCCACGTCAATAAAGCTGATTTCTTCAGGTTTTGCAAATTCAAATTCACCTGCTTTACGGCAAGCAATCAAATCTTTTTCAAAAGAACCGTCTTCATTAACTTTTGCATTGGCTTCGGCAATAATATGTTTACCTTCCTCATCTGCAGACAAATAAACTACTTCATTTGTAACTTTTCCGTTTATAACTTTACGATATGGACATTCAATAAAGCCATATTTGTTAATTCTTGCGTAAGTTGACAATGAGTTAATCAAACCAATATTTGGTCCTTCAGGTGTTTCAATAGGACAAATACGTCCATAGTGTGTAGGATGCACGTCTCGGACTTCAAATCCTGCTCTATCACGGCTCAATCCACCAGGTCCTAATGCAGACAAACGACGTTTATGAGAAATTTCACAAAGAGGATTATCTTGGTCCATAAATTGAGACAATTGAGATGAACCGAAGAATTCTCTTATAACGGAAGCTATTGGTTTAGCATTGATTAAATCCTGCGGTTTAACGTTTGTTAAAACCTCAGAACTCATTTTCTCGCGTGTTGCTCTTTCCATACGGAGCAAGCCCATACGGTATTGATTTTCCATCAACTCACCAACACTACGAACACGACGATTTCCAAGGTGATCAATATCATCAACATCACCCTTGCCATCTCTTATTTCTACTAAATGTTTTACAATTCTTAAAATATCATCTTTACGAAGTGTTCTATATGTATCAGGAGCATCATCAAAAGAGATATTCAAAGCCATATTCATCTTTACACGACCTACAGCTGACAAATCATATCTGTCTTCATCAAAGAACAACCACTTAAACATCTGGTGAGATGCCTCATAAGTTGCCGGTTCACCAGGACGCATAACACGATAAATATCAGCTAAAGCTTCTTCTCTGTTTTTATTTTTATCAATTTCCAAAGTGTTACGAATATAAGGTCCTACATTTACACCATCTATAAATAATGTATCAATGTTTTTGATTTTTGCAGAAACAAGTTTATCTAACAAATCAGCATTTATCTCTGCACCGGCTTCTGCCAAAATTTCTCCTGTTTTAGAATCGACGACATCTCTTGCCAAGAATTTTCCATACAATCTTTCTTTTTCAACAAGATAATATTTTAATCCGTCTTCTGCTAACTTTTTAGCTACTCTCGGAGTGATTTTTTTACCTTGTTCCAAAGCAACCGCACCAGTTTCAGCATTAATTAAATCAAAATCAAATTTAAGACCTTGGCATCTTTCAGGAACAAATGCTACTTTCCAATTTTTCTTGTCTGCAGTGTAGGATTCTACATCATAGAAATAATCTAAAATTTCTTCCTTACTCATACCGGTAATTTCGTGAGGATCTAAAGATTCTCCTTTAGCTTTAGCTTCTTGAAGTTTTTTCATTGTTTCTTCAGAATATAAAGAATACAAAATTGAAGTTAAAGGAATTTTTCTTCTGCGGTCTATTCTTGCGTAAAGAATGTCTTTTGCATCAAATTCAAAATCTAACCAAGATCCACGATATGGAATTACACGGGCAGAAAACAAATATCTTCCAGATGATGCTGTTTTACCGTCATCATGGTCGAAGAATATACCTGGAGAACGGTGCATTTGTGATACAACTACTCGCTCCGTTCCGTTAAAAATAAATGTTCCGTTTTCTGTCATCAATGGCAAATCGCCCATATAGACATCTTGTTCTTTTATATCGTGAACAGTTTTTGTACCTGTTGCCTCATCAATATCCCAGCTGACCAAACGTAATTTAGCCTTTACAGGAGCAGCATAGGTCATATCACGTTTAATACATTCATCAACGTCATATTTAGGCTCTTCAAGCTCATATTCAACAAAATCTAATTCACCATTTCCGGAAAAATCCTTAATTGGAAAAATATCTTTAAATACTTTTTCAAGTGCAAATTCACTTGTTTTATCATTGATAAAAGAATTGTAAGATCCGGTCTGAACTTCAATTAAACTTGGCATATCAGCAACAGGTTTAATTCGTCCGAAATTTTTCCTTACACGTTTTTTGCTCGTATAAGATTCTTTCATTATTTTTATCCTTATGGTTAAAATCCTGCAACAATTCCAGTGCAAAGCACAACCCGATTGCAAGAGGTTGATATATCAATTAAAATTTTATGTTAACTGCCAAACCGCAAGAAAAAATCCCCTTGGCAGATGAAATCAAAATAATTGCATGCAATTTTCGTTATAAATAACGTAATTAGTGTTGGATACTATCATTTTTTTTATATATTGCAAGCAAAAAATTTTCAAAAAAAACATTTAAAATCAGAAATTTATACAAACAAAAAAGCTCCCTTATTTTTAGGAGCTTTTTAAAATAACAACTGACAATTTAATCATCGTCATCAGATTTACGGACACAAACAAAATCTTCATTTTGATTGTCGCCGTCATACCAGTGAGAATGTTCATAATCAGCCCCCGTATGAGGATGATCATCACGAATATTGCCACCGTTTTCTTTCCATAATTCTGCTTCTCTATCATATTCTTCAGCAGACATAACAATGGGCTCAGAGCCGTTATAATGCGTGTTCATAATGAATAAAATTTAAAAATTAATAATGTATATTTAATATAATGTTGAGTACATCTTTATGCTTTATTTTGATTTATGTCAACAAAAAACCGCCAATGATAAGTATCAAAGGCGGTTTTTTACTAAAATAAGTAAAATTATTTTACTGCATTAATAGAATTTTGTAATTCTGTCTTATCAATAGCATGCATCATTTTACCATTAAATATCAAAAGAGGAACTCCGTTGATTTCTGCTTTACGAGCTAAATCAGCATTTGCTCTCATTGTAGCTTCTACAACTTCAGAATTCATATCTTTTGATAATTTTTCCATATCAATACCTGCTTTTTTAGCGGCTTCATTAATTTTTTCTTCAGATAAACCGCTATTTATAGCCATAACATTTTTATAGAAATCATATCCTTTATTTTGAATATGTGCAGCTAAAAATGCTCTTGCAGCATAATCAGATGCTTTGCTTAAAAATGCAAGTGGCTTAAATACAAATTTAACATCAGCATTTTCACTAACAAGTCCTTCAATAGTTGGTGCTAAAGCATGACAATATCCGCATGCAAAATCAAAGAATTCAACAACAACAGCTTTCGCATCTTTTGGTCCAACAAAAGGTGATGCAGGGTCATTATTAAATGCTTCAATATTATCAAGAATTGTTTTTTCTGCTTTTCTTGCAGCTTCTTCTTGTTTAGCGATAGCTTCTTCTTGTAAAACTTTTTCAACTGATTTGCTTGCATTGAGCAAAATTTGAGGGTCTTTTACTAAAGTCTGTTCAATTCCACGAGCAGAACTAAAATAAACAGCCACAGCTGCTAATGCCATAGCAACCAATGAAAAAAGAAAAGATATTACTGATAATTTATTCATAACACTTACGTCCTTAAAAAATTAAATTAAACAACGCTTATATATATATTCAATATTTTTTATATTTGCAAGATTTATTTAAATACTTTAATTTTACCTTATGTTAATTTAATATATGCTATATCATTCTAAAAAAATCAAAGGACAAAAAATGTTTAATATAAAATTTTCACTATTTTCTCACACGCAAGAACTAGAAAGCCAAATAGATTTATTGCACGATAAAATTATAGATATGTCTATGAATTTCAGACAAGCTATGTCAGTGTTTCTGGTAGAAAGCAGAAGTGAAGAATACAAAAAATTAAATAAAATTATTCGTAATATTGAACATGAAGCAGATATTTTGCGCAGAGATATTGAAAACAAATTATATAAACATAATCTCATTCCTGATTTTCGTGCTGATGTATTGGAAATGGTAGAAAAAATTGATACCGTTTTGAACAAATTTGATGAAGTTGCTTATAAATTATATATAGAAAGGCCTAAATTTTCTGATGAATATCACCAGTTGTTTTTAGAATTGGTGAAACAAGTTACGGAATGTGCCGAAAATATGGCAATCGCTTCTCGTGCTTTCTTCAGAGATTTTTCCACTGTACGAGATTATTCTAAAAAAGTCTATATTTTGGAGCATGAAAGCGATAGTTCTTCTGCAAAAATCAGGCAAAAAATCTTCGATTCTGATATGGAATTAGCACAAAAATTGCAACTTAATGCCATTATTACAGAAGTCGCTGATATTGCAGACACTGCGGAAGATTATATTGATGCTCTGCTGATTTTTACTATAAAGAGAGATATTTGAGAATAAATTATGGAACTGTATGTTTTATTTTTTTTATCAAGCGGTTTATTTTTAGGCTGGTCATTAGGTGCCAATGATGCAGCGAATATTTTTGGTACTGCCGTCGGTACAAAAATGATAAAATTCAAAACAGCTTCCATAATATGTTCATTGTTTGTTATTTTAGGAGCAGTAATCAGTGGAGGAGGTACAAGCCACACCCTTGAAGAATTAGGGAAAATCAACGCCCTTCCAGGTGCTTTTATGGTTGCTTTGTCATCTGCGTTATCTGTTTACTTCATACTTAAATACGGTTTAACAGTTTCTACTTCGCAAGCTATTGTGGG
The DNA here is from genome assembly GCA_045643605.1 of Alphaproteobacteria bacterium. Lineage (GTDB taxonomy): Bacteria > Pseudomonadota > Alphaproteobacteria > RF32 > CAG-239 > CAKQTH01. The sequence goes on from JAZULC010000018.1 coordinate 8,151, forward strand.
AGCTATCATTGGCTGGAATCTTTATTGTAACAAGCCAACAGATTATGTTATTTTATGCAAAATTATTTTAACTTGGGTTTTATGTCCGATTCTATCTGCATTTTTTGCAATTTTAATCTATTATGCCTTAAAAAAATTTTTAAAATTCGCCAAAATTCATTTAATCAGACAAGATGCTTATACCCGTATTGCTTTAATTATAATAGGTTCTTTAGGCTCATACGCATTGGGTGCAAATAATATAGCTAATGTCGTAGGAGTTTTCATAAACGATAATCCTTTTTCTGACATACATACAAAATTTATAAATATATCAGCTCTGCAGGTATTGTTATTTATCGGCGCAATATCTGTTTGTACAGGAGTTTTTACTTATTCACATAAAGTGATGAAAACAGTTGGCAATTCACTAATGGAAATGTCCCCGCTAATGGCATTGGTTGTTGTACTTGCCAATGCAATTGTTCTTTTATTATTTTCATCACAAACACTGAATAATTTTTTATTTGCAATGAACTTACCGACAATTCCTTTAGTTCCTGTTTCAAGTACACAAGCCGTAATCGGTGCCATTATCGGAATAGGTTTATTCCATGGGAATCATCGTATTCATTGGGATGTCGTTACTAAAATCGGCTTGGGTTGGATTATTACACCGATAATATCTATGATTATTTGTTTTATCTGTTTGTTTTTCTTGGAAAATGTTTTTCAACAAGTTGTTTATATACCTTAAAAATATTTTACTTGAGATATTTTAAGAATAGAGATAAAATCATCACGATTTTTTATTTATAGGGAGAATATTTATGTCAAAAATTTTAATTACATCAGCTTTACCATACGTAAACGGCATTCCACATTTAGGACATATGGTTGGTTGCTTATTACCATCAGATGTTTATGCCAGATATATGCGCATGAAAGGACATGATGTTCTCTATGTGTGCGGCAATGATGAGCATGGCGCAGCATCAGAAGTCGGAGCTATGAAAGCAGGTATGGATGTAAAAGATTATTGTTCAATGAATAATGCAAGACATGCACAAACTTATAAAGATTTTAACCTTTCTTTCGATTGCTTCGGACATACTGATACCCCTCAAAACAAAGAAATGACTTATCATATATTTGAACAACTTGATAAAAACGGATATATAGAAGAACGTACTTTAAAACAGGTATATTCCGTAGATGATAATATGTTTTTAGCAGATAGATTTATCGTTGGAACATGTCCTTATTGCGGATATGAAAATGCACGTGGCGATCAATGTGAAAACTGCACAAAAATTTTAGAAGCAACAGATTTAATAAATGCAAAATCAGTAATTTCCGGTTCTTCAAATTTAGAAGTAAGAGAAAGTAAACATCTGTTTTTGAGATTAGATAAATTAAATGAAAAACTTGCTGCATGGATAAAAACAAGAGAACCTTTTTGGTCAGAAGTAGCTTATTCAATCGCTCAAAAATGGTTGAAAGAAGGCCTTGAAGCCAGATGTATCACTCGTGATTTGAAATGGGGTTTTCCGGTTAATAAGCCAGGATACGAAGATAAGGTATTTTATGTATGGTTTGATGCTCCTATCGGATATATCGGTATTACCAAACAGTGGGCTGACGAACAACCTGATAAAAGGAATTGGAAAGATTGGTGGCAAAATCCGACAGAAGTTCGCCATGTAGAATTTATGGGAAAAGATAATGTTCCTTTTCACTCAATTATATTCCCAGCAACATTATTCGGAACCGGTGAAAACTGGACACAGGTTGATTTCTTAAAAGGATGCAGTTATCTTAATTATGAAGGTGGAAAATTTTCAAAATCAGAAAATCGCGGAATTTTTGCAGAAGATGCTATAAAAGAATTTCCTGTAGATTACTGGCGCTATTGGTTAATGGCTAATGCTCCTGAAAGTTCTGATGCGACTTTTTCTTTTGATTCATTTGCTAGTGTTACAAATAAAGATCTAAATGGCGTTTTAGGAAATTTTGTATCAAGAGTTCTAAAAATGACATCATCAAAAATAGGTGACAGTGTTCCTGATGGCGGAGAATACGGGGCAAAAGAACAAGAACTTTTTGTAACTTTACAAAACAGAATTGATAATTACTTTAAATATATGGAAGAATTAGAATTTCGTAAAGCACTCAGCGAACTTCGGGCTATTTGGGTTGAAGGTAATAACTATATTTCAGATTCGGAACCATGGACTGTAATAAAAGAGAACCCTCAACAAGCAGCTATGATTTTGCGTGTATGTATAAATTTGATAAGAATTTTTGCGATATTAAGCGCTCCGGTTATGCCTGAAACTGCAGAAAAGATAATGCAAAAATTACATTTATCACTAAAAGAAATATCTCTTTCTGATTTTAATGTGCAAAAAGAAATAGAAACACTTAAAGCCGGTGATAGCTTTGAAGTCGGAGATATGCTTTTTGAAAGAATCTCTCCTGAAAGAGTACAAGAATTGCACGAAAAATACGGACACAATAATGCATAAAGAAATAGATACCAGAGATTTAGAATTAAAAGGCAGTGCAAAATTTTTAAGCAATTTGTTGCATATAATTATGTATCCGTTACTAAAACCGGTAAAATTTTGCATTATCGTTGTTTTTGTATGTTTTATATATTACTTTCCGGTTTTAACACATAAGGTTGAATATAAAGACATAGGAAATTGGTATGGTAAAAACATAAGTTCTTTAACCGATACTTTTTTTCCAAATTTTAAATCTCATTTTTCTTTTACGAAATCAGAGCAAAAATTAACATTAAAAGAACAACGTGAGCTCTTAAAGAACAAAGCAAAACGAAAACAATTAGAAAAAAAATCGCACCCGGCAGCAGTTAATTATTCTAAAAAATACGAAAAACATAACAAAAAAGAATAAATAGGAATATATTTATGTGGCAAGCTGTTTTAATGGTAAGCGGATATATTATAAGCATATTAGGGTTAAGCATGCTTTTTCCTGCTATGTATGATATATATTTTAAGAATAATTTTAATTCAGCATTTATTCCTTCTGCTATCATAACGATTTTTATCGGATTAGGACTTTTTCTATCAAACAGAGGAAAAATTGATAAAATCAGCTTGACGCAGGGATATTTAATTACGGCTATAAGCTGGTTTTCTTGTGGAATTTTTGCTTCATTACCATTTGCATTATATAATGTTACACCAACTTTAACTGATGCAATATTTGAGTCATTTTCAGGAATATCCGGAACAGGTGCTACAATTTTCAGCAATGTAGAAACACTTCCTCACTCTATTTTATTGTGGCGTTCAATGTTAAATGCTCTTGGTGGAATCGGAATTGTAGTATTTGCTGTTGCCTTATTACCATTTTTAGGTATCGGTGGAATGCAAATGTTTCAGAGAGAAAACTCTGATTTTGATAACAAATTTATGCCGAAATTCAGCTATATTGCAAAACGGATAATTATTATTTTTGTGCTGTTAATTTGTTCTTGTCTGTTGACCTTAAAATTTTTAGGTATGTCTTGGTTTGATGCTACTAATCACGCCCTTACAGCTGTTTCTACCGGAGGATTTTCTACAAAAAACAATTCTATTGCTTATTTTGATAACGTTTGGATAGAAATAGCATTGAGTCTCTTTATGATTTTTGGTGCACTTCCAATGACCTTTTATATCACTTTATGGCAAAACAAAGATTTAAAATCATTTCGTATCTCCCAAGTTATATTTTTCTTAAAAACAACATGTTGGATAATTTTTTTAATGATAATATGGTTGGTGTTTTCAAATAAATATGAGTTTTTACAAGCCATTCGCTATGCCATTTTTAATGTAATTTCAATAATTACAACAACAGGATTTTCTTCTGCAAATTATTTGAATTGGGGAAGTTTTGCAATAATTTTACTATTTTTTGCTACTTTTATAGGTGGTTGTACAGGGTCAACATCAGGATCAATTAAGGCGTTCAGATGGGAAATTTTATTGGCATACATCAAAAGAAGCTTGCTTTGTGCAACAGAACCGAATCGTGTTCTACTCCTTAAAATAAATGAAAAAGTTGTTTCAGATACTATTGTAACGTCAGTATATATATATCTTACTGCTTTTATGTTAACGGCTGTAACAGGTGTTTTATTGTTGGGAGCAACCGGCATAGATATTTGGCTGGCAATTGATACTATTATTTCTTGCATTACTAACGTTGGTCCGGGTATTGTGGAACAAATAGGACCTAACGGTAACTTTGCTGATTTTTCATCTTTTATAAAATATATCTTGGCAATAATAATGATATTAGGAAGATTAGAAATTATTACAATTCTCGTAATTTTTACAAAATCATTCTGGCGCAAAAATTTATAATTAAGTATAAAAACTTTTATTTAGATACACATAAAAAAGCGCCTACTTTCGTAAGCGCTATATATATATTGATAAGTATTAATAAGAGTTCTCTCTGGTAACTTTACCTATACCATCTTGTAAGTGTCCGGTAATACTTCTGCTTGTATGACCACGATTACCTCGGCCTACAGTACCTCTGAGTTCTCTTTCTCCTCCGTGATTATCCGGAGTAGGATTTCTTCTAGGAGCTGGTTCTGGTTCAGGTTCAGGCTCAGGTTCTACCACTGGCTCTGGCTCAGGTTCTACCACTGGCTCCGGCTCTACTACTGGCTCTGGCTCCGGCTCTACTACTGGCTCTGGTTCAGGTTTTACTACTGGCTCTACTTCAATGATTTCTTCATCGCAACCACAATCACCTTTTACGATATGTGTCTTTACACAATCACCATCTTTAACAACGAACAACTCGTTACAACCTGTATCCTGATAGCCATCCTTATAAAAACCTACTTTACCATTTTCAACATAAAAAGTATCATCGGCTTTTTCAATCATTTCTATTACTTGTTCATGCGACCATCTACCTTCACCGCAATCAGTAACACCTTTCATAAAGGCATCAGCTTCACTCTTCGGCCAAATATTTTTAGAAATACGATGAGCTAAATATAACAACTGTGTAGGCGTTAAACCTTTCAATTGTTCACTATCGGTATTAGCCAATACATTTTGGATACCTTCAAGCTGATCTGCAGTAACATCCTTATCACCCATATTCCAACGATTAATTCTCGTTAATAATGCATCATCAGATGCGGCATTAGAATATTTTGGTTCAAAAACTTCTTCAACTTGTACATTTTCTGCTTGAGAAGCATTTGCTTGAACATCAGTAGTATCAGATGGCGTAGCAGTGATGCTATCATTACCAGCAACAACACCGGTATTTGAAACAGTATCATTTACTGTACTATCGTGAGTATGATCAAATATACCTAAACTGCCAGCAGAATTTGCCATCATTAACCCCGTAGTTGTTAAAGAAGCCAATAATCCAAAGCCCATAATATGAGCATTTTCTTGCAATTTTTCATTTTTAGGATCTTTTTTAGCCTTGGCTGCTGCATCAATATAATTTTGTCCCTGAATTGCAGAAGCTCCGACAAGAACACTTCCTCTTGCAATCCAAGCTTCTACTCCTAATCCCAACACAGGACCGGCAACTGCATGAGCAACACCAACAGCAACACCACCCAAAGCTCCAAAAATAGCTCCACATTTTGCAGAACGTCTGTATGATTTATTATCTTTTAAATTATTCCATGCTTGTTTGAAACGTTGTACAAAACTTTGAGGTTTTTCTCCTTTTGCTTTTGCCTCACGTTTCATTTTATTTGCTTGTGCAATAACAGGATAAATTCTATTAGCAATCATTGAATGTACCGTATAAGCACCTATGGCACCTAAAACTACAGGCGCACCGACTGTTGCTGCATGAATGACAGCATAACTGACTGCTGCACTGGCAAGATATTTTGACACCACGCCATAACGATTATCCCAAGCAGATTTTGCTACTTCGTGACGATTAGTCCAAAGATATTTTGCTGTTTTTCCTAAAGAATTTGCTCTTTGTTTAAACCAATCTATACCTTTGTGCGCAGCTTTACTTGTTTTTAATTTAGCTCTTTCGGCAAAAACTTTTGCTTCTGAAATACTTTTAGTTACTTCATTACATACAGCGCTTACATCAAGGACTTTTATATCTTTATCCATATGCTGATCTGCAATATTTTCAATAGCATGCATATCACGTTTAACATGACTACCTGCTGTTTTAATTATATTTTCAGCATTTTCTTTTGTAACAGACACCAAGCCGATAGTTTTTAATTTAGCTTGTACAACATCTTTATATGTACTATTTATAGCCTCTTTGAATGCTTGTGCTCTTACTTTTTTAGAAAGATTTCCCGTTAAGCCGAGTTCTTTTGCATTTTTAATAACATCTCTGACCGTGTCAAGCAAAGAAGCTTTTTTTATAGCATCATCATAAGATTGTTTCTTTTCTAAATCTGCTATTTCTTCATATTGAGGTTTACCATCTTCGCCATAAACGACATTATCTTTATCATCAACAACCGCATCATAATATTTTATATCTGCAAAATAAGCATTTACTTCATCCATAGACTTTTTATCTATGATGTTTAAATAAGCTTTTTCATCAAAAGTATTTTCTTTTGTACTTTCTTGTAAAGCCTCAAACAAAGAATCTAAAGTTTTTTCATCTTGGTTTAAGCCTTCTTCTTCATCATATTTTTCTACTTGCGACTTAAGATAATTAGCAGAAGAATCTTTCGCTAAACCTGTGCTCAAAACAAAATCAGCAGCCATAATATCAGTTGTCTTTAACTGATATTTAGAGTTATAAATATCTTCAACTCTATTTGCCATTTGAGAAGTTATTTTTTCAATTACATCGCTATCAATGTTATTTCTTGAGCAATAAGCGTATATATCAACGAGCTCAGTCAAAGACATAGATGAAAAATCCATATCTTGCAAATTTTTGCCATCAAATTGGGCATTACCAAACATTTCTGCTTTTTGGCAAATACTTAAAGCTTCTTTAACAGAATCCATATAAAGATTATTCCGTCTATATTCAATAAGCAAATCATCTTCTGTAGCCTTACGACCCAATTTTCTGCGAATCTTTTTACTTTTTTCAACAATTTCAAGCGCTTCTTTATAGAGCATCGTCATTTTAAAACTCCTATTTTTCTCAAACTGCATGGCAGTATACAATAAATTTTAAATTATTGCAACATTTTTTTGTCAATTTTTTTATTTTTTAGTATAATAAAGAAATGATAATGATTAAAAATACCTTGCTTTGTTTAATATCATATATTATAAGGGACAAAAAGTAAAGTACATTTTAAGGCTATTTGTTATGAAAGTTGACATTTTTGATTTTGATTTTGACAGAAACTTGATAGCATCAGAACCGGCAAATCCTCGTGATTCTTCCCGCTTATTAGATTTGTCCGAAGAAAATATAATTTCCGATCGTCATTTTTTTGACTTGCCTAAATTATTAAAAAAAGGAGATATCCTTGTTTTTAATGACACAAAAGTTATTCCTGCTCGGTTATATGCAAAAAAAGGCAATGCCCTGTTAGAAATTACACTTTATCATCCTCAAGAAGCACTTATTTGGCACTCATTTATAAAAAATGCAAAACGGCTAAAAAACGGAGATATTATCTCTTTTTATACTTCTGATATTGATGCCGAAGAATCGGATTTTTCTGCAAAAGTTATTGAAAAGCAAGGTGAAGAAGGTGTTCTGTTAGAGTTTAATTGTTCTGTTGACAATTTTGCATCAATGATAGAAAAATACGGATCTATGCCTTTGCCCCCATATATAAAAAGAGAACGTCCGCAAAAAGGGCTTTGGCAAAAGTATAATGACAAAGAAAATTATCAAACTGTTTATGCAAAAAATCAAGGTGCGGTTGCAGCACCTACCGCCGGATTACATTTTACACAAAGATTACTCAAAGAAATTAACGATATGGGTGTAAATAGCGTATTTTTGACATTGCATGTCGGAGCCGGAACTTTTTTGCCGGTTAAAACCGAAGATACAAAAGACCACAAAATGCACTCTGAATTCGGTATTATCAGCCAAGAATCCTGCGATATTATCAACAATGCAAAAAAAGAAGGACGTCGTGTAATCGCCGTAGGAACAACATCTGTCAGGTTATTAGAAAGTGCAGCAGACGAAAATGGTGTGTTGCATCCATTTTGCGGAGAAACATCTATTTTCATTACTCCGGGATATAAATTTAGAATTATAGATTATATAATTACGAATTTTCACTTGCCGAAATCAACGCTTTTTATGCTTATTTGTGCTATAGCCGGAACAGAAAGAATGAAAAATGCATACGCTCACGCCATAAAAGAAAAATATCGTTTTTATTCGTATGGTGACAGTTCTATTTTAAAATGCATAAATAAAATTTAAACTTTTATCAGATATATTTTATTCTGTATTTAATCACATACAAGAGGCGATTTTGAATTTCATATTTTGGAAAAAATTTAATTATGCAATAAAGGTATCTTTTATACCTGTTTTGCTGTTTGCCCTTACATGTTTTCTAATTTGTGCTTTTAGTCCGTTTCCAAAAGAAGTTATAAATATCCTGCACTATTTGCTTTATTTTTTTATTTTGGCAGATATTTCAGTATTGATATATTATAATAAATCGTATTCATTATGGCCGATAATTCTTGTTTTTATTTCATATATAATTTATATAAACACAAAGGCAATAAATGACGGCATTTTTTTTCTATCCGAACCTGCCTACGTTTATACTACTGTACTACTTCCTGTAAATTTATGCGTTTTTTCTTTTTTTTCAAAAAATGATGATTTTTTCTCTAAAAGAAATCTATATTTGTTATTATTTTTTCTTTGCGAATTTGCTATATTTGAGAATTTATGTTTAAAAGATATAAACATTTTTAAATCAGAAACAATCTTTTGCCTGAACACCATCAGTTTTAGCATCTTCTTATATTGTACTCTTGTATTTTTATTTCGTGCATGTAAAGAAGAAAATTTTTCTGCTTATATAAGATTTTTTTGTGCAACAGCCATATTTTTAGCATTTTTATTTTCTGCACAAATTTCTGTTGTTTGTATGTTTTTTCTGTTTGCAGTTATTACTTGTTTTTTTAGGACACTATATGACATTAAATATGCAGAATATTTTGATAAAAAAACAGGTGTCTTTAACAAAAATTCATATATGAAACATGTAGAAAAAATCATGTTATCAAATATAAAAAAAATAAACACCAAAGCTGCAAACTCTGTTATTTGTATTACAAAAATTGACAACTATAATCAGTTACGTCAAACAATCAGTAAACGACAATTTGAAAATTTATTAAAAATGGCTGTTTCTCAAATTGCTTCTTTGAGCAACATTTCTGAAATATATCGCATAGATAATAATATTTTTATGCTGATTATTTATGAACGAGATATGAATACAAGTTATAATCTTATAGATGATGTTCGACGCAAAATTGCTTCTTATACTTTTGTCCTTAAACGTAAAAAAGAACTAAAAATAACAATAACTTCCGTTATTACCGAAAATGGTAGAGGAAAAGAAAATACAATAAACGTTATCAGTAAAGCTTTTTATAAGTTAAAATCAAGTTTATCCGAAAATATTACCTTACAGTCCTAGTTGATTTTACTATTAAATAAATTCCGCATAACACAAACGGCAACGACAAAATTTGTCCCATTGTAATGTATTTAAAAATATATCCTATTTGAATATCCGGCTCACGGAAAAATTCCATAAAAAACCTAAAAACACCATAAAAACACAAAAATATTCCGGACTCTAAACCTGTTCGAATACGAATTTTTTGTACTTTCCAACAAAAAAATAAAATTATAAATAACAACAGTCCTTCTGTTAATGATTCATAAATCTGTGAAGGATGTCTCGGAACGTATCCTCCGGCAGGAAATCTTATTGCCCACGCAACTTCACTCGGTCTTCCCCACAATTCTCCATTTACAAAATTTGCTAATCTACCTAAACATATACCTACCGGAACATACACACAAACCATATCTGTTAAAGATAAAAATTGTTTCTTCATTTTTTTAGATAATATAAATAAAGCGATAATTACTCCTATAATTCCGCCATGAAAAGACATTCCGCCATTCCAAATAGCAAAAATGCTTAAGGGATTATGTATTAACAAATCCGTTCCATAAACCAGCATATACCCTACCCTACCACCGAGAATAATGCCTAATGTTACATAAAATATTATATCTTCTATATTTTCTCTTGTAAAAGACAGCTTATACTTTTTTACATCTTTAGAAATCATCAACCATGCAAATAAAATACCTGTCAAATAGGCCATAGAATACCATCTGATGGCTATAGGTCCGATAGAAAATATTATGGGAGAAATCTCCGGAAAAGCTAAACCTGTCATTTTGAACATCCGTTTCTTATAAATTGTTAAAAGTATATTAAAAAAAATATAATCCACACATAAAAAAATTTTTTATCTACAGCAAAACACTTAATGTATTGTTTTTTATAATTTTCTTAAAAATCATAAATTTCATCATAATAAAAAAAGTGGAAAACTTTTTATCTTAATTGTAAAATTTAATATAAATGTGCAATCTTATTATGTCAATTAGATAAACGGATTTTAAAATGCTTATAAACAAGGTCAACGATACTTCTTATAACCCCATAGATGTTGTAGAGCATCTGTTTGGGGATAGATCTTTTGAACTTGAAAGAAGAAGCGCAAATGAAGTTGTTGTTGAAGTACAGGGAAAATGGAAAGAAATGCTGATTTTCTTTGCTTGGGCAGAAAATCTTAAATGTTTACAGATTTCTTGTTTTATGAATGTTGAAATAAATATTACCAACAAAACAAAAATTTTTGAATTATTAGCTCTCGCTAATGCTGATTTGTGGATGGGACATTTTTCTTATTGGACTGAACAAAATGCACCTATTTTTAAACATTCTGTAATTTTAAATGAAAACAAACAAGCTTTTGAAGAAAAATTAACACAGATGATATCTTTGGCGGTTAAAGAATGTGAAAGATTATATCCGGTATTTTATGCCGTATTGACTAAAGGCATTGAACCTTCGGAAGCATTATTTCCAACAGATGTGATTATGTAAAATTTGCAGTTCATTACGTATTAAACTTGGAGAATACAATGACCGATACAGATATAAAAACGTTAAGTATTGAACAAGCAAAAGCTGAACTTGAATATTTAGCAAAAGAGCTATCAAAAGCTGATGAAGCTTATTATCAAAATGATGATCCTTATTTAACTGATGCTGAATATGACAGATTGAAGCATCGTAATTTTGATATAGAAAAACTTTTTCCAGAATTAATCAGAAAAGATAGTCCCTCATATCGTGTCGGAAGCAAAATAAAAAGCGGATTTAGCAAAATAGTACATAATTTTCCTATGTTATCTTTGGGCGATGTTTTTTCTATAGAAGGCGTAAAAGACTTTACTCAAACCGTCAAAAGATTTTTAAATACCGAAGAAAACATTGTTTATATGTGTGAGCCTAAAATTGACGGACTTTCATTTTCTGCGAGATACGAAAAAGGAACATTTGTTCAGGCGGCAACTCGTGGTGATGGTGTTGAAGGTGAAGATATAACCGAAAATATGAAAACCATAAAGTCATTACCACAAAAATTACCTTCTGATGCTCCTGATATTTTAGAAATTCGCGGAGAAGTTTATATGTCAAAGAGCGATTTTTTTGCTCTTAATGAAAAATACGTACAAGAAAATAAAAAGATTTTTGCCAATCCTCGTAATGCTGCTGCAGGCTCTCTACGACAGCTTGACGCAAAAATTACAGCTGAAAGAAATTTAAGTATTTTTGCATATACTTGGGGAGAAGTTTCTTACCAACCATGGACTTCTCAAGCAGAATTTTTTGAATATCTGCAAAAATGGGGATTTCCTACCAATCCATTAAACAAATTATGCCATAATATTGATGAGATAGAAACAAACTTTAAACATATGATGGAAATACGCGCATCATTACCATATGATATTGATGGTATGGTTTATAAAGTAAATTCCATTTCTTTACAAAAACGACTTGGATTTTTGACAAGAACACCTCGTTGGGCAATAGCACACAAGTTCCCGGCAGAGCAAGCAGTTACAAGGATAAATAATATACGCATTCAGGTCGGAAGGACAGGGGCTTTAACCCCAGTTGCGGATTTAGAGCCGATAAACGTCGGAGGCGTAATCGTTTCTCACGCCACTTTGCATAATGAAGATGAAATTAAAAGAAAAGATATTCGTATAGGAGATTTTGTAATTATTCAAAGAGCCGGTGACGTAATTCCTCAAGTTGTCAAAGTGCTTATTGAAAAACGCGAACAAAATTTACCGGTTTTTGAATTTCCTAACATATGTCCAATGTGTGGTTCTCATGCTATAAGAGAAGAAGATGAAGCCGTAAGAAGATGCACAGGTGGATTAAATTGTCCGGCACAAGCCGTAGAAAGATTAAAGCACTTTGTATCTAAAGATGCTCTTGATATAGAAGGACTTGGAAATAAAATTATTGAAGATTTTTTTGCAGAAAAAATCATTACCTCTCCCGTTGATATTTTTCTTTTGGAAAAAAGCAACAACTCTCTCGGTGATGACTTGTTTTCTATCGGAAATCAAGCAGGTTTACAATTAGAAAAAAGAGAAGGATGGGGTAAAAAATCCGTAGAAAATCTTTTCAAATCTATCAATTTAAGAAGAAATATAAGTTTTGAAAGATTTTTATATGCTTTAGGAATCAGACAAGTAGGTATTGCTACGGCGCGTCTTATTGCACAACATTATCATAAATTTTCTTCTTTTATGAATGACATGCAAAATAAAAATGTTGAAAATCTCATTAACATTGATGGTATAGGCGCTTCAATGGTTAAGGATATTGTAGAATTTTTCCAAGAAAATCATAATATAAATACCATAAATTCTTTGCTAAAAGAAATTGCAGTGGAAGATTTTGTTGAACAGATTAAGCAAGACTCTGTACTTTCAGGGAAGACTATTGTTTTTACAGGTACTTTACACTCAATGTCGCGTGCTGAAGCCAAGACAAAAGCATTATCATTGGGAGCAAAGGTAGCTGGTTCCGTATCTAAAAATACAGATTATGTTGTTATGGGAGAAGATGCCGGCTCTAAAGCAAAAACAGCAACAGAGCTAGGTATAAAAATTCTCGCTGAAGATGAGTTTTTAAGCATTATCAATGTTTAAAACCCAAAAATAAAAAATTTTAACTACCTAATAATATTTTAATATTCAAATTAAAGTTATTTTTTTTGCTTTACTTTATAGTTATTTTTGATAAAATTAAACCAGATGAGTTGATTACTCATTTGAGGTTTGGTAGCCTCTCACAAGACGTCAATGTAGAGACGAAAATTTGCATGCTTTCTGGCTTTAATGGCTGGAAGGCGGCAGAATAAGCTATTCCAGTCAATATGTCGCACTATTCTTGTGTAGTTACCAACTTCCAGTCGCCTTTAATCATGGCGATTTTTATTTTATTTAATTTTAATAAAAAGGAATGTATAACATGAACACAAAATTTTTAAAAACAGTATTTTTCTTAGTAGTTTTTTTCTATTTTGATTTGGCTATTGGAAAAGTTATCATTGATAAATCTGATAATGATTCATCTAAAATGTGTGGAACAAATTGTAATTGGATTCTGTATGATGATGGAAAATTAGAAATTTCAGGAAGCGGAGACATGAATGAGTTTGAAGATATTTACGATGAAAACGATATGGCAATTGGAATTACAACAGCTCCTTGGAGTGAATATATCAATAGCATAACAACAGTCATCGTCAATAATGGAATAACAAGAGTTGGTAGCAAAGCTTTTGCTTATGCTAATAACTTAACAGATGTTCAATTAGATTCTGAATCTATTTCAACAATAGGAGGATCTGCATTTTTTGGCACAAAAAACTTAAAACATATAATTATTCCCTCTTCTGTTGAAGGTTTAGAAGAAGAACTTTTTGAAAACTCTGGCATTGAAGAACTTACGATTGAGGGAAATCCGGCATTAGGTTCAATTATGTTTGATGGATGTGACCAACAAATCACAATAAATTATAAAAATGACGATATTTATGAATTATGTGAAGAAATATATCCAGACTATGATTTAAATTTTTTAAAATATATTTATAATGATGATGGAAGCATAGATTATTACAAACCAAACGGAACAAATGAAAATGGAGAACAAATATACTCTTTAGTAAAATCTACCAACACTAATGGTATCACCAATTTATATAATAATGGCAAAATAACTACTCGACTAGATAAAAATGGAAATATAATTAAACGAACTTTTTACACAATCAAAGAAGCAAATGAAGATACACCGAACTCAAAAGGTAAATATTCAATCCGCCTTTCATTTTAATATTATTTGAATAACAATCCTTCTTAAACTAGAGGGATTGTTGTTCAGCATTATCAATGTTTAAAAAGAAAAAGTCATAAGCTTTTGCAATAGCATAATTTCCTAATACCAATATCGGAGAGCACAAAAACCACATTATGCTTTCATTTAGTGCATATTTTTCAAAAAACAAATGCACCAATTCAAACGGTAAATCAAATAACAACATCAGTAAAAGAAAATTAAAATAATTACCTTTTGTATTATTAAAAGCATTACTGATTGCTCCGCTTCGTCCTATAACAGAAGATATCCATGCAAACATAGGCCTTACGAAAATCAATGGCGACAGTAAAAATAACAAAAAATCAAATACAAACAATGGAGATATATTCTTTCCTTTAATACTTTCTGTTTGTCCAATAGTTTGTATACTTGACATATATTTATCAACAAACAAAGCATATTCGTCATTATACCCCATTAATAACGGGATATATGGCAACAAAATAATTCCCAAACACAAAATAAAACAAATCACTATAATTTTGGTTGAAGGAACTAAAGTTCCAAAAATTTTTTTAGTAAATACAATTGGCTTTTTATGATAATAAAACCTGAAAAAAGCAAACCAAAATGCATAATACACACAAACCCACGGCAAAAATAAATAGCTGGAGCTTGATTTAACAAAAAGAACAAAAAGTTGTAAAAAAGTAAAATTTATAATAGAAAAAGAAACAACATCTTCCGGTTTTTTCTTTATAATATCTATCAATTCTTCTACAATATATTGTATTGATAATGACTTCATTTTCTTACCAAAAACATTAAACTTCGCAAGAATCTATCACAATTTTTATATTTTTGCAATAGCTGTTAACAATATCAACAAAACAATCATAATAATCATTGGCAACAATACAAATTTGTGTGTTTTTAATTGCAATTTTGCTTGATAATAATTATTTCTTTTATATAATAGCTTTGTATTTAATTTTTTTAGGAGGCAAAAATAGTAATAGAAAGCGCAAATGCGCCGGCACGTACTGATGACGGACCACGCATAAATAACGGAATTAAAGCCAAAGAAATTCGTTTAATAGATGAACAAGGAGAAAATTGCGGAGTTGTTTCCCTGAAACAAGCTCTTTTGATGGCAGAAAATGTCGGTTTAGATTTAATAGAAATTTCTCCAAACACTAATCCACCTGTTTGTAAAATTCTTGATTTCGGAAAATACAAATACGAACAACAAAAACGAAAAAATGAAACCAAAAAAAATCAAAAGGTTATCAGTATTAAAGAATTAAAACTGCGTCCAATGATTGAAGAACATGATTATGATGTTAAAATTAAGCAGGCAAAAAAATTTTTATCTCAAGGGGACAAAGTTAAATTCACAATGCGTTTCAAGGGGCGTGAAATGAGCGCCAACAATATGGGAGAAACTATATTAAACAGGATTATTGAAGATCTTAATGATGTTTGCAAAGTGGATTCTCCTGCAAAAAATGAGGGCAGACAGATTTGTCTGATTGTCGCTCCAAATTAATGCTTGATTTTATGAAAGGAATATTAATATGAAAAAATTTGTAATTATCATCGGTTGTTTTTTGATATGCTCTTGCACAAATTTGCAACAATATAATTCATCAGTTACAACAGAAATGAAAAGTTGCCTGATAACAGAAGCAAATTCTCGTTTACAAGCAGGAACATTGTTTACAAATTCAGTAAAGACTACGGCATCTGAAATTGTAAGCAGTTGTACTAAACAATTAGCTCTTCAGTCAACAGGCATAGATAATCAAACACAAAATATGGCAGAAAATATTATTTCCGGTTTGAAAGCCGTTTCAACAACAAAATAATGTTTTATAAAAACAATTAAATATCGGTGGCAGACACATTTGTCGCCGATATTTTTTATTGGATTTTCAGATTTGTTCTTTTCATAAAAATATTTGACTTTTAAATTTTTAATCAATATACCTTTATATATTTTTAAATGATAGGTGGATGCTATGATACTTTTTCTATTTTCCGTTTTGCTATTAATTCTCGGATATATTTTTTACGGAGCTTTAGTTGAAAAAATTTGGGGATTACGTGGAGAAATTACTCCGGCTATAGACCATCCTGATGGGGTAGATTATGTGCCATTTAAAACCTATAAAGCATTTTTGGTACAATTTTTGAATATCGCCGGATTAGGACCTGTTTTCGGAGCAATTTTTGGAGCTGTATATGGTCCTGTATGTTTATTATGGATAGTATTCGGAAGCATTTTCGCCGGAGCAGTTCACGATTATCTGTCAGGTATGCTGTCATTACATCATGACGGAAAATCTTTGATTTATTTAATGGAAATATATTTCGGCAAAAAAACGAAATATTTTACACTTTTTATATTAATTGCCTTGTTACTTTTAGTCGGTACAATTTTTGCAAAAAGTCCGGCAAAAATGCTTAGTGAGATGACTGATTTAAATATTTGGATATGGATAGGTATTGTTTTTTCATACTATTTTATTGCAACGTTGCTACCTATTGATAAAATTATCGGTAGTTTATATCCTCTATTTGCATTATGCCTACTGATAAGTAGTTTAGTATTGATTATAGTATTGTTCTCTCATAATGTTCCGGCTTTATTAGATTTTAGTCTTCAAAACAATCATCCTCAAGGGATTCCTATTTTTCCACTATTGTTTGTTACAATAGCGTGCGGTGCTATCAGCGGATTTCATGCAACCCAATCCCCGATGATTGCAAGGTGTCTAAAAAATGAAAAAAACGGCAGAATAGTTTTTTATGGAGCAATGATTTTAGAAGGAATTGTTGCACTTGTTTGGGCAACTTTAGGAATTGCATTTTATCCCTCAACACATCAGTTATTTGCTTCAATACAAGCTTCTGATGCCGGTGGCGTTATTACTGAAATTGCAACAGGATTATTGGGAAAATATGGAGCTATTGCTACAATTTTTTCAGTAATTATATTAGCAATTACAACCGGAGATACTTGTTTCAGATCTGCAAGATTAATTTTGGCAGATTCATTAAAATTACCTCAAAATAAATTTTCTTTCCGACTAATCTTATCATTATGCGTTCTTTCTGGCGGAGTCTTTTTATCAGTAATTGATGTTAGTCTTATTTGGCGTTATTTTGGCTGGATGAATCAAACGCTCGCAATGTTTACACTATGGCTTGTAACCGTATATCTACGCAAATCAGGAAAATTCTTCTGGATTTCTCTTGTACCGGCAGTATTTATGACCAGTGTTTGTGCCACATATGTAGCTTACGATAAATTATTTTTCAATTTACCGATTAACATATCTTGCGTAATTGGAACAGTAGTAAGCGCATTAGTATTATTAGCATTTTGCACCTATAGGAAAAAATAAAATGAACCATTCAAAGACTAATACGATATATTGCCGGTCATAATATTCAAAGTATCCAGACAAAATAAAAAGGGTCTGATAGTTTTTCAGAACCCTTATTTTGATTGGCGCGCCCTAGACGATTCGAACGTCTGACCCACAGCTTAGAAGGCTGTTGCTCTATCCTGCTGAGCTAAGGGCGCATCAGATTGTGTGTAAGATATACCTTTTTCTTTTCTTGTCAACATAAAATTTACATTTCACATAATCAAAAAGTGTTGACAAAAATTTCTAAATGTTATATATGTGTTTTGAAGTTAACTAAAAATTATATTTTATTATGGATCGTTGGTATTATGTACTTGTAGCATTTGCTATTATGTTGGTTTTCGACATTGCTTACCAAAGTCTTCGTGTAACACCCAATTCTGAAAAGAAAGAAAAAGGTGTTTTCGCTAAACGATCGAATCTCGTAAGCAGTGCAAGTGTGTTACCCCCGTTATCGGATTCTAAAAAGAAAGAAAAAGGAGTCCCCGTCAAGCAATTAGCTCTCGTAGGTGGCCTTGGTATTTTACCTCCGCCGATTTTGACGCAAATTCCTAATTATTCTTTCCATCACAAACGCGGAAAACACAAGAAAATTTTCTATGGAAAGGTAAGAAACTTTTCCATGAAGCCATGTATTAAGCGTAAGATTTTACGTATTCCGCAAAGGTTCTCTATAGGAGAACCTTTTTTTGTTATTAAATAAAAAGATTTTATGTAATTTAAAAAAAATTTACTATTCTATGATATTTATTACACCTGATATATAAGAGGGAAAAATGTCTTTATTTAAATCTGTTGCAACCTTCGGAGGCTTTACTTTAATCAGTAGGCTTACCGGTTTTTTACGAGATGTAGTATTAGCTAATTTTTTGGGCGCAGGAGCAGTATCTGACGCATTTTTTGTTGCATTTAAACTACCGAATTTGTTTAGAAATTTATTTGCAGAAGGAGCTTTTAGCTCTGCTTTTGTTCCTATGATTTCTCAAAAATTAGTCGCTGACGGCAAAAAGAAATCTATATTTTTTGCATCACAAGCTATATCCATTTTGGCATTTATTGTATTGATATTTGTAATAATAATGGAAATTATTATGCCTTATTTCATTCCTCTTTTAGCTCCTGGTTTTATAGATAATCCGGATAAAATAAATTTAGCAACAACTCTTTGCAGAATAACATTTCCATTTTTGTTTTTTATTTCTATAGTTTCTTTCCAATCAGGAATCTTAAACTCATTAGGTAAATTTGCTGCTCCGGCTGCTGCTCCGATAATTCTAAACTTAACTATGATATTTATGGCGTTTGCAATTATTCCTTTCGGCGTATTACCTGTTTACGGAATATCTTCAGGTATTACATTTGCCGGAATATTGGAAATGTTGTGGCTAACATATTTTCTGCATAAACAAAATGTTTATGTACATATTTATATTCACATTAAAAAAATGTGGAAAAATCCTGAAATTATAACCCTTTTTAAAAGAATATTGCCCGGAATTTTAGGTGCTGGGATTTACCAGATTAATATGGCTGTGGATACAATTCTTGTTTCTTTAGTAGGAACCGGGGCAATATCCTGGTTATATTATGCAAACCGGTTGCAACAACTTCCGTTGGGTGTTGTTGGTGCGGCAATAAGTGTAGCTTTGTTACCGGTATTATCACATCATTTGAAAGCAGGAGAACAAACAGAAGCAAAAGATGCTCAAAACAAAGCTATTGAATATGGCCTTATTTTATCATTACCGGCAGCAGTTTTGTTGATAGTAATGTCAAATCAAATTGTAAATTTATTATTTCAACACGGACAATTTTCTGTAGAAGATACTAAAATGACAGCCTTTGCCGTAATAGCTTATTCCTTTGGACTGCCTGCTTATGTAATTGTAAAAGCCCTAGCTCCTAATTTTTTTGCCAGAGGAGATACCAAAACACCTGTTAAATACAGTATTATCGTACTTGTATTTAATATTGTAGCAAATTTAATTTTAATGCAATTTTTCGGACATATCGGTATTGCCATTGCTACAAGCCTATCAGCATTTATTTCTGTTTCTCAATATATTATAGGCCTACAAAAATTCGGATACTGGAGGTTTTCACACGAATTATTATTAAAAATATTTAAAATATTTACCGTATCCATATTTATGGGGGTCTGTGTTTTTGCGTTGCAAAATATTATATTTTCTGTTATTGATGATTTATACCAACGAGCTTGGATTATTCGTTTTGCAATAATCGCTTTTATGGGTGGTATAGGATTATTTATTTTTGGAATATCTGCCATATTAACCGGAATTTTCAAAATAACGGACTTAAAATCTTTGGCAAGGAGAAATAAAAATGCTTAAAATAAATACAAAAAAAATTAAAAATTTTTGCAAAAAATTGCCTGCAAAAATTTTAACTCCGGCAAAAAAAAAGCTAAAGTCTTTTGATTTTAAGAAACACATAAAAAAAATACATTTTTCATGGAAATATACTTTCATTTTTTTGCCAGTTTTTTTATTTGCATATTACGTATTCGGTGCATATTTAATGCATAATGTTGATAAAAATATTGAAACAGAAATCTCTAAAACTAATGATGCACAATCAGAAACTATAAATGCTCTCATTTTTTTAATTAACAAAGAAACAAGTGAACATTTATGGACACCTAATATGCCGATAATATTTCCTGGTTATATATTGGATAATATGCCTGAATTTCAAAAAGGAGAATTAAAAGCAGCCGGCAATATCAGTAAAATTTTTGCAAAACTTCTGAAAAAGCATCTTTCAGAAAATATAGACAATCTTGATGAAGCTGCACAATATTTGTCCTATTCTCCTGACATATGGTTTTTTGCCAAAGATTCTTCTAAAATTTTTGCACCATCTTCTTCTACGCAATATTCTAAAGCAAAAAGAAGTCTATCAAAATTCAGCAAAAAACTTGAGGCAGGAACAGCATCCATAATGTATATTACTACAGATTTAGAAGATATTTTAAAAGTAATATCCGAAGATTTGAGAAAGTCATCTGAAAATTTAAAACAGCATATTCGTGAACACTCTGATGACTTTTTTGATTTTCAAGCAGATAATATTTTTTATTATACTCAAGGACAATTATACACATATTATATTATCATAAATGCTTTGGGTGATGATTACCAGAATATCATTGTCAATTCTGAAATGTATTCTCAATGGACAACTTTACAAAGCATATTTAAAAATGCTCTGCAATTAGAGCCATCTGTTATTAGAAATGCAAATATAAATTCATCATTTTCTCCTAACCATTTAGCTTATTTAGATATGTTTGTTTTAGACATCATAAATCAAATAAGGTCTCTAAAATTTTTAGCTGATATGGAGATATAACAAATGATTGAAATTCAAAATACCGCGGATGAAAATGTACTGAATTTTTATTCTCAAACTCCATTTATACAAACAGGCCTAACAGAATTTGTTACCTTAAAGTCATTAAGAAAATCTCCTCTTGCCGAAGCTATTTTTGATATAGGTGGAATTGAACAGGTTTTAATTGCCGAGAATATGATTTCTGTTCATAAAAAAAACGATACATCATGGGACAATATAAAATCCTTAATTATGGCAGAAATTGTAGACTATATAACTACAGGACAACAAATTATTATCAATAACAAAGAAGAAGATTCTGAAAATATTTTAGAAAAGATTGAGGCATTAATTGAAGCAAGAATTCGTCCGGCAATAAAAAAAGATGGTGGAGATATAATAATAGAAAAATTTGAAGAAGGAATTTTATTTATTAAATTAACCGGCAATTGTTCCGGATGTCCTTATGCTATGATTACCATAAAAGAAGGTATAGAAAAAATATTAAAAAATTATATTCCTCAAGTCAAAGAAGTTAAGCCTATGGAAAATATTTAATGAAGACACATATTTTTTTCAAATTTATTTGCATTGCCGTATATTTGTTGTTCACAAATAATACTTTTGCTAAAACTGACAACATAAAATATGTTGAAAAAAATGGTGAAATTTATGTTCAAGAAACAACCGTAGCAGAAATAGAAAAATTATTCAGCTTTGTAAAATATAAAAATTATCTGGCACCGAAAGATGGAGAATATCCTTCAATATTTCTACAAAAATTGCCAAGTGATTTTGCTGACCTTGAAGATGAATCGTATAGAAACAGATTATTTATTCAAATATTGGCACCTATTGCGCTAAAAGTTAACCAAGATATCTATGCGCAAAGACAAAAACTTCTGGATATGCAAACAAATTATAATAAAACATACGAATTGTCTGAAAAAGATACTGCTGAACTTGAGGGTTTAGCCGAAAAATATGATGTTTTTACAAGATTACAAGGCAATCGCCGTATTCAATACTTGTTCAACGAACTAAAGTTAAAAGTTGATATAATAGCTCCGTCTTTATTGATTGGTGCTGCAGCCATAGAAAGCAACTGGGGAACGGCTCGTCCTGCCCTGCTGGCAAATTCTTTATACAAAGAAAAAGTTTGGTATGGAGAAGAAAAAGGTCTACCTTCTTTAGAAGATATTGATGATGATTATGAATTTAAAATTTTCAATACCATATATGATTCTATGATGTCATATAGCATCAAGATAAATAGTGGTGTTGATTTTTACTATATGCGCTCATATCGTTCGGAATATCGCAGACGCAAACGAGATATTTCCGGAAGAACATTAGCTCATTCAATGATGTTAAGCAGTAAACTGAAAAATTTTGCAGGTTTACTTGACTACACTATTACCTTTTATGAAATGATGAATTTTGATAATGCAAAATTATCACGCATATATACAAAATATGGAGAATAATATGTATTATATGAGTTTGAATAAAAAATTTCTATTTATGTTTTTTATATTTTTTATATTAGTAATCGGGATGTTTTTGGGATTTTTCTCTCTTTATTATAAACAAAATTTGCAAGCAGAGGAACAAACTTTTTCCAAAACGAATGAACAGTTGATGGAAATGACCTATAACAATGTGTATCTCAAAAAACAAATTAAACATCTTATTGATACAAAAAAGCTAGTACCTGATGAAGGTATAAAAGCGATTATGGCAGATGAAAATGATGCACAAAATCGCAAAATTGTAGACTACCTTAATGATTTATATAATAAAAAATATGACAAATTATCATACCTTTTTCAATTTATGGAAATTGGTTTATTTTGGATTGCCACAAGTATTATTTTCT
The DNA here is from genome assembly GCA_045643605.1 of Alphaproteobacteria bacterium. Classification (GTDB taxonomy): domain Bacteria; phylum Pseudomonadota; class Alphaproteobacteria; order RF32; family CAG-239; genus CAKQTH01. The sequence goes on from JAZULC010000018.1 coordinate 31,258, forward strand.
TATGGATAAGTTTACAATATATGGTTCTAAAATCAGTAACTAAACTGATTGTTGTGAGTGATGAAGTTTCTAAAGGAAATTTTGGCCAGCGAGTACAGTTAGGCCGACAAATAATAAAAGATGAATTTTTTATTTTGGCGTCAACTTTTAATAATATGTTGGATAATATTGAATCTAATATTATGACTATAAGCAATGGTCGCTATTTTTTACAATCAATAATAGATGCCATACCTGATGGTATAAGAGTAATGGATAAAAATGGCAAAATTATTTTAGCGAATAAATCTTATCAAAAGCTTTTTGGTGTTACCGATTGTATTGGAGAATACTGCTATAAACATTCTATGAATATTGATCATTTTTGTAATGAAAATAAGACATTATGTCCTCTTCGTGAACTAAAAAAATTAAAAATAAAAAATTTATCAACAATACAATATTTTGCTAAAAATCCTAACACACCGATTTCAGTCAGCGCTGCACAAATGGTTATAAACGAAAGAGGAGAAAATCAGGAATATTTGATTGAGGCCATCAGAGATTTGAGCAACGATATTAAATTTTCTCACCAACAAAAACTCTCTTCTTTGGCGTTTTTAGCAACATCTGTTGCCCATGAAATGAAAAATAATTTAGGCTCCTTGAGAATGATTTTTGAGCAGCTTATGAGCGATAAAGCTTTTGCTAACACACAGGCCGAAAAATATTTAGAGCTAGCCTACAATCAAGTTTTAGAGTGCATTAAGATTCCGGAAAATTTATTAAATTTATCAAAAAATTCTTCAGAAACAACAAAAGCTGTCAATATTTCTGAAGTCGTTTCTTCTGTTTATAAATTATTAGATTATGATTCTAAAAGAAAAGGCATTACCTTAAATATGGACATTTCCGAAGATTTATATTTGTATGGTAACGATTCTGATTTTAAAATGATATTCTTAAATCTGTGTCAAAATGCTATAAAAGCTATGGATAATGGCGGATTCTTAAATATAAAATCCAAAATCTCCGGCAGAAAAGCAGAAATTTCTGTTAGTGATACAGGTAAAGGCATTTCTAAAGATAAAATTATTAGAATTTTTGAGCCTTTCTTCTCTGTATCAGGTTCAGAAAATAATAAAACTGGAACAGGTTTGGGATTATCTATCGTAAAATCTCTCGTTGAAAACTTTAACGGAAGTATAAAAGTACAGAGCAAACTCAATAAAGGTACTACTTTTACAATGGTTTTTCCTATTAAAAATAAATAATTGCAAAAAATATTTTTTGATATTATAACGAATGACTAGATAATTTAGCCAGCAAGGCATTTAAGGAGACATAAATGAGTAAAGAAGAGTTATTAGAATTAACCGGTGAAGTAATAGAAAAATTGCCTAATGCAATGTTTCGTGTAAAATTAGAAAATGGTGTAGAAATTTTAGCTCATACAGCAGGAAAAATGCGTAAGTTCAGAATCCGTGTAATGGTGGGAGATAAAGTAGATATAGAAATGACACCATACGATTTAAGCAAAGGTCGTATTACCTTTCGTCACAAAGAATAATTTATTTTTTGTAACGAATAACATCCTTTTCACCATGCCACAATACATCCGAAAAGTCATCTGTTCTTCTGACTAATTTACCGAATTTTTTCATTTTATAAGAATAAAATGTATATTTATCATTAGATACAACAACAGCTTCTTCTCCGTCCTCAAATGGAATAAACCATATATTTGCTGTTGGTAAGAACTTACCTGTTTTACAACTTCTTTTGTATAATTTATCTAATGTTTTTTGATTAAAATAATGGTTATGTTCTTGTATATATTTTAACTTTGGACAGGCTTTTTCCGGATACTCATCATTTGGGAAAAAAGTTCGCCAGCGATTTTTAAAAAAATAATCCATATTTTTGCCAATTTTTTCATAATGTTTATCAGAATAATCATGATGAGCACGATATTTATAAAGAGTTTTTGGTATTGTAACTATTTTCCCTTTATTAGCAAAGATTCTATCATATATCCATAAATCTTCAGGAAGTGCAAATTCAGGATTAAATTTGATATTATATTTCTTAAAAAAATCTGCTCGCCAAATTGTAGTACCTAAAATAACAGGAAGTCGTTCCAACAAAAATACAATTTCTGCTTTTTCCGTATCATATTCAACCGGTCCTAAATACACTCTTCTATTATCTCCGTTTTTTAAAGAAATATCTGTACCGGATAAAACAATATCTTGATTTTTTTCCATAAATTCTACTTGTGCTTCTAATTTGTTTTCCATATAAACGTCATCATCATCAAGCCAAGCAATATATTTTCCCTTCGCATGGGAAATTCCCTTGTTTCTTGAATAAACCGTATTTTTATTCACTTCATTCTTAAAAATTTTGATTCGTTTATCCTTTTTAGCATATTCTTCTATAATATTTTGAGTTTCATCTGTCGAACCATCATTTATAATTATAAGCTCAAAATTAGTATATGTCTGTTTTAGAACAGACTCTATAGCTTCAGATATATATTCTGCACGATTATATGTCGGAATTATCACAGAAACCAAAGGTTTTCTCTGAAAAAGAACAAAAGTTATAAAACAAGCAAATAAAGTTAAGCAAAACATCACCAACTTGTTTATTCGTGCAGAAAAAAGCAACATACTTTTCCTTTCTCTCAAAGAAACTTAAACGATACTTCCCATAAATTAGAGAAATATCGTTTAAGCTATAACAAACAATATTTAACTAATTACCACCACCGGTATGTTGACGGTTGTAACCGTGACTTCGTCCAGTCTCTTCCTCAGGTTCATTTTCATCTTCTTCTAAACCAGTCTCTTCCTCAGGTTCATTTTCATCTTCTTCTAAATCCTCAGGTTCATTTTCATCTTCTTCTAAAATAGTAGAACCGGCTGTACAATCAGCATTAGAATTACCTTTTCTTTCGGCAACTCCGGAAAATGTTGCACTAAAGGTATTATTATCTGTGTTTGTTGCAGATATAGCTTCGCTTGCACTGTATTTTACACAATCACGATCTGCCGCTTGTGCATGTGCACTCCACATCATAGCTATCGCTAAAATCAATACTACTTTTTTCATTTGTTTCTCCTAATTATTAATATTTAACCCTATGTTCATTACATTACGATTTGATTCCATACTGCCATCTGATGACAACTGTACGGCTATCTTTTGCGGTAATCCTTCAAAATCTATGGTAAATGCTGAATCCGGAACTCCGCCATACTCTACAGCATACACATAAACATTACCACCGAGTGCATGTCTGATGCTTCCGTCTGCCTGTACCATATTTTCTGGGAATATTCCTAATTCTTTTACGTTTTCAGTTGCAGTTTCTTTGTCGTTTCCGAGTTCTTTATATCCTCTCATAACATTGAAAGTAGTAATCATATTTGTAGAAATCGTCTGCATTTGATCCTTCAACTGATTAATTTTGTATTTCTCCATAGCTTTTGAATAGCCTTGAATACCGGCAACGGATAAAACACCGACAATTGCCAATACTCCGAGCATTTCAATCATTGAACGTCCTTGTTCATTTGTATATTTATTCATAATTATATATTTCTCCTTATGATTTAATACAAAAAGCAGTGTATCAAAAACCAACGTTTTTTGGACAGGTAAAAACGGGTAATTTTTGATTAGTTTGAATGATTGCTTGTCTTTATGTAATGTATTGATTTTTATATATTTTATTTAGTTTTCCAGAAAAGCATAAAACAGCAAAAAAAGTTGTTGCAAAAAAGGTTGGTTTTTTGATGCAGTTTTTTGTTATATAACATATTGATTTTGTTAATAAAATTAGGCACTGAACAGCATAAATATCATTTAATTTTGTAAAAAAACACATTGATAAAAAACAATATGCTTATCATTTGATAGCTAACAAATTATTCTTTAATATAAGCCTTACAAATTTACAGTAACAAAAAAGGGAGATATAAAATCTCCCTCTTTGTTGGTCAATGCGACTAGACTCGAACTAGCAACCTCTTGTTCCCGAAACAAGTACCCTACCTTTGAGCTACGCATTGATATGTATACTTAATGCGTCACGGGGGATTGGCAGAATCTTCATCACCAACTAAATATACATCTTCGCCGGCAAAAAAGAAATCACTGCCAACTGATCCTTTCTCAGCATATTGTACACTTTCATCGTGAGCTGCAGAAAAAGCTGCATCAACACGATAAGTAGCAAAAGCTACCGATAAACATGCTAACATTGTTACAACTCTTAATCTCACGATCTTACTCCTAAAAAATTATTTTGGTCAATGCGACTAGACTCGAACTAGCAACCTCTTGTTCCCGAAACAAGTACCCTACCCTTGAGCTACGCATTGATATTTCGTTTACATTATTATATATAACATACAAACAACAAAATGTCAATATTTTTTTAAGTATTTTTTTATTTTTTTAGCAAAAATATCTTTAATTGCTTTAATATCAGTATCTGAAACGATTCCATAAAGAGGAATTGAAAAAGCCGTAAAAGGATTATTTTTTTGCAAATAATTATAATGGTATTTTACATTATCTTTAATATTTAAAATTATCACTTTTCGCCTTTTAAAACAACAACGTACTTCTTTTTCCTCTGTACTTTTAATATCTTTCCAACGCAATATTTCGCAGTGATCTATTTTTATGCCTTCATCAGTAATTATCGCCATAATATGTTTCTTTACATATAGCCAATACCACAAAAGCCAAGAGCAAGCACAAATTAAAGTCCATACATTTAATTGCGATACACAAAGAAAAGGACAACGGCACATAAAACACTTCAGCATTATCAATGTCAATAAAATATTGATATAAAAATGAAAATTAACTTTTTGAAAGCTATAATAAATAATTTTTTCTTTCATTTGTAGATTCTCCCGATAAAAATTTAATAATGTGGCGGAGGAGTTTCTTCAGATAAAGGTTTTACAACATCTGTTTCAATCAACTCTGCAAGATATTTATTATTTTTTTTAAGAGCAACAATCTCTTTATCTTGTCTGATTACAACCTCATTAAGTTCATCAACAACTCTTTCTAAATTTGCAAGAGCCGATTCTATATCTATCAATCTTTCTTCAAATTCCATATTTTTCTCACCATTTATTCTAAATCATAGCCATTCCGCCATTAACATGGATAGTCTGCCCCGTAATATATTGAGCTTCATCAGAAACAAGAAAAGCTACAACATTTGCAATATCTTGAGCTTCTCCGAGTTTTCCTTCAGGAATTCGTGCGAGCATTGAATTTTTAACATCTTCAGGTAAGACATCTGTCATAGGCGTTCTGATAAAACCCGGAGCAATAGAATTAACTGTTATACCACGTGAACCGATTTCTTGTGCTAAACATTTATTCATGGCAATCATACCGGCTTTTGAAGCAGCATAATTTGCTTGGCCGGCATTTCCCATTACCCCGACAATAGATGCAATACCTACGATTCGTCCAAACCTTCTTTTCATCATTCCGCGAATAACTGATCTGGCTAATTTAAACCCGGCAGATAAATTTACATCAAGAACAAGTTGCCATTCTTCATCACTCATGCGCATAAAAAGATTATCGCGAGTAAGTCCGGCATTATTGACTAAAATATCTATACGACCGAATTTTTCTTCAACTTTTGCAACCAAATTTTTTACATCTTCTTGATTAGTTAAATTAGCAACAAAAACTTCAACTCTATCTCCCAATTCTTGCTTTAGTGCAAGCATTGGTTCTTCTCTCATATCTGTCAAAGCCAAAGTTGCACCTTGTGCGTGCAAAGTGCGTGCAATTTTATCTCCCAAGCCACCTGCTGCACCGGTAATTAAAGCTATTTTTCCATCTAATCTAAACATATTATCACCTTTTAAAAATTATTCATAAAACTTTCTATTTCTGCTATTGAATTTATAGCAAAAGAATTAATATTCTTTAAATCTCTTTTGGCTAAACCAGTCAAAACTCTTCCTGCACCTATTTCTACCAAATCAGTAATACCCTGTTCCTCAAAATAATGCATAGTTTCACGCCAACGAACCATTCCGGTAATTTGTACAATTAACGAATTTACAATAGTTGAAGCATCAGTTATTTTTTCAGCCAAAACATTTGGAACTATAGGAATAAGAGTATTGTTTGCTTGTATATGGTTAAATACTTCAGCCATTGTTTCTTGCGCTGACAACATAAACGGGCTGTGAAATGGAGCACTCACAGATAATTTTATCGTTTTTTTTGCTCCAAATTCAGAAGCAATTGCCATTGCTTTATCAATCGCTTGCATATGTCCTGATATGACTATTTGTTCTTCTGAATTGTCATTTGCTGCAACACAATATTTATCGCCCTCTGATGCGGCATCTGTCAATGCATCAATATCTTTAGATGACATCCCGATAATAGCAGCCATACCTCCTTCGCCTTGAGGAACAGCTTTTTGCATTGCTTCGCCTCTTATTCTCAATAATTTTGCAGTATCATACAAAGAAAACACCTTTCCGACACAGCATGCAGAATATTCTCCTAAAGAATGTCCGGCTAATAAAGATACTTTGTTAACCATACGCAAGCCAAATTCTTTTTCCAACACTCTTACAATAGCCAAAGAATTTGCCATTATTGCCGGTTGCGCATTAGCAGTCATCGTCAAATCGGCAATATTTCCTTCTGTCATTATATGAAAGAGATTTTGAGATAAGGCCTCATTAACTTCTTCAAATACTTCTCGTGCAGAAGCAAAATTATCATATAATTCTTTTCCCATACCAACATATTGTGATCCTTGTCCGGGAAAGACAAAAGCGTATTTCATTTAGTTCTCCTTATAAAATACACACTTACATTAAAGATTAAATATTACCTGTTAAAAGTCAAGCAATATTACTCACATAATAACGAAAATTTGATTTAATATTAAGAATTTTTTGAATATTTGCGATTAGAATCACCCAAAGAATCACTTTAAAGAGGAAAAAATGGCAAAAAAGAAAAAAACTTCAAATTTATGGAAAAATTCTCTGCGTTTTATTGGCGGTATTTTATTGTTATTGATACCTGTTTTATTGTTTATAAGTCTGGCAGGATATGATGTAAACGACCCTTCTTTTAATACGGCAAATAATAAAGATGTCCATAATTATCTAGGAATATTCGGTGCTTTTATTGCTAATTTAATTTGTATTTCTTTCGGAGTTTCTCTTCCAATTTTTTCAATTGCCTTTTTATTTTGGGGATATGATATCTTGCACAAAAAAACTTTGTGGGAAGCCAAATACCGTACTTTTTCATTTATATTCGGGATTATCACCCTTTCTTGTATTTTCGGATTGATAAATTACAAATCACCTTCGGGAATAAATTTAGCAGGCAGTTTTGGTAAATTTTTGGCAGATAAGATAACAACTATTATTCATTCTTTTACATCATATACTTATTCAAAAGAAATCTGCATTATGTTTTTACTGATGCTTACATTGTTATTTTTTAATTTTGCTTGTGGAATTACATACAAAAACTGGATAAAAATCTTTCAAAAATTTTATTTGTTTATTAAAAATATCTGCATATTCTTTATAAGAATGTTCATGTATATAACCAATCGTGAATCATACACAACAAGTCCTTCCTTATATACAAAAACACCAAAAAAGAAAGAGCCCGTTTTTGAAAAAGTTTCTGTTTCTGAAAAAAATGAAAAAATCAAAGAAGAAAAAAAGGTTATATCTTCTAAAACAGACAAAAAAAGTACATTGCAAGATTTATACAAGTTTCCAAGTTTAGATTTATTATCCAAACCCAAAAAGTCAAATATTCCTGAATACAGCGAAAAAGAATTGTCAGAAATTGCATTTAAACTTGAAAATGTTTTAAAAGAATTTGGCATTAACGGTTCCATTGTAAAGGTTCGTCCGGGTCCGGTAGTAACATTATTTGAGTTAGAACCTGCTCCCGGAATTAAAAATTCCAGAATTATAGGATTAGCAGATGAAATCGCCAGATCTATGGCGGCAATTTCTGTTCGTATCGCCGTTGTACCGGGAGAAAGTACCATCGGTATAGAATTACCTAACAAAAAACGTGAAAATGTTTTATTGCGAGAATTATTGGAAGATAATGAATTTTGCAATAGCAACAATTGTTTAAATGTTGTTTTAGGAAAGGATATCGGCGGAAAAAATATGTATGCTGACTTGTCTAAAATGCCTCACTTATTAGTTGCAGGAACAACCGGTTCGGGAAAATCTGTCGGGGTTAATTCTATGATTTTGTCTTTGTTATACAAGATGAAACCAGAAGAATGTCGTTTTATTATGATTGATCCGAAAATGCTTGAATTTTCAATGTATAATGGAATTCCTCATTTATTAACCCCTGTTGTAACTGACCCTAAAAAAGCGGTAGTTGCATTAAAATGGGCTGTCCATGAAATGGAAGAACGCCATCGTGCTATGGCAGAGATGAATGTACGCAACATTACCGGATACAATCAAAAAATTAAAGAGCTCAAAGAAAGTGGAAAACCCGCTGTTAAACGTATTCAAATAGGTTTTGATTCTGAAACAGGAATGCCGTTATATGAAGAACAACCGATGGATTTGACTCCTCTTCCTTATATTGTGATTGTTGTTGATGAAATGGCAGATTTAATGCTGGTTGCCGGCAAAGAAGTAGAAGCAGCAATACAACGTTTAGCCCAGATGGCTCGTGCTGCCGGAATACATTTAATCATGGCTACTCAACGACCTTCTGTTGACGTTATTACCGGTACAATTAAAGCAAACTTCCCTACCCGTATAAGTTTTCAGGTTGCATCAAAATTTGATAGTCGTACAATTCTTGGAGAACAAGGCGCTGAAAAACTGCTTGGAAAAGGAGATATGCTTTATATGCCTGCAGGTATTAAACCTATTCGTGTTCACGGAAGTTTTGTCGCAGATAATGAGGTTGAAAGTGTTGTTAACTTCTTAAAACGCCAACGCGAACCGGAATATATAGAAGAAGTAACTAAAGGCGATATAAATTCTAAAGACACATCCTCTTTGTTCCCTGAAGACAGCTTTGATGGTAAAGATGATAATTTATATAATCAAGCAGTACAAATTGCCCAAAAAGATAAAAAAGTTTCTATCAGCTATATTCAACGCAGATTAAAAATAGGTTATAACAAAGCCGCTACTATCGTTGAAAAAATGGAAGAAAACGGTGTGGTTACTGCTCCTGATCACAGTGGAAAACGCGAAGTGTTGTTATAAAAATTTGATAATATAAAATCCGGCAAACAGAGCCAAGAAAAACAAAATAGAGAGCACACCTAAATTTTGTTTTATAAATTTTTCCATCGGCTCACCATATTTGTATAATAAAATCGCCAAAATATAAAAACGCAAACCTCTTGCTAATATTGAAGCAATACTAAATACAATAAAATTCAGATGCATAACACCACTGGCAATAGTAATTACCTTATATGGAAACGGTGTCAATCCTGCACCAAAAACAATCCATGAACCATATTCGTGATAATATTTTTCAAACGTGGCAAATTGTTCTGACATATTATATGACTCTATCAGCGGCAAAGCCAATATATCAAACAAAAACATTCCTATAAGATAGCCAAAGCACCCTCCAAATACACTGGCAACAGTTGCCACTCCTGCAATTTTAAAAGATTTTCCCCTTGTAGCCAGCATCATTGGAATAAGCATAACATCAGGAGGTATCGGGAAAAATGAACTTTCTATAAATGCCACTACAAACAAATAATAGATAGCTTTTTCAGAAGATGACCATTTTATTATGGTATTATATGTAGAATTTAACAAGTTCATGATTTTTCAATAAATATTATTACATAACATGTTTTTAACTTAAAATCATCTTTCCGTCTTGAACTTTTTCTTTATTTTCCACATAAAAAATTTGAGAAACCGGAAAATCTGCCATATTTTTAGTAATTTTATCAACAATTATATATTCTTTTATCTTTTTTTCTAAAACAGCAACATCAAAAGGCTTAAATAAAAAAAGCTCAAACTCTGGTGGAATTTTTTCAAAAAATACTTTTTCCATAATCAATATCAGCGGTATATTTTTATTGTTAATTTTAGATTTAATATATTGCACATAATCATAATCAAAATTTGCACCTAAATCTATGATGAAAATATCCGGATTTATTTCTTGAGAATACAAAATAAATTTATAAACATTAGTAGTTGCAAACACCTCATAACCTAAAGATTTAATATAATCGGCATAAGCATACAATAAAGCTGCTTCATCATGTAAAATAAATATTTTGCTCATTTTCTACCTTTCAATTGTGAGGTAGATATAATCTTTTATTTTACGAATTTAAACATTGTTGATTTTTATAAGCAATTAAAGTATTTTCTAACAGCATCGCAATAGTCATAGGACCAACGCCACCAGGAACAGGAGAAATATTGCCGGCAACTTCTTGCACATTAGCAAAATCAACATCACCACACAAATGTCCATCTATACGATTGATTCCCACATCTATAACTACAGCTCCTTCTTTTACCATATCTTGTTTAATAAGATTTGCACAACCGCAAGCTACAATTAAAATATCAGCTTGTTTGGTTATATTTCCTAAATTAACCGTATGTGAATGAGCTACTGTTACGGTACAATTACGATTTAGCAGCATTGTTGCCACAGGTCTTCCGACAATATGCGATCTGCCGACAACAACTGCGTTCTTTCCGGAAAAAGATTTTCCGGTTGTTTCTATCATTTTTATAATACCTTTTGGAGTAGCAGATACCAAAGCCTGACTTTCATTATTTTCTAAAAGCCATTTTTGTCGTGAGCCAAAACCATCAACATCTTTTGCAGAATCAATTAAACCAATAATTTCATCGGCATTTATATGTTTTGGTAAAGGAAGTTGAACTATAATACCATTTATACTGCTATCACTATTCAGTTTTTGGATTAGTGTAAACAAGTCCTCTTTTGTAACATTTTCGGAAAAAGAAAAAATTTGCGTTTCAATACCAACTTCTTGAGCAGCTTTTTCTTTGCCTTTTACATAGATTAAACTGGCAGGATCTTCTCCAACCATTATAATAGCTAATTTTGGATGATAATTATATTTTTCAATTTCTGCTCTCAAAGAGCTTCTAATATTTTGAGCTAATTCTTTGCCGTTAATAATTTTTGTATCCATCTATTTTTTCTCTTCCAATAACAAATTTTCAAATTTTGCAATAATTTCTTTGTTGTCAGTTTTTATCAAAATTTTTTTATATCTGTCAAGTTCTCCTGATATAATTACAAAAGATGATTTTGATAATTTTAATTTTTTAGATAAAAAACTTATAAGTTCATTATTTGCTTTTCCTTTTTCAGGAACAGAACAAACTGTTATTTTTAAATAATATTCATCATCTATGAGTAATATATCCTTGATTTGACACGAAGAAGAGTTAGGTTGAAGCCTAACTCTTATCATATAGCCATCGTTTACTTGTTCTAAAAACTTATTGTAAAGCATAATTGCTTATATTTGCAAGCAAACGGTTAATAAACAGCAATACAACTAACAAAATAAACGGAGAAACATCAACTCCCGCAAGAGGTGGAACTTTGCTGCGAATCTTTGCATAAACAGGCTCTGTAACAGCTCTTAATATTTCTAACAATTTTCTGGAATATTTATTATCAACTTTCAAAATATTAAAATGCATTAACCAATATAATGCTACATCAACAACAACAACCTTAAAATATATATCAGCAGCTATCGCAAAGATATAAAAAAATGGTTCTAAAATGATTCCCATATTATGCTCCTTTTAAAAATTCTTAACTTCGATTAAAAGTATTAGCATTTTTTCTTGAAATGTCAATACTGTTTGTAGTAATTGGTGTTGGCTGTCTTTTTATCTCTACACCGGATCTTTGTAGCCCTCGCAATCTTAATAAAGATGCTTGATGTTTAATAATATCAGCTTTATCTTTTTCAGATATAGTAAGATTTACAAAATCACTTATTAAACCATTATCATAAGCACTGGAATTAATGTAACTTTGATGTGTCATAGATTCTTGTACCATATCCAATGATTGCCCTTTTTGAACAGCTATTAATTTTGAACCGTCAAACATACCGAAACCTTTAGAATGCATAATATGTTGCATATTTGCGATATATTCATCTTTGCCGTAATTTTCTGTAGCATACCTAATTTCTGCTTCAGAAAGTCCAATCTGTTGCAAAAACTTTACAGAAAGCAATAAAGATACAACTTTTGAAGGATCCTTATATTGTGCTAAATTTTCAGGCACTTTCCCCTGTAAAATTTCATTTTTTACACCTTGAAGTTCTTTACTTTGTGCTAACAATGGTAATAACAAAAATGCAATAGTTGCTGAATCGCATACTTTTTCAGGAGTATTTGATCCCTCAAACAATGATTTTAATCCTTTTAATTTATCTGTTGGAGAGTTATTATTGCTAAGATTTTGAGAATCTTTTCCTACTCCTGTTGCATTTACTTCTTTTTGTTTTCTTTCAAGTTGTTGATCATGGATTACCTTAGCTGTTTCTTTTCCCGGTGTTTTACTTAAAACGTTACCACGACAAATTTTTAATAAAGATAAACTATGTTTTAATAATGACAGTTTCTCTGCCATTTTAGGATCATTACTTTTCTCTAACAAACTTATACACGTCACAAGCATCGATTCTCTATTAAAGGAATATTCTACAAATGCCTCTCTTTGTTCTATATCTTTATTACTGATAAAGCCATCTTTATAGCTTTTCACTATTTCATTAGAGGCATTTATCCATGTAAGAAATTCTATCGTGCTGTTACTTTCTTCTCGTCTGTTCAATAATGAAGCTATTTCATTTTCATCAACGCTATCTTTCCTTTGTTCAGTATTTTCCATGGTATCTCCTTTTTCATCAAATCATAATTCATAATTTTCATCAAGTTCTTTCATCATATCTTCAATAACAATAGCTGTATTTTCTATTAAATCACCAACATATATTTCATCTTTTCCCATCTTTAAAACTTCATCAAAATCCAAATTCAATAACTTTTCCGATAACATATCATTTGCTCTATCAGGAATATTTGGATATTGTATTTTTATGGCTTTTTTTATAATCTCCTTATAAGACATCGTTCCAAATTGTCTATAATACAAATTTTCTTTCATTGCATTCAGACGATTTTTTAAATTATAGTAATCCATATGTACTCTTTCCACCCAGCATTAATCTTCAAAAATAATTTTAGCTTCTTCCATCCACACAATTTTATCTATTACCCAACGACTAATTTGTTCTATTTTTTCCGGTTCTACCTTCATAACCTCCCCACATTTAGCAATAAAACTAATTTCTTCTTCAGATACCTCATCATCGACATGGGACAAAAAGCACATTTCCTTTATTAGTTCTAAAGCAAGTCTTCTGGATGGAATATTTTCTAAATCGCTTAATATTTTTTCTTCTTTATCGTTATTAACTATATCTAAAAATATATCTTCAGGGATATTGTTTATATCTGCTAAACTTTTAATATATGCAGATTCTTTTTCATCAAAATTACGGTCAATTTTTGCCAGATACATTAATGCTCTTAGAAACAACAAAGTCGTATCATAAGATAAAAAATCAAAATTTCTTATTTCAGATGTATTATTCATAATTATTAATTCCCTAAAATTACATTGCTTTATATAGTAAAACATAAAAGACAAAACTTCAAGACAAAAAATTATTATAAAATAAAAAAAAGTATGGAAAATTTTTAACAATGTAGTATTATTGCCATAAAATAATAAAGGACGCAGAAAAAATTGAAAAAATTTTATATAAAAACTTTTGGTTGTCAGATGAACGTTTACGATTCCGGAAGAATTGCAGATATTTTGCGCTCTATGGGTATGGAAGCATGTAATAAACAAGAAGATGCTGATATTGTTTTATTTAATACTTGTCATATTCGTGAAAAAGCTGCCGAAAAAGTATTTTCAGATTTAGGTCGTGCAGAAATAATAAAAAAAGAACGCCTCCTTAAAGGAAAAAACACTATCATAGGTGTTGTCGGATGTGTAGTGCAGGCAGAAGATGAGCAAATTCTCAAAAGAGCTCCTTTTGTAGATTTTGCTATGGGTCCATTAACATATCATCGTATTGCAGAAACGCTTAAAAAAATTATTGATAAGAAAGCTGATAATATTATTGATACGGAATTTCCTGTTGAATCAAAATTTGATTTTTTGCCAGAAAATCAGTCCAGGGGAGCTTGTTCTTTTCTAGCTCTGCAAGAAGGATGCAATAATTTTTGCACATATTGCGTTGTACCATATACCAGAGGAGCAGAATATTCTCGTCCGATAGAAGAAGTTCTTAAAGAGGCAAGAGCTCTAGTTGCCGGTGGCACATTAGAGATAAATTTATTAGGACAAAACGTTAATTCTTACCATGGTGAAGACAAAAACGGCAAAGAAAGGGATTTGGCTTATTTGTTGCATAAAATTGCCGAGATTGATGGATTACAGAGAATAAGATATACTACTTCTTATCCGGCAGATGTTACTGATGATTTAATTGCTTGTCATCATGATATTGCAAAACTTATGCCATTTTTACATTTACCGGTACAGTCAGGTTCTAATAAAATTTTAAAAGCAATGAACAGAAGGCATACAGCTGATGACTACAAACGAATAATTGATAAACTATATATAGCTAATTCAAATTTAGGTATTTCATCAGATTTCATTGTAGGTTTTCCTGGCGAAACAGATGAAGATTTTCAGCAGACATTGGATATGGTAAATTATGTTAAGTATATTCAAGCTTTTTCATTCAAATACAGTCGCAGAGCTGGAACTCCTGCAGCTGTTATGGATAATCAGATAGAAGAAAAAGTAAAAAAAGAAAGATTGGATATTTTACAAAATCTGCTATTTTCTTATCAAGATAAATTTAATAATTCTTGTATCGGAAAAATTATGCCTGTTTTATTTGAACAAAAAGGACGCCATAAGGGACAACTTATCGGCAGAACACCTTATATGCAGAATCTACATGCTGATGCAGATAAAAATCTATTAAACAAAATTGTTAACATAAAAGTAGTAGAGGCTACTACTAATTCTCTTAGTGGAAAGGTAATATAATATGACAGAACTCAGTTTTGAACTTTATAATAATCAATTAGTACAAAAAATTGTCGGAATATCTGATGCTAATTTAAAATTAATGGAAAAAATTCTCGGTATTGAGATTTCTTGCTTTGGCAATCAGTTCACAATTTGTGGCGATAAAGTTGCTGCAGAACGTGCTAAAGAAGCTCTGAATATTTTGTATCACAAAGTTAGCCACGGACAAGATATTGGCGAACAAGAAATAAAAGCCGCCGTGCGTTTTAGTGATGGTCAAAATACAGACGAAACAAAAGCTTTAAGTGATTTGGTTTTGAAAACTAAAAAACGTCATATTTATCCTCGTTCGGCAACACAAGCTAAATATATTCAAGAAATGATGAAAAATGAACTTGTATTCGGCTTAGGTCCTGCCGGAACCGGTAAAACATATTTAGCTGTTGCTTTAGCCGTTACTATGATGCTTGAAGGAAAAATCGATAAAATTATTTTATCTCGTCCTGCTGTTGAAGCCGGTGAAAACCTTGGCTTTTTACCTGGCGACTTAAAAGAAAAAGTAGATCCTTATTTGCGCCCTCTTTATGACGCTTTATACGAAATGCTTCCGGCTGAAATTGTTGATAAAAAAATTGCCGTGGGAGAAATAGAAATTGCACCGTTAGCCTTTATGCGCGGACGCACATTATCTAATTCTTTCATAATTCTTGATGAAGCACAAAATACTACTCCTATGCAAATGAAAATGTTTTTAACCAGACTTGGCGAAAATTCACGCATGGTAGTCAATGGCGACTTAAGTCAGGTAGATTTACCGAGAGGCGTCGTTTCAGGTTTACGTGATGCATTAGACACATTGCATAATGTTTCTAACATAAGTGCAGTAACATTTGGTTCTGAAGATGTCGTTCGCCACGGCCTTGTTGCAAAAATTGTACAGGCTTATGAAAACAGAAAAAAGGATAATGATGAAAAATAATCTTGAAATCATACTTAATGATGACAGATGGAAAAACGAAGCAGCTTTCAAAAATTCACAGTTAATTTTTGAAACTGCTTTTGATTTTCTACGTAAAAACAATGAAATAGATTTTTTGCCGGTACATACACCTATCCATATAAATCTTTGTTTAAGTAATGACGAAGAAGTTCATAAATTAAATTTTGAATTTCGCAAAATGGATAAAGCTACTAATGTTCTGTCTTTTGCAAATATTGATGATGATACATTTTATAAAACATTACAAAGTCAAAAGCTCATAGAGTTAGGAGATATTATAATTTCTCTTGAAACTATGAAAAAAGAATCAGAAATAGAAAAGATTTCTTTTGAAAATCATTATGCACACCTTCTCGTACATGGCATTCTACATCTTTGTGGCTTTGACCATATTGAAGATGATGAGGCGGAATATATGGAAAATTTAGAAATACAAATTTTATCTGCATTAAACATTGAAAATCCATACAAAGACGAAAGATAAAAAATGAATTTTGCATATATTTTTAAACACAAAAAGATTATGGCTCTTACAAGCGGATGTTTATTGGTTCTATCTTTGCCTCCATACTATTTTTGGCCAATATCATTAGTATGCTTTTCATATCTGTTATATTGTTTAAATAGCTCAAACACTAAAAAAGAAAGTTTTTTATTAGGATATTGGTTTGGTTTCGGTTTTTTTTCAATCGGTTTATCTTGGATAGGAAATGCTGTATTGGTAGATCCATGGCAAACCGGTTGGCTTTATCCGATAATTTTGTGTGCTTCAGGGTTGTTTTTCGGATTTTTTGTAGCAATACCCTCTTTATTATCTTTTTGGTATAAAAATATTTTTACAAAAATTATAATTTTTGCAAGTTGGTGGACTGTATTTGAGTGGATAAGAAGCTTTTTTTTAACAGGATTTTCGTGGAATTTATTAGGAACATCACTGGCTTTTTCCCCAACAATGATACAATCCGCAAGCATTTTCGGCACATACGGATTAACTTTTTTCTTTATCATTTTTTCGGGACTACCTATTGCTTATATAAAAGATAAAAAAAATAGAATTATTGCGCTATCTTTAATATTTGTAATTGCGATTTCTAATTTTATATTCGGATACATCCGTCTAAACCAATCCTACCAAAACACACCTGTTATCATTCGTCTTGTGCAACCGGCTATTTCTCAAAAATTGAAATGGGAAGAATCTTCTTTACATAATAATTTTATCCAACATATTAATATGAGCAAGAAACAACCTCTGGATAATATAGATTTTGTAATTTGGGGAGAAACAGCAAGCCCTTATAATCCTAAATTCAGGACCGAATATCTGCAAGATTATATCTCTGCAGTACCAGATAATGGATATCTCATATTCGGAGGAATAGACTATGCTTTTGAAAATAGCAAATATTATCCCAAAAATTCTATGTTTGTAATGAATAAGCAAGGACATGTCGTAGATTCTTACGATAAAATGCATCTTGTACCTTTTGGCGAATATGTCCCATTCAGAAAATATTTACCAGAATTTATCCGTCCAATCGCAAATATTATAGGAGAATTCAAAACCGGAAAAAATCATAAAAAAATTATTTTGCCGAAAAAACCTTCGTTTGGTGGCTTAATTTGTTATGAGATAATTTTCCCTTCTCAAATAATTGATAAAAACAATCGTCCACAATGGCTGATTGTTTTAACAAATGATGGCTGGTATGGTAACAGTATGGGACCATATCAACATTTAGTTGCAGCACAGATGAGAGCTGTTGAAGAAGGTCTCCCTGTTGTCAGAAGTGCAAATACGGGCATTAGTGCCGTAATTGATGCTTATGGAAGAGTTATAAAACAAATTCCTTTACAAAAGAGCGATATTTTAGACGTTAAACTTCCTAAAGATATAAAAGCAACACTATATGCCGACTATGGAAACACTATTATTTTAACAATATGCTTGTTAATAATTGCAATCATAAGTATTTTACATATCAAAAATAAGAAAATATCATTGAAATAAAATATCAGATGAATTATCATCCTCAGGACAATAACTTTATGAAAAACAAAAATGTATAATATAAAACGATATTACGATATAACAAAAAACCAAAGGCCTACACAAAAAGCTGATATTCGCAAAGTATTAGCTGCATATGCATTAATTTTTTTATTTCTATTTTGTTTTTTTTATCCTCAATATCCGAAAAAACTATTTTATCCTTTTATATACGGAGAAAAATCTTCTGTAAAAATATCTCCTAGTGACGAAGAATATTTTAATGATATTGAAGCAGAACCTTTACAGTTATACCGAGATAAATATTCATATGTACTTTTGCCTAAAGTAGAATATCACGGAACACACAGAGTTGGTTATGTAGATAGCTATGATACAATGTTCAATAAATTTTATCGTGGACAATTTCAGGGTGATTATATTGCCCTTGTTCCTCAAGATATTTACTTAGTTAACGGAATTCTTGCAGAGCCATACCCTTTTAGTTTGTTTGATTTTCACCATGAAGAAAGAATAGGAAGTATGAGATGTAAAGGTGTAAGCTATAGCGATTCTTTCGTTGGAGGAATTTTCACATCACAAAGCACTATGGAAGAATCTGCAAAATTATTAAAGGAGTGCAATTTATATGATAAGCATGAATATCATAACAATTTTCATCCAATTCCTGCAAGCGAAAACATAAATAAAGCTTTTCATATTGCTGTTCCCGGAGATATTATTTATTTAGAAGGATATTTATCAGATGTGCAAAATATGCATATGGAAACGGCAACTCGTAAAGGACAGCAACACCCTGTCTTTCGTGTTGGAGGAAAGTTAACGTCGGATTGGGGATTTATTTTATATACAACAAAAGTGATACTAAATGATTACGTATATGAATAGAAAAAAATGATAGATAATAATATTGACAACCATCAAACAAATAAAATATATGTGTGGCGTAAAAGATTTTTCTATGTCTTATTAATATTTTGTATATGCTATCCTCAACATTGGCAACGTTTAATTTATCCATATATTTACGGAAAAAGAACCGAACAGAATCTTGATTCTTTTTATGATGAATACTTTGAAGATATAGAAGCAGAATCTTTTGAAATTTCAAGAGACAAATATTCTTACACTCTGACTCCTACCGTAAAATACCATGGCACACATAGGATTGGATTTGTAGATATTTATGATACATTTTGGAATAAAATATATCGCGGACAATTTCAGGGTAAATATATAGCCAGAACACCTGTTGACTTATTTCTCGTCAACAAAGAACTTGCAGATCCTGAAATTTTTAAACTTTTTGAATTTGACCACGAAGAAAGAATGGGATTTATAAAATGCAAAGGTGTAAAATACCAAGAAAATTGGTATCCTGTATCTATGTCAAAAGAAGAATATGAAGAAAATAAACGATTAAAAGCAAAATGTGATGAATATAGCGATTTTTGGAAAAAACAAAATCATGATAATTATCATCCTATTCCTGCAACAGAAAGCATAAACAAAGCTCTTCACATAGCAAGACAAAATGATGTAATATATCTTGAAGGATATTTAGTTGATGTTAACGGTGAAAAAATGCCAACACGTAAAGGTATGTCATACCAAAACAAAGAGACTTTAACCGGCTGGTGCTTAACGGTATATGTAACAAAAGTTATTTTAAACGGCTTCGTTTACGAATAACTTTTATACATTAAACAAGAAATTCAATAAATCTCCATCTTGAACTATATATTCTTTACCTTCAGAACGCATTTTTCCGGCTTCTTTACATGCTTGTTCAGAACCATATTTAATAAAATCATCATATGCAATTGTTTCTGCTCTGATAAAACCTCTTTCAAAATCTGTATGAATAATTCCTGCGCATTGTGGAGCCATAGAGCCTTTCAGAAATGTCCAAGCTCTAATCTCTTTAGGACCGGCAGTAAAATATGTTTCTAAATTAAGTAATTTATAACCGGCACGAATAACTTTTGAAAGTCCTGTTTCTGTCAAGCCGAGAGAACTTAAAAAATCTTTTTTATCTTCTTCACTTTCTAATTGCGCAACTTCAGACTCTATTGCTGCAGAAATAATTACGGCACCTGTTCCTTGTTTTTCTGCCCACTCAAAAACTTTTTTAGAATAAGCGTTTCCATCTGCTGCAGAATTTTCATCAACATTGCAAACATATAATACAGGCTTAGCTGTTAATAATTGCAACATTTGATACTGTTTATAGGCATCTTTATCTGCCTTTGAAGGTGCAGCATTTCTGGCAGGTTTTCCTTCACGCAAAGTTTTAATCACCGGTTCCATAACTGCAACTCTTATTTTTGCTTCTTTATCTCCTCCTGATTGTGCTTTTTTTAGTGTTTGCTCAAACCTTTTCTCTAAAGATTCTAAATCTGCAATCATCAGTTCAGTTTCTACAATTTCAGCATCTCTTATCGGATCAACAGAGCCTTCAACATGTGTAATGTTATCATCATCAAAACAACGTAGAACATGTATTATAGCATCTACTTCTCGTATATTAGCCAAAAACTGATTTCCTAATCCTTCGCCTTTTGAAGCTCCCTTTACCAATCCTGCAATATCTACAAATTCAAGTTGAGTCGGTGTAACCATTTTGGGACTTACTAGCTTTGCTATCTCATCTAATCTGGGATCTGGAACCGCCACTCTACCTGTATTAGGTTCAATGGTACAAAACGGAAAATTTGCGGCCTGCGCTGCAATTGTTTGCGTTAATGCGTTAAACAACGTTGATTTTCCTACATTAGGTAACCCGACAATTCCACAATTAAATCCCATATTTTATACTCCCAATACGTTATGAACGACTATTTTTTGTGTTATATTAAAAACTTTATTATAATTCAACAAAAAAATATATTATATCAGTGCAATATATTTAATTTACGTATATTTACAATTTTTATTTTTTGCTTGACTTAATCATAGAAAAAACTTACTCTCTGGGCATCATTTCATTTATAAATAGGACATAAAAATGCAGTTTACAGATTTAGGATTAAGCAAAAATACTGTCAGAGCTATTGAGCAAATGGGTATCGGTGAACCGACAACCGTACAAATTGATGTTATTCCATCTATTTTAGAAGGAAAAGATATTTTTGCAATTGCTCCTCAGGGTTGCGGAAAAACATGTTCATATATTTTTCCTCTTATAGATATTATTTCTCGCAAAAAAGAGCAAACAATTTTGATATTAACAGCAGATTCAAATTCTTCTGCTTCTATATCAGACAGGCTTTCTGTATTTAATCGCTATCATTATGAGCATAAACCTGAAGATAATTGTAAAGATGCCAATGTAATCATTGCTACTCCTGATTTATTGTTAGATTTACCTGATGAACAAAAACAAGAATTAGCAAAAACATCTATTTTAATAGTTGACGATATAAATTTAATCAAAAAACAAAAACAGTTAAAAAATTTAGAAAAAGTTTTAACTTTATTACCAAGAGATAAGCAAAATATCGTATATACAAATCGTAGATCTCAAGAAACTCAAGAGATTTTAGAAAAAATTTTACAATCACCTCAAGAAGTTAAAATTGATAAAAATAAAGAATCTGAAGCAACATCTATTGCCACAGAAGTTCAGCCTGCAAAAACAGAAAATAAACCTGTTAAAGAACATTGTAATTATCACAAAGAAAATTCTTTATTTGTTGATAATGAAGCAATAGAGCTGATAAAAAAGTACAATACTTTTGCAGGAAAAACTCCAAAATTTTTAACAATAAAGGGAATTTTAGTAACAGAAAATAATTTAGAATAAAAATATTGCGATTTTTTAGAAATTGCATTATTGCTATATTTAATTAATATTTTAGGAGAAATTTATGTCAGGACATTCACAATTTAAGAACATTATGTACCGTAAAGGTGCTCAAGATGCTAAAAAAGCAAAAGTTTTTGCAAAATTAGCAAGAGATATAACTATCGCTGCAAAGGCCGGATTGCCTGAACCGGATAAAAATCCTCGGTTGCGTTTAGCTATTCAAGCTGCAAGAGCTGAAAGTATGCCAAAAGACAATATTGAAAGAGCTATTGCCAAAGCTAGTCAAACAGCCGGTGGGGCAGATTATGTAAGTGTTCGTTATGAAGGTTTTGGACCAGGAAAAATTGCCGTTATTGTTGAAGCTTTAACAGATAATAAGAATCGTACAGCCGGAAATATTCGTACAATTTTTGGTAAGCGTGGCGGAAACATGGGTGAAACAGGCTCTGTTGCTTTCAATTTTGAACACATAGGTTACATTCAATATCCTCTTGATATTGCTGATGCCGATACAGTTTTTGAAAAAGCTTTAGAGGCTGGTGCTAATGATGTTTCTTCTGATGAGGAACATCACGAAATTGAAACTTTAACAGATGATTTAAATTCTGTTACCGAAACACTTGAAAAAGAATTTGGTACACCTTCTGCATCTAAACTCGTATGGAAACCTACAGTAAAAGCTGAAATTACCGATCTTGAAACTGCAAAGAAATTCTTGGAATTTATTGATGTTATGGAAGATGATGATGATGTTCAACAAGTGTTCCATAATGCAGAAATCTCTGATGATATTTTGGCTCAATTGAGCGAAGAATAAATATGATAATTTTAGGATTAGACCCCAGTCTTTCTTCTACGGGCTGGGGTATTATTGAACTTGAAGGTAATCATATCAAATATATTGATGATGGTTTTATACCTACGGATTCTAAATTGGCAACGACAACAAGATTAGATATGATTTATCGTGAATTATGTCGTATTATTGAGAAATACAAACCTCAAGAAGCAGCCATTGAGCAAATTTTTCTAAATACTAATCCTCAATCAACAATAAAACTCGGTATGGCAAGAGGTGTGGTCATCCTTGCTCCGGCAACTTATGCAATTCCACTTGAAGAATATGAACCAAACAAAGTAAAAAAGGCTTTAGTCGGTGTTGGCAAAGCTCAAAAAGACCAGGTTGAAACTATGGTAAAAATTTTACTTCCAGGGTGCAAACCAAAAAACAACGACTCTTCCGATGCATTAGCTATCGCAATTACACATGCACATTTAAGAAAAAGCCGTGGATATTAATATTATAAAGGCGCACACATTTCCTTTAACCATTCTGCTTCATCTTTATCTAAAAACGGCCCTACTTTTTCAAAAACATTTTGATTATAATTATTCAAATAAGTAATCTCATCTGTACTCAATAAATACTTATTTACAAGTCTCTTATCTATAGGTGCCAACGTTAGGGGAATGAACTTCAAAAATTTTCCACTATAAGGTTCTTCGTTTATTACAACTGTTTTATATAAATTTTCAATTCTAATTCCATAAAAACCTTCTTTATAATATCCGGGTTCAATAGATAATACCATATTTGCGTATAATGGAGCATTACCACTATCGCTTAAAGACGGAGGAGTTTCATGGACCCCTGAAAAATAACCGACACCATGTCCTGAACCATGTTTATACTCTAAACCGTATTTCCATAATTCTCTTCTGCAAATACCGTCCAAAACTTTTTCTGATACTTTATTGGGAAATATTGTTGATGCCAATGCAATATGAGCCTTCAAAACATAAGTGAATGCATTGCAAATTTCCTGGTCTGTTACATTTCCTACAGGAATTGTTCTGGTAACATCCGTCGTCCCGTCAAAATATTGTGCTCCGGAATCCAACAGCAAAACATTCCCTTCTTTCATTACCTTATTCGTTTGTTCATCAGGAGAATAATGCACAATTGCGGCATTTGTTCCATAAGCAGCTATTGTAGAAAAACTTTCAGAATAAAAATGATGTTGTTTACTTCTAAATTGGTGTAATTTCTCACACACATCTAATTCTGTTTTATTTTTCCAATTTTTATCAAACCAATATAAAAACTTTGTCAATGCAACACCATCTCTTAAATGCGAATTTTCAAAACCTTGTATTTCTCTATCTGATTTGATATTTTTTTCTAAAATCAAAGGATTTATTTCCGAAATAGCATTCCTTTTTAAAATATTAGTGATTTTTTGCGGAGTATAACTTGGATCAACACCAACATTATATTGGGATATATTTATAAGTTCTGTTTCTAAACATGAAAAATCATATGCTTTGATTTTTTTGATATTGTCTGCAAATATTTTATATTTACCTTTTTTATCTATTAACGCAAAGGCCCTTAATATCGGAGTATCAGGCAATAAATCAGAACGTAAATTTAATAACCAAGAAACAGATGCCGCATCACATAAAAGGTAATAATCCAGATTTTTTTGATTCATAAAGTCTAATAAAATTTGCATTTTTTCTGTTGAAGATTTGCCACAAAATTCAGCTTTATGTTTAAAGGCAGTAGCTGTTTCATCTGTCGTTAAACTACCTAACAGATTATATTCATCAGCAACAAGGCTGCATTCCTGAAAAGTTTTTTTCAGATGATCAATAGTACTTTTTGTAAAGCACCAAGGATTGTACATCAAAGAATTTATTTGTTTATCTATATATGGCAAAATAGCAGAAGAAGTTGGATATAACTTTGTACATACTACTTCAATATTTTTATCCATAACCTCATTTTTTGCTTGAATTTCATATCTTCCGTCTACGAGTAAAATAGCTTTTTTTTGCAAAACCAACAACAATCCGTTTGACCCGCTAAATCCGGTTAATTCTAATATTTTATTTTCAGAATCCAACAAATCCTGTTTTATAAACATATTGCTGTGATTTATCAGATACGCTTCTACTTTATGTCGTTTTATTTCACGTTGTAAATCTACTAATTTCATGATATTTTCTCCAAAACAACAGCTCTCCAATTTTGTAATTTCATAATTTTTATAACTTTCAAATTATATCTTTGATGTTCTTTAATTACCCACTCTAACTGTTCATCAATGAATCCGGATATAACACCGAATCCTCCGATTTTAAGATTTTTTGACATATTTTCTGCCATAGAAATTAACGGTCGTGCAAAAATATTTGCCATAATCAAATCATAAGGAGCAGAATCTAGAATCTCCGTTAATTGGTATCCATCACCTAAAAAACAATGGATATTATTTTCAACACAATTTTCAATCACATTATTTTTGCAAACATTTACGGCTTCTTTATCAATATCTACAGCCATAATTGTGGAATTTTTCCATAGCTTTGCTGCAGCAATTGCTAAAATTCCGGAACCCGTCCCGATATCTAAAATTCTATCACAAACTTTTTTATTATTGGCAATTTGACTGATTGCTTTAAGGCACATTCTGGTTGTTTGATGATTTGAACCAAACGCGGTAGCTGCATAAATTTTCATCGGAATTTTTTTTGTATTACATTTTTTTATATCTTGCGCATCAAAAATCAAAAAATTACCGACTTCAAACGGAGAAAACTGTATAGCATTTTCAATTAACCAATTTTTATTTTTAAAAATTTCAACCGTATAATCTGGCAATTTTACATTAAATATTTTTGCTTGATTCTCCATATCTTCTTGCAAAAAATTATCTGTTTTATACCCTATAATTTCTTTTATATTTTTTTCTACAACTACAGCATCAAAATATGTTTCAAAAAAATTATTTAATTCAGGAGATATTTCATTTGTAACAAAAAATCTTACTGACCAATAATTTTCAGAAATATTTTCCATATTTTTTATCCTCATTATAAATTTATTTACTTTTATCTATTATCATTAGCACATATTACATTAAAACTTATAAAAAGAGATTAAAAAAATGAAAAAAATATTTGCTTTATTCGGTGCTGTTTTTTTATTAACAAATTGTTCTTTATTCGGCGAAGAGTATATTGAATATGGTGAATTTATAGTATCACCTGCTAATAATGATTTTCAACTAATAAAAGAAGAAGAAATCACAGAAGAAATGATTGAGCCTGATGAAAGACATTTTGTATCAGCTAATGAAACCGCTTATTTTTTCAAAAAATATATATTAAAAACATATGAACGGCAGGGTTTTTATGCTTCAAGTAATGGTATGGTTAAAGGTGGAGCATATCCTATCAATTTAAAAGATGAAACTTGGTACGAAAAAATGGGTGTTATTAATATCTACGGAACCAATTACACCTTAATAAATCCAGAAGGAAAAACATTCTTATTAATCGCTCCTGACGGAACTATCAGCCCTTATATTGCTCGTAAAGACAAGGATAATGAAGATATACTCAAAGTAAGACACACTAAATTACATTTTTACCCAGAAGACTTAAAAATTGAGATTAGAAAAGATATTAAACAAGAAAAATCAAATCCGTTTATCGGTATGGAGATTATATTTAAAGGACGCTTAAATGGTTCTTATGCCTTTGCTTTTAAAGATTTTGACGCTTCAGGAAAAGAAGAATATAAATATGTTGATTTCAACGAAGCATACGATATCGTTGACTTTCAAAATGTAAAACTAAAAATATTATCTGTATCAGATAATCGTCTTGAATATTCTTTAATTGAAAAAGATTAAAACTGAAGTTTAATACCTACTTTTATTCTCCTTCTCTATCACTAAATATATATATCGGAGAAGGAGGGTAAAATGCAATTTATCAGACCAAAACTTTTAAATAAAGAATCTCTTATTTTAGATATTCGTACACAAGAAGAATACGATGAAGAGCATTTGTTGCTTCCGCATATTCATGAAGATATGAAAAATATTAATGATATAGATACATTAATCACAAAATATCACCTGACAAACGAAAAAACCATAAATATTTTATGTTCTTCCGGAGGTGGAAGAGCTGAAAATATAGCAAACAAACTACAAAATCACGGAATATATAATATCGCCATTATTTTAGGAGGAATGGACGGAATTAAAAACGATAATATTGAAACAACAATACATTAAAATCTTGTGAAAAAAAATTTTTGTAGTACATTACAGACATATGGAAAGGATTTTCAATATGCCTGATTTTTTATTAGAAAAAACTTGCGGAGCAAAAGTCGTTGGAATAGATGAAGCTGGACGAGGACCTTGGGCTGGTCCTGTGGTTGCCGGAGCCGTAATGTTCAAAAATTATAAGTGTACCACAAATCTTTTGGATATCCTTGATGATTCTAAAAAACTTTCTCCACACAAGAGAGAAATCGCCTATAACTTGATCAAACAAGAAGAACAAAATGGCAATCTTATTTGTGCCATAGGTATCGCCAGTGTTGAAGAAATAGATTCCTTAAATATTTTACAAGCTACATTTTTGGCAATGGCAAGAGCTTACAATCAATTAAACATTCATGCTGATACTGTACTTGTGGACGGGAACCTTGTTCCTAACACAATTAAAGACCCTTGTAAAACAGTTATAAAAGGTGATGCAAAATGCTATTCTATTTCTGCCGCATCAATTTGTGCAAAAGTTTTTAGAGATAATTATATGAAAAAAATTGCACAAGAATATCCTTTTTATGGTTTTGAAAAAAATATGGGCTACGGAACTAAAGAACATATTGACGCCTTAAATAAATACGGAATATGCAAAATTCATCGTCTTTCATATAAACCGATAAAAGAAATTTTGGCTCTTAACAATAAATAATAATTTATTTATTTATTTATTTATTTGCTAAAGCTTCCATAATTTCTGCCTGTAAATCATCAATTTTTAATTTTAATCTGGAATTTACGTTATATTTTTCAGCATCATTTAATTGTTTTTGCGCAATTTCCGGCATATTAATTTCCAAACTATATTGCGCCGTAGCATATTGTCGCTCTGCTTTTTTATCTAATTCGTCATATGTCTTTGCCAACAAAATCCAACCATATGCCGATGGTTGTTTTTGGAGCGCTTCGTTTAGAATCTTTTCATTATAAAGTAAGTCTTTATTATTATGTTCGCTTTCTAAAATTGCTTGAGCTACATTATATTTAAATAATGCAGAATCAGGTATAACGTTTAAAGCTTTCATAAATTCTTGTTTTGCATCTAAAGTTTTACCTTGTTCCATTAAAATTTGTCCCTTTAATTCCATAAAATGGGGGTTATCCGGTTCCTTTTGTTGTAAAATGTTAATTTTAGACATAGCCTCTGCATAACTGAAGTTTCGTAAATCAGCAATACAGTTGGCATATAAAGCTTCAATAGATTTATCTGTTTTCGGATATCTTTTAGCTACATACGCTGTATTATATAAGAATCCCTGCAATTTTGCCCGTACCCTTGCGTGTTTTTTATCTAAATTTGAATATGTTGAATACTGTGAATTTTTAGTTGCATTATTCAAAAAAGATATTCTTTCTGCAGTAACCGGATGCGTGCGAAAATAAGGAAATTCTTCAATACCTTGTAAGCGATTTTGAATATTTATCTGCTTCATAAAATCAGCTAAACCTTTAGGAGATTGATGTATTTGATTTAAGAAATTTACCGCGGCTTCATCAGCGCTTCGTTCCTCTTCTACCTGATAAGCACTCATATTTGCATAAGCAGAACTTGCTCCTCCCAACATAATTGCCGTCGCGACATCTCCTCTGCCGGAAGCCATTCCTGCAGCTCCTGCTACTATCAAAGAAGCTAAACTTAATTTTTGCAATTTTTCCAATCTTATTTTCTGGCGCAAAATATGCCCACCTTTAATATGCCCTATTTCGTGTGCTAAAACACCGGAAAGTTCATTTGAATTTTTCGCCTTTATAATAGTTCCGGTATTAATAAACATATCATTACCATCTGCAACAAATGCATTTAATGAATCGTCTTCTATAATATAAATTTTTTGGCTGTCAAAAGGTATTTTCGCCACAGAAAATATCGGTTTCAAAATAAGTGATAAGTACTGTTTTGTTTCCTCATCATCAATAATATTTTGAGAATATAAACATAAAGGAAAAAAGGATAACAAAAATATTGTTATCCTCAATATTTCTCTCACTTTTGTGGTAAAAGTTACATTTTTCCCAGCAATCTTCTCCACCAGCCTACCTTCCCCTTTGGCTTATCTGCTGAAGTATCTTCTGCATAATTGTTTTTGTGATTTTTATTGCGCCAAAATCTACCACGATTACGATCAAAACGATGTCTGCGATCTCTCTTATAATTATTCTTTTCATAAGAAATATACTCATCATCATCTTCTTCATAATCTTGTTCAAAGTCGTCTTCATTATCAACTTTTACTTCATCTTCAACTTTTGTTTTAGTCAGTTTTATTCTTTCAATCTTATAATCCGCAATATTTTTTACAGTTTCATCAGCAGAAATTACTATTTCCATATCGTATTTTTTTTCTAAATCATATAGAGATTTCTTTTTCTGATTAAGCAGATAAATAGCAGAATCGTAAGGTACAGATATATTCAAACGAGAAAATCTGTTTTTAATACCTTCTTCTTCTATTTCTCTTAAAATATATAATCCTGCAGATTCCAAAGTCCTAACCATACCTGTTCCATTACAGTGAGGACAAACGACATAGTTGCTCTCAATAAATGATGAGTGCAAACGTTGACGAGAAATTTCCAATAAACCGAAGCAACTCATTTTAGCAATTTGTACTTTTGCTCTATCGTTTTTCATTGCCTCTTTCATACGTTTTTCAACTGCATGATTATTTTGAGGTTCTTCCATATCAATAAAATCAACAACAACCAAACCAGCTAAATCTCTCATTCTTAATTGACGAGCAATTTCATCAGCAGCTTCAAGATTTGTATTCAATGCTGTTTCTTCAATATCTTTTTCTTTAGTTGCGCGCCCAGAGTTGACATCTATTGAAACCAGAGCTTCTGTAGGGTTAATCACTAAATAACCACCAGATTCTAATTGTACAATCGGATTATGCAGTTTATCTAACTGATTTTCAACCTGAAAACGTTGGAACAATGGAATATCATCAGAATGAGAGCACTTAATTTTTTTCAATTGATTCGGAGAATATATTTTTACAAACTCTTTTGCTGTTCTATAAGCTTTTTCTCCATCTATTAAAACCTCAGAAATTTCTTTGGTATACATATCACGCAATGCGCGTTTTACCAAATTACCTTCTTCATAAACCATAAGAGGAGCTTTATTTGTAAGAGCTAAATTTCTAATCTGGTTCCAAGTCCTCATTAAATAGTTATAATCACGAGTGATATCCTGTTTTGTTTTTTCTTCACCTGCTGTTCTTATAATCATAGACATATCAGAAGACAAAGGCAAAGATTTTAAAATATCTTTCAAACGTTTGCGATCATTTGCTACTGTAATCTTGCGAGAAACACCACCGCTTTTAATACGATTTGGCATCAGCACACAATATTTGCCGGCAAGCGATAAATATGTTGTCAAAGCTGCTCCTTTGTTACCTCTTTCTTCTTTCAAAACTTGAACAAGTAAAATTTGACCTTCTTTAATTACGTCTTGAATTGTACTTCCATAATACATTTTGCGCAAAATCATCAGTTTTCTTTGCGCTTCAAAATCAGACTCAAAATCATTTTCATCATCATCTATTTGTTCATTTTCTATCTCTCCTTCAGAGACATTTTCACAAATATATTCATCTTCTGATGAACGTTGCGACATAACTTTTAATTTGTCACTTTTGGCATTTTTTCTTCTACGACCGCCTACATGAAATTTTTTTCCTTTAGCATTTTCGTCTGTATTATCTGACACTGTTTCTTCTGTTTGCTCATTTTCTGCAACAAGTTCTGTAGATTGTTCATCTTGATAATGTTCAAGTTGTTGCTCAATATTAACATCCTTGCCTGAATCAATCTCGTTTTCTATCACAATTTCTCCGATATCCGAAGCATTTTCTAACTTTTCTACTTGTTCAGAAAAATCGACAGTCGCAATAATTTCATCAGTAATTTGCTTTCTACTTTTAGTCATACGGCGACGACGACCGTCTTTTTGATATTTTTTATCTGCATCAATATTTTCTTCAGATACTTGTTCTTCAGAGCTCGGCTGTTCAGATACTTCTGTTGTATTCTTTTCAACAACATCTTGATTAGATTCTGTAAAAGATTCAGAATTATTATTTTCTTCAGAGGTATTATCAACAGCATTATCTGTTTCATTTTCTGTTGCAATTTGTTGCTGACGAGCTAATTCTTCTTCATAAGCACGTCTTGACTGTTCACGACGTTGTTCGCGCTCTCTTATTTGTTGTTTTTTAGCTTCAATTATTTCATCAACTTCTTTTTCTATATCACGTACAGTTTTTTCAGGAATATTGTAATAATCAGGATGAATTTCACTAAAAGCTAAAAATCCATGTTTATTACCACCATAATCTACAAAAGCTGCCTGTAATGATGGCTCTATTCTTACGACTTTTGCCAGATAAATATTACCTTTTATTTGTTTTCTGTTTTCAGATTCAAATTCAACATCTTCAAGTTTGTTGCCATCTAAAACAACAACTCTCGTTTCTTCTTGACGAGTAGCGTCAATCAACATTCTTTTGGTCATATAAAACCCCACACAATAAACATCTGCAATAAATGCATTACATTATAACAACGCCGGGATTTGTTTTCAGAATAGCAAAATAACCGCTAAAGCAGTTCCTTTTACACCAAAACTAATGCTACAAAGCAATAGTTCTTATTATAGTTGTGCATAAAACAATATTTTTCTTCTTGATTGTAGTCTTTGCACAAAAAAATAAACCCAGCAAACCCTTAAAACGAAGCACAATTTTCACCATGAAAAAAGGCGGTATCGCAACTTAAACCTCAAAAATCAAACATTTATACCACATACAGCTTAAGCCCGATATATATTATCGTTTTAATCAACAGCAGAATATACAATTTATTTTTGAAATACAAGTATTTTTTTATTTTTTATGCATACTTTTACAAACAAAATTATATCCAATCTAAAGATTTATTATTTTGTATCTCGGAACAATAAAAATTATTTGCTTTTTTAATAAAATGTGATAGCTTTGAGAGAAATTGTATATAAGATAAATACATTGCGGAGATATAATATGAACGGGAAAGCTAAATATGACGGTAAAGAATCTTTTACCGAATGGCAAGAAACGTGGAAAATAGAAGAAAGATATAATTTTCATAATATCGAAAAAAAATGGCAAAAAATTTGGGATGATGAAAAAATTTATCATGTAGATATTGATGAAAATAAAGAAAAATTTTATGCTTTAGTAGAATTTCCATATCCATCAGGTGCAGGTCTCCATGTCGGACATCCTCGTTCATATACGGCGCTTGATGTAATAGCTCGTAAAAAACGCATGCAAGGATTTAATGTTTTATATCCTATCGGTTTTGACGCCTTTGGCCTGCCTGCTGAAAATTATGCCATAAAAACAGGTATTCATCCCGCAATTTCTACAAAAAATAATATTGATAATTTTACTCGTCAAATGAAGTCCATCGGCTTTTCTTTTGATTGGGACAGATGTATTTCAACTTGTGACCCGCAATATTATAAATGGACACAATGGATGTTCTTGCAATTATATAAAAAAGGACTTGCTTATAAGGGAAAAATGGCCATAAATTGGTGTCCTTCATGCAAGGTAGGTCTGGCTAACGAAGAAGTTGTTAATGGTTGTTGTGAACGTTGCGGTGCTCCTGTTATTCGTAAAAACAAAGAACAATGGATTATTGCTATTACAAAATATGCCGATAGACTGATTGATGATTTAGATGATTTAGATTTTATTGATAGAGTTAAATCTCAACAGGTTAATTGGATAGGACGTTCCGAAGGCGCAGAGCTGGATTTTGATTTTGCCGGAGATAAATTGACGGTATTTACTACCAGACCAGATACGGCTTTTGGCGTAACTTATATGGTACTTGCCCCGGAACATCCTTTTGTTGCTAAATATATGGATAAATTTGAAAACCAAGAAGAAATTAAAGATTATGTACGAAAAACAGCTTTAAAATCAGAACTACAAAGATCTATTTCTGAAGAAAAAACCGGAGTTGAATTAAAAGGAATTAAAGCAAAAAATCCTTTTAACAACAAGTTAATTCCTGTATTTATTTCCGATTATGTTCTTACCGGATATGGCACCGGTGCTATTATGGCTGTACCTGCGCATGATCAAAGAGATTATGATTTTGCAAAAGTGTTCAATCTTCCAATGATACAAGTTCTCGCCGGCGGCGATATTACAAATCAAGCATGGGAAGAAGACGGAGAGCATATTAATTCAGAATTTTTGAATGGTCTTAATAAAGAAGATGGCATACATTCAGCTATAAAATATGCAGAAGAAAACCACTTTGGTAAAGCAAAAATAAATTTCAAATTACGTGATTGGATATTCTCTCGCCAACGTTATTGGGGAGAACCTATTCCGATGGTATATTGTGAACATTGCGGATGGCAACCTCTTAAAGAAGAAGATTTACCTTTGACTTTGCCGGATATAAAAGATTTTCTGCCGGATGATGAAGGCAATTCTCCCCTTGCAAAAGCAACAGATTGGGTGAATACCACATGTCCAAAATGTGGCAGACACGCAACAAGAGAAACCGATGTTATGCCAAACTGGGCCGGATCTTCTTGGTACTTTTTGAGATATTGCGATCCTCATAACGAACATGAATTTGCCGATAAAAAAGCGCTTGATTATTGGATGAATGTTGATTGGTATGATGGCGGAATGGAGCATACTACTTTACATTTGCTTTATTCTCGTTTTTGGCATAAATTTTTATATGATTGCGGTCTGGTAAACACAAAAGAACCATATAAAAAACGCACATCTCATGGTATGATTTTGGCCTCCAATGGCGAAAAAATGTCAAAATCTCGTGGAAATGTTATAAACCCTGATGAAATCGTAGAAAACTACGGCGCTGACACTTTTCGCCTATATGAAATGTTTATAGGTCCTTTTGAGCAAACAGCAATGTGGTCCGATGAAAGTTTGATGGGTGTTTATCGTTTTGTAAATAAGATTTTTACACTGTTCAAAAAAGTATATAATATTGAACCAAATGAAAAAGATTTAAGAGCAATGCATAAATGCATTATAGAAGTTACGGAACGTATTGATCAAATGAAATTTAATACCGCCGTTTCATCTTTAATGACATACTCTAATTATCTCTCAAATCTGGAAAAAATACCTGCAGTATTGTACGAAAATTTCTTAAAAATGTTATCTCCTTTTACTCCGCATTTGGCAGAAGAAATGTGGGCAAGACTGGGAAAGCAAACTTATATAGTTGCAGAATCTTGGCCTAACGGAGATAAAAATTTAGCGAAAGATGATGTGGTAACCATTGCTGTTCAAATTTGCGGTAAAATTCGCGGCACTATTGAGATACAAGCAAATGCTGATGAAGAAACCATAAAACAGGCAGCCATGTCTCTTGAAAATGTAAAAAAACAACTTAATGATAAAGAAATTAAAAAAATTATCATTGTACCAAATAGGATTGTAAACATTGTTGCGTAAAATTAAATATATAACACAAACTTTATTGATAATAACCTTGTCTGCTTGTGGGTTTCGTCCGCTATATGTTGAAAGAGAAGATGATTCTCTTTGGCATTATGACGGCAAATTTAATACATCTATTATTCAGGAAATGGCAAAAATACGAGTTGCACCAATAGATGAACGCTTTGGGCAAATTGTCAGAAATATATTGTTAGATAGCTTAACTCCGAAAGGACAACCAGAAAATCCCGTTTATGTTTTAGAAGCAGAGCTGACAAATAAAGAAATAGTACAACAAGCAATGCGTGATGATATTACTGCAACCAGAGAACGTGTAAAATATGTAGTACAGTATCATTTAAATAAAGACAATGAAACAATAGCCAGTGGAAATTCTATTGCTTTTGTAAGTTATGATATTTTATCCAATCCTTATTCTACAACTTTTGCTAAAAAAGAAACAGAAGAAAGTGCCGCTCAAATTATTGCTAACGATATCATTTTAAGGCTTGGTGCATACTTTAATTCTGAACTTATAAAGTCAGGTGAATATCGTGAACTTTAAACAACAATCACAAGTAGATAATTTTTTAAGGCATCCTGATAATTCTTACAGAGCAGTTTTAATATATGGAAATAATCTAGGTTTAATTGCGCAATATACAAAAGATTTTACCAAACTTATTTCAAGCGATATCTATGACCCTTTTCAAACATCGTATATTGAAATGTCTGCTTTGTCCTCTGATAAATCACTATTATTTGCAGAATATAACGAACAGTCGTTAATGGGAGGAAGAAAAGCTATTATTGTCAAAGATGCTGATGATAGTCTCTCTAAAGTTATCCCTCAAATTTTAGAAAGTTCCAGTGAAAATTTCTTAATCTTATATTCTACATCATTAAAGAAAAAATCATCATTAGTTATACAAGCGGAAAACGATTCTAAAATGATTTCCATACCGTGTTATGAAGATGACGATAGCTCAATATATACAACAGTGAGACAAAAATTAATTTCAGAAGGATTCACTATCAATAAAGAGGCTTTAGAAGTTTTATGCTCAAAATTATCAAATGATCGCCGAACAAACATTGAAGAAATTGATAAATTGATTACCTATGTCGGAACAAAAAAAGATATTTCCGTTCAAGATGTACTAAATATTGTCGGTGATATTACAAGCATTAATATGGATGATTTTATTTTTTCGGTTGCCAATGGAAATTTACCAAAATCTCTGGAATATTACGAAAAAATATTACAAAACGGAGAGGAACCTGTATCTATAGTACGCAGTTTATATTATCATTTTTATCGTTTATTACAATGCAAAGGCTATATAGAGTCAGGAATGAGTACGGATTCTGCTATTGCTAAATTGCGTCCACCCCTATTTTATCAACGAAAAGAAGATTTCTCAAAACAATTATATAAATTTTCAGCACATAAAATTTTAAATATTATAACTATTCTATACAATACTGAAAGAGATTGTAAGACAACAAATATGCCTGCTGATAAAATTTTAGAATACACAATTATGCGTATTTGCAAAAGTAACAACCAAATAAAGGCAAAATCATGAGATTAGCACTTTTTCAACCGGATATTCCTCAAAATACAGGTACATTATTACGTTTAGGTGCATGTTTGTCATTACCTTTAGATATTATTGAACCATGCGGTTTTATATTTAACGAAAAAGCCATGAAACGTGCCGGTATGGATTATTTAAATTTTGTTTCTTACAAAAGACACAATTCTTGGGATGATTTTTTAAAATATCGGGAAAATAATCCTGAAGAATATGGTAGAATTATTTTATTAACGACACATGCTTCTACACCTTATACCGATTTTAAATTTCAAAAAAATGATATTATTTTAATGGGAAGAGAAAGCGCCGGTGTTCCCGAAGCCGTGCATCAAATTGCAGATGCCAGATTGTTAATTCCAATGAATAAAAATGCACGTTCCATAAATGTTGCTGTATCTGCCGTTATGGTAGTCGGTGAGGCACTGCGACAGACTAATTTATTTCCATCTCAAGATTTTTAATTTTTTTATGGATTTTCGCAAAATTTTGTGGTACAATTATATTCCGTTCGCAAAAAAAAGTAAAAGGATAATAACATTATGGTAAAGAAAAATATTGCTCCTATCACATTTAATACAGGAGAGTACGTAGTTTATCCGGCTCATGGAGTTGGAAAAGTTTCTGATATATCGAAACAACAAATTGCAGGCACAGAATTGGAACTTTTAGTAGTTAATTTTGACAGAGATAAGATGACATTAAGAATTCCAATGGCAAAAGTATCTGAAGTCGGACTACGCAAAGTTGCTGAAGAAAAAACTATAGATGAAGCGTTATCCGTTTTAAAGGGAAAAGCTAAAGCCAGAAAAATTATGTGGTCAAGACGGGCTACCGAATACGAAAATAAGATAAATTCAGGTAATTTGGTTGCTATTGCTGAAGTTGTTCGTGACCTATATCGTAATGAAAATATAGCAGAACAATCTTATAGTGAACGTCAAATTTATGAACAGGCTTTTGATAGATTAACAAATGAAATTGCCATATGTGAAAATATTTCTGAAGAATCTGCTAATAAAAAAGTTTTAGATTTTTTAGCAAATAAATAATTTTTTTACATATATACAAAAAATTAAGCCGAAGAAATTTCGGCTTTTTTTATTTCAAAATTTATCTATTTTTTAATATTTATCTTTCATAATTTCAGCAACTTAAAGAGAGATAAATATGGCACAAAAAATAAAAATTCGTTTATTTATCAACGAAAATTTAAAAGAAGGAACACAAATTACATTAAATGAGGCGCAGTCTCATTATCTTTCCGATGTCATGAAAGCAACCATTAATAGTCAAATTAAATGTTTTAATAATAAACAAGGAGAATTTATTGCAAAAATTTGTGCCAAACAAAAAAAACAAATTATTCTGCAAATAGAACAAAAGTCCCGTGATTTTTATTTACCGCCTGATTTATGGTTATTATTTTCACCTTTAAAAAAAGACAATACAGATTTTGTAATCCAAAAAGCAACAGAGCTCGGTGTGAGAAAAATTATTCCGATAATTACAAAAAACACTATTACCGGTAAAATCAAAAAAGAACGTTTTGAGGCACAAAGCATAGAAGCTGCCGAACAATCGCACAGAGTGGATATTCCTGAAATTGATGATATAATTACTTTAGAAGAAGTTTTGAAAAATTGGGATCCGGCTCGTAAATTATATTTTTTAGATGAGACATTAACAGAAAATAATTTACAACAATCACTACAAATAAATCATCAAAAAGCAGCCATCATTTGTGGACCGGAAGGAGGTTTTGATGCTTCTGAAATTGAAAAGCTGCGTTCTAAAAACTATGTTTTACCTATAAGCTTGGGACCCAGAATATTGCGCGCAGAAACTGCCGCTATTGCGGCAATATCGTGCTGGCAGGCTTTATGCGGAGATTGGAAAAGTGGAGAAAAATAATGAAAATATTAATTGCTGATGATCATGAGTTATTTTTAAAAGGCTTGGAATTTATGTTGCAAAGTAATTTTCCTAAAGCTAAAATTTGCACAGCTACAGATTATAAAAAACTTTTCAGTATTCTTCAAAAAGAAAAAAATTTTTCGCTGATAATCACAGATTTAGCTATGCCAGGAGCTAATTCTATAGAAGGAATAAAAAAAATTCACAATTTAAATTCACAAACACCTATCTTAATTTTATCGGCAGTATTTGATAAAGGTTTAGTAAAAAACACTATTGATAGTGGTGTTAGCGGATATATTTTAAAAGCTTCTTCAAATACGGAAATATTAAATGCTATAAACGTTGTCTTAACAGGAGAAAAATATATTCCTTCAGAATTGGCTAACAAAGAAAGCGAAAATATGCAAATGCTGATAGATAGCAATGAAAATATTCGTAAAGAAGATTTTAGTCCCCAACAATTAAAAATACTTACAAAAATAGTAGCCGGTCTTTCTAATAAACAAATAGCCTATGAACTTAATTTATCTGAAGGTACCGTAAAATGCTATATTACCACAATAATGAAAAAGTTAAATGTTTTGAATAGAACTTCTGCCGGATTAAAAGCACTTAAAGCCGGTATAGTTTCTGAAAATAAATAATTGCAAAATTAATATTTAAATTATACTATAAGCTATGTTTTAGAATTTGAGGTTACCTATGGCTACAAAAACAGAAAAGAAAAAAAATACTGCAAAAACTAAAAGTGTAAAAATTACAAGTGCTAAAAAAAATGACTTTAGTACCATTATTACCAGACGGAAAACAACAATCAAAGATATTGCTGAAAGTGTAATAAAATCCGCAAAGAAAAAATCTTCCTCAAAAACATCAAGAAAGATTACAAATGATGTCCCTGCATATATAAACGAGCTTTATGCTCCGATGTACTTAAATGCAGAAATTTCTAACAACTTGGATGATAATCGCTTATGGACACTAGCTACATTTGGATACAATAATAAATTAGCCAATGCCGTTTGTGAAGAAATAAATTATCAAAGTTCTGTTTTGCAAATCGGAGCAACTTTTGGTAAACAAATAGATAAAATAATTGAAAAAATCGGTCCTTATGGTTCTTTAGATATTTTGGATGTTACACCAACGCAAATTGATAGGTGCCAAAATAAATTTATTTATCAACATCCCAAAATTAATTTTATTCAACAAAATGCAGCTAATCCGATAGAAAAAAAATATGATGCAGTTGTATGCTATATGTTGTTACACGAAGTTCCTCTTGCAACAAAACACGATATTATAAATAATATTTTAAATGCATTAAATCCAAATGGCAAAGTTATATTCATTGATTATCACAATCCTGTGAATTATCATCCATTCAGGTATTTAGCAAAAATTTTCAATCGTCTGTATCAGCCATTTGCTGAAGTTTTATGGAAAAAAGAAATCCACAGTTTTGTGGAGAATCCGGATGACTTTACATGGGAAAAAAGCCTATATTTTGGGCAATTTTATCAAAAAGTCGTAGTAAAAACAAAAAAATAACCTTATGCCTCATAATGAGTTATCTTTAAATCATTGTTTTTATCTTCTATTTGTAAACTTTCTATTTTTTCAATACGATGACTGATTTTTTTTGAAGAAATCACAATATCGTCAATATCTTTGTTTGCTTGATCAAAATGAGAATTCAAACTCTGTATTCTTTTATCAAGGCGATTAATATCTTCAATCATTGTACCAACTTCTTTTTGAATAATATCCGCCTGCTCACGCATTTTTGCATCTTTTAAAATTGCTCTGACAGTATTTAATGTGGCCATTAAGGTAGTAGGTGAAACAATCCAAACTTTTTTGCGATAAGATTCTTCAACTACATCTACAAAATGAGCATGTAACTCTGCGTATATAGATTCTGACGGTAAGAACATTAAAGCAGATTCTGCTGTTTCGCCGGCAATAATATATTTATCAGAAATATCTCTAATATGCTTCTGCACGGATAAACGGAAGAATTTTTCTGCCTCTTTGATATCAATTTCACTTTTTGCATTCATCAAAGCTTGATAGCTTTCAAGAGGAAATTTTGAATCTATTACTATCATTCCGGGAGGATTAGGCAAATTTAAAACACAATCTGCTCTTTTTTCGTTAGAAAGTTTAACTTGAAAACTGTATGCTGACGGCGGTAAAGTTGATGTAACTAAATCGTTTAATTGTATTTCTCCGAACGCACCTCTTGCCTGCTTATTAGATAGTACTTCCTGCAAGGATACAACTTGTTCTGACAAATGAGAAATTTTTTGTTGAGCAACATCTATTTTCGTTAATCTCTCACATAAATCCGTCAGAGTTTTCGTATTTGATGCCGTACTTTTTTCAAGACCTTCATTAACATTTTTGGTAATCGCTAATAATTTTTCATCAAACATTTTTTGCATAGATAATTTTTGTTCGTTTAAGGCCCCTGATATTTGTATATTTTGAGATGTGGCAGAATCAGAGAGAAGTGCAATTTTTCCACTTAATTCCGCTTGAGCTTTATTGATTTCCGAAAAATCAACTTTTTTATTTGTTCTTAAAACAACCACAACAATCGTGATAATATTTATGCAAAATATTGCAAAAAAAATCAAATTATTAAGATTTACGTTTAGCTCCATTTGTTTTTTCCTTTAAAGGTTTTTCTTTAATTTTACCCATTTGTAAAAATTTTTCCGTACGCATTTCTTTCAATTCTGCTGGCTTTACTGCTAATAGGTTTTTCAAATGACGGAAAATTGCTTCTTCTACATTTTTGATAGTTAAATCTATATCATGATGAGCCCCGCCCATTGGTTCTGCAACAATTTCATCAATGACTCCGAACTTATACAAATCCTGCGCTGTTAACTTAAGTGCTTCTGTTGCTTCTTTGATTTTATCTGCAGATCTCCATAAAATAGAAGCACATCCTTCAGGAGAAATCACCGAATATATAGAATTTTCAAGCATTAAAATTTTATCAGCTACAGCAATAGCTATTGCACCTCCGGAACCACCTTCTCCAATAATTACGGAAATTATCGGTGTTTTTATCTTTAAACATTTTTCAATTGAAGATGCTATAGCTTCAGCTTGTCCTCTTGCTTCAGCATCAATTCCCGGATAAGCTCCTGCGGTATCAACCAATGTAATAATTGGCATTTTAAATTTTTCAGCCAAGTCCATTATTCTTTGTGCTTTGCGATAGCCTTCCGGTTTAGCCATTCCAAAATTATATTTCATACGGCTTTCAAGATCGTTGCCTTTTTCCTGTCCGATAACAGCAACACTGATATTACGAAATTTTCCTATTCCGGCAACTATGGCTTCATCATTTCCAAAAAGTCTATCACCGTTAAGAGGAGTAAAATCTTCAATCATGGCATTTATATAATCAAGACAATGCGGGCGATTAGGATGTCTTGCTATCTGTGCTCGCTGAAACGGAGATAATGAAGAATATGTATTCTCTTGTAAACGTTGCAACTTTTTACGTAAACGAGTTAATTCTTTTTTTGTATCAGAATTATCACTCTCGGAAAGCTCAAGATTATTTATCCGCTCTTGGGTTGTGTTAATATCTTTTTCAAAATCTAAAACTACCATTGGCATATCTGTCATATTTTATTCTCCGACTAAAATCTGCTATATAAACTATCATCACATTTTTTGTTTTGTAAAGTTATTTTTTTGTAAAACTACCATAACTTTTATTTATCACGCAAAATATTGCCTAAAAACAATAATTTTTGTTGAATTTTAGATGATATCGGCTACTATATGAAAAACTTAAATGAGTTATGGGGAAAATATATGCTATCTTTTGCCTTTTTTATATCAGTATTTACATCAACAACGTGGATAATATATTCGCTAATGTACATCAATAAATTATTAGGTGAAAATGATTTTATGAGCTTAAACTTGCAAGAGATGATGGTTTATCTCGCTTTAGTTTTATTACCTATATTGATACTATGGTTGATTTTTGGTTATATTCAACAATATTTTTCCGTTAAATCGTTAAATAAAAAATCTTTTAAACTATTGCAACAAATGCAAAAAAATCAAGACTATGCTGATTTAATGGTGCGCATTATGATAAACGCGGAACATGAGATTAAAGATGGTTTTGTAATAAATAAATTTGATGTTTTTATTTCTGATATGAACGAAATGTTAGCAGATTTGTTAATGCGATGCAATCTGGTTTCTTCAGGGCAAATGGAAACTTTATGGAACAAAGTATTACATGGCGAAAGATGGAGTATCGCAAAAATCCTCATTGCTACTGTTCCTGTCGGACAAAGTATTGCTGATAGAATTTTTGACTATGCAAAAAGAGATTCTATTGTTGCCGGTACACTTATGGAATTTTGTGCGAGATACCAAATGCTTTTTTCTATTCTTGAAAAACACGACAGCGACGGTATATTTCTAAACATAATTCAAACCGGAGTTATGGGTAAAGCTTATTCTCTGTTGGCTCCTGTTTCAGAACAAGTTCAATATGGAAAAGATAATTCGACAACAAAACCTGTTATAAATTCTGCAAAAATAGTAAATTCTGTTCTGGATGCAGAAAAAGAACAGCCTAAAAAATCTATTTTATCTTCTTTTTCGTCAATATTTCAAAAGAAGCAAGATAAAAAATCTGATGATGACGAAGATTATTTCTTATCGTCTTTAGATGACCATGAAGACCTTCCTAAAATGGAACCTTCTTTTGATGATGAAATTGAAAAAATGCCCATTTTTGAGCACATAGAACCAGATGAAGACGATAAGATAGAAACAGACCAAAACGAAAAAAATGAAGTCTCATATCCTTTTGGAGAATAATATGAAATT
Source organism: Alphaproteobacteria bacterium (assembly GCA_045643605.1). Classification (GTDB taxonomy): domain Bacteria; phylum Pseudomonadota; class Alphaproteobacteria; order RF32; family CAG-239; genus CAKQTH01. The sequence continues at coordinate 74,287 of JAZULC010000018.1, forward strand.
TTATTTTTTATTTTTATCTTTTTTGTTTTATGCTTCTGTAGGATTGTGCAAAGTTGAGATATCACAAAATATAGCTTTATACGGACAAGCAAAATACTCAAAAAATTTTTCACATTTTGAATATACCAACTTACACGCTCCAAAAGGTGGAAAAATAGTTTTTCCGGAATATGGAACTTTTGATAGTTTCAATCCTTATTTATTTAAAGGAACCGCTGCCGCTAAAGCCGTAGAACTTACTTTAGATTCTTTAGGATTTGTACCTGATGATGATTATTCAACAGTGTATCCTTTAGTTGCAGAAAGTTTTGAAATTTCTGATGACAATTCGTTTATCGGATTTTTTATAAATAAAAAAGCACGTTTTTTTGATGATACTCCAATAACTGCTGATGACGTTATTTTTAGTTTCAATGCTTTAATTAAAGATGGCGCTCCAATATATAAAATGTATTATGCTGATATAGAAAAAGTTGAAAAAATCAATGATTATCATGTAAGATTTTATTTCAAACAAGGTAGTACTAATAAAGAATTACCTTTAATTGTTTCTCAATTTAAAATTTTTTCTAAAAAAAATTTTGAAAATGAAGATTTTTCAACTCCGCCTATTACTCCAAAATTGGGTAGCGGTCCGTATAGAATAAGTAAATTTGAACTTGGAAAATATGTTGCTTTAGAAAGAAATAAAAATTATTGGGCAAAAGATTTACCAACGACACAAGGTTTTTATAATTTTGATGAAATCAGATTTGATTATTATCAAGATACAACCGTAACTTTGCAAGCCCTTTTTTCCGGAAATATAGATTTAAGAGAAGAATATATCGCAAAGATTTGGGTAACCGGTTATGACAATGATAAAGTAAAATCAGGAAAAGTTATTAAGGAACAAATTTATCATCAAAACCCTGCCGTATTACAAAATTTTTCTTTTAATTTACGTCGCGATAAATTTAAGGATAAAAGAGTACGAAAAGCAATAAATTTAGCCTTTAATTTTGACTGGGCAAGAGAAAAATTGTTTTACAATCAATATATGCGCATAGGCAGTTATTTTGAAAATTCTGCAATGAAAGCAACCGGCCTGCCGACAGGACGTGAATTAGAAATTTTAGAACAATACAGGGATAAATTAGATCCGGAAATTTTTACAACAGAATTTCGTAACGTTTCAAATAAAGATGATATGCAAACGCGAGATAATTTAAAACAAGCTGTTGAATTATTAAAACAAGCCGGCTATGATTTTGTTAATGGAAAAATGACAAATTTGCAAACCGGAGAACCTTTAGAAATAGAAGTTATAAGCAGTGCTTCTAACGGAAATATTTTTATAAGAGTGATGCTCCCTTTTATTGCAAATTTGCGCAAAATCGGTATAAAAATGACATTTCGTAATTTAGAAACAAATATATTCAAAAATCGTTTGGATACCTTTGACTATGATATTACAATAATTTCTTTTCCTGTTACTAAAATGCCGGGAAATGAACAAAGAGAATATTGGGGTTCTCAAGCAGCAGATATTAACGGCAGTTATAATTATATCGGAATTAAAGACGAAGTTATTGATGCACTGATAGAAAAGTTAATTGCTGCAAACAAAAAGGACGAATATATTGCTACAGCAAAGGCTTTAGACAGAGTTTTATTAAACGGATATTATATGATTTTCCATTGGTATTCATCATATAATCGTGTCGCTTATCAAAATAAATTTTGTCACCCGCACAATGATTTGCATCTTGGATATTTACCTTATATTTGGTGGGCAAAATCTGCAGAGAAAAACGGAGAATGCCAATGAAAAATTATATAATAAAACGTTTAATGTTAATACCCTTAACATTATTGGGAATATTGAGCATAAATTTCTGTATTATCCAGTTTGCACCAGGAGGTCCTGTTGATTATATGATTTCAAAATACAGAGGAATGAATGTCGATTCAAAATCACAATTTTCTTCTACTGCAGAAATGAATATGTCTACACAAATGAATGTTACACAAAGCAAATATCAAGGGGCTCGCGGTGTGCCTGAAGAAATGATTAAAGAACTTGAAAAACAGTTTGGATTTGATAAACCGGTACATATACGATATTTTAAAATGATAAAAGACTATGCTATGTTTGATTTTGGCAAAAGTTATTACCATGACAAAACCGTAATATCGTTAATTTTAGAAAGAATGCCGGTTTCCGTTTCTTTAGGATTGTGGTCAACCCTGATAATTTATTTAATTTCAATTCCTTTAGGAATAAAAAAAGCCGTAAAAGACGGCACTGAATTTGATGTGGCAACTTCTTTTTTAATTTTTGTAGGTTCTGCCATTCCTGTATTTTTGTTTGCTGTCTTTTTAATTGTATTTTTTGCAGGAGGAACATATTTACAATGGTTTCCGTTAAGAGGTTTATCTTCTGACAATTGGGAACAACTATCATTTTTAGGTAAAATTGCTGATTATTTTTGGCATATTACCTTGCCTGTTCTATCAATCGTAATAGGTGGTTTTGCCAGTTTGACAATGCTTACAAAAAATTCGTTTATAGAAGAAATAAACAAGCAATATGTAATTACGGCAAAAGCAAAAGGATTAAGTGAAAATAAAATACTATACGGACATATATTCAGAAATGCTATGTTAATAGTTATTGCGGGATTTCCTACATTATTGATTAAAATGATGTTTACGGGATCATTATTGATTGAAGTAATTTTTTCATTATCCGGGCTTGGTCTGTTAGGATACGAAGCCATTATGACCAGAGATTATCCTATCATATTTGGAACATTATATATCTTTGCTCTGTTAGGATTAATTTTAAAATTAATCAGTGATTTGGTTTACTCTATCGTGGATCCTCGTATTAATTTTAATAAAATTTCATAGAATTTACATAAATTTAATATTTATAAAGTATAACTTTCCATATTATACGTATAAAACTGTAAATATGGGATTTCTCATGAAAAAATTTATTGCTGTAATTACGGCTTTTTCATTTCTTTTTGCACATAGGGTCTATGCCTATGGATTGGCACCTGAAGACTTCAATAAAATGTATAGTCTTGCTCACGCAGGAAAGGTCTATTCTTTAAGAGAAGCCGTGCATCGTGGTTTAAACATTGATGCTGTTAATGCTAACGGCAATACCGGATTATGCGTCGCAATTTATCGTGGAGATCAACGCGCTTATAATACTTTTAGAGCAGCAGGAGCAAATCCATACCATCGCTGTACAAATGTAATTCCTACGGAACAATATGAAAACTTTATGTCTTCTTCACGTGTTATTGGAGTAAAAGAAACTCCTCGTTTAGCGTATAATGTCATTCATACAGGATATTTATGGAGTCCGAAATTTTGGACATTAGCTTCTTTAGGAGCTGTTGGAATCGGTGTCGCTGCATTTTCTGGTGGCGGCGGTGGTGGAAGTTCTTCTCCGGCACCTGCTCCGGAAATTTATAATAGTTTAGGTACAAAAATCGGTACAATGGAATATATTCCTGCTGAAGATTCCGAAGGATCTGCTTCTACGACTAAAAATTTAATTTTTGCAATATATTCAGGACTAAAACAAAAAGAAGGAGAGGTAGAAGAAATACCAAACGTATTATGGGTAAGTGAAGATTATGATCCAACTGCAGTTGTAAACTCTTATAAGGCTATATCAAAACCATTATCTTATGCAGATAGAATTATGGTTGCTTATAAAATGACAGACGGCCTTAGCGCTAATGCACAAACCAACGGCAATTCATTATCTAACGGGCAAGCTGCTTATGTTGTATCCGGTTGGAAAACAGTCAAAACCAAAACCGAAGAATCTTCAGAACCCGAATTTTTAACAACATATTCAACATTGAGACATACTGGTGCTATCTCAATGCAAAGCGTATCTAATGCTGTTTATGGCATTATTGCCAGTAATTTAGCTACAGCTTACAACGGAGATGAAGGATCCTCTAATGGAACAATCAGTATGAGTGTACTTCCTGAAGAATACACTTCAAACACCGTTATCGGAATGTATGCAGACACAGGAGCAAGTATTATCAATGGAAAGCAAGGAAAAATAAAAGCTTCTTTAGATACACAATCTTCTTCAGCTTCTGGCAATGATATTGTTGCAGAAAATTCTGTTGCCGGTATGGTTGTAGGTATAATTGGACCACATTTAACAGATTTACCTGAGGGATATTCAACAGAAGAGGAACCTCGCGAAGTAATAAATATTGCTAAAAACCTTGGAACAATTAATTTTGAATTAAAAGACAGCGCTATTACCAGATGCTTAATGAACATGATTGGTATGGGCTCGTATTTATCTACCAGTGCCAGTGCATATTATTTACAAACAGATAAAACAGAATTAACTAATAGTGGTTTAATCAGCTTGCTATACTACTATGTTGAAGATGATGATAGTACTTTACTATTAAGTTCCGGAAGTATATTAACAAGTAACGGGTTACAAGGAACAATCGGTATGAGGGCCGATACCAATACCACCGCTACTAATACAAAAAGTGGTATTATATCAATAAACGGTATAAAAGACCAATCTGCCGGCATGTTAGCGGTTAATGGTGGAACTCTTATCAATGAGGGAGAAATAAAAGTTACACCTGACCCTGATGATAAAAATAAATATTTAGCTTATGGTTATGGACTTGTTTCATTACAAGGCACAAGAACCGGTGGAAGTGAAATCATAAATAACGGCACAGTAACAGTATCACAAAATGCAATTTATTCCGATACAGATGTAACAATTACTAATGGTAGCAATGGAAAGCTCACATCAATAGGTGCGGAAGCTATACGCATTACTGATGGTGCTATTGAAACAACTATTACAAACAAAGGAACAATAGAGGCTACTGCAGCTAAACAATATGGCATTTATTCTGAAGCAGTAGAAACAACAAATATTGACAATAGCGGAACAATTTCTTCTCTTAGAGGAAGCACTGATAATTATACGATATATTCTTCATCTGAAAATGTTGATCTTATAAATTCCGGCACCATTATCGGCCCTGCAGGCATAAAAACTGATGGTTCTAGAACAGTAAATGTAGTAAATACCGGCACAATAGAATCAACTTCAACCATAAGTTCAGGTGCCAATGATGGTATAGCCATAAATGGAAGCAAAAATGTAACTATTCAAAATGAAGGCACCATAACAGGCAGATGTCCAATTTGGATTCAGGATGTACTAAATGATGGTATCACCAATATTTATAACACAGGCGAAATAAAGGTGACAGACGCATATACAGCCTTAACTGTAAACAATAAAAAAGATAATATTATCAAAGAAATTAATATTTATAATGGAGCTACGCTTATAAATGATGAATTACAAGAATGTACCGATTGTGCACCTACTATATCTGATGGACAAACTTCCGCAATCAGCTTAGATGGTACAATTCTTGCTGCTACAATAAATAATTATGCAAAAGCAACACTATCAGGTGGAAGTGGTATAATTTCTAGCGCAAAAACAAATACCATAAACAATTCAGGAATTATTAAGAGCACTTCTGGACGGGGAATAAATTTAACATCATCTGCCGAAGATTCTTATGCAGAAATCACAAACAATGGTGGTGCCACAATCTCCAGTAGCGGAAGTAGTATCTATTCTAGCGCTAAGACAACTGATATTAAAAATTTAGGGACTATTAAGAGTACTAATGATAATGGAATTTATTTGTATTCTTATCCCAGTTCACCTATTAGTTTTACTATTATAAATGGTGATGACGGCAAATATGCCGAAGTATCTGGTTTAGCCAATGGTATTTATTCTGTAGCGATATCAAATACTATTAGAAATTATGGTAAAATTACAGGTACTAATGGTACTAATAGTACAGGTATTAGTTTAGGCAATTCCATTACAGGTTCTACTGTAGAAATTATAAACTATGCCAATGCCACAATCTCCGGTGGTAAAAATGGTATTTATTCTTATACTATAACAAATACTATTGAAAATTCAGGAATTATTACTGGTTCTAATAGCTCTGGAATATATGTAGAGACATCTAAAGAAGGTTCTGATGCAACTATTACCAATAATACCGGTGCCACAGTCTCCGGTGGTGATTATGGTATTAAATCTAATGCAATCACCAATACTATTAAAAATTCAGGAGCTGTTACTGGTTCTAATAGCTCTGGAATAAATTTAACATCATATGTAAACACAGCAACTATTGAAAATTATGACGGCGCTACAATTTTCAGCGGAACTAAAGGTATTGATTCTAGCGCAGTAACAACTACTATATATAATTATGGGACCATTACCGGAGATGATGAAATTGGAATCAATTTAACATCAAAGGTTTCCAAAGCAGAAATCAACAACGGCGATAAGGATAATCATAACGCCACAATCTCAGGTTTAAGTTATGGTATTTCTTCTAGCGCAATCACAAATACTATTACAAATTTTGGAACTATTGAAGGAACGGGAACTAGCGCCCATGGAATACAGTTAATGTCATCTGTTGCAGATTCTAACGCAACAATCACGAATAATACCGGTGCCACAATCTCCGGTGGTGATTATGGTATTTCTTCTAACGCATTCATAAATACTATTAAAAATTTTGGAACAATTAAGAGTACTTCAGTAGGTGCTGGTAGTAGTGGTCAATTATCTGGAATATATTTAAAATCGTCTGTTGCAGGTTCTGCAGAAAACATAAATACTATTACAAATAATATCAATGCTATAATCTTTGGTAGTAAATATGGTATTTATTATGATGCAAAAATAAAAGCACTAATAAATAATTACGGAAATATTGGAAAATATAATTATGCAAATATTTCTTATGAAAACGGAATACATTTAACATCAAATGTTTCTGAAGCAACTGTCAATAATGGCGATGAAAATAATCATAATGCCACAATCTCCGGTGGAACTTATGGTATTTATTCTCAAGCAGAAAATACCACTATAGATAATTACGGAACTATTAATGGCGATAATGACGGAATACATTTAATATCATCTGCTGAAGATTCCAGCGCAACTATTACAAATTCAGGAACAATTTCCGGTAATGATGATGGTATTTATTCTAACGCACTCAAAAATACTATTACTAATTCAGGAACAATTGAAGGCTATTATAATAATGGAATACATTTAACATCATCTGAACAAGGTTCCAAAGCAGAAATTACAAACAATGCCGGCGCCACAATCTCCGGTGGGACTTATGGTATTTATTCGCGAGCAGAAAATACTACTGTAGATAATTATGGTATTATTACCGGTGATAATAATGGAATTTTATTATCTTCCGATAATCCAGCAACTGTTACAAATTATTACGGAGGCAAAATCTCTGGTGAAAACGGCATTGCTTTTTCTACAGATACTGCTTTAGCATATAACTATGGAACTATTTCTGCCACTAACAACGGTATTACTTCTCAATCATATGATACCACTATAAATAATTACGGAACCATTGAAAGTGATACCATTGGTATAAATTTAGACGAGGGAATTGATGCAACCATCAATAATGGTGATGAAGATTATGCCGATGCTACAATCTCCGGTGATTATGGTATTGTTTCTGGAGCAATTACAAATACTATTGAAAATTATGGAACTATTACAGGTTCTGGCGAAGACGGAATACATTTAATATCATCTGCTGAAGATTCCAGCGCAACTATTACAAATTCAGGAACAATTTCCGGTAATGATGATGGTATAGAATTAGAAGAGATAACTACTGCAACTATCACAAATAATACCAATGCTACAATCTCCGGCGATTATGGTATATATTCTAAAATAGTAACAAACGAACTCTCTGTGAATAATTATGGAAATGTTACCGGAGGTATTGAAGGAATATATTTATTATCTTCTGTAAATAATGCAAACATTACAAACTATGCCGGTGCGACAATTTTGGGTGATAATTACGGTATTGATTCTAATGCAAAATATATCGCTGTAAATAATTTCGGAAATATTGAGCATAAGGACATTAGTGATAATGTTGTTAACAATTATGGAATATATTTAACATCAGATACAAATGCTGCAACCATTAACAATGGCAATGAATATAATCATACCGCCACAATTTCCGGTAAAGATTATGCTATTTATTCTCGCGCTGCAAATACTACTGTAAATAATTACGGGATTATTAATGGTGAAATTAACATAGGTATGGGACAAGTTACTAATGAAGCCTCAGGCGTTATTACTATTAGTAAAAGTGGGTCCTATGGCATATACGTAACAGATGGAAAATCAATATTAAATAAAGCCGAAGCAACCAATAAAGGTACAATTAATGTTAATGGTGACAATTCCTATGGAATGTACGCCGGAGGTTATTCTCAAGCAACCAATAAAGGTACAATTAATGTTAATGGTGACAATTCCTATGGAATGTATGCAGACAAAGCATTTGCAACAATATATAATCATGGCTCTATTTATGTTACCGGTAATAATTCTTATGGCATGTCTGTATCGGGTTCTGCTGTAGCAACTAATTACGGAACAATATATTACTCCCCAGGTAGCTATTGTAAAAATGGATCTGTTAGTAGTATGGGTGGAAGTTGTGTAGAATATACTCCTTCTGCTGCTGCACCAAGATTGTTGACATTAAATATGATGTCTTTAGCCGCTCCAATGACAGAAGACTCTTTAGCTTCTGAACAGGAATCTGAATCTTCCGACAATCCTATGCCAAAGGCGAAAAGTTATGCTCTAATGGTTGACAATAGCGGTATATTGCAAAACAATGGATCAGTATATTTAGGTACAAATCCTGATGATGCGTCATATATAGGTTCAAATGCAAAGATAATTAATAATGGTTTGATGGCCGCTGACGAATCTGCTACATTGAATGTAGATAACTGGAAGAAATCTGATGATGCTGTTGTTGAGGCTACTAAAAATTCTGTTTTCAAAGCCGGTAGTATCGCCGGAACAATTCAAGCCGGAGCCGATATTGTTGTTGATGATCATAACGATACAACTTATGCCACAACTGATACCTTTGATGGAAATATTGATAATTTAAATCTGACTTCATCTTTATATTTATTTAAAGCTTCAAAAGGTACTAATAATATATTGATGACTATGGTTGATGGCGGCTTTAAAGATGTAGAACAAGGTCAAAATGTCGGTGCATTTTTGAACAACAATTATAATGATAAAGATGATCGTCGTAGTGCTATGTTTAATAGAATTAAAGTTGCGGAAGATAAAAATAATTACGCAAAAATTGTCAATTCTGAACTGGGATTAAGCTTTATTCCATCAATTACAAGACAGAATCTGGAATTTGCTCGTAATACTGCCGCTCAAGTAACAGATGCTATATATAGTAATGCAAAAGATAAACAAGCAAACTTTGTTGTCGGTGCCGATTATTATCACAATCGTAATTCTTCTACAGATACACAAATGGGATACGATTCTGATGGTATAAATATTTACGGTGTTTATAACGAAAACTTAAATCCTTCTGTAAATTTAGGTCTGGGAGTATCTGTAGGCACAAATTACTCTGATTTTGATAATGATTCAAATTCAAAACAAAATGTCGCTCAATTCTATATTCCTGTCACATTATCTACAGAAGAATTGTCATGGTTATTTATGCCGAGATTTGGTGTCGGAGACGGAGAATATAAGAGATATGTTAAAGATGATAAAGCATATAAAGCTGACTTTACAACATATTATTACGGACTTTCAAATCAACTCCGCAAAGAATTTGATTTAGGTTATATAACTATTGAACCTGTTGCTGAATTAAATATGTTGTCTATGTACACAAGCAAAATTAAAGAAAACAACAATCTTTATGTAAAATCACAAGATTCTGTTTCTATTGAGGGTGGTCTTGGACTTTATTTCACCAAAAAAGTTGATTTTACCAATGCATCAAAGTTACAGTTGCGCTTTGGTGGAACATATTATAGGGAAATGGCTGATCCATATAGTTCTGTAACTGCCGGATTTGTGGATACTGATGGAACATATAAGATTCGCGGATATAAAAATGGCAGAGATAGAGGTGTTCTTTCTATGCAAGCAAATTATAATATAGACCAGTTTGATATATATGTAAAAGCTTCTCAATACATAGAAAAGAACAGCAATCTATTATTGCAAGCAGGTATGAAATATAATATTCAATAACTTGTAAATATAATATCCTGTGTGCTTTATATTTTTCAAAAACATTAATAGTAAAAGAATTGCCCCGAATTTATGTTCGGGGCAATTTGTTGTTATTAATATAGTTATTGTATTCACTAAAACTACTTTAATATCATTATTTTATTTGATAAAATACTCGCTTGTAAAAGTAATACATAAAAAATCCCTCATACTCTGGGTATGAAGGATTTCTTTTCTAAAAAATATTTTCTATTTATTTCTTATCAGTAGTTTCTGTTTCCGGAGTTTCAGTAGCTATTTCTTCCACTGGTTTAACCGGTTTCTTTTTATAAATAGGGAAAATCTCTACCTTTGAAGAAGAAATTTCTGAAACTTGATTATTTCCACCCGCAACCATTTTTGCTATAGGTTTCCCGGCAATATTTCTCGGTGCTCTACTTGACATATCTTGAGTAGCCTTAACCATTACTTCTTTTTCTTCAGTAGTATATTGTGTCTGCAATATCGGTGTAAGAGGATAAGCATTAGATTGTAATCTCATTAACATATATCCGGCACCACCGCCATTCGCAGGACCAGAAACACCGATGGAATAATACCCCCCGATATATCCATAATCTAAATCTATATAATCAATGGCAAATACGGTTTTAACAGAAGAATTTCCGATAGATGTCATCTTGCAATTATATCCTGCATCTTCCATCATAATGCTATCAGCACTTTCTACAAAAGCCGTAGTTTTTGCCGGATGACAATCTGGCATTTGACCGTTATATGTAACATTGTAATGCAAAACTAAATCTAACATAGAGCTACCTTTTTTGACTTTTGCATCAGTAATTTTTACATCATCAATATACATAACTGCCGGAGTAATACCAACAGTTAAAGGCATCTGCAAATATTCTTCAATACAAATATGACTTGCTGGATCTGCAGAACAAAGTAAAGCTTTTGAACCTTTATTATTTTGTAAAAGTTGTAATAAGCTATTGTAGATATACTCTGTAGACATAGACAAACGAGCAGGAGCACATTGCTTCTCTCTGCAAACAACAACAGATGTAGGATTTTTTACCAATGGTTGTACTATTTGCTTAGTATGTGTTGATGTATAGTTTTTATAAAATTCTGGCAAAGAACAACTGCATAAAAGAAGAGTTGTAAATGCATAAATACTTCTATCAAAATGTTTTTTCACGGTCTAAACTTTCATTAAAAAGTTGATTTATTTACAAGTTTGTGTAAAAGTTATCACAATAATATGAAAGAATCGTAAATAAAATGAAGAAAATTATCAATATATTAATCAAAAATCTTTGTTATATAGCATTTTCTCTGATTATATTTGCATATTATAAACCATTATATGCTAAACCTCAACTGCATATTTTAGACGGCGATTCGTTTGAATTTGGTGATAAATCTATACGCTTGCTGTATATAGATGCCCCTGAATTGAAACAAACATGCCACGATAAAAATGGTAAAATCTATAATTGTGGTATAGAAGCCCAAAAATTCTTAACTCAATTGAGTAATACTCCCAATTTCTATTGTACAAACAAAGGTAATGATATTTATGGACGAGAATTAAGCGTCTGCTATGCCAATGGAAAAAATGTTAATGAAGAAATTATAAAAGCCGGTTGGGCAATTGCCTATCGTGCGGATTCCTCATATATACTAAAGTTACAAGAAGAAGCAAAAGCAAAAAAACTCGGAATTCATCAAGGAAAATTCATATCTCCTGAACTTTATCGCCAATTAAATAAGCGAAAAAAATAAAAAATCTTGAAATTCTTATTGACACAACAAAAAAGTTATGTATATTGCAAGCAACGATTTATGTTTAAATTTTGCAAATTAGGTGAATAAAATGTATGCAGTAATTAAAACTGGCGGAAAACAATATAAAGTTTCAACAGGTGAAGTTTTAAAAGTTGAAAAATTGGCCGCCGAAGAAGGTAAAGAAGTTATTTTTAATGAAGTTTTGGCTTTAGATGAAAAGGTTGGAACTCCAGTTATTGCCGGCGCTTGCGTTAAAGGCATTGTTTTGAAACAGGCTAAAGATACGAAAGTTATTGTTTTCAAAAAGAAAAGAAGACAAAATTATCGCCGTAAAAATGGCCACAGACAACAGTTGACATGGGTAAAAATTACCGATGTTTGTAATAAATAATTAGAATTAGGAGTGTAGATTATGGCACATAAGAAGTCAGGCGGTAGTTCTAATAACGGACGCGATTCGGAAGGTCGTCGTTTGGGTGTTAAAAAATTCGGTGGTGAAAGTGTAATCCCTGGAAATATCATCATTCGTCAACGCGGAACAAAATATCATCCGGGTAACAATGTTGGTTTGGGAACAGATCATACAATTTTTGCTACTGCTGAAGGTAAGGTTTCTTTTAGAGCTAAAAAAGATGGCAGAACTTATGTTTCTGTTGATGCTGAATAGCTTCTAAATATATAAAATGAAATTTGGGGGTGCTTTCACCCCCTTTTCTTTACTAACAAAAAAAGGTTTTATAACATGAAGTTTTTGGATCAAGCTAAAATATTTATCAAATCCGGAGACGGAGGATCTGGTTGCGTTGCTTTTCGTCACGAAAAGTACATAGAATTTGGTGGTCCTTCCGGCGGTGATGGAGGCAGAGGCGGAGATGTTATATTTTTGGCAGTAGAAAATTTAAATACATTGATTGATTTTCGCTATCAACAACACTTTAAAGCAAAAAAAGGTCAGAACGGCATGGGATCTGAAATGACCGGAGCAAAAGGCGACGATTTGATAATCAAAGTGCCTGTCGGAACAGAAATTGTTGCAGATGATAATGAAACGGTAATTGCAGATATGGTAGAACCAGGACAACGATTTGTTATTGCAAAAGGTGGCGATGGTGGTCGTGGAAATGTTCGTTTTAAGACATCAACAAATCAGGCACCAAGAAAAAGTGAACCAGGCTGGCCTGGTGAAGAAATGTGGGTATGGCTAAAGCTTAAACTTATTGCTGATGTCGGCTTAATAGGTTTACCAAATGCAGGAAAGTCAACACTTTTATCTGCTCTGACATCTGCACGTCCAAAAATTGCCGATTATCCTTTTACAACTTTGCATCCTCATTTAGGTGTTGCATGGTATGAAGATTATGAAATCATTATTGCTGATATTCCGGGTTTGATTGAGGGCGCCCATGAAGGTATAGGATTAGGTGATAGATTTTTGCGACATGTAGAACGTTGTTCCGTATTTTTACACCTTATAGATGCAACACAAGAATCTGTTGTAAAAAACTACAAAACAATTCGTAAAGAATTAGAATTGTATAATTCATCTTTGGCAGAAAAGCCCGAAGTTATAGCCTTAAATAAGTGCGATTCTCTGGATGAAAAAACTATTATTAAAAAACAAAAACAATTAGAAAAATCAACAGGGAAAAAAGTTTTTATAATTTCTGCTGTTGCAAAACAAGGTATTTGGGATTGTTTATCTGAATTAAATTCCTTTATTTCAAGAAAAAGAAAACAAAAACTTGATAATAATTTAGATTCTGATACAAATAAAAAAACAGAAATAAAAACAACATGGTCGCCATTAGATTAGGAGAGTATTTATGGCAAAAAAGAAAATAGTCAATGAAAATGAAATTTTAGAAATCATAAAAAAAACTTTAGATGATGGAAAAGCAGAAGACGTTGTTGTTATTGATTTAGCGGGAAAAACATCTATTGCTAACAATATGGTTGTAGCAAGCGGAACTTCTCAAAGACATGTATCATCTTTGGCTCAAAAAATACAAGAAAATTTAAAAGCTGCCGGATATAAAACTACCATTGAAGGTGAAGATAAAGCTGATTGGGTATTGATAGACGCTTTTGATGTAATTGTCCATATTTTTAAGCCTGAAGTTCGTGAGTTCTATAGTTTAGAAAAAATGTGGAACGCTATTAAAACTCGTTAAATCTTGTTATTTATCCACGAGAAAAAAATGATATCAAGCAGAGCGGTTGCTATTGATTTTTTATATGAAATTTTAGAAAAAAAAGTATTTTTTTCGGATTTAAAAGACAATAGTATTACGGATTTTCAAAAAATTGAAAAATTTGTAACTATGTTAGTTTTTACATCTTTGCGAAAAAAAATATTCATTGAAAATATTCTAAAATCTTTTCTCCGTAAGCCTATTGCCCATAAGGATATTTTTGTTCATTATGCTTTATTATGTGCCTCTACAGAACTTTTATTTATGAACACTCCCGATTATGCAATCGTAAATGAATATGTAAAGATTGTTAAACAAAAAAAAGGCCAATTCTTATCATCAATGGTAAATGCAGTTTTGCATAAAATTGCAAATGATAAAAACAATCTTTTAAAACTTGATACCTGTTGTGACTTCCCAAAAGAATTCAAAGAAAATTTAATTGCTGATTATGGTTCTGATATCGCTGATAAAATTGAAAAAGTATATGCAAATAAAGCTTCTATTGATTTAACTTTAATGTCCCCGATAGAAGATTTTTCTACTAAAACCGGAGCTATAAAAAATGATGATACATCTTATAGCCTGTCAGATTGCGACGATATAAAAAATGTATTCGGATTTTCTGCCGGAAAATTTATTGTACAAGATTATGCTGCTTCTTTACCCGTAAAATTATTTGATAATTTACTTGGAAAACATGTTCTTGACTTATGTGCTGCTCCCGGTGGGAAAACAGCACAACTTTTATCTGTAGGAGCAACAGTTACGGCTGTTGACATATCAGAAGCACGGCTCAAAAAATTGAAAGAAAATATAAAAAGGATCAACTTTTCTAAACTCAATATTGTTTGCGAAGACGCTTTCACCTTTTTACAAAACTCAAAAGACAAATTTGATGCAATTTTGTTAGATGCGCCCTGCTCTGCAACCGGAACGTTTCGTAAACATCCTGAAGTACCCCATTTAAAAAATATAAAAGACATCAGGAAAATGGCCGCCATTCAAAAACAAATGCTATCGGAAGCCGTGAATTGCTTATCAGATAATGGAGAATTAGTTTATTGCGTATGCTCAATTTTTAAATCTGAAGGCGAAGAAATTATAGCTGATTTTTTGCAAAACAACAAAAATTATATGATTGTTTCAAAGTCATTGCCACAAATAATTGACAATCAAATAATCACTAAAGATGGGTATATTCGCACTTTGCCATTTTATGGTCATGAAATGGACGGCTTTTTTGCAGCAAAAATTATTAAAAAAACTCATAATTCATAAACACAAATACTGCATTTCTTGATTTTTTTATTGAAAAATATAATATTTAGCATATCCTGAAAAGACAATTTGAGGAGTATTTTATGGTATATTTGGCTTTTTTTCTCATAGCTATTTGCACATTCTTAATAATGTTCCCTATTTTTGGAAATTCTTTTATTGTTGCAAATTCATTTTTGAAAAAGAAATCTGCCGAAGAAATATTTTTCTTACCGATTAATATCGTTTTACTATTAGAATTTATTGCCATAAAATATTTTACAGCTAATTTTCAAGATAATCTATTTCCGATTTCTTATACATTTTTGGTGATAGTATTTTCGTGTGCGCTTTTAATCGGATTATGTGGTATTTTTAAAACAACTAAAAATCTTTCAATTATATTTTTAGCATTATCTTGTTCTACAGGCGCATTTCTATTACCTGATAATTTTTTACTTGTAGGCATTACCCTATCATCTTGGCAACAAAAATTATGCATTGCTTTATGGTGGTTTATTTTTGTAATAGGACTTCGCCAATTGAATAAAGTATATGGTCTTTTTCCTACCTATGGACTTATGTTACTTATATCATTTTTTGCATTTTTCTTATCATCAGGAATAGCCACTGTATATTTTCTTTTCTCTGCCGGAATTATAGGAATATTGCTTACGTATTTGCTATTAAATTGGTATCCTGCACAAATTAATTTTTCTGAAGCAACTTGCTATTCTCTCGGATTTTTAATAGGTTTTGTATTACTTTGTGGCAGTGGAGAATTTATGTGGTTACCTATACAAATTTTGCAAACATTTCTTTGGACTACAATAATAATTACATTTTACGATAAATTTTATAATCATCACAAACAAAAGAAAATAGCTCCTCAAACATTATGTATAGAATGCTTTGAAATTATGTTTTTGATTAATTTTCTTGCAATTATACAAGTGCATATTGCTCAATCAATGGCTTTAATAATTTTTGCTGTATTGCTTATTTTATGGGTAAAACACCGACTTGGATTTGATGAAAATGCTCCGGCAACTCTCAGAGAAATCGGCATAGACTTAAAACAAGTATTTAAAAAAAATTTCAAAAATATTCAGGATAAAAAGTAATGTCGTTATTAAAAAAAATATTTGGAATACAACAAAAAACACCTGATGAACAACAAAATATTGTTGAAAAGCATATGCGAGTCGTTGTTACGGCTTTTGCTGATACAATGAAATCTAACAGTGGAAAATTACTCTCTGATATTTTACAGAAAAAATCCCCATTTGATGTTGCTTATTATGCAAATAGTTTACCAAAAGATTCTATGATTATCAACAGCAAGAATTTATTGGAAATTTTTGATTTTTGCATAAAAATTTTTCATAAAATATCTGCCGATGTAATAATTTTAGGGTATCAATCACAAGAAAAAATGTGTTTATATTTTGCAACTTATGGCGAATATGAATCTCTCGGAGAAAAAAGTTGGAGAATTTTTGAACCGTTATATTTACCGGCGAGTGCATTTGAACAAGAATCCACTCTGACCGATGACATTATTAATCTTATTACCGGGGCCGTTTTGCTCTGTAAAAATAATATTTCAGGAAAAGACAAACTATTTCAAAAAAATCAGCTTAAAGAACTAATTTCATTTTTAAAAACAAGCACTCCGAATGTCCCTGATTTTTGTATTCCTTATATTACAAATTTATTAGCAGCTATGTATTTTGAATATCATAAAGACAATATGGATAAACAAGCGTTTGAAAGCATAAAATATATGCTTGAACAAGCATTGAAGAACAAAGATACATTTTTTGAAAAAATTCATATAGCACCACTATATATACATGTAGGAAATCTCTTTTATTGCGCCGCAAAACATTTAAACACAAATTCTATTACTTATTTTAATAAAGCCACACAAGCTTATTCTTTGGCTCAAGAATATTTTGCAAAAAATGAATATCCTTATGATTATGCTCAACTTGCTTATAATAAGGCGCAAATATACTTCGGACAATGGTTATATACAAAAAATTTAGAATATCTACACAAAGCCATTTCTGACTTGAGAGAAGTTGAAAAAATTTATACAACTAAAATGTTTCCGGCTACATGGGCAAAGCTTCAGCATGAGATAGGTTATTATCTTTCTTTGTTGGGTAATTGTTCGGGTTCCGTAGAAATCTTACAAATGGCTATCCAGAGTATGAGCAATGCTCAAAAAATTTTTTATGCCGGGAAATATCCCTTTATTTGGCTTGATATTCAAGCAGATATCGGCAGAATCAACTATTTTATCGGCAAAAAATATAAAGATTTAGAATATTTAAAAAAATCTGAAAAATGTTTTAGAGAAGCGCTTATTATTTGTGATTTGAAAAATGCCGACAATGAAAAACGTAAAATAGAAAGCGATATTTCAAAAACAGTAGAATTGATTTATACTTTGCAACAAAAATAAATGTGGATATATTTTGCGGTTTTATTTTCTTAAAAGGAAAAATCATATATACTTTAGAAAATTTTAATTTGAATAAGGATATTTTATAATGGCTGGTAGCATAAATAAAGTTATTTTATTGGGTAATCTTGGTGCAGATCCTAAAGTAAGCAACACCCAAAACGGAACAAAAATCGTCAATTTAACCATCGCAACTTCGGATTCTTGGAAAGATAGAGCCACAGGTGAAAGAAAAGAACGTACAGAATGGCATCGTGTTGTGGTTTTTAATCCGCAATTAGCTGATATTGCCGAAAGATATCTTCGTAAAGGTTCAAAAGTCTATGTTGAAGGACAATTGCAGACCCGTAAATGGGAAGATAATACCGGAGCAGAAAGATACACAACCGAGATTGTATTGCAAAACTATGCCGGAAATATTGTATTATTAGATGGTCGTGGTGATGGCACCGGATTATCTGCTCCTGATGATGTATTCAGTGGCTCATCTTCTGCTTCTTGGGATAATACAGATGGTATGGATACAAATACTAACACAGATTTGGATGATGACATTCCATTTTAATTTTATAACTATTTCATAACAATTTTAACGGGAGAAAACATCTCCCGTTTTTTTGCAACTACATATTAGTTTTTTGTCACATTTTTTTGTTGACATCACACAATAAATAATATAGTATTATCTACAGTAACTAAATTATTTATATATATATGAAGAAAATTTTTATTTTAACCGCCTTCGTGGCTATTAGCGCTCTTTGTGCTCACGCAAACAACAATTCTCCTATTGACAATTCCTCTACAGAGGTTGTTGCAGTTAGCGATGTTACAGACAATCCAAGTGTTCAACCAATTGCAGAGGATTCCGCGCCATTGGATGTGAGCGTCTGTGATGAGCGACTCGGTTTATGGTATGTACAACCAAAATTTGGTTATACTGTATCTCCTATACATGGAGCTATCGCCGGAGTATCTGTAGGTTATGTTTGGAATTGCGGTGTTGGTATGGAACTTTATGGAAATTTCCGTATGCTACACACATCTCCGTATTATCACACAGGTTTGGACATTGCGTACGAATTTTCATTTCTGAACAAAGTGCGCCCATTTATAGGTGTCGGTCCGGGTTTGATAGTAGGAAGCGACAGATATGTTCTTCCGTCTGCGGATATTCATACCGGATGTAGCTTTGTTTTGAAGCCGAAGGTTGTGGAACTTAATTTAGAATATCGTTGTGATTTTCTAATTTTTCCACAAGAATATGTCCACGGAGCATTGCGAGTACATTCTTTAGACGTAAGCTGTAGAGTTTATCTCTAAAAGTAATTTTTAAAAGACAAGTTTCTAAACTTGTCTTTTTTTTATTACAAATAATTATCCACATAATTCACAGGGTGAAGAAATTTTTATAAATTAAAATTTTGCCTTTTAAATTTATATAGCTTATAAAAGAATAAATTGATTCTTTTGGGATATAAACATGGATAAATCAGAACTAAAAAATTTACCACAAAACATAGAAGCAGAACAGGCATTATTGGGTGCTATTTTAGTAAACAACAAAGCTTTTGAAAAAGTTTCAGAAATTTTGAAACCGGAACATTTTGCCGAAAGCACACATAAAAAGATTTTTGAAGTAATGTCTACATTGTTGCAACGAGGACATGTTGCCGATGTTATTACCTTAAAAAATTATTTTGAGCAAAATGGCACATTAGACGAAGTCGGAGGCTATCAATATCTGATAAAACTGGCAGAAGCCGCTTCTCCTTTAACAAATGCAGAATATTACGCACAATTTATTTATGATAAATATTTGCGCCGTGAGCTTATCAACACAGGCTATGATATTGTTAATGAAGCTATGAAAGAAGATATTGATACCAACGCAAATGAACAAATAGAAATTGCCGAAAGGAAATTATACGATTTATCTTTTCAAAAAGAAGCCCAGGGAGGATTTGTAAATTTTGAAGAAGCTCTAACATCTTCTCTAGGTTATATTTCAAAAGCTTATGAAAAAGATGGCAAAATTTCAGGTCTTTCAACAGGATTAGATTTGCTTGACAGTCAAATCGGAGGTTTGAACGATTCGGATTTAATTATTATTGCCGGCCGTCCCGGAATGGGAAAAACAGCATTAGCAACAAATATTGCATATAATGTGGCTGATTATATGTTACACGAAAAAGATATTGATAAAAAATCCAAAGGAGTTGCCTTTTTTTCTTTAGAGATGTCCGCCGATCAGTTAGCTTCAAGAATTTTATCTACAATTACTCACACTGCCGGCCATAAAATGCGTACCGGCGATTTAGATAAAGCAGAATTTACCAGAATTGTCGCAGCTGTTCGTGAGCTTGAGGGGATTCCTCTTTATATTGATGACACCCCAGGACTAACAATCAATAATATTCGTACAAGAGCTCGCAGATTAAAAGGAAGCAAAGGACTCGGTCTAATTGTTATTGATTACATCCAACTAATTACAGGTACAAAGAAAAATGATGCCAATCGTGTACAGGAATTATCTGAAATTTCCCGAGGATTAAAAATTTTAGCAAAAGAATTAAAAGTACCTGTTATTGCTCTTTCTCAATTAAATCGTGGTGTAGAACAAAGAGATGATAAAAAACCACTTATGTCAGATTTAAGAGAATCTGGATCTATTGAACAAGATGCAGATATTGTAATGTTTGTTTACAGGGAAAATTATTATATTGAAAGAGAAGAACCTAAACAAAAGGCTTCTGAAACTCCTGAACACTTACAAAAACGCATAGAAGATTGGGAAAAGCGCAAACGTGAAACTGCTAATATTGCAGAAGTTATTGTCGGCAAACAACGTCATGGTCCTACAGGTAGTATTCAACTGTTTTGGAATGGTGAATATGCACAATTCGGCAATTTAGCCAAAGAAGAATATATTCCTGAACAAAACGGATAAGTATATACAAAAATATGAAAATTACATTGCTTACAGGTACGGTTTATAATTTACAAGAACAATTTGATTTTCCTATTGAAATTAAAAAATCAATAAGAGCTGTTAAATTGACGCTGAAAATTGATGCAAAAAAAAGAATTCCTGTTTTGGTGATGCCAAGATTTTGTTCTGAAAAACGAGCCGTACAATTTGTAAAAGATCACGAAGTATGGATTCAAAATTCACTGCTCAAAATTCCGGAAATCAGGCAATTTCAAGATAAAGAAAAAATTTCTCTGTTTGGAAAAGAAATAGAACTTCGTCATACAGAAGATATAAAATCCGTTAAATTAAACGGAGATATACTTTTTGTCGGTGGTGATTTGGAATTTTTTCATAGACGAGTAAAGGATTTTATTAAAAATCAGGCAAAAAAAATATTTTTTACGCAATCTAAAGAATTGGCAAAAAAAATTAATTGTGAACTAAAAAGCGTGTGTATCAAAGACACAAAATCGCGTTGGGGAAGTTGCTCTTCTTTACACAACATAAATTATAATTGGAGAATAGCATTAGCACCTGATTTTGTTATAAATTATTTATTAGCTCATGAAGTTTCTCATCTTAAACACCCTGACCACTCTGCTGATTTTTGGAAATGTGTAAAAAATTTGTGTCCGGATATGGAGCACGGCAATAAATGGCTAAAAAATTTTGGTAATAAATTAAATATGTACCAATAAAATTATCAATTTATAAAGATTTATCTGTTAGTTTATCCTTATATGATTATATCAGGAGAATAAAATGAAAAAGATTGCGGTTGTCGGTGCAACAGAAACTGTCGGCAGAGAATTTTTAAGTTTGTTAGAAGAAAACGGCTGGAATGCCAAAGATGTTTTTGCCGTTGAAAATCAATCACCATTAGGAACAACAATTTCATTTGGAGAGGACGAAGAAATTGATGTGTACAATTTAGCTGATTTTGATTTTTCTAAAGTAGATTGCGCAATTTTTACATTAAGCGATGAATTATCTAAACGATATCTGCCTAAAGCAATAAACAAGAAAATTAAAGTTATAGACTGCAGTTTAGCTACTTTTGCAGATTCTGATGTTCCAATGATTATTGCTGACATTAACCCTGAAAAAATAATCGGACATAACGTTGTATCTGTACCATCATTTTTTGTTACACAAATGTTGCTACCTTTACAAAATATTGCTAATAAACTACATATAACTCGTATTGTTGCATCAACATATACATCAGCTTCAATATATGGTAAAGAAGCCATGGACGAACTTTTCACTCAAACCAGAAAAATTTTTATGAATGAACCCATAGCAAATAATGAATTAGTATTTCATAAGCAAATAGCTTTTAATGTAATTCCGCAAGCC
This sequence comes from Alphaproteobacteria bacterium, assembly GCA_045643605.1. Lineage (GTDB taxonomy): Bacteria > Pseudomonadota > Alphaproteobacteria > RF32 > CAG-239 > CAKQTH01. The sequence goes on from JAZULC010000018.1 coordinate 96,558, forward strand.
GGTGAATTTATGGGTGAAGAAACATCTTTTGAATGGACAATAAATGCACAAAGCAAAAAAATATTAGGAACAGATATTAAAATCCACGCTAATTGCGCTATAATTCCTACATTTGTCGGATCCGGAGCATTTGTAAATGTTGAATGCGATGATGAAGTTGATGCTGATGAAATTAAAAAATTGATGCAAAACTCAAAAGATGTCATCGTTTTTGATAAAAATACTGATGGCGGATATGTGACTATCATTGATGTACAAGGTGAAGATAATATATATGTCAGCAGAATACGACAAGATGCGTCCGTAGAAAACGGATTTAGTTTTTGGTGTGTTGCTGATAATGTTAGGGCAGGAATCGTTGTTAATGCTTTTAAGGTTATGAAATTGCTTTTAAAATAAAACTTTTTAGGAAATAAACATGAAGAAAATAAATATTTTTACTCTTTTACTTTTTACAATAATAAGTTTTTCAAATTTCGCAAAATGTCAAGTGGAAGATGTTGATGCCGTAACCGGTTTAATTGAAGATGTTTATAAAGAGAAAGTTGATTTAACAGATTTAAGCAAAAAATTACAAGATATAGAAAATTCTATCAAAAATCAGCAAATTCTTAATGACAGTATTGATTTAACATCTTTTTTTGCAGATAATGAAACTCTTTTATTAAACTTAAAAAAACAATTTGAAAGAGAAGAAAGTTTTATTCAAAAGAAAATAGATGCCTTGGGAGAAGAACCAAAAGACAACGGAGAAGAGTTAGAAATCATCACACAACGGCGAAAAGAATTTGCGCAAGAAATGGCTTTGCAAAAAGCAAAAATTGCCGAGGTTAATATTCTATTAGCAAAAATATCTGAAGTAGGAATATTAGTTGTTAATGAGCATAATCGCATTCTAATCGGTAACTTAATGACTAAAATGCCATCTTTGTTAAATCCTCAAAACTTTTATAAATCTTTTCAATTAGCTTCAGATTTTATACTTAATATTGCAAAATCACCGGCTCAATGGATAATAAAAGGCAACCATCAAAATATAACAAAAGACATATATTTATCTCTTGTTATAATTGCTTGTATTGTTTTTTTGGGCTTTATTTTACGTCAATATATCTTGAAAAATTTCGGGTATAAAACAAATTTGGAACAAGCACCTAATTACGAAGAAAAACTTAAAACAGCAATATGTGTAGCGGCTGCCAGAGGGCTGATTCCTTCTTTATTTTTAGCGGGAATGTTATTGTGGTTTTTAATAATAAAATCATCAGAAAAATTGTTTTTTGATATCGTTATAATCAATATTTTGCACTATTCTTTGTATATAGTAATAGGAATGGCATTAAGCAGAGTAATTTTTGCCCCAAAATATCCGCAATGGCGATTAGCAAATATCTCCGATAAAAAAGCCAAAAAATTTAATCATGCTGTTTATCTTAGTATCTTTTTGGTAAGTTTTTGCTTATGTATGGAAAATATTGCAACACAAGCGAATTATCAAATAAATTTATTATACCTCTTAAGTCTATTATCAACAAGTGCAAAATGTTTAAGTTTAATAATGATTGTAAATGCAACTTTTTGGCAAGAAGATACTAAAGATGATGATAACGCTGACGATACATCTGATGATGCCACTTTTTCAATTAATTGGAAGATAAATTTCTTTGCCATCTTACTTTCATTAACTTTATTCGGGTTAGCTGTATTCGGTTATTTTAAATTGCCTGAATTTATCTTAAATCGCATGATACTTTCTATTATTCTGGTATTTTCATTTTCTACCGTCAAAAATATCTTATTTGACCTTTCAAAGCATGCTATTGCCGTCTTAATGGCTCATTCCAGAAAAAAATTACGGAATAAAGTTCTTGAAAATATTGATATTTTTATATCTATATTTTTAACACCTGTTTTGTGGGTAATAATGGGTGTATTCTTACTAAATTTATGGGGAATTCCGTCAGATTGGCTAATTCAAGCCATAAAAAAATTATTTTTCGGCTTTCATGTCGGTAATTTAAGAATTTCTCTTATTTCTATTTTGTTAGGAATAGCCTCATTTTTCTTAATTTTATACCTATTTAAGTTATTATCTTCAAAATTAAAACAAAATTTATTATCAAAAATAAATATTGAAGACGGTATAAGAAATTCTTTGCTGACAACTCTGCATTTTTTTGGCAGCATAATTGCCGCATTGATTGCCATCGTTATTATGGGAATTGATTTAACAAACCTCGCATTAATTGCCGGAGCTTTATCTATCGGTATCGGTTTCGGATTACAAAATATCATAAATAATCTTGTTTCAGGATTAATTATTTTATTTGAGCGTCCATTTAATGTAGGAGATTGGGTTATGATAAACGGCGAAGAAGGCAGAATAAAACAAGTCAACATTCGTTCAACGGTTGTAGAAACTTTTAATAAGTCAAATATCATTATTCCGAATGCTAATTTATTATCGTCTTCTGTTACAAATTTAACTCATGATAATAATTCTGCACGTTATGGTATAAAAGTCGGTGTAGCTTATGGTTCTGACATTCAAAAAGTAAAAGACATTTTGTTAGAATGTGCCAAGACAAATAAATATGTTGTAAAAAATCCGGCTCCGTACGTCATTTTTCAAGATTTTGGAAACAGCAGTTTAGATTTTGAATTAAGATTTTATGTAAATGACATTTGGGAAGGATGGGTTGCTCCGAGCGATATACGATTTGAAATAAATAAAAGGTTTCAAGAAGAAAATATAGAAATTCCTTTCCCTCAAATTGTAGTGCATAATAAAAAAGAGCAATAAACTTATACTTGCAAAATAATATTTATATGCTAAAAGATTTTTGTTGCCGATTTAGCTCAGTTGGTAGAGCAACGCATTCGTAATGCGTGGGTCAGGTGTTCAAGTCACCTAATCGGCACCAGATTTTTCAAGGGTTTTGAGAGATTTGACAATTTAGGATTAGAATTTTATCCCAGAATTGTCCCAAGATTTTTCAAAACCCTCTACTTTTTACCTCTAATCAAAATCTATCTTTTATATGTTTAAATGTTCTTCTGTTGAATTTTTATTCATCAGTATGATTAATTATATTGAAAATTAACATTAAAGTCAATATACGCTTAATATTTCATTGTAAAAAGGCATATTTATGCCTCAATTCTTATTTAATTATTAAAAAGCGCTTTACACGTTAGAGATGGTATGACTTTTTTAAATCCACTATAGATATAAGTAAATTTTTTTATTTTTTATCACATTCTACTCAAAATATTACAAAACCAATAGTTCTATTCATCAGAAGAAACATCTGAATGAGTGAACAATGATGAAATCGGAAAAATCACAAAAACCTATTGTCAAAGAGAAAAGCAAAAGAGCCTTCAGCGCCTTCATAAATAATGTTTCTTGGTGGTGGAACGTAATAAATTTTGAGTTGGATAATAGTTATATATATAAAAGAATTAAAACTGTTACGTATAAAAATGGGAAAACATCACAAATAATCACTCTTCCTAACGTACCCAGATGGAAAGATGTTACCAGAGTACAAAAAGGTGCATATTTTGCCAAATTTTTAGCTGAAAGCAAAGAATTTTTGACCTTAAAACCATTTTCTTTGGATTTTACATATACATTACACGATAGATACTGTACAAACAAATTATCAGTGATACGGGATGAGTTCAGTAAAAAAATATATAATAATTTACGCCAGCATGGCAAACAACATATCGAGATGGCGTATTGTATTGAAGGAAGAAGTAAAAGATTACACTGTCATGGTTTTATAGATAAAGAAAATTTGGGCGATTTTACGAATCTCTTGAAACAATCTGCTTGCTCCACTAGAAATGAATATAAAGAGATTAATTACAATAATATGCTTAAATTTTCTGAGTATTCTTATCAAAAAAGCGGTGGAAGTTATGGGTGGTACTGCTACATCCACAAAGGATCACACTCTGAAAATGCATTTCACCTTTCACATTCTTTATTGATTAGGATCCGAGATGAGTATGAAAAGCTTTATGAACAATATATTGTAAGAATTAAACAACTGGAAGCAGAAGGTTTTAAAATACGTTACAAAGACGCTAAACAAAAAGAATATCATAAACGATTTAACATTTGGAAAGACATAGCAAGATTATATAAACAAACAAATACAATATTTAAATCATATATATCAAACACAAGTATTTATCATACGTATTTAATCAAACCACCACCGCTTATTTAATATCTTATTATTGATAGTAAGCTATATTTTAGTTATTGCATATATCATTTTTGCAATTAAAATACAGACACGTAGTTACAATTAATATTATTTATGTCGAATAAATTATTACGATTTTGATGCGAAAAAATTCAGAAGAATAGCATCATATCGTTTATTTTGGTTTCTTATTCTGGAGCTTAAAAAAGTAATCTGTGGTGTATGAGTTAAAACAAATTGAAATAGTTTGCATGAAGTACTCATTGATACAAGAACAGTTGTTTCATGTCCATAATACATAAACTGTTCATATGCTTTCTTTATGATTTCTTCTTTTCTTTTTTTTGAAACACCAAGTAGATTGATACAAGGACAAGAGGTTGAACTGTTAGAAGAATCTGTTGAAAATGAGTGAATATATGAATCAACCTCTTGCATTGTGGTTAAACCTATTAAAAAAATTGCCCTTGTACCTATATATAGAACTTAATTATTTTAGTGATTGTACCATTTATAAAATTGGTACCAAGCAAATGTTTTTTATCTTCAAACTAAAATTTCGATGTTAGAAACAGACATCATTATAGAATCGTTTATTAAGGCTCACTGAGATAGTACTTCGATTTTTCATCATAAGTTAGATTTAGAATAATTTACCAGTGCACGCCCGATAGAACTGATAACCTCTGTGATATCCATATCTTAAAAATCCATAACATATAAGCAAAAGAAGTTTGTGTTATGTTATAGAACTTAATTTGATAAGTATCTTTCCCCATCCATCAACTTGCTACCAACATAAATGGTTTTAATCTATAGATGGTTAAAGCTGAATGGATTGTATAAATAAGAGCTGAATAGCTTTTTGAAAGCCGCTGAGAGCATATTTTATTTTTTTGTATTGAGTACTACAAGAAAGAAAATAATCATCTATAGGAGCTTAAAAATACCGATGCTGATCTAAATATATCTAGAGCGAATGTATTTTATCATTCTAGTGCTATTAGTTTCTTAATGAAATCCTCATCATCTTGGAAAAATACATTATGATCTTCAAAATCTTCTTTATTCCAATCACCACGCCAATTAACTTGTCTAATGTTGGTATTGGAAATTATGGCTGAATTCAAAATCACGTTGTCATCATTCAAATCACGTTCTAATATTTTGATTCGCTTATGGAAAGTTATTTTGGTGTCGTTTTGACCATCCAAATTGCGAATACCCTTTGGATCAATAAAGGTTATATACTGTTTATTGTCTTTTACATGCCATAGAATAAAGTCTGGATAAAAATTTCCTTCCTCAAAGAAACCTATACCATTACCTCTACTACGATTTCTTAAGAGATAGAATTCATCATTGGCATATTTTTGTTTGTTTTTATTGTAATATTCCCTCAGCTGTTCCACAAACTTTGTTTCCCCATCATTCAGTGCCACAGGTTTAACTTCTATAACTTCATTGTTGTTCAATGACAATATCGGATTATATAAATGTGTTTGGAAGTACATTGACTTACCAAATGGAAAATCAAAATCTTTTAGTTGTCCTGACTTTATCAGATCAATAAGCTGACTGATCTTATGAATTACATCCATTGCGCTTTCTTGAATATACACTCTGTACTCATCAATAAAGTTAGAATCTTCTGGCGTTAGCTCCTGATATACAAGTTTATCTTTTTCCCAATCTGATTTCTTGTAAAAATAAAATCTTTCACAGTATTTTTTCAATAAAGACACTATGATATCGTATGTTCTATCAAAGACGGAGAAGCTACTGAGATATAAATCTTCTCTTGGAATATACAAAGTGTACCAATCATTGTGCTGGAATATTTCTTTTATCTCATCCACGCTCAAATTCAAGTTATACCAAGATTTCTCAGCCTTAAAATCTTGCATTTCCAGATATATTTTATTCCAATCAATAAATGCTAAGTTATCGGCAGGAATTACATTTTCTTCTTTTTGATGTATAACGCCATCGGCAACACCTTTTGCTTTGATTGCTTGAATCTTCGGATACCAATCAAGTACAACCTTGTTACGTGTTAAATATTCAAGATATTCCAGATTTGGTTTATCACCTTGTTTTTTGAAATCTAATCCTTCTTTTAATTTGATTACTTTGAGTTTTGTTTTCTTTGGCAAGTCACTCTTCAAAACAGGTATAATGTACTCTTCCTTTACATTACTACCAGATGGAAGACCTTCATTTTCCAGATATTCCCTGAACTGACGCATATAATCTGCTCTAACACCGAATATATTAAGTGTTTCAAGATGTCGGATGATTCTGGCTTTATCATTTGAAAGATTCAGCGATTGAAGTGCAGATGTTCTTTTCAAACTGTTTTCATATCCTTTTAAGCGAACACCGCGTCCAAACAATTGAATAATTTCTGATCCTTCTGATTTACCAATATTCATAAGTCCCATTGTGCTAACTCTAAAGCAATCCCAACCTTCGGTAAATTTTTTAGAACCAATCAAAACATTAACTGGAGAAGAGTTAGAAGTAATGCTGTCAAATACCGAACCGCTGAAATTCTTATCTGAAATAATCAATTCTTCGTGAGTTTTGCATAATTTAATCAATTCGGCACTATCACCAACATTTATCAGACCAAATGCTTCATTCGTTCCAATTCTTAGTGAAATCTCTCCACTTGCACCACTGAGGTTTTCAACGTGTAATGAAGCTGCCGACTTTGCGTGGAATACCTTTTGCAGTATTTCATCATATAACTGCTTTCCAAACAACTCACCGACAAACGAAAAAGAATTGGAAAATATATCTTTTCCAGTGTTATCAAGCAATCCTGTCTTTCCTGACACTAAGATGTTTAATAATTCTATGCTTTGTCGTTCATCACGTACAAATTCTTCCAAAAACAGCAAAATATCTAAAACATCGGATACAGCTCTTTTATTTTCCGTCCTAACTGCTGTAACCGTGCCACCGACAAATATCCATAACGGTTTTTCTATATTAAATGCTGCAATCTGTGACTTATTTTCTTCCCATACCTTGAGCTGCTGGAAATATGACAACAAACACCCAGTTAAATACTTCTTCCTGGTTAATTCAATGCTGTCGTCTGCTAGATTGAGGATTTTATAGTCTTTTCCATACCCATCACCATAAAACCACTTATACGAATAATCAAAAATTGTTGCTTTAGCATATTCGTTTTCTATATTTTCTTTGTTGGCTGCTTTGACCGCTTGTCCTAATGTGGCTGAATATTCAAAAGCAAAACCTTCGGTGGAAAGTCTATCTCTCTTTTCTTTCCATTCGTTACCCTGAGTACCCTTATGTACTTCATCAATCAGCACCAAATTGTTGTTTTCAAAAGAATCTACGGATACGGTTTTTTCCTTACCTTCTTCTTTTAACTTAGAAATTTCAATAATCTCAACGGTGTTAGCAGAAAACAACTGTCCAGCTTTTTTATCAAAGATCTCAGCACCAATTCTGGAAATATTAAAGTTTGCCAAATGTTGTTTAGACAACCCTTCGTTCGGCGTAATAAGTAAGATTTTGTTCAAAGATCCTGTTTTCTTGTACTTCTCCATATAAAATCTGTATTGCAAGATGTTCATATGCATCAGCAGCGTCTTGCCAGAACCTGTGGCATTCCAAATAGCTATTTTGGATAAATCGGCTAATGTGTAATCTGGTATATCTATAAAATTGAGTGAACCTGACTTGAACTGATTTAATTCAGCAAGAAAACCTTCTTTATCATTGAAAAACTTATCTAGATATATTTCAACAAATAGCAAACAAAGATACTGGAAATACTTCCATTTAATTACATCTTTGCGTTTTCCTTGCATTGCTTTGGTATGTTTGGTGATATTCATATCATAAGCAAGCAGAATGTCTTTATTTAATTTAGTAGACGTTTCAAATTGTTCGGTATCAACCAATCTTTTGTAGAAATAGCTGATTTGATTTTCATTCCACCCTTCTTTAACATCGGATAAAACTTTTGCAACAGATTCAAAATCTTTGAAACCGATCTGATCAAGCATATAAGCATTGAGCATCAGCTTTTGTGCAAAAGGAATTTCCGTCTTTTTAATCTTCTTTGCCATTATTCTGTCACCGTTCCATCTTTAATATGATATTTTATCTTTTTCTTTTTACAAAAGCTTATTACTTGTTCGCTTAGTAAATTGTAAAATTCTTTATGTTGTTTATATTTTGATACTTCGGCATTATAATTGGTTCTTCCGAAAATTATTTTATCAACAAAAGATATTTTATCCAAGATCTGTTCTATATTTTGATCTATTAGGTTAGGTGTTGGATAAGGTTCCATACTTACCCACGTTTTACAGCCTTTAAGGTGTAAATTATAAAGAGCATTTAATCTTTCTTCATATCTTGCTGATCCTGGTTCAAATTGCTCTCTATATTTCTCATCCAATGAAACCAAGGTAACACCGTACTCATTCTTCTTAGAATATTTGGATAATTCAATTGGTAACACACCTTTTGTTAGAACAGTACATTTAATATTTGCATTATTAAGTTTTTGTATAATTTTTAAGCTCATATCTTGAACTTCGTTGAATCCATACATAAAAGGATCTGATGAAAAACAGAGATGTACTGATTTGATTTTATCCTTATACTTGGGAATTTCTTTATCAAGTAAATCCAAAGCATTTACAACTAATTTCGGTTCAAGCCATTCTTCATAACTTTTAACTTTTCCAAACCTTTTAGCCATTAAAAAAGCATAGCAAGGATATTTACAACCATGTGCACAGCCTTGGATATGATTTATTGTATAATCACCATACTCTACACCAGTTTTGTAAAGTAATGTTTTACGTTCAATATATCGAGTAACTTTTTTATCTATCATCTGACTAACCATTCAATATATAATCAGCTACCTTTTGTGCTAATCCCCAGGCTTTTTTTGATGGATTTGATACAGCAAAGCATAAAAGAAATAGAGGAGATTTTCTGGAATTATATAGTATTCTGTTTTTATTTGATACAAATGGGAATTCTTGTTTTAATTTTTTCTGGATATATTGCACTAATTTATCTGTACTTTCCTTCACAACGTCCAATTCTCCGAACAAATTGCCTTGTGGACTTTCGCTGTACATTTCTTTTTCCCAGGAATCATCTCCAAACACCTGATTCAATTTATTTTTCCAACTCTCATCTATCTTTCCATCTCTTTTAAGCAATCTTGTTGTTGCAGAAAGAGGGAACAAATACCACAAATCTATGCTTTGTGTATTTTTTATCGCAGTTAAGACATCCCAGGAAACTTGCATAGCACAAGGATCTAGAAACAATAAAGCTCGTGAAGCTTTCCAATCTATTTGAGAACATAATCTTTTGACCTCTGTTCCAGCATCTCCTTGAATTATATCAACCTTACTTGCTCTATCTGGATATTTAGTGGCAACAATCTTTCTCAGTTCTTGGCATTTATTTGGATCTAATTCTATAAAATAATAGTGATCAAATTCTTCTTTAGCACTCAAAGCTATTTGTACAGAGCCTTCTATATCAAAAGTTTCCCATTGATCTCCAATATCAATACTTCCTGTGCCAGCAAAAGCGTCTATATAAATTTTCTTAAACCGTTGCTTTTTTAGTGCCTGAACGTAAAAATTCAAATAATCTGAAAATATGTTTAACTTTTCAATTGTCCAACGCCCACCAAATTGTTGTAATTGCGCCATCTCTACACATCCTTTACATCAAACATTCTTTTGAGAAATTCGGCTTCGGTTAGACGAACTTTCCACGTTTCATCACCTTTACGAAGGTTTTCAAGGTTGTTGTTGCCATTCACATAAATTGTATCAAATTCCATATCCAGTGTAGAATAGTTTTGTTTTTCAAACCAATTATCCAGAGTTTGATTATCTACCACACTGGTATCACGCCACAAGACAAGAGTCTTTTCTCCAGCACGTGTTCTGCCCTCAATAGCAACAATTTCTTTGGATTTACGAATGCTTTCCACATTCAGACCAATTAAATAGTTAAATGTTTCTACCAAATCCACTTTGACAGTTTTTGTTTCTCCATCACGAGTGATTTTCATTTCATAATCAAACGGATGCTCAAAGTCAGAAACGTTTAATAAAGAACCTTGTGTTTCCAAATCCATCATATAGTTCAAGATGTATTCTTCTTTGATTTCTTTATTCTGTGGTTTGCTCAACAAGTCGCTTTGCTGTGCACTGCGTTCCACTTTCAAGTTATCTAAGGCATCTTCATATGATTCCAAACGGATGTATTTGAAACAATGGCTTGAACCCTTACGAGAAACAGGCTTACCGTCTTTCCAGTCTTCAGAATAAATGACTTTTTCAATACGAGGTTTAGTAACTAAATCAAAGTAGTTACCCATTTCAACCATAATGTATTTTCTTTTTCCATCATCTTGACGATTTGAGTTAATAACTGCGTGACCAGTCGTTCCAGAACCCGCAAAGTAATCCAGAATATATTCTGATGGCTGCAAGTTAATAAAATCTGCCACAGTATAAACACTTTTTACAGTATTTAAAGAAATGTCATAATTTACAAAATTTTTCATCATTTCTTTAACAAATTCTGTTCCATACTCAGGATTGGCGTAAAGAGGTGAAACCCAAGTGGTTTTTGGTATTTCTCTTTCATAGGCAGGAGTATATATGGCATTATTTTTTGCAATATAAGTATTACATTCGTTGGATACTCTAGGATATTCTCTTTGCCATACCAATTTTGTGCCATCATCCATTTTTGGTAGAACAAACACAAATCCTAAACGTGTATATTTTTCTTCTAATTGTTTAACATATAAATCATCAAATATTCCTGTTTCTTTTGAATATATCTTTTGGTATTCGTCTTTTTCAATTGTAAAAACGCTATTATTCTTAATTAACATAGGGTAATATCTATATGGACGTTCTTCTCTTCTGGAATTCGTGCCTGTCCTTTTCAAGGGTACCATTGAAGATTTTTTATCACGCTTTTCTACCCTTAATTCTCCTATACTTTCTTTATTTTTTGCGTAAATCACGTGGAAATCTGATATTTTATTGTTTTTATCCGCAACTCTTCCTTGAGGATTACAAATTACAGTGATTATTGATATATAATTATCTTTTGAAAAAACATTGTTATTTATATAGCATAAGTTATTAAGTTCTATATCGTCAATTGCTTGATAGATTAAACCATCATCAGACATCAACTTCTTTGCAATAGTCAATCTATTTTCATAAAGAGAATTCCAAGAACTGTCTTTATAATCGTTTTTATATATAATTGGAGATGATGCTGTATTATACGGGGGATCAATGTATATGCACTTTACCCGTTCTTTGTACTTTTCTTGCAACAAATTCAATGCTTGGAAGTTTTCACTATGAATCAACAAACCATCACATTGCTTGTCAAAATCATCAATAGATGCCAACAACTTGTATTTGAATTCGGTATCAAAAAATGCCGTGTCTAACACCAAAAACGGATTATTTTTCAAGAAATCTATGGTCAATTTACCTGAATATTCTTTGATTTCATCAATAGCAAACAGTTTGATCCATTCTTCTTTTTGTTTTTCATTAGCCACAATTGCTGGATACAGCTCTTCTGGCACTCTATCAAGGGTAATGCAGTAGTTCGTTTCCAAAACAAATTTCTTTTTGAGCCATATTTTCTTTTGAAAGTTCTCCAATGATGATAAAAATTGAATAATCTTACGAGCAACACGGCGTAAAACCTTAATTTTACCAAGATATTGTTCAACTTTAGCTTCTGTTTCGCTGTCAATATCATCCAAGTGCATAATTTCGTTTTTGATGTAAAAATCAAGCTCTCGGTTCAAGAACTTGCCCAAATCCTTATGAATAAAGTAATCAAACGTGCTTTTGGCAGTGAAATTATTGATGTGCTTTAACAAAACAGTCATTCTGTTCTTTTCGGAGCCTGTTAATTTACTTAATTCACCGAAAATAGGCATTAAAACAGCATTTTTAAGCAATACGTCTACAGATTGTTTGTTTAATTCTTCTTGTTTAGGAGCTCCTTCCTCAGGCAAATAACTAAATAAAATAATAAATTCACCATTCTCTAATCTTACAGGATGTTCTTCTAATAGTTTGAAGCGTCTGTTTTTATCATCTTTGTTATTATTTTGTTCTGTTGTTGCAGAAACCACCTCAAAACGAACTTTGTAATTACCTGCTTTAAATGTATAATTTGTTAGTGTCTCTCCTGATTTTATATAATATTGGTCTGCATTTGCCCAATGGAGCTTAACTTCTTCACCCTCATACGGAAGAGCATACACACCTTCTTTGTAACGGCGAAGAGACATAAAGTCACCTTCGGAATAATAACGTTTAAAAAAGTTATAAAGGTCAGAATAAATCCCGTTCTCAACTTTTTCGGCATCAAACACAGAGGTTAATTTTGCCTTAAGCTCTTTTACTTTTGGCATAGTATCTGGATCAACACCCAGATCTTTTGCTGCTTTTATGGATTTATCTAAATCTTCTTGAATGGACTTATTATCACTGGATACGTATTTTGCCAATCCTTCTTTGACTTGTGGAAGCAAATCATTATCAATGAATTGCGTTACTTCCTGTGACTTTAGATTCATAATCCGATACAAACCAAAATCCAGATCATTACGATCAAGCTGAAAAATTTCTCTTAATTTTCCTTGTAATTCTTCAAAAGCAGACATTTCAACCTCTTAAATTAGCTTCCATCTAAATGTAAATAATTGTTCTTGCGTTATTTTAGCGTTCATATGTTGACGCAGATTCTCAATGAGTTCTTTACGTTCCAACTCAATTTCATCTTCAACATCAAAGATATTCTGCCTTAAGCGCCTTTGTTTGCGCTCCAAAGCCGCAATCTCTTCTTCTAACACAACTTTTCTTTCTATATTTTCTACAGCCCGAACTTCTCTTTGTAAAGACTTAATTTTACTTTTTGTATCTCTTAATTCCTTCTCGGCTGCATATAACTTATCGTCGGTATAACGATCGATTTTATCACTTTCTTCTTGGAAAAATGCATTATTTCTGTTTTCGGAAAGCCGTTTTGTCTTCTCAATGTTGTCGTTTTGAACTTTGGTCAGGTTCTTTTCTTCAATATCAAGAAGATCACGTTCTTTTGAAACGCTGGCAACATCCAATTTGATCATTTCTTCTAACGTTTCGGAATCAACATTGTTCTGGAAATTATCAATACCAGACAGAACCAAATACTCCTCCTCTTCAAAGCTCTTAATCTTGAGTAAATGGCACGTACACCAACCAGTTATACGCTCATCACACATTTTTTGAAGATAACTGTGTTTCCGTGGACTATTTGTTACATTGAAAACAAGCTCATCCAAATTGCTTGTATCGCTGTTTTTAGCCGTTGATAATATTTTTTCTCCAAGCGGATGGGACAATCTCAGGATTACATCATTACTTAAATCAATATGTTTATCAGTTTGGGTTATAAAATAGTACTTCTGGCACATTCCTAATTGTTTGTTTTTCAAGGTAAATGACAACTCATAATCATCAAAATCACCGTCATCCTTGAGAATCGTCTTAGCCAAACGCCAAAACATTTCCTGCCGTTCGCTAAGCTGTATTTTTGTTTCTTCCAAACTGACTTTTAATCTTTGATGAACCGATGCGTCAAATTCATTCAACAGTTTCTGCTTTGTCTGGCGCATTTTCTTATCAATGCTTTCTTCCATTTCTTTTTGTAAAGCATCAAAAGCAGCTTCTATCTCTTTGTTAGTTCGGCAGGTTTGATAGATATTGAGGATCTTCTTTTCAAAGTCGACACCATCTTCTATACTTCCAAGAATTTCGTCTGAAGCTCCAAAAACACCTTCAAACAGTTTGAATTTTTCGCTTAATAACTCAAAGACTCGCCGATCTGCTGGGTTTTTCTTGTTTACAAAGTTGATTACCACAACATCAAACTTTTGTCCGTAACGATGACATCTTCCAATTCTTTGTTCAACACGCTGAGGATTCCACGGTAAATCATAGTTTATAAGCAAAGAACAGAACTGCATATTAAGACCTTCTGCACCAGCTTCAGTGGCAATCATAATCTCAGCTTTGTTTTTGAACTCATCCATAAGATCATTACGTTTTAATTTGTTGCCACCGTAGAATTGTACAATCTTACCGTTATAGCCGTGAGCACTTAAGTATTCGAAGAGGTACTTCTGTGTACGTCGGCTTTCTGTAAATATTAACGCTTTTCTAGGAGCTCCCATCTTTTCCATTTCAGCAAAACCAATTTCAATGGCTTTTAATAATTCAACTGTTTTGTTATCATATTTGATCGTACTTGCTAATTTTAAATAACCTTCAATCTGTTCAATTTCGTGATCCAATTGCTCCATATCTATTGATGAATCTTCTTTTTCAACAGTTTCTTCAATTTCTTCTGGAGATTGTTCATCATCAAGATCAGCTTCAGCAATCAAATCCTCAAGTATTTCATCTTCTTGTTCAGTTTGTTGACCTGCTTTTAACTTCTTTAATCTTTCCAACATGGTAGAAAACGTACCGTATATGGCATTTGATGAAGAAGCCAGCAATTTATACAGAATCAGTGATATTAAATGTCTTTGTCTTGGTGGTATAGCATACAAATTTTCATTTTTTAGAAATTGAGCAACCTCTTCATATAGCTTTTGTTCGTCCTGTGAAGGTACAAATGGAAACGTAATCGGTTTTCTTTGTGTGTATCTAATATATTCCAGCACATTGGAACGTAGCGTTCTTCTGCAGAAACATTGCAATCTTTTCTTTAAGGATTCATAACCAACAGCAGACGTAACATATTGCATTCTAAATGATCTGTCATCACCGAATATATTATCATCAATCAAACTGCTTAAACCATATAATTCCATTAAAGAGTTTTGCAAAGGTGTAGCTGTCAATAGAAGTTTTTTACGATCTTTCAATGCACGAGATATCACTTGTCCAGTTTTATTGCTTTCTTTATATACGTTACGTAGCTTATGCGCTTCATCAAAAACCACCAGATCCCAAGCTACGGTTATTAAATCCTGTTCAATTTTTGCAGCCATATTATAGGATATTATAATCACTTTATCCGTTAAGGACAACAATTTGGGAATATAATTCTTTCTTTCCAGAATAACGGCATCCAAACTAAACTTCTCTTCTAATTCAGTTTTCCATTGCTCTCTGAGTGACGCTGGACATATTACCAGTAGATGACGTTTCCTTTCTGCCCAGTACTGACATAAGACAATACCAGCTTCAATAGTTTTTCCGAGACCAACTTCATCAGCCAAAATTGATCCTTTAGAAAGTGGTGATTGCAAAGCAAAGGAAGCAGCTTCAATCTGATGAGGATTCAAATCGACTTGTGCGTCCATCAAAGCCTGAGAAAGACGTCCTAAATTATTATCCTTGTTAAGCCGTGTCAATTCATAAGCAAAATATTTAGCTTGTTGTTTAGTTAAAATATCTTTATGTAACAGATTTTGAACCATAGTAATCATCTTTTTGTTAAACCTGTTAAATAGTATAAAAGACAATCTTCTAAAACATTATTAATATTTGCCATAGAAATGTATTTTTGTAATTAATAGCTTGACAATTATCAACGTTTGTTTATCATAAGCCCTGTAAGTGAATTTAACCAAACTTGTCCCACTTCAAGCGGACTAAATAGGAGATTTTAATATGACTATACATTTTTTCGCTAAGCCTGATGAGCCTTGCACTCAAGATTTAGAAACATTTTTCAAAAATTTTGACTTAATTCAACAGCATAAACAGCTAATTTTAGATACACCAGAATACTACAACATTCGCATTTCGGGATGTGGCGTTTTTGCTCTTTATATGCCATCGATAAGGCTTTCTATTGGTGAATTATTAAAGCTATGGAATGACACGGTATGGAAACAAGATGATAAATATTTTTATTGCATCACAGGCTCGCCTTTAAGCGGTGGTAATTCTTCAAAATACTGGTCACCTAAAACAGGATTTAAGAGTATGGAAACGCATACATTCAGCACACAAATTCGCAATGCATTGTGGTTACTTCAAACGGGTTCAACTGAAATTCAAAGCCGATGTACCGCAATTGATATCCCGAATCGAGATATCTCAAAACTTACGATAAATGATTTAATTGATGGTCTTAAAAAGCCGTAACCATTAATTTTAATTTCAATATACAATCAAAAATGAATAAGAAGTGTTAAACTTATTCATTTTTTTGATAACTTATTGAAAAATCAAGAGTTTTATATTAGTTTTTTATTTCTTCTCTATTTTCTTTTCAATCGTTTTGAGCGATTCTAAATAATCTTTTTCAGCAGCACTCAAGGTTTTGGCTTGATATTTTTGATATTCCTCTTTGGCTTTGTTGACGGCTTTTTGGTGAGATACAGAACCTGCACCTTGCAACAAATCTTCTCCTGTTGCTGTTAAAATCTTGTCTAAATGCTCAGCCCAATCTTTCATCGTCATTGCCTGATGGCGTTCCGCTTGGCGTTCAGCAAAATCTAAATACCCTGAAACAATTTGTCCCATCGTGCGCAGTTCTTTTTCATCTAAATAATTTTTAGCAATGACAGCATCTGATAAATGTGGTTCTTGCCCCTTAAAAGTTGTTAATCCCATAAATTCTTTTTGTGCATCAGCACGACTGTAAATAATTTCAGCAGCCGTTTGGTGACTAACCGCATAATGGATCTTGTTTTGAACTTTTTTGAAGAACTCAACAGAGGTATCAGCATTCGGATCATAATCTATACTGGTCGCATATATATCTAAAACCTGACGATAAAAAACCTTTTCGGATGCTCTAATATCCCGAATACGTTCCAAAAGTTCGTGCCAATATCCACCACCTCCGAGATTCTTCAAACGATCATCATCCATCGCAAAGCCTTTAATCATATATTCTTTTAAGATTTGCGTTGCCCAAATACGAAATTGCGTTCCACGTAAAGATTTAACACGATAGCCAACGGAAATAATCACATCCAGATTGTAATATTTTACATTATAATCTTTGCCGTCAGAGGCAGTTGTCAAGAAATCCTTTACAACTGAATCTTCAACTAATTCCTGCTCTTTGAAGATATTTTGGATGTGAGAACTGATATTTTGTTTGGTTGTCTGCAGCAATTCGGCAATCTGTGCCTGATTGAGCCAAACCGTATCATTATCAATTTTGACATCAATTTTAGTTTTGCCATCTTGAGTTTGATAAATGATAATATTGTTTTCTTCAGTCATATACGTTCTCCTAATCTTTCAAACCCAATTCTTTACGGATTTGTTCTTTGAAATCCAGAATTTTTTTGCGGTTTTTATCTGATGTTTTTTCCCAATGCTTTTTATAACTTTTTGCGCTTTCCATAATATCTTCAAACAATGTATAAAACTGCTCTCTAATCTTTACTGTTGCCCAAATTGTTTTAGGTTCTAATGCATTATAAAAATCTCTAGTATCTTCACTGATATACTTGTTACTTTTATATGTCCGAGCATCTTTTTCATAACGCATTATAAAATCATACATTTGTTCATAAATTTCTTCACGTTTATCGCGTATATGAACACTATCAGCGCGTTTATTGGTGAAGTAACTTTGGCATAAATTCAACAACCATCCTATAACAACACCAAGCAAGGTGAATGTACCACCAATTATTACCGTATGATTTTCCTGATAAAATGTATTCCAATTCATATTCTAATCCCTTATACCAAGTTCTTTACGCATTTGTTTCTTTAATTTTTTTATTACATCAATGGTTTCAGAAGAAATTTCCCAGTGAGTTAAAGGTAAATCATTAAATATCCATAAAATTTTTTGCGATCCGTACATATTCAATAAAATTTCTATATGTTCAATATCGAATGGCTTTTTTTGAAATTTTTTATCAATTTTAGACAAGATCCACGAATTATATATTGGCATAAGGATAGTCAATAATTGTTCGTAGACTTCTTCTCGTTTGTCCCGTATATGTTTTCTATCTTCTATAATAGATTTACGCCATTCAATAAACCACGTAAAACCAGCAGTAAGAAAAGCACCAAGAATAATACCAAAAGTTTGAGAAGATAAAAATTCATTCCAAGTCATATTCTAATCCCTTATACCAAGTTCTTTACGAATAGCTTCAATTAATACATCTTCGTGATTTCCTGTTTTATGTACAATATCATTATATATGTCTTTAATATTTTGAGTAGCATAAACATTCACATAGGGATACAAATCAGCGACCCACGTATCCAAATCTGTTTGATATGTTGGGAAAGATTTTGATTTATTTAATTCAAAATAAGTACGAAGAATCCTACAATATGTTTCTTCTCTTTTTCTTTTAAGATATAACTCATCATCTCTTGTTTGTTTTTTAAGTTCTTGTTCTTTAATCATTTCAAATTGTGTAACCATTGTCTTATAGCTAGCAAAACTACCGATAGCTGCACCTATCAATCCAGAAGTTGCCGAAATAACGATTTCTATAAACATTACAATACCCTTTTTGTCCGTTATACATTCGTAGATTAAAGATCTTTTATATTCCGAGAATTTTTACTAATCCCATAATCCCTAAATCCTGTTAAAATTTCTCAACTTGAAAGATAATACAGCTATATTATTATTTTTCTACTAAAAAACACTAAATTCACCATTTACTTCAAAAGATTTGCCATATTTTGACGCTAATTTTGTTTTTATGATTAATAAATCTGATTTTTAGGAATTTTATATTACTGTTGTTTTTCGTGATTATTAAACAAAATAAAAATTTTTTTATTTTCCTAAATTTTCTGAGTTCTAAAATATATGCATATCACTAAACAGATGTGCATAAATCAATGAAAACATTAAATTAAAGGAATTTATAAAATGAAAAAAAGCAAAATTGATGAAATGCGTGAATTTCTCACTGAAACGTTACCTCCAATTATTGCCAGATCAGAAGTCGAAAAATTAACGGGCGGACTTGTTAAACGTTCAACATTATCGTCATATGACAGCAAAGGACAAGGTGTATCAAATCCTATTAAATTTGCTTCGGTTGATGGTGTTCGTGGCAAAGTAGCTTACAGACGGGATGATTTAGTCAATTGGATTATAGATCGTATGGTTGTTGATGATACACCACCGCAACCTGCAATCGCTTAAAACAAAAAAAAGTCCAGAAACATCAAAATTTCTGGACTTTTTTATATCAGACTATTTAGGCAGCAATGTTGTTTATATTATCATTATCACCCAAATTTTTACTCATAACACTAATTGAAATATCAGCATCACTCATTTTATTCAATACAATTGCAGCACTCGATAAATTCTCTGGAGCCAGATGAGCATAACGTTCTGTCATTCGAATACTTTTGTGTCCCATCAGTCTTTGTACAACATATAAAGCCACACCTTCTTGGACTAACCAACTAGCATATGTATGGCGAAGTGTATGGAAAACAACACGGTTTTTATCGTCTTTAATACCGTTATTCAATCCAAGATAATCGACTGCTCTGGCAAACGAATCTGATACCTCTTCAATTTTAGTACCTTTTGTTGATTTAAATACATATTCACCATTTTGTAATGATTTTGCATTCAAAATACGACATACTTCATCCGTCATATTGGCAAAACGGTCTGAACCATTTTTGGGATTACGTATTGCTATTTGTTTGGTTTCCATATTAACATCTTCACCCATTATATTAAAGATTTCACCAGCACGAAGCCCCATATGAAGTGAAAAGAGAGAGATTTCATACAACTGTTCACTACGTCTCCGTAATTCACTTAAAAGTTTTTTGGCTTCAACTGGTGTCAAAAAGCGTAATCTGTCATTGTTTAACGTATATAATGTGAAATCGTCATACGGGTTAGTTCCAACAAATACTCCAGATTTTTTTGCACAATTAAAAATATAAGAAACAGTTACTATTGTTTTGTTTATAGTTGCATTTGCTAATCCATCTTTCAGCATAGCTACGTTTACCTTTTTTAAATCACCAGATATAACGTCTTTTAGAGGTTTTTTACCAAATAATTTATCATAGTATGTGTTGAAGTCGTGATTTTCCTGATTCTTTTTCTTTTCTTTCTTTTCATAAAGATAATTTTCCGTGTAACCTCCCAAAAACCATTCCCGAAAAGTCATAGATTCATTTCTTTTCTTGGTTTCCAATTCACGCTTTTCTCTTAATGATGTAGGATTTCCGTTTGCAAGTCTGATATTGCTTTTGATTTCGCAAAGAGTTTCCATCGCCTTAAGTTTAGTCATACCTTCTGAAGCCCAGCCTAAACCTTCTTCGATTCCTTTTTTATCTTTTTGATACCTGATTATATAATATCTATCTTTTGAAACGCCGTTTTTTCTTGTTTCGTGTTCTCTATAATAAACACCTTTATAATTTTTTGATTTAATGCGTTTTGGCATTGTTTTGATTCCTTTGTATTGTATGGAACAATTTTATCCCAAGTCTGTCCCAAGATTTTGGTTAAAACATATCAACGTAAATCATCACAAGTGCTCTTTTAAGGGATAATAACAAATTGAGATGTCTACATTATTTAGAACATCTTTCAACACACAAAATCACAAATTTTTTTAATAAATCTTCGCATTCGTAATGCGTGGGTCAGGTGTTCAAATCACCTAATCGGCACCAGATTTTTCAAGGGTTTTGAGAGTTTTCCAGAATCCTTTTATTTTGCTCGGATACTTTTACTTATATTTTCCTCAAATATTAATGGCTTGACATGAGCTATATTGTAGCAAAATATAATTTTTATAAAAAAATATTGCAAACTTTGTTTAGTAGAATAAAATCTACAACAAATAAGCAAGTGAGGAAAACATGAACTTTTTAGTACCAGATAATACTGATAATATTGATTTAATCCGCAATATTCTTATAACGAGTGGATTAAATATTGAAAATATCATACATTTACAAAGCGGTTCTCGTTCGGTTGCATATTATGTTGATGATTATATTATACGTTTTCCAAAAACTAAAATAATTTGGCAAACCATGCAGCGTGAAAAAATAATTATTGACAGTATTTACCAATATTTAATGCCATATTTTGAGGGTAGAATCCAAAAAATTAAGTTAATAGATGGAGAATATCCTTTTTCCGTTTCCAAAAGACTTTATGGTAAAATATGTGATGGTCGTGAGACAAATGAATATGCTTTGTTATATCAAAATTTGAGCCCTAAACAACAAGAGAAATTAGCACAAGATATAGCTATGTTTTTTCATTTAATGCACCAAATTGATTACGCAAATCTAAATATTCCGACATCAACTGAAGCTATAGATAATTGGGATATTACCTCAAGAAAAGATTTTGATTTTGAAGCATGCAGACAAGCATTATTACCTCATGGGTTTAATTTGAATGATTATATAACAACATCACCAAATACCGAAAAAGCTCTTTGCCATAATGACTTAAGTGGCAGTAACCTTTTGCTTAATGATAAAAAAGATGATGTTTTGACCGGTATCATTGATTTTGGTAATGTAATGATCATGCCTAAATATCAGGACTTTTTTCCACTCTATAAAATTGACCGTAAATTAGCAATGGATACGCTAACAGAATATAATAAATTAACAACCTCAAAAATTGAACAAAACCAAATAGATTATATGACTTTGGCTTATATCGGCTATGGTTTGCATAAGACTAATGATAACCAATCACCATATTTTATGAAATTATTGAAACCTTTTCTATAAGGAATAAAAATGGATTTAAAGAATTTTGATTTACCTTTTGCTACCGATAATACCCTGGAACTTTCAGGTGGTTCCCGATCCAAAAGTTACCGTATTAACGATTATATTGTTCGTATACCTCTGCGAACAGATTCTCTTATGGAACAGCAGCGTGAAGCTGAAATTTCTGCTTTAATGCAAAAACACTTACCTGAAAAATTGAAAAATAAAGTAACTCATATACATTTCAATGGGAAATGCACTTATCATAAAGAAATAAAAGGTGATTCATTACAAAAACTATATAATCAAATGGATATAAACAACCGACATAAAGTAGCTAAAGATATCGCAGAACTACTATCTGCTATTCATAGTATTCCTTTGTCTGAAGTGCAAAAAATTACTCAAAAATACAATAAAATTTGTCGCAATGAAAATAAAATAGCATTAACGGAATTTGATTATAATACCGCAAAAACCTATATTTTAGAAACAAGTGATGGAAAAATAAATTTAGACGCATTCAAAGTAGAAATTCAAACCAATGATTTTACATTATGTCATAATGATTTACATGCCGATAATATAATCGTAAATAACAGTAATTTTAATGGATTTATTGATTTTGGTGAAGCTGGTATCAATCCACGTATCAATGACTTTTTCCACTTGTACCGTCTTGATAGAGATTTTTCAGTAGATGTAATTAAGGAATATAATAAACTTTCAGACTACCAAATTGATATCAGAGCAGCGGATTATCAATTTTTAACCAATACCGGCTATACATTAGAAAAACGCAAAGATAAACCATTATTCAAGTCGGAAGTTGCAAAAGTCCTAAAAAATTTTATAAATAGCTACCAAAAAAAGTGGGGGTAAAAAACACCCCACTTTTATTTTGTAATAATGGAATCAATACACTTATTTCTCTACTATTATTGTGCGTTAACACTAATAGTCATTGCCGGCTTTACAAAACAACCTTGTATTCCGGATTCATAGAATTTTTTATTATATGTGGTATCATGTTCGATATCATGGTATACCTTACAATTTATTCCTTTAATATGTTCATCATAAAAGTAAGTTCTACCATTTGCATAGTCCCATTGTGCATTACAATTGTTACTACCGCCATTATTAGAATGTACTTCATTACCAGATATTACACTGGTAAAGCATCTTTCTGTCGGTTCTTTAGAATCGTTAGCTGTTAACCAATTAACTCCAGCATTATAATTTAGACACGATCCAGAGCCAGCACCATAGAAATACATTCTCATATCACATTTGAAGTTTGAACCACTACCATTACAAGCACCTTCATTTGATGTAGAGTCAGATTTTTCTCCTGCATACATTACAGCAATTCTAAAAGGTTGTATTCCCATAGGCCAAACATCGGATTGTCCACCCATAGAACCATTCTCATTTTCAACATAGTATCTTACACCATATGTTAATGGGATATAGTGATTATTTGATCTATTAAACAAGATTTCTTCTAATGTTATTTTTGAAGAATTTGGACTTGAACATCCACTATCACCACCAAGGGTTGTATACCAAACAGGATTTTGATATGTATATTTGCTGTTAAAACCATCAACTTTTCTCATATAAATATGATGATTATATGAATATAACGGCCATTTATTATTACGAGAAGCTATTCCTGAAAAATAAATTTTTCCTTCAATATCATTTTTTCTCAAAACTGTTCTTTGAACATTACTATCAACATGATGATTTACCCAATAACATTGATATACATCTGCATAAGCATACCTCCTGTCTGAAGAACAGATCTTATCGTTATCTTCATCATATCCATCTACACGAACAGCAAACAAATTCATTCTGGCATTATTAACTTTAACTTTATTCAAAACAGAAGAATTGTTAATAATATTTTCAACATCAATGCTATTTAGTAATCCCCATTTTGTTGTATCACCGATAAAAGCTTTATACCCGTCAGCAACTGAAGAACCTTCTGATTTTGAAGATGTATACGTATCAAAAGATGATGGTCTATCAGCGACAACTCTTAAATCACCGTTTGTAGAAACATTTACAACAATACCAAGTTTTTTATCTGTTCCTGTATTTAAGGAATTAAGTTTGCTTTTTACTTCTGCTGTGATGTCGTCCGTTGAAGTATAGCAATAACCACCTTCCATAACATAATCACCAACCTGACATTTATCTCCTTTTATAAAGCAAGTAATGTTTGTGCCTGAAGGAGTTCCTTGTGCTATACGATAACCTTTTGTTGGCTCATCAGAATAACCTGTATAGTCTTCACAATTAGGAACTGGACGCAAACGATAACATGAAACTTGATTTCTTGCGCCATAATGAACTAATTCACAAGTATGAGAAGCCTTGTTAGGATCAGTTGATAGCATTTGAGAACATGCTCTAGTGCTGTCATACAATCTGAAATAATATTGCTCACTAGCTCCA
>JAZULC010000019.1:0-49798 GCA_045643605.1 Alphaproteobacteria bacterium
TAAAGGTAAGAGTGGTCGTTTCAGACAGAACTTACTTGGTAAACGTGGAGACTATTCTGGACGTTCTGTAATTGTTTGTGGTCCTGAGTTGAGATTACATCAATGCGGTTTGCCTAAACGTATGGCGTTAGAGCTTTTTAAGCCTTTTATATATAACAAATTAGAAGAGCGTGGTTACGTAACTACAATTAAGAGTGCTAAAAAAATGGTTGAAAAGGAAAAACCATTGGTTTGGGATATCTTAGATGAGGTTACAAAAGAGCATCCAGTTATGTTAAACCGTGCTCCTACGTTGCACAGATTAGGTATTCAAGCTTTTGAGCCTGTATTGGTTGAAGGAAAAGCCATTCACTTGCACCCATTAGTATGTGCGGCATTTAATGCTGACTTCGATGGTGACCAAATGGCTGTCCATGTACCATTATCAATAGAAGCACAACTTGAAGCACGTGTTTTGATGATGTCAACAAATAACGTGTTATCTCCTGCATCAGGAAAACCAATTGTCGTTCCTTCACAAGATATGGTTTTAGGTATTTATTATCTTTCATACGAAGCTGAAGGCGCTATAGGTGAAGGTTCAATATATGCTGATCGTGATGAAGTTATGCTTGCTCTTGATGCAAAAGCTGTTGATTTACATGCTAAAATCAAGTGCAGAATGGAATATGTTGAAAATGGTGAATTTAAATATGGTTTAGTAGAAACAACTCCTGGCCGTATTATAATTTCTGACATATTACCAAGGCACAAAGATATTCCTTATTCTTTAGTAAACCGTTTGATTAAGAAAAAACAAATTTCTGATATCATTGATGTAGTATATCGTCATTGCGGACAAAAAGAAACTTGCTTGATGGTTGATAAAATTATGACATTAGGATTTACTAATGCTTGTAAGTCAGGTATTTCTTTCGGTAAAGATGACTTAATTGTTCCTGCTGCAAAAACGGAATTGATTGCAACAGCAGAAGCAAAGGTAAAAGAATTTGAAGAACAATATCAAAACGGTTTGATTACCAAAGGTGAAAAATATAATAAGGTTGTTGATATCTGGGCTACTTGTACGGAAGATGTTGCTAATGTGATGATAAAAAATATATCTAAACCAGATGAGCACGGACATCTTAATTCCGTATATATGATGTCAGATTCCGGAGCCCGCGGTTCTACTGCACAAATGAGACAATTAGCCGGAATGCGTGGTTTGATGGCAAAACCAAGTGGAGAAATTATTGAACAACCAATTATTTCAAACTTTAAAGAAGGTTTGACAGTGTTGGAATACTTTAATTCTACACACGGTGCACGTAAAGGTTTGGCCGATACCGCATTGAAGACTGCAAACTCAGGATACTTGACACGTCGTTTAGTAGATGTAGCACAAGATGTTGTTATTACAGAAGCTAATTGCGGTACTGAAAGAGGTATTATTGTTCGTCCTGTTGTTGATGGCGGTAATGTTATTGCAACAATAGGCGAGCGTATTTTGGGACGTACGGTTGTTGAGGATATTTTGAATCCTGAAACCGGTGAAATCATTGTTCCAAAGGGCAAATTGGTAGATGAAAATGATGTTGATGCTGTTGAAGCAGCAAAGGTTGAACAAGTAAAAATTCGTTCAATTTTAACATGTGAATCTAAACAAGGTATTTGCGCTGCTTGTTATGGACGTGATTTAGCAAGAGGTACTCCAGTAAATATTGGTGAAGCTGTCGGTGTTATTGCTGCACAGTCAATTGGTGAACCTGGTACACAGTTAACCATGAGAACCTTCCACATTGGTGGTGCTGCATCAAAGACTGCAGAACAATCTAATGTTGAAGTTCCATTTAGCGGAAAACTGAAACTGAATAATGCTCATACTATAGAAAACAGTGAGGGTAATCTCATTGTACTTTCCAGAAACTGTGAGATTGTTATTGCTGATGATTCAGGTCGTGAAAAATCTCGCCATCATATTCCTTATGGTACAAAAATTCTTGTTAAAGAAGGTGCATTGGTTGAAAAAGGACAGAAAGTTGCAGAATGGGATCCATTTACAGTTCCTGTAATTTCTGAAAAAGGCGGTAGTGCTGAATTAGTTGACTTAATCAACAATGTATCAGTCAGAGAAGTTGCTGATGAAACAACAGGTATTGTTTCTAAAGTTGTAATTGATTGGCATTCCGGTGCAAATGCTGGATTAAAACCAAGCATTATGCTCAAAGATGGCAAGAAATATGTTAAAGGCGACAAGGGTAAAGAAGTTCGTTATTATCTGTCAGTTGATGCAATTTTGAATGTAGATAATGGAGCTGAAGTAAAACCTGGTGATATTATTGCAAGAATTCCAAGAGAAAGTTCAAAGACAAAAGATATTACCGGTGGTTTGCCTCGTGTTGCTGAATTATTTGAAGCTCGTCATCCTAAAGATCAAGCAATTTTGGCTGATATTGACGGTGTAGTAGAGTTCGGTAAAGATTATAAAGCAAAACAACAAATTACTATCATTCCTGAAAACGGAGAACCTGTTGAATATTTAATTCCAAAGGGCAAACGTTTGATTGTTCAAGATGGTGATATTGTAAAGAAAGGCGATATGATTATTGAAGGAACACCTGCTCCACACGATATTTTGAGAATTAAGGGTGTTGAAGCTCTTGCTGAATATTTAGTCAAAGAAGTTCAAGATGTATATCGTTTACAAGGTGTGAAGATTAATGATAAACATATAGAAGTGATTGTTTCTCAAATGCTTCGTAAGGTAGAAATTACCAGCCCTGGAGATACTACATTCTTAGTAGGTGAACAAACTTATGCAGATGTATTTGAAGCGGAAAATGCTAAAGTAATTGCAGAAGGTGGTGTTCCTGCTAAAGCTGATCCTATTTTGTTAGGTATTACAAAAGCTTCATTACAAACAAAATCATTTATTTCTGCAGCATCATTCCAAGAAACAACAAGAGTTTTGACGGAAGCTGCTGTTGCCGGAAGAGTTGATGATTTGACAGGATTGAAAGAAAATGTCATTGTCGGAAGACTTATCCCTGCCGGAACAGGTAGTGTTCTTCGTGATTTGAAGAAGGTTGCTGCTCAAAATGATAAAGAAATCATTGCTCTGAGAGAAGAAAAAGCAAAAGAAAATGCTCAATTAGAATCTCAAACAAACGAGTAATTTTGATTTGTAAGTGAAAATAGAACCTCCAATATTTGGAGGTTCTATTTTTTTTGTTTACTTTATTTAAAAAAATAATAATATGATACATAGATATGGCTTACCATATTTAGTACCTTAAAAGGTGCGGAGCTGTCGAAAGCTCTTACTACATTCGGCGTATGGGATTTCGTCGTTAAAATGCTATTAGATTCTCTGATACGAGTAGTAGCAATAATGTATCCCAGACTCAATGGTCTGGGAGCTTTTGGTGAATGTTCAAGGAATTTCTTTATAGAAATAATCCTAAAGACCAAAAGAGTCATTTAATGTAGTATGATTTTCGAACTCTCCAGACCACCTTTTTAGGTGGTTGTTTTTTTATTTATATTGGAGAGAAAAAAATGAAAAAAATGTATTTTTTAATTTTAATATTAAGCTTTATATTCCCATTTTCATCAGCATTTGGAGATGATATAGCAAATGGAAGTTGTGCCCCAGTTGATACAGATTCTACGTGTGTTTGGAGTGTTAGTGATGATGGTGTCTTAACTATTTCAGGAAATGGAGCTATGGCGGATTTTAATTGGAATTCTCCATGGTCTGCATATAATTCGTCAATCTCAAAAATCGATATTGTACAAGGGATAACTAATATAGGCAATACAGCTTTTGCTAATACATTAGCAACAGAAGTAAATATTCCTAATACAGTAGAAAATATAGGAGATTATGCATTTCTTAATAGTAATAATTTAACAGATATAATTTTTCCGGAATCTGTTACATCTATAGGAGATTATGCATTTCAACATAATAGACTTGTAAATATTATTATACCATCATCAATTACAAATATAGGACGAGGAGCATTTGATCATGGTTATAATATTATTGATAATGTTACTTTCTGTGAGCAAACACAACTATCATCAGTATGTGATGGTACTAATTATCAGTTTACTAATATGTATACAGGACAAAGTGTTTCTGTAGGTTATTATGTTGATAATAAAAACGGAACATTATCTTTTTATGATGATATGGGAAATCATATTGTAGATGATGAAGGAAATCCAATGATAAAAAACAATCCATGGACTAATAAAATAGATACACCAGATGGGTACAAACTTTATGATTCAAAAGGAAAATATCTTGGAAATTTTGATCATAATGGAAATATATTTAGAAGAACTTCATACACTATAAAAGAAGCTAATGATGCGACACCGGATTCTAATGGTGAATATTCTGTTCGCTTGTCATTCTAAATAACTAAAACGAGGATTTTATATATCCTCGTTTATTTTTTATATTAGTTCTGCTTTTCTTTGCAAAATGGTTTGAGTTTACAATCACTACAAAGAGGATTTTTTGCTTTGCAATGATAACGTCCGAATAATACAAACCAATGATTTAGATTTTTATGGTATTCAACAGGAATAATTTTTGCTAAATCTTGTTCTACTTCAAAGGGAGTTTTGCCGTCAGATAATCCTAAACGATGAGCAACTCTGAAAACGTGTGTATCTACAGCAATAGTTGGTAAGTCTACCCAAACATTAAGAATTACATTTGCGGTTTTTCGTCCGATACCAGGTAGCTGTTGTAATTTATCCATATTTAGCGGAAGTTGTCCGTTATATTGTTCACACAAAATTTTTGCCATACGCATAATATTATTGGCTTTTGTATTATATAATCCGATTGTTTTAATATATTTTTTGAGATTTTCATCACCGAGAGACAACATCTTTTGTGGCGTATCAGCAATTTTAAATAACTCGGCAGTTGCTTTATTTACACCTTTATCAGTACTCTGTGCAGATAACAATACGGCAATCGCTAATGTATAAGCATTAGTATAATTCAATTCGCATTTCGGATTCGGATTAGTTTCTTTAAAAAACTCCATTATATCGCAAATTTGTTTTGTATTCATGATATTTTCTTTATGCTTTTACTCCGCCAGCACCGGCAGCTTTTGGTGCATTTTCATCTAACGGCCACCGAGGTCTGGGTTTAAAATCTAAATTATTGATGTATCCTTTACGAAATCTTTCTAATCCTGCCCAAGCAATCATCACTCCGTTATCTGTACAAAAACGAATAGGCGGAGCAGAGAATTCCAGTTGATTGTCATCTGCCAATTTTTGCAATCTATTACGTAAAAACTGATTTGCTGCAACACCTCCGGAAACAACAACGTCTTTGCCTTCAGGATATTTTGCTTTAAAGTATTTTATAGCTTTTTCTAATTTTTTGATAAGACAATCAGTTACTGCAGTTTGGAAAGAAGCACATATATCACAAATATCTTGCTTTGGTAATATTGCATGCTCAATTTCGCCGTTGTCAGAATATGATTCAATGATTTTCCTAACGGCAGTTTTTAAACCTGAAAAAGAAAGATTGTAGTCATTAGCATATATCAAAGGGCGAGGTAAAACAAATCTGTTAGGATTTCCTGTTTCTGCCATTTTTTCAAGTATTGGACCTCCGGGATAGCCTAATCCCAGCATCTTTGCAACTTTATCAAATGCTTCGCCTGCAGCATCATCAATAGTTGTACCGAGTCGCTCATATTGACCTACATCTTTTACTATGAGAATTTGACAATGCCCTCCTGAAGTCAATAATAACAAATATGGAAAATCTATATCATTTGTTACTTTTGCACAAAGAGCATGCCCTTCAAGGTGATTTACGGCAATAAACGGTTTATTTAAGGCTAGTGCCAATGATTTTGCAGCCATAACACCAACAACAACTCCGCCTATTAAGCCGGGACCGGAAGCTGCGGCAATTGCATCTAAATCGGTGAATTTAACCTGAGATTTTTGCATGCAATCGTCAATAATATCTTCTATATGTTCAAGATGTGCTCTGGCAGCAACTTCAGGAACAACACCTCCGAATTTTTTGTGTTCTTCTTGTGAAAGTAATGATTGTCCCAGAATTTTTCGTTCTTCATTTACAACCGCAGCAGCAGTTTCATCACAGCTGCTTTCAATTCCTAAAATTAACATTTTTTAATCTTTCTCAATTAAGATATTGAAGTTTTATACAAAGATATATACACTATAAAAAGAATAATGCCAACTTAAAATAAAAATAGGAGCATAAAATGAGCAAAGAGATTGAAACTGAAGATGCAAAAAATAATAAAAATACGCATAAATACACCATTTATGCGATATTAGGCGCTGTTATTATATCAGCAGGAGCTTTTGTATTATATCAAAATCGTGATTATATCCAATCTGTTACGAAAAATGACGTAAATGTTGCAGATACAGTTGTAGAAAATAATATTCAGCAACATGATAATGAAGAAATCTTTGCTCTGCAAAAACAAATGGAAGTTTTGCAAAATAGTTTTCGTAATTTAGCGCAACAAGACACAAGAAGAGAAGATGTTACTCAATTAAATGAGAGAATAAATGAGTTATCCGCAAAAATTGATTCTCTTGCACAAATTAAGGCTAATGCGCAAAATGTGTTAGATGTTATTTCAAGAATTGATCGTATAGAATCTGATGTTTATCGCTTGTCTCACATAAATAATGAAGGTGCGATAGCGTTGGCAACGGTAGCTATGATTAAAGAACACATATTGTTTAATCAAAATTTTGAATTTGAAGCCATGATGCTTAGCGAATTGTTGGTTGATAATCCTAATCTTAGTGCTGATGTTCAAATTATTAAAGATGCATCTCAAAAAGCTGTTTTAAATGATAAAATGTTAGAAGAAGAATTTGAAAAAATCTATAAAAATATTTTGCATTTGAAACAAAAACAGGCATCTGATCAAAGTTGGCAAGATAGAATAAATTCTAAAATAAGCAATCTTATTTCTATTGAAAAGAAAGATAAAAATGTTGCGCAACAAAATGGTGAAGCAAAGTTTATGACACAGTTGCACGATTTGGTAAAGCAACATAAGTTTATGCAGGTGGTTGTTGCTCTCAATGAAAACGATTCTGATTTGAAAAATAATGAATTGATAAAAAGCTGGATTCTACAAGTTTTTGAAAAGCAGAAACTTGATGATGCAATAAATAATCTTACAACATATTCATTAGTATTGATGAGACTTGATAAAGTAGTCGTAAAGGATTAGTAATGTCTACTGAAAAAAGCCAAGCAATTTGGCAGGACAAACTTGTTGATGCAAAAGAGTATATAAAAATTTTGCACAGAATAAAGAACGTTGCTTGTGCTTTTAATGTTAACATAGATGCTATTGTAAATGTTTCCGGTCAAAAATTTGCAGAAATTTTGCATCAAAGAAATATCTCGTTAGAATTTTTGCAAAATTTCGAATCAAGAAATGCTCTTGATTTTACAGATGTTTGCCGTGGGCTCTTTAAATGCTTTACTTTAGGAATTGCAGAAGAGTGGTCCGGTAATTCTCCTGATATGTGTGATGATGTATTATCTGTTTTCTCTTGCCAAAGGATGCAAATAGGAGGGCAGGGAGGTATTATTGCAAATTTGTTGTCAGTATGCGGAGTGCAAAAAGTTGTTGCTCATACAAATTCATTGCCAAAGTTACAAGCAAAGCAGTTTATACCCAATGAGAATCTTTTAGGATTTAATGAGCAGGGGGTATTAGAACAGATTTGTAAAATAGATAGAAAAAAGGACCACCCGCTAATCCACATAATTTTTGAATTTAAAAAAGGTGATACAATAGAATATGCCGGCAAAAAGTTTGTGTGCCCTAAATCTAACAGGTTTATTTTTAGTTGTGATCAGCCGAATAGTGAATTGTCTCAAGATGAAAATTTTTTGCGATATATGGAACAAGAACCACAAGATTTTTGCTTTTTGTCAGGTTTTCACTTGTTGTCTGAAAATAATGTAAAAAATATTGCAGAAAATATAAAAAATCAGATTGAAAAATGGAAAAAAAGTAAGCAAAAACAATGCGTTTTTCATTTAGAAGTAGCTTCAACATCAGATTCTGTTGTCAGAAAAATAATTATAGATGAGATTGCTCCACAATGCGAATCTATGGGGCTTAATGAAAGAGAATTGATTGATATAATGTCGGTTATTTGTCCTCAAGAAAATTTTTCTATAGATTCGGTAAGCATGTTACGGACGTTGATAATGCTGAAAAAATATGTAAAAGTTTCCAGAATACAATTACACATGTTGGGGCTTTTTATGACTATACAAGATAAAAAATACCATGTATCTCCGCTAAAGACACAAAAAGGGATGCTTCTTGCAAGCAGAATAAGTCTTTCAAGAGCCAAAGAAGGAGATTTGAAGAAATATGCAGATTTGTTTAGCTCTGAAAATACCACAATTTCAACAATAGGTTGGCAAGAATTACAAGATTTGTCAGAGTTTTTGCATGATGCTGATATTTTAAATACCGGAATATATTCCGGTGATAATTTTGATTTAGTTGTTGTACCAACTCCTATTGAAGAAGCTCCAAAAAGTTTAGTCGGTATGGGTGATACTATTTCCAGTATTTCACTATTGGGGTCTTTTTAATAAAATATATAAAAAACAATATGTTGTTTCGTGGTATTATTATACCATAAAATAACTTATTGAAAAATAAAACAAAATTTATTGTTGACAATAGTTTTTTCTTTGTTATATTGAGCAAGAATTTTTTAACAATTTAGGAAAAAAAAATGAATACATATGCAACTAAACCGTCTGATATTGAAAGAAAATGGTATGTAGTTGATGCAGAAGGCGTTGTTCTCGGCAGATTAGCATCTCAAGTTGCTAAAATCTTGCGTGGAAAACATAAACCTTGTTTTGTACCAAATATTGACTGTGGCGATTATGTTATCGTTATCAATGCAGACAAAGTAAAACTTACCGGTAATAAACTTACAGATAAACTTTATCACAAACATACCGGTTGGATTGGCGGAATTAAAGAAACAACTGCCGGCAAACTTTTAGATGGACGTTTCCCTGAAAGAGTTATTGAAAAAGCTGTAGAGAGAATGATTTCTCGTAACCCTATGGGACGTCAACAAATGACAAAATTAAAAGTATATGCAGGTTCTTCTCATCCTCATATGGCGCAAAATCCTGAAATTTTGGATATTGCTGCAATGAATCCTAAAAATAAAAGGAGTGCATTATAATGGCTAAAAAATTAGAATCTTTACAAGAAATTAAGGCTGCTACAACTCCTGTAGAAAAGAAAGTTGTTCGCAAGTCAAATCATGATAAACAAGGCCGTTCTTATGCCACAGGTAAGAGAAAAGATGCAGTTGCCAGAGTTTGGATTATGCCAGGAAAAGGTAACGTTACAATTAACGGCAAGAGCATGGATCAATATTTTGCTCGTCCTGTTTTGAAAATGATTATAGCTCAACCTTTTGAAGTTACAAACAGAGTTAATGAATTTGATGTTGTTTGCACTGTTAGAGGTGGTGGTTTATCAGGACAAGCCGGTGCAATTAAGCACGGTATCTCTAAAGCTTTGAATGAATATGAGCCAGAGTTAAGACCTGTTTTGAAGAAAGCTGGTTTCTTAACACGTGATGATCGTGTTGTTGAACGTAAAAAATACGGTTTGGCAAAAGCTCGTCGTTCTTATCAATTCTCTAAAAGATAATTGGTATCAAAAGAAAATATTTATTTTCAATGGGTTGTGCAGTTGTTACAACCCATTTTTTTTGTATTTAGGCATTTTGCATTTTTACCGAATCAAGATTTATACCTTCAAGATCCATACGTTTAATAAAACGGAGCAGAGTCATATATTGTACATCCATAATTTTTGAGATTTGATTTTTTGATACTCCTTTAGCAAGAAGATTTTGAATATGATTAATGTTTTTTGATAGTTTTAAATGCTTTGAGGTTACGCCGACAGGTCTTCCTAATTTTACACCCTGTTCTTTTTTAGAAGCAAGAGCGCATTTTGTACGCTGTGAGATTAAATCTCTTTCAATCTGGGCAGCAAGTCCGAATGAAAATGCCATTACTTGAGATTGTATATCGTTTCCAAGGCGATAATTTCCTTTTATAATCCAAACCTGACATTTTTTATTTAAGCAAGTTTGCAAGATTGAAAATATTTCGGTAATACTTCTGCCAATTCTGCTTAATTCGCTGCTTATTAAAATATCTCCAGGTTGCAATTTATTTAATAGCTGATTTAATTGTCTTTTGCATAGTGGTTTGCGAGAAGAAATAGTTTCTTCTATCCATTCATCAATTTTAATATGGTTTTCATTAGCATATTTTTTTATTTCTCTTTCCATATGCTGATAAGATTGTTTTTCTGTACTTTTTCTAATGTATGCATAATTTGTCATGATAGTTCCTTTTTTTTAATGTTTATCGGCAATCTTATAATCTATGTGTAAAAAGTTCCTCAATTTAAACCAACATTTAAATCAAGTAATTTTTTTATTTTTTTCACAAAGGGTGTTAATAAAAAAAATAATTATAATATTGTTAGGTATTTCAAACATTTAGGTGTTAATATTCAATAGTCTTATTTTTGATGAAGTTTCCATAAATCATGACACAACAAAAAACGTTGGTTTTTGTTAAATTGCGAGTCGATAGATTCTCTAATGAATCTGTTTTTGTTAATGTTTTTGTAAAATTTGATAAGGAAATTTAATAATGAATAATATTAAAAAGAATGTTTTACTTGGTGCGACAGCATTAGGTTTGGTGTTTGCTTTCAGCGCAAATGCAAAAGCTGAAAGCACTATCGACGTGGTTCGCGAGGATGCTTTATTAGCATTTTCTGATGGATCTTATACTCCAGTCACATGGAATGGGAATGAACTTGTACCAGGAGAAACAAAAGCAGTAGAACCTGTTACTGACCCTGGTACGGCTCCATTGCCATCAGAGACAAAATTTAAGTTAAAGGATGGTAAAGTAGAAACAAATTTAGCAGCAGTCGCTGGTAGTTCTTATGAAATTACTGATCCTACAGGATATGTTAAACCTGTAAATCTTATTGAAAAGGTTGCATATAACTATACTAAAATAGAAGCCGATGGTTCAACATCAGATGTGGCTTTAGTAGAAGCAGATATTTCTGAAGATGCTGTTCTTTCAAAAGAAGGATATTATTACAAGGTAAAAAAGGCATATCGTGTTGAAGGTAAAGGAAAAATTGATTTAGAAACAGAACATAACTATGTTTACTATCAATTTAAAGATGCTGGTGGAAATACGTATAATTTAGCAGAATTTGTTGATAAAACGACAGGTGAATTATTGCTTTCTAAGCCGTTGTATGAAGAAGGTCCAACATTGGGTGAAAACGTTGCTGCAAATCTGGATGCAAATGAAGCTCTTAAAGCGTATAATAATGATAAAAAGAACTACGAAACAGTTTTAGGCTATTATAACACATCAAATGTTAATTTCCAAGAAGCTGTCAAAATGGAAATGGTTGACCAAAAAACAGTTGATGAAGCTGTTGAAAGCTATAGACAAGATGTTGGTAAATATATAGCTGAAAAAGATACATACGAAAATTATGATAAAGCAGCAACAGCTAAAACTGCTTATGAACCTTCTTTATCACATATCATTGATAATAAAGCAAATGAAGCAGTTTCTGTTGAAACAAAACGTGCAACAGACGCAGAAAATGATATCAATGCTAAAATCGGTGAAGGATTTGATGCTGAAAATACCGTTGCTAAAGCTATTTCTGATCTAGATGGTGCTATTGGTAACAGACAAGATCTAGGATCAGCAAATGCTGCTGTGAATGCAGGCACAGCTACAAGTGTCGCTGAAGGTTTGAAGGCGGCTGGTAATGCAATCGGAGATGTTGATTTCAGTGGAACAAAATATGCTCTTAACGCAACAGATGTTTCTACTGCAATCAGACAGTTAGATGCTTCTATGGCTGAAACTCAAGCACATAACGAAGCTCGTTTCAATGCAATTGATCGTCGTATTAGCAACTTACGTGATGAGATGAGAGAAGGTTTGGCTGCAACAGCTGCTTTGGCAGGTCTTGTTCCACTTGATAACTCTTACAGATCTCAACTCAGCATGGCTTTGGGCGGATATGAAAACAAACAAGCAGTTGCACTCGGTGGTTTCCATTATCTTAAAGACAATATCATCTTAAATGCTGGTATTTCTTATGGTGGAAGCCATAGCACAGCTTATAAAGTTGGTGTAACTTTTGGTTTCTAATTGGTTAA
Organism: Alphaproteobacteria bacterium; assembly: GCA_045643605.1. Taxonomy (GTDB): domain Bacteria; phylum Pseudomonadota; class Alphaproteobacteria; order RF32; family CAG-239; genus CAKQTH01. The sequence continues at coordinate 12,322 of JAZULC010000019.1, forward strand.
TCTATGAGAGAAGGGTTTAAAAAACCCTTCTCTTTTTTTTGGAATAAAATTTTATGAAAAAATATATAGTTGCATTGTTGCTGATTACGGCTCTTAACTTTGTTGGTGTGTATTATTATTTTACAATGAATAATACAAAAATTGCGGTTGTAAATATTACCAGAATTGTTGAAAAATCCGAAAAAGTTAAAGAACTTCGTGAAGATAATAATAAAAAGTTGAATGAGCTTGAAAACTGGATTGAAGAATCAAGAAAAAAAATTCAAAAAGAAAATGATAAGAAAAAGAAAGAACAACTTGTTGACCAATATCAAGATATTGCACGTCAAAAGGAAGATATTATTAAGCAAAATTATAATACCAAATTGCAAGAAATTGATAATGAAATTACGGAAGTTATTAAGAAAATAGCGAAGAAAAATAAGTGTAATATGATTTTGTTAAGTTCAGCAATTATGCATGGTGGATTAGATATTACGCCCGAAGTAATAAATGAATTGAAATAAGCCTATTGATGCCGAAACATTTTTATCTGTTAGGTTATTAGTCATATGGAAAATGTAGCAGATATTTCGGATTCCATCGTTACTATTGAAAATATATAAGTGTAGTCAGATGTTGCTGAAAATATGGTAGCAGAACAATATACTTCATATGGCCTTGATGTTAGATATCAACAAAAAGAGAAGTTTTCTAATTTTTATAAAAATTTCTTGAATTGTTTGTAATTTTTTATTACAATCGCTTTAATCAATAACATTTTTATCTGTTAGGTTAAGAAATGCCAGAAATATCAGTAATTATACCATGCTATAATGTTGAAAAATATGTTGGTCAGTGTCTTGATTCAGTAATAAATCAGACATTTGCAGATTTTGAAATTATTTGTGTAAATGATGGTTCAACAGATAATACATTGAGTATTTTGCAAGACTATGTTGCAAAAGATAGTCGTATGAAGGTAATCACACAAGAGAATCAAGGACTTTCTTGTGCAAGAAATAACGGATTAAAAGAAGCTAAAGGCAATTATATATATTTTCTTGATTCAGATGATGAAATACACACGCAATGTTTAGAAATTGCTCATACTTTTGCAACAAAATATGATGCAGATTTAGTTTGTTGGCATTATCAAGAAAATAGAGGTGTTGAAACACTTCAAGGAAATTTTGAAATAACAAATATACCTCATAAAATCAGTGATAATCCTGTGATGTTAGGCACCAATAAAGAGAAATATTGTGTAAATTATAATGTGTGGACAAAGTTATATAAGAAATCACTATTGGAAGGTATAGAGTTTATACCTCATATACATTTTGAAGATTATCCACATACATTTGCAGTTATAGCAAAGAGGCCTAAAACAGTAGTTTTAGATGCACGATTTTATCTGTATAGAATCAATCAGGAATCAATATCGCATCAATCTGGTTCTGTTCAACAAATACGAGACTATAAAACAGGAATTAATTATGTACTGGATATTTACTGCAAAAAAGAATTAGAAAAAGAATTAGCATTTTTAAAACGTAATTTTATTCCTATTATCTTAAAGCATCAATTAGGTCGCTGTCGTAGGGCAGATAAATCTGTTCAAAACAAAATGTTTGCTGAATTTGCTAAAGAGTTAAGAGATTTGCAAGCAAAAAATATGCTCTCATGGAGAGACCATAAGTTAACACGTTATTTTGCTTATAAAAAGATTATGAAGGAGTTTTAATTAATGACGGAAATAAATGTAGCATTTTGTATTAATGATAATTATGCGGATAAAGTAGCTGTTGTCATAACATCATTAATGTATAACCATCCTTAAACACATTTTGATTTTTATATTTTGTCATCAGATTTAGAGGATAAATCTGTTGAGATACTAAATAAATTGCATTTGAAATTTAAGGACTTTTCTATTCATCCAATATATGTAAATCCAGATTTATTTAAAGATTTAAAATTGAATATAGAATATATTTCTGTTGAAACATTTTTATCTGTTAGGTTATTAGTCATATGGAAAATGTAGCAGATATTTCGGATTTCATCGTTACTATTAAAAATATATAAGTGTAGTCAGATGTTGCTGAAAATATGTTAGCAGAACAATATACTTTATGTAGTCTTGATATGGCTCTCAACAAAATGAGAAGATTTTTAGTTTTTTGTGTAATTTTTATAAAAATTTATTGAATTGTTTGTGATTTTTATTACAATCGTTTTAATCAATTTTGTCAAAACTTTACAAAAGGAATTATTTCATGAATAAATATACAGTAAAAGCTCTATCCGCAATATATAGAAATATTTTGAAAAAGTGCTTTTTAATTAATGCTGGAATATTTTTACTATCAGCACCAGCTATAGCAAGTAATTTAATAGTATCTACTGGTGATAATATTACAAATCCTAAGTCTGAAAAACCTGCTTTTTCTGATGATGGCAAAGAAGGATATTATTACGATAAAATTAATGTCACAGGGGGAAGTTTATCAATCAATAATTTAGATGTTAAAACTGAAAGTGATTCTTCAGATGCAATTAATATTAGCGGTGGCACTGTGACACTAAATAATGAAGGCGAATTAAAAGCTCATAGTGGTACAATGAATATAAGTGGTGGCATTTTTAATGCGCAAAATGATAGTGAAATCTTTGCAAAAGATTTGATTATTTCCAATGGTGAAATCAATGTCAAAAATTCTGTAATGGGTGGTGAACATGGTGTTGCAATTTCAGGTGGAACAATAACTCTAAACAACTCATATTTTTTAAATGCTTTAAATTATCCTATTTCTGAAAATAATTATTTTAATATGACAGGAGGTGTTGTTAACCTTAATAATGCAATGCTTGGAACAAATTTAAGTGAAGATGATAGTGATGTTGGTGCTGTTGGAAAAGCTGAGATATCTGGTGGAACAATAAATGTTGTTAGCGGAAACAAAAATGTGTTATTAATGAAAAATCCTACATTTAGTGGAGTATTGAATGTAGCACAAAATACAAGTATAGGCATTTATAACAACTATATGGAGACAGGTGATACAGATATCACCTATTATAACAAAGGTACAATTTATCTAACTAATAATGGAACAATTACTAACAATGGAACTTTAGTTGCAAATATAAATGTTTCAGGGGGGAAATTAAATAATAATAGCTATATAAACACTGAAATATTTAGTATGAGTGGCGGTGAAGTAAACATTAATGGTGGAAAAATAAATGCTGTCAATAATGGCGAAGGTGGTGTGTTTGTATCTGATGGTGCATCATTGACCGTTGATAATGCGGAAATTAGTGGAGATGCTGTCCGTATCATTGGAGGTGAGGTAACAGTTAAAGATAGTGAATTTGAGGCAATAGATGGTGGTTTTGAAGTGACTGGCGGAAGGTTATCTGTTACAAGTATTAATAATCGTGTTTCACTAACTTCAGATGGAATCTCTATTTCAGGAGGAGAAGTTACGCTTAATGGCGATATAGACTTTACGAATGACGATGTTGAAAATAAATCATTTGAAATAATTGGTGATGCAAAAGTAACATTGTCAGGTGCTGAAACAGTAATAGGTACAAACCATGGTGATGGTTATGACAGTAAACAAGGTAGGTTTGTAATGGCAGATGAAAGCTCGTTGTCTGTTACTGGAAAAGGTACCAATTACATAGAAGGTGGTGACATTAGTATAAATGGGAATGCAAAAGTTGATATTTCTACAGGAGCAACTCTTCAAACACTCGCAACACTGACAGATGATTATCAGCCTAATGAAAAGTCCACTATCAAATTAGGTAGTGAATTAGATGATGAAGCTATGATTAATAATAACGGAACATTGATTGCCAATATTGTTGGAAATGGAAAAGTTGTAAACAATGGTGTTATTAATGGTAATATATCAGGTGTTAATTTGACTTTAGGCAAAACCGGATCATTAGCTAAAACAGCAGTTTTAGACGAGTTGAATAATTTAACTATAAAAGATAAGAGCGGTAATTTAAGTAAAATTGTTACATCAAAAACAACAGATTTAAATAATTTAAGTTTGGAAAATGGCAAATATACTTTGTCAAATTCTGTATTTAAAGGAAGTGAAGGTAATCAAAAAGAATACGCATTAAGGGAAATTATTGATGACGAAGGTAAGTGGCTTTATTATACGTATAATCCCGCTGGCTATGAGGATTACTATGAGGATTACTATACTAATATTGTTAAAAGTATCATTCCATATGCAAACCAAATTGAAAACAATTTAGAATTAAATAATGCTGAATTAACAGTAAACACAGATTTAATTGTAGGAGATATTAATTTAGATAATTCAAAGCTAACAACAAAGAAAATGTTGACAGTTACAGGAACAGAATATCCAAATGGAAAAATCACCTTATCAAATAATTCACAAATGAATGTGTCTGGTACAGGTAAAGAGGAATTATCTTTGGATTCTATCTCAATAAATGATTCAATATTGAATCTTAACAAGTTAGACGAAATTACCATATTATCTAATATTGCTCTTGATAATTCTACATTAAATCTAACAGCAATAGAAGATATGTTTATATCAGAAGGTGATATTAATGCAGAGAGTAATTCTAAAATTATTATAAATAAATGGGCAGAATTATATGGAGGTGGAGATGCAATTCTTAATTTACAGGATAGTTCCTTAATGGCAAATTCGGAATTGTATGTATCAGGGATTACTTTAAATGCTAATCATAGTAAGTTGGATATAAAAAATTCTGATGTATTCTTTGATTCATATAATAATAGTAATGATAGCATAATTGAAAATAGTTCAGAAGTAATACTATCAAAAAATACATATTTTTCATCTTCAAATATGAATGTAAGTGATAGCGATATTACTGTAAATGACGGATCAAAATTTGGATCTATCATTTTTGCTGGAAAAGATGAAGATTATGCTTATGTTATGTATCCTGTAGAGAATAGCTCAAATGTAAATATAGATGGATCTACAATTACATTAAATGGTAAATCTAGTTTAGAAAATTCTATTGCTGAGTTTAAGGAAACTTTAACTGGCAGAGATAAGTATATAGGTACTGTAACGTCTAATTCTTGGGTGGACGGTTATGAATATTATGTAGATAGTCTAGAGGATATTCATGGTAATATAAATGTATCTTTTTCAGATGTTATAATGAACGGAACTTCAACAATAGCAAACAATTTGTTTAATACATCCAGTGATTCTGGTAATGTTATATTAAATGGTGTATCGTTGGATATTAATGGTAACAATAAAATCGTTGCAACAGGAGATATAGTTGTAGATAATTATGGTGCTGTTAGCATAAATAAAGGTGCAACATTGACGGCTGTAAGCAATAATGGAACAAGCAATGTTATTACTATTAATGGAACGTTAAGTGAATTAAAACTTGCAGGAACATTAAATGCATCAATTTCTGGTGAAGTTGATACTTTAGTATTAGGAAAATCTTATAAATTAGGAAAAGATGCTGAATTAAATATTACAGGAATGAATGGTTTTGGTATTTCCGGAATAACAAGTAATAAAGATATAAACACTGTTCTAGGCGACTTTGATTTGTCTAGCATAGATTTGTTTAGTATTTATGATAAATCTAAAGTAGCCTATGATGATAATTTTAGTAATCTCGGTATAAAATTTGACAATATAGACATTGAAAACAAGAGCATATTTGATATAAAAAATGAGTTAGAAGCAAAAAGCATCTGGGCAGATGATAGTACCATTAATGTAAAAGGAAACTTAACTGTCAATGAAATTTTTACCTCTGATAGTAATGTTAATATAACAGGAACAAAAACATCATCTGTTGTGTTAACTGCATTAGAAAATGAATTAGGTTATATTAGTGTAGTTAAATGGGATGGAAAGGATAAAGTTGCATTAAATATTAATTATGCAACAGTAAAATCTAATGAAATGAATGTATATGGTATGCCAACAGCGACAATATCAAATGCAATATTAAATACAGATTTGACTATTATCCCAAATGTGTATGATACGCAAATTGAAAACAATTTAGTAGCTTTACCAAATAAAGTAACATTATCAAATGTTGAAGTAACAGGAACAACTAATATTGATGCAGCAAAAACAGTATTAATTAAAGATTCTACTTTGAAAGAGCTATCAATTGCTACAGATGATGATTATGAATCATGGAATGAGGATAAATTATCATTTTTGAGTTATGATAAAAAAGGCAATTTGATATACAATGTTGCAACAATTCAAAATACTGAAATAGATAATTTGTCTGTTGATAATACAAAAGTTGTATTAAATAAGGGAACTGTAATAAATAATGCTATTTTTGGAGAAGGTTTAGCTAATATTGAGGTTAAAGATAATATAACTTTAAGTAATGATGTTTCTCTTAAAGAAAGTGCGACATTCGTATTAAGCAATGCTAAATCACAAGTAAATGGTAATGTTACACTTGAAGACACTGCAACTATAGCATTTAATAATGCGAAGGCGATATTGAATGGTGACATTACAGGTGGCAATGTTGAATTTAACAAAGTTAAAGGAGATATGTCAGCATTTGTAACTGGTGATTTGTCTGCAAATAATATTATCTTAAATTCTTCTACTCTTACAATAGACAACGTAAGTGGTGCAAATTTTGGACTTAACAAGTCAACATTAACATTAAAATCAGATTTAACGGCAGATAATGTTGTTGCTGATGCATCAAAGATTTATCTTGGTACTAATACTTTATCAGCAGCAACAGTAAATTTATCTAATAAATCTTCAATATTCCTGGATATTGATAAAGAAGATAATTATGGTAAAATTTCTGCTACTGATATTATTACTTTAGGTCAAACAAAAGGTAAAGCAGATACAGCTTTAACAGTAACTATTGCCAAAGGTTATAATCCTAAAAATGATACATATACATTCTTGGATGGTGATGTTTATGGCGATTTAGGAACCGTTAAAATTGTGAATAATCGTGTTACATTTAAAGAAACCAAAGTAGGAACTTTTGAAGTAACAGATTATAAAACAGGTAAAGGTGTATTAGATAGGACTCATAGAAGCATAAATGCAAAAAGAGCAGCAGTTGCATTAGTTGATAATGATGTAGAATTTGCATCAGTAAAAACAAATGCATTATCAAACAAATTAAATGTATTATCTCAAATCGGTGATTTGGATGATTATGCAACAGCACTAAATGCTGCTAATCCAGATGACAACAATATGATTACAGAAAATACAATGACAACCACAAATGTTGCAATGAATGCAGTTACAGACCGTTTAAGCAGTGGTGGTGTTAATTCTTTTGATGGTGTGTCTTCAGGTGATGTTGTGAATGGTGATGCTGCAATATGGGCTAAGTTTTTGTATAATAAATCAAAACTTGATTCATTTGGTAATTACGAGGGATTTGAGGCAAATACTAATGGTTTAGCATTAGGTTTTGAGAAAAATACAATATCTGATGTTAAAGTTGGTTTAGGTTATGCATATTCAGATAGCCGTATCAAGAACGACATCAGAAATACAGATGCTGATACTCATACATTTATGTTGTATGGTGAATATAAGCCATCTCAATGGTTCGTTGATGGAATATTGAGCTATGGTTGGTCTGATTATACATCAAAAGCGCATTCTATCTTGGGTATAACAAAATCTGATTTTGATGTATATGCGACATCAGTAAAAATGAGTACAGGTTATGATCTTGCTTTGAATAATGATACAACAGTAACCCCTATTGTTGGTGTTCAATATACAAACATTAATCGTGAAAGTTATACAGATAGCGATGATAAGCATATCAGCGGAAATAATAGCGATATCGTTACACTTTCTGCTGCTACAAAGATTAAATCAAGATATGATATTTCAGATAATATCAGTATAACACCAGAATTAAGATTAGGTATAAGTTATGATGTAATGAATGGTCATGATATATCTACTGTAAGCTTGTCAAATGGTACATCATATATGGTTGAATGTAGAGCATTAAACCGCTTTGCAACTGAACTAGGAGTTGGTGTAACAACAACTGTTAATGATAATTTAGATTTAACATTAAGTTATGAAGGTAAATATCGTGAAAACTATCGTGATAATACTGGAATGCTAAATATTAAATATAATTTCTAAGTTATTAAAAACGATAAATACCTTGTAACAAATTGTTGCAAGGTATTTTTTTTGTTATTGATTTTTTGTAAACTTTATGTACGATATAACAAATTTTGTTATGAGAGATGAGAATGAAAAAAAAATCAGCAAGAAATAAAACCTTAGATATCAGTGTTGATGCTGGCAAGATTTTTTTACAAAGATGTTTAACAACAAAAGATAAACTTAATGATATATCAGTTGTCAAAAATAAAACTATTTGTGCCGATACTTTTGTTGCCTTACCTAAGTTACCTAAAAATTTTGTAGATTTGTTGATTGTGGATCCTCCATATAATTTAACAAAAAATTATGGCGGAAAAAATTTTTATGCGCAAAACAGTCAAAAATATGCGGAATATACAGAAAAATGGATAAAAGCGGTAATGCCTGTTTTAAAAGATACGGCTTCGGTTTATGTCTGTTGTGATTGGAAAAGCAGTATTATTATTGCTGATGTGTTGCAAAAATATTTTAAAATACAGAATAGAATTACTTGGCAAAGAGAAAAAGGACGCGGTGCCAAATGTAATTGGAAAAATGGTTTAGAAGATATATGGTTTGCAACAAAAAGTGATGATTATGTTTTTAATCTTGATGCCGTAAAAATCAGAAAAAAAGTTATAGCTCCTTACAAAGAAAATGGTCAGCCCAAAGATTGGAAAATGACTGATGGCGGTAATTATAGAAATACTTGTCCTTCTAATTTTTGGGACGATATTTCTATTCCTTATTGGAGTATGCCGGAAAATACTGCTCATCCTACCCAAAAACCTGAAAAATTATTGGCAAAGCTGATTTTAGCAAGCTCAAATGCAGGTGATATGGTTTTTGATCCGTTTTTAGGTAGTGGTACAACCTCTGTTGTTTGTAAAAAATTGAATAGAAATTATTGTGGAATTGAACAAAATAAGCAATATTGTGTTTGGTGCGAAAAACGTTTGGAAGATGCTGAAAAGAACCAATCTATTCAAGGGTATACGCAAGGTGTTTTTTGGGAACGTAATTCTTTTAATCAACAAATAAAAAAGAATAACAAATAGCTATAAATGTCCGGTTTTCAGCAGAGTGTAATAGCGATAAATAGAGCCGTTATCTATGCGCCAACCAAAATCTTTTTTCATGGCTGTATGCATCATATTTTTTATTTTGTCAGGACTTGTATAAAACATAGTCAATGCCCTTTGAATTGTTTCTGCATAGGCATTTACATTATTTTCAAAGTGTTTGGCGTTGCGATTGTCTCCGAAAACTTTATGCCCTTCTGAAAAAAAGACTTTCGTTCTAAATCCTGTAATGTTATCATCAATTGTATCAACAAGTCCTCCCGTTGACATAGCAATAGGCAGAGCGCCTTTAGCCATTGCTTCCATTTGTGTTAAACCGCACGGCTCAAATTTTGAGGGCATAAGATAAAAGTCGGAAGCCAGTTGAATAGCATATGCAAATTCATCTTTATAACCGCAAAAGACAAAGATACGTTTAGCGATTCTTGGATATTTTTCAGCTATATAATCCTTAAACTTTGTTAAAATTTCAAAACATTGTTGATTACCTGCTCCTCCCATAATAATTATTGGAAGTTCGTGTTTCTTATGGAAATTTTCTTTTATGACCATTGTCAAGGCTTGCGCAGCTATATCATAACCTTTTTGTTCTACAAGTCTGCTGGTGGCACATATTATAGGCAATTTTTTGAAATTTTTGATAGAAGAAAAAATACTTTCAAATTTGTATGTTTTTATCAATGGAATTTTAGATTCTTTGTATTCTTCGTCATCAGCAAGTTTTGATAATAATCGTATAAATTCTTTTTTATTGTTGAGTTTATTTTCAAGATTATCTGCGTCAAATATCTTAAAATCAAACCCTGTAAAATAATTATTCAAGTGATTGATTTTTTCAGAATTTGGAGAAATAAGTTGTTTTTCGTAGCCGTTTACAATGCCAAAAAAATTGCGATGGTCTTTCCGAATTTTCAAAATATCACGAAAATCATAGCCGAAACTTTTTTCTTTAGATGTTTCTTCCAAATAGTTTTTTGATACCGTTATTATCCTATCGGCTAAATTAAAATTGCAAGATGCTTGATTATAAGTATCGTGTACAATCAGTGTATTTTGTGTTCTCGGATTGTTATTTTTTGCAGATTTTGCATTTTTTAGCACAATGCTTGCCATATTTTCGTATAAAGAATTTAAGATATGTGCTGTGTTTTGATAATCCCATCCTTGATACCCGAGGTGGTGAGCGATATGAATGATAGGAAGATTTTGTAATTTTTCGGCAATATCTTTATCTATACTTTCGCAAAGTAATCTGGCAGAAGTGAAGTATTTAGTTAATCCGGAAATTGCGCCTGAATGCCAATCGTTTGCAATTAAAGAATTAGGTGCAGATATTTTTTGTATTTTATGGTTATAAATTTGTTCTAATAAGCAAAATACTGCTTTGGAAAAAAATGCAAATCTTTCTACTTCATTGATACCAAAATTGTTTAAGACATAACAGCCGTCTTGTGCAGGAGGATTGTCTTTATGCGGAGTAATTGAAAAAAATTTTTTATTCTCTAAAAAAATATATGTTACGCCATGCAATGTTCCTGAAAATATATTAACAGGGTTACGTACGAGCTTGTTTTTGTTATTCATAAACATTACAAAAATTGTTCCGACTTTATTCAGTGAAATGTTGATGCTTTCGGCACCATAGTATGTGTTATTATCAATATGTGCACATTTTTTGCCGGTATTTCCTACATAAAGAGGCGTAACTATTGAGCAACAGTGCCCGTTTTTAGAAAAACATTCGTTAAAGGATTCTGCAAATTCAGAAGCAACTACACCTAATCCTCCCCATTTCATAAAAGTTGCAGTTTCTGCACTAATCATCCATGTATTTATTTGCTCTACCAATGGCCAATCATTTTTACACAAACAGATGTTTTTGGCATAATTTTGAATTTGTTTTAAGTAGATATTATTAGAAAGACTATATGAAATATTGAACTTTTTTTTATTAAAATCGTTTGGCAAAAAATATGTTTGCTCATTAAAAGAAGGGATATTATTTGCCGAAATCATAACGATGCTCCTTAATCTTATCTATGCCAAATATTATACATAAAAGTGGATAAAATACAACAAATTTTTTGAATCTCTTGACTTATTCCTTTTTACAAACTAATTAGATTGTATATATTCGTTTTATTAAAAAAATAAAGGGTTGATTATGGAAAAAGATGAAGTTTTGCAAGAAGAATCTTTTGAAGACAATTTAGAAGAATTTGAAAAAAAAGTTGATGAAGTTTCTGATGAGACAACAGATAATCTTGAAGATGCTCTCAAAGTATTGCAACAGGAGAAAGATAAATTAAAAGATGATTTGTTGCGTACATTGGCAGATATGGAAAATTTGAAAAAACGTTGTGTTCAAGAAATAGAAAAAAATAGCAAATACGCTATTGCTGATTTTGCAAAGTCATTACTTCCCGTAGCAGATAATTTACAACGAGCTATAGATGCGGTTAAAGATTGTAACGATAAAGATGCTGTTAAGCCTTTATTAGAAGGAATTGAATTGACTCAAAATGAGTTGGTTAAGGCGTTTGCAAAATTTGAAGTTAAAAAAATGGAAATTTTAGATACAATTTTTAATCCTAATTTTCATCAGGTTGTACAAGAATTACCAAATACAAATAAAGAGCCTGGTACTATAGTTAATGAATTGCAAACCGGTTATATGATTGGTGACAGAATATTGCGAGAAGCTATGGTAATTGTTGCCGGAAAATAATAAATTTTGTGCGTTAAAGCATAATATGTTGTGGTTATTACAAAATATTATCTTTTTTTATTGAAATATGTTGTTATAATCGGCTCTATGAAAATAATGAGTAAATATATTTCTAAACAGATTTTTGTCGGCTTTTTGTTAGTCGTCTTTTCTTTGTTGTCTATTTTATGGTTAGCACAGTCGCTCAAATATATAAGCATGGTTGCCAGTAAAGGACTGCCTGCATACTTGTTTATTGAAATGACATCTTTGCTTATGCCGAGATTGTTTATAATTTTATCTCCGATAGCCGTTTTTGCAGCCTCATTGTTTGTATATAATAGAATGATAGTGGATAGAGAATTGCCGGTTATTCAAGCTGCCGGTATTACTCCGATTCAAAATGCAAAACCTGCATTGCTGATAGGGGTAATTATTGCGGCTATATGTATATATATTAACAATTTTTTGATATTCACTGCTGAAAACAGATTAAGTCGGCTTACATGGGAAGTAAAAAACAATGTAACGCATTTGTTATTAAAAGATGGTGAATTTAATACATTACAACCAAATTTGACAATTTTTATCAGTGCTCATGAGAAAGATGGTTCTATCAGCGGTATTTTAGTGAAAGATGAGAGAAAAGCTAATTTAAAGGTAGTTTTGTCGGCTGAAAAAGGAAGAATTGTCTATGTAGATAATATGCCGAGAATAATTTTAGTAAAAGGTTCAAGACAAGAACTTAATACGGATACCTATAGTTTTTCATCTTTAGAATTTGACCGGTACTCTGTTGATTTTGGAACAATGGAACAAAAAAAACAGAAAAACAGCGGGGCGAGATCAAAAACACTAGCAGAACTGTTTAATGCAAAAAATGATGCAAGCCTTTCTCCTGTTGAAGTTAGAAAATATATTATAGAAGGAAATAAGAGATTATTAAGCCCGTTATATAATTTATTGTTTGCTATTTTGGGATGCACGGGATTGTTGATTGGAAGTTTTAACCGTCGTGGACAAACAAAAATTATTTTATTTTCCATATTACTGATGGTTTTAGTACAAGCAGGGGATTTAGCTTTTTCTAATTTAGCGCAGTCTTCCTTGTATTTTTTGATAGGTTTGTATGCTAATTTTGTATTACCTTTTGTAATATGCATGGCTTTACTTTTATTTTATAATCCTAATAAAAAACATGGTAGGAAAAAATTTGATGTTCAAAATTAATAGCATATTTATAAATATTTTTTTATTAGGGATTGTTGTATCAAGCATTTCATTTGCTCAAAATGTACAGATAGCCGGTGCTATCCGTAAACAGGAAGATTCAACACCGTTTGTTGATATCGACCCGTCTGTTGATGTTACAAATATTGCTAATCCGACATTACCAAAAAATGACGAAGATATTGATTTTCAAGCTGATGAAATTGAAAGTGATGAAAAAAACGGAACAATAATAGCTTCCGGTAATGTTACGATTAAATATTCATCAATGGTTTTGATAGCTGATAAAATATATTATGACCAAATAAATGATAAAATTACAGCTAATGGAAATGTTGAGTTTACGGAACAAAACGGTAATATTATTTATGCTGATAATATTGTTGTTTCCGAGCATATGAATAAAGCATTTATGGAAAAAATAAAAGTTAAGATGGTTGATGGTACAATTATATTTGCAGATACTTTTCGTAAAAAAGCAAATGATGACAAAGTTATAGAAAATGTAATGTACACGCCTTGTAATTTTTGTGAAGAAATTGCTCCGTTGTGGCAGATTAATGCTAAAAAAGTGAAACATGATGCGAGTCGTCAAGATATTTATTACAATAATGCTATCTTAAAAATAAAAGAAATTCCTGTATTATATACACCTTTTTTATCGCATCCTGATCCTAAGGTAAAACGTCGTTCCGGCTTTTTAGCTCCGACTATCGGTAGTAGTAAATATTTAGGAGCGACGATTGAAACACCTTATTTTATTGATATAAATGAACATCAAGATTTAGTTGTTACACCTATTTTTAGTACAGATAAGGGACTGGTTTTAGGTGGAGATTATCGCCAGTACATAACTTCTGGTGAAATTAATGTATCGGGTTTTTATGTAAATGATAATGATGAAAAAAGAGGCGAACACAGGGGAAATGTTTTTACGGATTTTCGCTATGAAATTAATGATAATTGGGTTTTTGATACAAATTTAAAGTATGTATCTGATGACTTGTTTATCAAAGAAATGTCTTTGCCTGAAGAAGATGACGCATGGCTGATGTCTAATATGAAATTATCTATGTTTGATTATCGTGATTATGCCTCAATAGAATCATATTATTATAAGTTAATAAGTTATAACCTCAAAGAAAATAACGAAAAAGAATATTTACGACAGAGCCATACTCGTCCGTTTGTAGCGCCGTTAATGACGTATGAAAATATAAGTAATCCAAGTTCAATCGGATCATATTTTAAAAATGACTTTAGTATGGCTTCTATTTATCATGAAGATGATAACAGTACTCAACGGTTGAGTATGAAGAATTCATGGATTTTGCCATATACGAGTCCTTTTGGTGAAAAATATCGGTTTATTGCTTCATTAAAATCAGATTTATATTATGTCAATAGTTATAGATATACTCAAAATGATTCATATACCGGTGATGTATCTCGTATTTTTCCGCAAGGTGCTATAGAATGGAAGTATCCTTTTATAAAAACAGGAAAAACATCCAGCCAAATTTTAGAGCCGATAATTTTGGCGGTATTTGCTCCGGTTTCTTCTAATAAAGACAAACGTATTCCTAATGAAGATAGTATGAATATTGAACTTGATGATACTAATATATTTAATATTGATCGTTATGCCGGTTATGATAGAAATGATAATGGAAGCAGAATAAGTTATGGCTTTAATTGGAGTTCGTATGGAAACATTTTGGGACGGACGAGTGCACTTATTGCACAAACTTATAAACTTAATAAAGATGAAGATTTTTCTATTCAGTCTAAACAAAATGGAAAATTTTCAGATTATGTAGGAAGAATTTATGCCTCGCCGAATGAATATTTGGATTTAAATTATCGTTTTCGCCTGAATAAGGATAATATGAAAATACAATATAATGAACTAGGTGCTTCACTAGGTAATGATATTATAAAAATGTATGCATCATATATTTATATGGAAAAAAATTTTTATGATTATGAAAATCTTGATGAACGTCATGAATTATATGTTTCTCTTGAAATGTTATTGTTTAGAGATTGGAGTATTTCTATTTATAACAGACAAGATCTTGCAGATGGAAGTAAGTCATTGGAACATGGTGGAAGTTTGATATATGAAGATGAATGCTTGAAGTTTGCTACAAAAATAAGTAAATATAATTCCAACGATCCTGATTTAGATAATGGATATTCATTTGGCTTTACTTTCTATTTAAAGACATTAGGTGGTTTTGGCTCATAAGGAGAAAACAATGAAGAAAATACTATTAGCTATATTAACAATATTGATTTGCAGTCAGGCAAAAGCACAATCAGTTGTGTTTAAGGAAGTGATAAATAATGATAAACAATCACTGTCTTTGAGCGCTGAAGATGCTTTTCCCGATACGCATTCAAATGTAAATGAAGAAGAAAATAACAGTTCTCAATATGCGCATTTTATCCCTGTAACGGAATATAATTCTAAATATAAGATTATAGGATTGGTAAATAATGAGATTATCTCAAGTACTGATTTGCAAAGTGCAATTAATATGATGTTGGTAAATTCCGGAATTGAGTATAATCAGAAAACAAAAACAATGATAAAACATCAGGTTATGCAAGATTTAATTGATGAAAAATTAAAAATTTCTGAAGCTAAAAAAAATGGAATAAATATATCTGAAGCAGAAATATCTCAAGGAATGAGTCGTTTTGCATCTAAAAATAATATGCCTCTAAAACAATTGGAACAAATCTTGCGACGCGATGGTGTGGATATAAATACCTTACGATTAAAAATAGAAGCAGAACTTGCTTGGCAAAAGTTGGTTTCTAAAAAAATGTCTGCACTATCACCAATAAGTCAGGCAGAAATAAGAAGAGAAAAACAAAATATTGAGCAAGATTTGAAAAATGGCCGATATATGATTTCTGAAATTGTAATACCGGCAAAATCTTCCGGTGATGTATATACATTGGCTTCGGTTTTAAGAGAAGATCCTCGCTTTGATGTATATGCGGTACAATTCTCTCAAAGCGCAAGTGCATCACGTGGCGGAGATTTGGGATGGGTCAATAAAAATAATCTTGATAAACAAATTGTGCAACAATTAGATAAAATGTCTGTAGGTGATGTTTCGGATCCTATAAAAATCGGTGATAAACATTATATCTTAAAACTAAATGCAAAATATGATCCTAAAACCCAAAAAGCTCAATCTCCAACCGATAATGA
This sequence comes from Alphaproteobacteria bacterium, assembly GCA_045643605.1. GTDB lineage: Bacteria > Pseudomonadota > Alphaproteobacteria > RF32 > CAG-239 > CAKQTH01. The sequence goes on from JAZULC010000019.1 coordinate 28,756, forward strand.
TGTATTTAAGTATTTGCAAAATAAAAAAGCAGATGAATTTATAAATCGTTATACGCAAAATATGAGAAATAAAGCTATCATTGAAATAAGAGATTAAAATGGTACTCTTAAGCCTAAAAGATACGGTTACAAAATATGAACTATTAGCCAAAAAAGCTTTAGGGCAAAATTTTTTGTTGGATATGAATATTACACAAAAAATTATCAGAGAAAGTTTAGCAGCTCAATATAAAAATGATTTTCGCGATTTTAATGTCGTGGAAATAGGTCCCGGACCTGGAGGATTAACCAGGGCAATTATTGAAAAAAATCCTAAATCATTGAGTGTGATTGAAATGGATTCTCGTTGCATAAAAATTATGGAAGAATTAAAAGAGGCGACAAATATTCCTTTTAAAATTATTGAAGCAGATGCCTTAAAACAAGATTTATGCTTAATATCCGAGAGCCCACGTCAAATAGTGAGTAATCTTCCATATAATATTTCTGTTCCTCTTCTGACTTCGTGGTTGCAAAATGCAGGTAGTTATTCGGCAATGACATTAATGTTTCAAAAAGAAGTTGCAGACAGAATTGTAGCTAAATCCGGCAATAAAATTTATGGCAGACTTTCCGTTTTGGCGCAGGTTACTTGTAATATTAAACATTTATTTGATATAAATCCTAATAATTTCGTTCCGGCTCCTAAAATCTGGTCAACAGTGTTGTTGTTTGAACCTCTATCTGAACAGCCAAAGTGCGAGGTTCTGAAAATATTGGAAAAAATTACGGAAAAATCTTTTGGACAGCGTAGAAAAATGTTACGCCAAAGTTTGAAATCATTGCCGAATATTATGGATATACTTGAAAAAAATAATATTCCTGCAGATTTAAGAGCAGAAGATGTTACTCCGATAGAATATTTGCATATTGCTGAAGATTATGCTTCTATGGACATAAATTTTCAATAAGATAGTTTAAAATCAAAAAACCTTTATGCGTTGCGCGTAAATTGTCTGTTGAATTTATCAATAAATGTTCTTTTTCTGCAATATTAAGGAACTGTGTGTTTATGAAATCATCAAATTTTATTTTGCAAACTTCAAAAAATTTATTTTTATCTATTCCTTGAGTAATACGTAAACCCATAATGATAAGCTCCACAGCTCTTTCTTGTGGAGATAAGTTTATAATTTTACGCTGATGCTCGGTAGCCGTTAATCCGATTCTCCCGTGAGCAGATTCTCCTATACCTATATAATCATCGCCTTGCCAATATAAAAGATTATGGATAGATTCAAAACCATTTTGAGCAAAATTAGAAACCTCATATTTTGCATATTTTTTAGTTTTTAGAAATTTTTCTGTTTCGGAATACATTTTTGCTGCAGATTCTTCGTCCAATGTCTTAATATTCTTTTTTTGAAAAACGGTTCCGTCTTCAATAGTTAACTGATATAAAGAAATATGACGTAATCCGACAGCGCTGGCAAATGACAATTGAGATAACCATTTTTCAGTATCTTGTTGCGGGAGAGCATATATTAAATCAATGGAATGATTGTCAAAAATTTTTAAAATCTCTGATAAAGACTGTTTGGCTTGGTAAGAATTATGAGAACGTCCCAGAAAATGCAAATCGTCATCATCAAATGATTGCACTCCTAAAGATAATCTGTTTATGCCGGCTGATTTCAGGTCTGAAAACAAATTTTGTTTATTTGAGTTTGGGTTTGCTTCTAAAGAAATTTCCGGTGTTGAGAGAACTGTAAATTTAGTTGTAATATAGTTTAATATTTTTTCAATCAATTGAGGCTTGATTAAAGAAGGAGTTCCTCCACCAAAAAAAATGGAACAAACTTTATGAGAATCCAAAAAATTGCGATAAAAATTTAAATCATCAATATATGAATCTATGATTTCTTCCTGATTTTCATTATGAGAAACCATTTTGTAAAAGTCGCAATACGGGCATTTGCTTTTGCAAAATGGCCAATGAATATAAATGCCGAGTTTTTTGTAATTTTGCATAAAAATCTCCATTTTTCGGCAGGTTAAAACAAAAAATGCATAAATTCAAGTTTTGTTTTTGTGTAATAAATAATTTTATAACGATTTAAAAGGCCTTAATTTATCCGCATTTTATGAACATAATTTTTTTACAAAATTTTAATTTTTTTTGCTTGCATTATAAGAATTATTATGTTACAAAGGCGCTACAATATTGGTTTTAGAGGCGTAAAAACCTCTGTGTTAAAATATAAAAGCATATTGTAAGTCCTTGGAATTCAAAGGATTTATTTGATTTAACATTTAGATGGCAGATTCCATTTATGGTTTTTTGTCGTCTAGCTATAGGAAAAGTATTTAAAATGATGGATACACAAAATATAAGAATACGCCTGAAGGCTTTTGACCATAGATTGCTCGATTTATCTACTACAGAGATTGTGCATACAGCCAAAAGAACAGGTGCAAACGTAAGAGGACCAATTCCTCTTCCGACAAAGATTGAGAAGTTTACGGTTAACCGTTCTCCTCATGTTGATAAAAAGTCTCGTGAACAGTTCGAAATCAGAACTCATAAAAGACTTTTGGATATTGTAGATCCTACACCACAGACAGTAGATGCATTGATGAAATTGGATTTAGCTGCCGGTGTTAATGTAGAGATTAAGTTGTAATTTTAATGTTGGCTTTTGAAATATGAAGTCAACCAATTGAAAAGGAAAAAAAATAATGCGTACAGGTCTAATCGCAAAAAAGCTTGGAATGTCTCGTATTTTTGAAGCAGACGGAACTCATGTTCCTGTAACTGTTTTGAAGGTTGAAGACTTGACGGTTGTTAATGTAAAAACAACTGAAAAGGATGGATATACTGCCGTTCAATTAGGAACCGGTGCTGTAAAAGCTAAAAATGTATCTAAACCATTAAAGGGATATTTCGCAAAAGCAAAAGTTGAACCTAAGAAAAAATTAGCAGAATTCAGAGTTTCTGAAGACTGTTTACTTTCTGTCGGCAATGAATTGTCTGTTGACCATTTTGTTGCTGGACAATATGTTGATGTATGTGGAACTTCTATCGGTAAAGGATTCGCCGGTGTTATGAAACGTCATAATTTTGGCGGATTGGAAGCATCACACGGTGTGTCAATTTCTCACCGTTCACATGGTTCTACCGGACAAAGACAAGATCCTGGTAAAGTATTTAAAGGTAAGAAGATGGCAGGACATATGGGGGATGAACGTGTAACTGTTCAAAACTTGAAAGTTGTGTCTATCGATTCTGCTAAAGGTCTTGTAATGGTAAAAGGTGCTGTTCCAGGAGGAGAAAATTCTTGGGTTCGTATTACAGACGCCCTGAAAAAAACTTCAGCTGTTGTGCTTCCAATGCCTGCAGGATTGAAGAAAGTTGATGAACCTGTTGCAGTTAAAGCCGAAGAACCGGCTGAGAATGCATAAAATAAAGGATTAAGATAATGAAACAGGACATCTTAAATTTAGAAAATAAAAATGTTGGTACAATAGAACTTAACGATTCAATCTTTGGATTAGAAGTTCGTGCTGATGTTTTACACCGTGTTGTAAACTGGCAACTTGCTAAGTTGCAAACAGGTAACCACCAAACAAAAGGCCGTTCAGATGTGGCTTTGACTCCTGTAAAACCATTTAAACAAAAAGGTTCAGGAAATGCACGTCAAGGTTCAAGAAAAGGTACTCAGTTTAGAAAGGGTGGTATTGTATTTGGTCCGGTTGTTCGTGACCAATCTCATGACTTGACTAAAAAGTTTAGAAAACTCGGTTTGAAAATGGCTCTTTCTGCGAAAGCAAAAGAGGGAAATCTTGTTATTCTTGACGAAGCAAAATTGTCAGCTCCAAAGACAAAAGATTTAGTTGCTAAATTAAGTGTTTGCGGATTGAAAAATTGCTTGGTTGTAGACGGCAAGAGTGTAGATATGAATTTTGCATTAGCAAGTCGTAATGTTGAAGGAATAGATGTATTACCTTCAATCGGTGCTAATGTGTATGATATTTTGAAAAAAGACAAATTGGTATTAACTAAAGAAGCTGTAAGCTGTTTAGAGGAGAGATTGCAATGGTAAAATCTAAAAAAACTGCCAACAATGTAACAGCAAAAATGTATGATACATTGGTTCGTCCAGTAATTACTGAAAAATCTATGCTATCTTCCGAAGCAGGCAAAGTGGTATTTATGGTTCCTCTTTGTGCTTCTAAAGACGATGTTAAAGCAGCTGTTGAAGCTATTTTTAACGTAAAAGTAAACAAAGTAAATACTATTCGTCAATTCGGTAAGGCAAAACGCTTTAAGGGTTATGAAGGACAACGTTCTGATTACAAAAAAGCAATTGTAACTTTAGCCGAAGGTCAAAATATAGATATAACAACAGGGATTTAGAAAATGGCTTTGAAAACATATAAACCCGCATCTCCAGGACTTCGTCAGCTCATTATCGTTGATAGATCTGAGTTGTACAAAGGCGCACCTGAAAAGACATTGACAAGAGGTCTTACAAAAACAGGCGGGCGTGATAATTTTGGACATGTAACAAGTCGTAAAATCGGTGGCGGACATAAACGCAAATACCGTATTATAGACTTTAAGCGTAATAAATTTGATTGCGAAGCAACGGTTGAAAGAATTGAATACGATCCTAACCGTACGGCATTTATTGCTTTGATTAGCTATGAAGATGGCGAAAAGGCTTATATTTTGGCTCCACAAAGATTAAAAGCAGGAGACAAAATAATATCTTCAAACAAAGCTGATATCAAACCAGGTAATGCAATGCCTTTGAAGAATATGCCGGTTGGTACAATTGTTCACAATGTTGAGTTAAAAGCTGGCAAAGGTGGACAACTTGTACGTTCAGCAGGATGTTATGCTCAAGTAGTTGGTAAGGATGCCGGATATGCTCAATTGAAGTTAAATTCAGGCGAATTAAGAATTGTTCGTGAAGAATGTTTAGCAACAGTTGGTGCAGTTTCAAATTCTGATAACCAAAATAAATCACTTGGTAAGGCCGGACGTGCTCGTTGGGCAGGTATTCGTCCTGTATCTCGTGGTGTTGCAATGAACCCAGTTGATCACCCACATGGTGGTGTTGAAGGACGTACGTCAGGTGGACGTCATCCTGTAACTCCTTGGGGTAAACCAACTAAGGGTTATAAGACTCGTTCTAACAAAAAGACAGATCGCTTTATTATGAGATCTCGTCATGAAAATAATAAGTAATAAGGAGAAAAGCTAATGACACGTTCCGTATGGAAAGGCCCTTTTGTTGATGGCTATCTTCTGAAAAAGGCAGAGACAGCTAGATCATCTAGCCGTAATGAAGTAATAAAGATTTGGTCTCGTCGTTCTACAATGTTACCACAGTTTGTAGGGTTAACATTTGGTGTACACAATGGTCATAAATTTATCCCTGTTTTAGTAACAGAGGATATGGTAGGTCATAAATTTGGTGAATTTGCACCGACTCGTACATTCTATGGACACGCTTCAGACAAGAAAGCAAAGAGAGGTTAAAAATGGAAAATAAAACAGCAAAAGCTATTTGTTATTCAATTCGTACTTCTCCTCGCAAGTTAAATTTGGTTGTACAAACAATCAGAGGTTTGGGCGCAGAAAAAGCAGTTGCAGAACTTACTTTTTCTAAGAAAAGAATTGCAAAAGTTGCTTTAGGTGTATTGCAATCAGCAATTGCAAACGCAGAAAACAATCATCAATTAAATATAGATAAATTGTATGTTCGTGAAGCTTATGTTGGTAAAGGTATGGTTATGAAAAGAGTTCATGCTCGTGGACGCGGAAGAAGCGCAAGAGTATTGAAACCATTTTCAAATCTTACAATCATTGTAGCAGAGCGTGAGGAGTAAAAAAATGGGACAAAAAGTAAATCCTACAAGTCTTCGTTTAGGTGTGAACCGTACTTGGGACTCACGTTGGTATGCAAATGATAAATTTACAGACTATTTGCACGAAGATTTGAAAATTAAAAAATTCTTGAAAGAGAAATTGGCTCAAGCAGGAATAAGCAAGATAGTTATTGAACGTCCTGCTAAAAAAGCAAGAGTAACAATTCACTCTGCAAGACCAGGTGTTGTAATTGGCAAAAAAGGACAAGATATTGAATTTTTGAGAAAAGATATTCAAAAATTGACATCTTCTGAAGTTCAACTCAACATTTTGGAAGTAAGAAAGCCTGAGCTTGATGCACAGCTCGTAGCTGATAATGTTGCACAACAATTGGAACGCCGTGTTGCTTTCCGTCGTGCAATGAAAAGAGTTATGCAGTCTGCTCTTCGTTTAGGCGCAGAAGGTATTAAGGTAAGTTGCAGCGGTCGTTTAGGTGGTGCAGAAATCGCTAGAACGGAATACTATCGTGAAGGTAGAGTTCCATTGCACACATTGCGTGCAGATATAGATTATGCTACATCAACTGCTCATACGACTTATGGTGCTTGTGGCGTTAAAGTATGGATCTATAAAGGCGACATTATGGCGCATGATCCTATGGCACAAGATAAGAAATTAGCTGCACAGAAGTAAAGGAATATTGTAAGATGTTAAGTCCAAAACGTTTAAAGTTCCGCAAACAGCATAAAGGCCGTATTCACGGTTTAGCCAAAGGCGGTTCAGAATTAAGTTTCGGTTCATATGGCTTAAAAGCTCTTACTCCTGAGCGTATTACGGCGCGCCAAATTGAGGCAGCTCGTCGTGCTATTACTCGTGAGATGAAGAGAGCCGGTCAAATATGGATTAGAATATTCCCTGATGTTCCAGTATCTGATAAACCTGCCGAAGTTCGTATGGGTAAAGGTAAAGGTGCTATTGAATATTGGTGTGCAAGAGTAAAACCTGGTCGCATTATGTTTGAACTTGATGGTATAGATGAAAATCTTGCTCGTTCAGCATTAGCTCTTGGAGCAGCAAAGCTTCCAATAAAGACCAAGTTTGTAAAACGCTTGAATTCTGATAAGGGAGAAGCATAATGGTAAAAACAAAAGATTTGCGAGCAATGAGCATTGATGAGTTGGAAAGCAAATTAACTGAAGATAAAAAAGAGCAGTTTAATTTGAGAATTCAAAAGGCTAATGGTCAATTGAAAAATACAGCTCAGGTAAGAAAAGTTCGTCGCGAAATTGCAAAAATCAATACGCTTGTAACAGAGCGTAAGAAGAATAGTTAGGAGAAAAGATATGCCTAAGAGAATTCTTCAAGGTGTTGTAGTTAGTGATAAACAGGAAAAAACTGTCGTAGTCAGCGTAGAGCGTCAGGTTAAACACCCTGTTTATAATAAGATTGTGAAGAAAAGCAAAAAATTTGCTGCTCACGATGAGAACAATCAGTTCAAAGTTGGAGATAAGGTTTCAATCATAGAATCTAAACCTTATTCAAAGACAAAATGTTGGACTGTATTAACAGATGATAATGCCTAGAAAAGAAGGAATTGAAAAATGATACAGATGCAAACCAACCTGGATGTTGCAGATAATTCGGGAGCACGTCAGGTGCAGTGCATTAAGGTTCTTGGAGGATCCAAGAGAATGCATGCTTCCGTAGGTGATATAATTGTAGTCTCTGTAAAAGACGCAATGCCTAAAGGTCGTGTTAAGAAGGGCGATGTCCATAAAGCAGTAATAGTTCGCACAGCAAGCGATATTAAGAGAAAAGACGGATCAGTTATTCGTTTTGATAGTAACGCTGCAGTTCTTATTAACAAGGATGGAGAACCAATTGGTACTCGTATATTTGGTCCTGTTACCAGAGAATTGCGTGCGAAGAAATTTATGAAAATAATTTCATTAGCACCGGAGGTATTGTAATGAACCTTAAAATGAAAATAAAAAAAGGCGATCAAGTTATCGTTTTGTCTGGTGATGACAAAGGTAAAAAAGGCGAAGTTGTAAAAGCTATGCCAAAAGAAGGCAAAGTAGTTGTGCAAGGCGTAAATATGGTTAAAAGACATACAAAGCCATCACAAGCTAATGCCGGTGGTATTGTTAACAAAGAAGCCCCAATCGCAGTCAGCAAAGTATCTTTTGTTACATCTGATGGAAAAGCTACTAAAATTGGCTATACTACAAAAGATGGTAAAAAAGTACGTGTAGCACGTAAATCCGGTGAAGTAATCGATTAGTAAGAGGAAAAACTTATGACAAATTTTGAAAAATTATATAATGAAGTCATCAAGAAAGCTCTTGTGGAAAAATTCGGTTACAAGAACCCACATGAGATTCCAAAGTTGACTAAAATTGTCTTAAATATGGGCGTTGGCTCAGCTGTTACAGACAAAAAGAAATTAACTAATGCGATGGAAGAACTTGCATTGATTGCAGGACAAAAACCAATAGCAACAAAAGCAAGAAAATCTATTGCTACATTTAAGTTAAGAGAAGGTATGCCAATCGGAGCAAAAGTAACTTTACGTTCTGAAAGAATGTATGAATTTTTAGAGCGTTTAGTAAACATGGCTTTGCCAAGAATCAGAGACTTTCATGGAATTACAGGAAAGAATTTTGATGGCAAGGGTAATTTTGCTTTTGGTATAAAAGAACAAATAATATTCCCTGAAATTAACTACGAAAAAGTAGAAGAAATCAGAGGACTTGATGTTGTTATTTGTACAACGGCAAAGACTGATGAAGAAGCAAAAGCTCTTCTGACCGGTTTTAATTTACCTTATAAGAAGTAAGAGGAGGTTTTACAATGGCAAAAACAAGTTCAGTATATAGAAACTTGAAAAGAGAAAAGATGGTAGAAAAGTATGCTAATCGCCGTCGTAAACTTTCTGAAATTGTTAAGAATAAATCTGCAGATCCAGAAGAAAGATTCTTAGCAAGTTTGAAATTAGCAGAATTACCACGTAATTCATCAAGGGTTAGAGTAAGAAATCGTTGTAAAGTTACAGGTCGTTCTCGTAGTGTATACAGGAAATTCGGCTTATCTCGTGTTGAATTGAGAAAAATGGCAAGTTTTGGCGAAATTCCTGGATTGGTAAAATCAAGCTGGTAGGAGATTAAAATCATGTCTATGTCAGATCCTTTGGGCGATATGCTCACACGCATTAGAAACGCGCAAAGAGCGAAAAAGAGTGATGTTGTATCACCTGCATCTCGCTTGCGTGAAAATGTTTTAGAAGTTTTGAAAAGAGAAGGTTATATTGCAGGATATGAACGTCGCAATGTAAAACCTGGCGTTGATGAACTTTCAATTCAACTGAAGTATCATGAAGGTGCATCAGTTATAACAGAAATTTACCGTGTATCTACACCTGGTCGTCGTGTATATTCAAATGTACGTGATTTGCCAAGAGTATATAACGGTCTTGGTATAGCAATTATTTCAACCCCACGTGGTGTGATGAGTGATCATGAAGCTCGTCAAGCAAATGTTGGCGGTGAAGTTTTGTGCCAAGTATTCTAAGGAGGAAAAAGATATGTCTAGAGTAGGAAAATATCCTGTTATCGTTCCTCAAGGAGTTACAGTAAACGTTGCAAATAATGTTGTTGATGTAAAAGGAAAACTCGGAGAGTTGCAATTTTCATTTGATAACAGTCATGTTGCAGTAAAAGTAGAAGAAAATAAGGTTGTTGTAAGTCCACTTTCAGAGAGTAAAGAAACTCGCATATTGTGGGGAACAACAAGAGCTCAAATTAATTCTTTGGTAAAAGGAGTTAGTGAGGGCTTTAGTAAACAGTTAGAGTTGGTTGGTGTCGGTTATAAGGCACGTGTTGAAGGTTCTCGTAAATTAGTTTTATCTTTAGGTTTTTCTCATGATGTAATTTTTGAAGCACCTGAAGGTATTAAAATTGCTTGTGAATCTCCAACTCAAATCAATATTTCTGGTGTTGATAAACAATTAGTAGGCCAAGTTGCGGCAGAAGTTCGTAAATACAGAAAACCTGAGCCTTATAAAGGAAAAGGTGTTAAGTATGTAAACGAATATATTCGCCGTAAGGAAGGTAAGAAGAAATAAGGAATAATTCAATGAATACACCAAAGAAATTGTTTGAAAAAAGAAAAATGCGCGTAAGAACAGCTATAAAAGCTACTGCAAACGGTAAGCCAAGATTATCTGTTTTTCGTAGTAGTCAGCATATTTATGCGCAAGTTATTGATGATGCAAAAGGAATTACAGTTGTATCTGCTTCTACATTAGATAAAGAAGTTAGAGATAATGTAAAAAAAGCATCTACAGTTGAGGCTGCAAGCTTCATTGGTAAAACAGTTGCTGAACGAGCAGTAAAAGCAGGCATAAAAGAAGTTGTTTTTGATCGTGGCGGATATATTTATCATGGTCGCGTAAAAGCATTAGCCGAAGCTGCACGTGAAGCCGGATTGAAATTCTAGGAGTTGATGAAATGGCACAAGCTGTAGAAAATCACAATAAAGCAGAGAAAAAAGAAGAATTAGTTGATAAACTTGTCTTCGTAAATCGTGTAGCAAAGACTGTAAAAGGTGGACGCACAATGTCATTTGCCGCTATCGTTGTTGTCGGTGACCAAAAAGGCCGTGTAGGTTATGGTTCCGGAAAAGCAACGGAAGTTCCAGATGCAATTGTAAAAGCTACAAATGAAGCAAAAAAGAATATGGTACGTATTCCTTTGCGTGAAGGAAGAACACTTCACCACGATGTGTACGGACGCTTCGGTGCAGGTAAAGTTGTTTTAAGAACAGCTCCTGCAGGTACCGGTGTTATTGCCGGCGGACCTATGCGTTCTGTATTTGAAGTATTAGGCGTGCAAGATATTGTTGCAAAATCACTTGGATCTAATAATCCATACAATATGATTAAAGCAACTTTTGCTGCATTACAGTCAATTAATTCACCAAGAATGGTTGCTGCAAAAAGAGGTAAGAAAGTAGGAGATATTGTTTCTCGTCGCGAAAATACTTCTAATGCAAAACTTATAGCTGAGGAGGCATAATAAGATGGCAAAAAAGACAATAAAAGTTACTCAAATTGCCAGTTCTATAGGCCATACAAAAGATCAAAGAGCTACTTTGGTCGGTCTTGGATTGAACAAAATAAGAAAAGTTTCTGTTTTGGAAGATACTCCATCAGTTAGAGGTATGATAAAAAAAGTATCTCATCTTGTAAAAGTTGAAGAATAGAGTAGTTGTTGATGGCTCGAGTAATATATATTATGAAAGAGCCAGATACAAAAATGGAATACTTTTGAATGTTTTAATAATAATTAAATTAGGTGAAGAAAATGAAACTTAATGAATTAAAAGATAACAGAGGCGCAAGACAAGATAGAATTCGTGTTGGTCGTGGAATTGGAAGCGGTAAAGGTAAAACTTCTGCAAAAGGTCAAAAAGGACAAAAGGCTCGTTCCGGTGTTTCTATAAAAGGCTTTGAAGGTGGACAAATGCCTATTTATCGCAGACTTCCAAAGCATGGTTTTAAAAATCATTTTGCTTTGCATTTTGCTGTTGTAAATTTGGATACAATCCAAAAAGCAATTGATGCAGGCAAACTTGAAGCTTCTGCAATTGATGTAGAAAAACTTTTGGCAACAGGACTTGTCAGCAAAAAGCTTGATGGCGTTCGTTTGTTAGCAAGAGGATCTATTACATCAAGTGTAAATATTTCTGTTAACTCAGCTTCTAAAGCAGCAGTTGCTGCAGTTGAAAAAGCAGGTGGAAAAGTTACTCTTGTAAAGTAATTTTTTCAAAAAAAGAGTAATACAAAGAGGAAAGAACTTATGCCTTTCCTCTTTTTTTTATATGAATAAAAAACTTGTAATTATGAGAAATTTATAATATAGTGGCAACTGACGAAAAATTTCGTCTGGGCGTAGAAACCCATTTAATTCAGCGTCTGTAAATACAGATGAAAAATAATACATCTTCTGGCAGTGGCTGGAAGGTGGCAGAATATAATCATACTTTGTATGATGAATATGTCGCGCTATTTCTGAATTAATAGTTTCTAACTTCCAGTCGCCTTTTTTCGGCGACATTTTTTTTTGAAAAAATTGGAGATAGCTATGGAAAATTGGAAAATATGTAAATATAACTTTCTTTGTGCAAGTTTGGCGTTAGTTGTTTCATCACAGGCTTATGCAACGGATATTATTAAGACAGGGACTTGTGGCAAAACATATGATGATTGTCATTATAATTTGGATTCAGAAGGAAATTTGATTATTCAAGGAAACGGTGAGATAAAAAATAGTGCGTTTAGCGCATATAATCATGTTCCGGAGTGGGCTACGATAAAAAATATTATAATTGAAAATGGTATAACGAGAATTGGTTCGCAAGCTTTTGCAGATGATAGAAATGTGCAAAATATTTCTCTTCCTCATTCTCTTAAAAGTATTGGATTTTCAGCTTTTTATGCGAGTGCTTTGAAGAATATAGAAATTCCTTCATCAGTAGATGTAATAGAAAGTAATGCGTTTAAGTATAGCAGAGGTTTGCGTGATGTTACAATAAAAGGTAAAAATGTAAACATTTCTGATTCGGCTTTTTGTTGTGGAGGACTAACATCAGATGCAAATACAACATCTAAAATAAGCTGTGTTGCAGGTAGCAAAACTGAAAAACAATTAAAAAATATGGCAAATGCAAAAGTTTCTTTTTTTAGAATACCAAAACGAAAATCTTATACAATAAAAGAAGCAAATGAGGCTTCTTATGATGGAAATAATAATACAATAACCTTTAGTTGGTAATTTATTTGCTGTTTTTTTAACTTTGTTGATGACAAATATATTTTTGTTGCAAAAAAAATATTTTAGTGTATTAATCTATGCAAAGTGGGCATATTTTGTGCCTGTTTGTGTGTGTTTAAATTTTGAAGGATAGTATAATGGTATCTTTAGCAGAAAAAATGGCATCAAGTATTGATGTGTCTTCGTTTGGTAAAGCCGAAGAATTAAAGAAAAGATTATGGTTTACAATTTTAGCATTGATTGTATTTAGACTTGGTACATTTATTCCATTACCGGGAATAGATCCACGTATTTTTGCTGATATTTTCAGCCGTAATTCAAGTGGTATCTTAGGTATGTTTAATATGTTTTCAGGTGGTGCTTTAGAACGTATGACTATTTTTGCATTGAATATTATGCCATATATTTCAGCATCTATTATCTTGCAACTCGGACAATCTGTTATTCCTTCTTTGGCTGCGTTAAAGAAAGAAGGTGAAGCTGGTCATCGTAAAATGGTGCACTATACCAAAATGTTGACAGTGTTAATTACAATTATTCAAGGATATGGTATAGCTGTTGGATTGGAAGGACTTACCGGTTCTGCCGGAGCTTCCGCTGTTGTTATGCCTGGTTTTGTATTCAGATTTACTACAATAATTTCATTGGTTGGCGGTACAATGTTTATTGTGTGGCTAGGTGATCAAATTACTTCACGAGGCGTTGGTAATGGCTCTTCTCTTATCATTACGGTAGGTATTATTGCTAATATTCCGGCTGCTTTAGTTCATACTTTTGAATTGGGACGTGTAGGAACATTATCGCCGATAGTTATGCTTTCTTTAGTAGTAATGGCTCTAGCTTTGATTTATGTTATTGTATTAGTTGAAAGAGCTGCAAGAAAAATTACTATTCAATATCCGAAGCGTCAGATAGGTATGAGAATGACTTCTGCAGAAAGTTCACATTTGCCACTAAAAATTAACCCAACCGGAGTTATTCCTCCAATTTTTGCATCTTCTTTGTTGTTGTTACCAATTACAATAGCTAATATCTCTGCAGAAAACGGACCATCTTGGGTTCAGACATTAAGTGTTTTATTGGGACACGGACAGCCATTGTATTTGATATTATATGCATCATTGATAGTGTTTTTTGCATTTTTCTATACTGCGGTTGTGTTTAATCCGGAAGATACTGCAGAAAATTTGAAAAAACATGGCGGATTTATTGCCGGAATAAGACCTGGCAAAAATACTGCAGAATATTTAGATTATGTAATTACCAGACTTACTGTACTCGGTGCAGTATATTTGGTTGCATTATGTATATTGCCGGAAATCTTGATTTATAAATTATCCATACCATTTGTATTAGGTGGTACAACATTGCTTATCGTTGTACAGGTTACGATGGATTTTGTAAATCAGGTACAATCTCATTTAATTGCATATCAATATGAAGGACTACTTAAAAAAGCTGCTTTAATAAGTAAGAAAAAGAGATAATTGAGAGAGAATAGGTATGATTGAACAAGAGTCTGGTTTGTATTTAATATTTACCGGTGCTCCCGGAAGCGGAAAAGGAACACAGGCAAGAATACTTCTTGAAAAGTTTGGAATACCACAGTTATCTGCTGGTGAAATGTTAAGAGCAGAAGCTGCCAGTGGGTCTGATATTGGAAATTCAATAAAAGATTTGTTAGCAAAAGGTCAAATTGTTCCTGATGAAATTACTATCGCTATGATGGAAAAGAGAATCGGACAAGAAGATTGCAAAAATGGTTTTATACTTGACGGATTCCCTCGTACGATGATTCAAGCCGAAAGACTTGATGATATTTTAATTAAAAATAACATCAAATTGACGGCTGTTTTAGATATAGAGGTTCCTCAAGAGATTATTTTAGAGAGAATTTTAGGAAGATATACTTGTATGAAGTGCGGACAAGGATATCATGAAAAATTCCAAAAACCTAAAGTTTACGGTGTTTGCGATAAATGTGGCGGAACAGAATTTACTCGCAGAGCTGATGATAACGCAGAAACTGTAAAAAATAGAATCAAAGTTTTTAAAGAAATTACTTATCCGACAATAGAATTTTATGAAAATAAGCATTTGTTGGTGAAAGTTGATGGAACAGGAACTATTGATGCTGTGAGCAAAAGAATTGAAAACATTATAAAAAACAGAGCAAAATAAAAAAATATAAAAAATATAAAAAGAATAGTTGACTAAATTAAATATTAGCATATAATCTGCTCAATTTTGAAAAATGGTGATCAATTTTTTGAATTTAATATTTTAATGTAAGAATGGAGATTTAGTTTGGCTCGTATAGCTGGTGTAAATATTCCGACAGCCAAAAGAATAGAGGTCGCATTGACATATATTTTTGGTATTGGAAGGAAAACTGCTCAAGACATTTGTACGAAATCTGGTGTTGACATGAATATGCGCGTACACCAATTAAGTGATGAAGAAGTCGCTAAGATTCGTGAAGTGATTGATAGAGATTATTTGGTTGAAGGTGAACTTCGTCGTGAAGTCGGCGTTAATATTAAACGCTTAATGGATCTCGGATGTTATAGAGGTTTGAGACATCGTAAAGGTTTGCCTGTTCGTGGACAAAGTACAAAACAAAATGCGAGAACCCGTAAAGGTAAACGCAAGACTGTTGCTAATAAGAAAAAATAAGAGGTAGTACCAAATGGTAAAAGCAGTACAACGTGTTAAGAAAAAAGAAAAAAAGAATATTACCGCTGGGGTTGCTCATGTAGATTCTTCTTTTAATAATACAAGAATAACAATTACTGATGCACAGGGTAACACTGTTTCATGGTCTACAGCCGGGGCTCAGGGTTTTAAAGGGTCAAGAAAATCTACTCCTTATGCGGCTCAAGTTGCAGCAGAAGAAGCAGGTAAAAAAGCTCAAGAAAACGGGATGAAAACATTAGAAGTAGAAGTTAAAGGTCCTGGTTCTGGAAGAGAATCCGCAATCAGAGCATTACAGGTAGTAGGATTTACTATTACATCTATTCGTGATGTTACACCTGTACCACATAACGGTTGTCGTTTGAAAAAAAGACGTCGCGTATAATGGTTTTTTGCAATGAGATTGTGCTTTGCACAATTTCGTTGCGTATATTTTTTATGCATATGCACTATAAATTAAGAGGATATTCCGGTGATTCAAAAAAATTGGCAAGAACTTATTAAACCTACTAATTTGGAAGTTGTTTCCGGCGAAGGCAAAAACAAAGCTAAAATAGTAGTTGAACCCCTTGAAAGAGGGTTTGGTTTAACTCTCGGTAATGCTCTGCGCAGAGTATTATTGTCTTCATTGCAAGGTGGCGCTGTTACTGCAATTAAGATTGATGGAGTTTTACATGAATTTTCAACAATTTCTGGTGTTCGTGAAGATGTTACGGATATTGTTTTAAATGTGAAATGTTTGGCAATTGCTGTTTACAGTGAAGGCACAAAAACAATGACACTTAAAGCAACTGGACCTTGTGCGGTTACTGCAGGTATGATTGAGACAGGACATGATGTAGAAATTAAAAATCCTGAATTGGTTATTTGTAACCTTGATGAAGGTGCTTCTATTTCTATGGAATTGACTGTAAATACAGGTAAAGGATATGTTCCTGCATATCAAAATAAGGGTTCTGATGCTCCTATAGGTGTGATTGCTGTTGATGCAATTTATTCTCCTGTAAAGAAGGTTTCTTATAAAGTAGAAAATACTCGTGTAGGACAAATTACTGACTACGATAAATTGACTTTGGTAGTAGAAACTAATGGTGTTGTTACTCCGGAAGATGCTGTTGCTTATTCTGCTCGTATCTTACAGGATCAATTAAAACCATTTATCAACTTTGACGAACCTGAGACTGTAAATGAAGCAGAAAAAGAAGAGCTTCCATTTAATCGTAATTTACTTCGTAGAGTTGAAGAACTTGAACTTTCTGTACGTTCTGCAAATTGCCTGAAGAATGATGATATTGTTTATATAGGTGATTTGGTAATGAAGACAGAAGCAGAAATGCTCCGTACACCGAATTTTGGTCGTAAATCTTTGAATGAAATTAAAGAAGTTTTAGCAAAGATGGGAATTCATCTCGGTATGGAAGTTCCTGGTTGGAGACCTGATAATATTGAAGAGTTGATTCGTCGTTGTGATGAACATTTCTAAAAATAAACCCCGTTAGAAAATGACGGGGTTTTTTCTTAATCATTCAATAATCAAAAATATATTTTTTATAGGATAAGTGAAAAGCAAAAATTGTCTTTTTTTCAAAGTTTGCTAATATCAATTATGATGTAAATTTTAATAGGTGAATAAATATGGAAAAAGATAAAGCACTTGATGCCGCTTTGAGCCAAATAGAAAGGGCCTTTGGAAAAGGTTCTGTTATGCGCCTTGGACAAAGCACAAATATTGATATAGAAGCTATTTCTACCGGTTCATTAGGTATAGATATAGCTTTGGGAATCGGAGGATTACCAAAAGGAAGAATAATAGAAATATATGGTCCTGAGAGCTCAGGTAAAACAACTTTAGCATTGAGTGTAATTGCTCAAGCGCAAAAAAATGGTGGAACTTGTGCTTTTATTGATGCAGAGCATGCGTTAGATCCATCATATGCAAAGAAAATAGGGGTTGATATTGAAAATTTATTGATATCTCAACCAGATGCAGGTGAGCAAGCTCTTGAAATTGCGGATACACTTGTTCGTTCTGGCGCTATAGATGTATTGGTTGTCGATTCTGTTGCAGCTCTTGTACCTAAGGCAGAACTAGAAGGAGAAATGGGTGATTCTCATATGGGATTACAAGCTCGTTTAATGAGCCAAGCTCTGCGTAAATTGACAGCAACCGTTGCTCGTTCTAATACATTGATAATCTTTATTAACCAGATTCGTATGAAAATAGGAGTTATGTTTGGAAATCCTGAAACAACCACAGGCGGTAATGCTCTAAAATTTTATGCATCAGTTCGTATGGATATTCGTAGAATCGGTGCGATTAAAGATAAAGAAGATGTTATTGGAAGCCAAACCAGAGTTAAAATTGTTAAAAATAAGGTAGCTCCTCCTTTTAAGACTGTTGATTTTGATATTATGTATGGGGAAGGTATTTCTAAAATCGGTGAGCTTGTAGATTTAGGTGTTAAGGCCGGATTTATTGATAAGGCTGGTGCATGGTTCTCTTATAATGGAGAAAAAATCGGTCAAGGTCGTGAAAATGCGAAAAGCTTTTTGAGAGATAATCCTGCAATAGCTGAAGAAATAGAAGCAAAAATTCGTGCAGATGCCGGTCATTTGACAACAGAAATGATGGGTGCGGATTTTGGTGTTGCAGAAGAAGATTAAATTTTAAGGATAAACGATGAAAGAATATAAAGTATATATATATAAAGAAAGTACAATATCTTCTCTGCTTTTTAATGGTGGAAAAGTAGATGAAAAAAAACTTGAATTAGAACTTAATCGTTTGGCTATGGAAGGTTGGGAAGTTAAAACAATAGAGCGCGAGAATCGCAGAACATTGCTTTTTCATACCCGAGAAGCCATGGTGATTATCCTTGAGAGAGAAAAGCGAGATGTCGCTTATAGTAGATTTTAACAAAAAATGTCTTTAATAATGTAGAAATGCAAATTTTTGTATGGAGAAAATAATGCATATTGCTTATGTGACATCTGAATACATTGATCCGGAAACACTACAACCTTTTGATGGGGGATTGGCTTCCTACTTGTGTAAAATAACCAAGAATTTAATGCAAAGAGGACATAAAATATCTGTTCTAGTAGTTAATAATAAAATATCTAAAAAAATTGATTATGATGGTATATCTGTTTTGTTTATATCTGCATTTAAAAAAAGTTTTTGCCAAAAACTGATTTGGCCCTTTATTCCCAAACAGAAACGCCAAAAAATGAAATCAGAATACAGTTATAAATGTATTCATCAAGCACTTCAAAATGAAAACACACAAACCCCTATTGACTTGATTCAATATGCCAGTTATTTGGCTATGGGTAAATTTCCCGAACGGGATATTCCGTCATGTGTACGTATTTCTTCTTATGCAAAATTATGGCAAAAATATTATAATTATAGTAATCTATCAGAAATTGAGAATGAGGTTGTTCAATTTAAAAATACGCGATTTTTATATGGTCCATCCAGGTATATTGCTGATTATATCAAACGGGATTTAAATTTAAAAACGGACATTAAAATTCTTGAAACACCTTTTGTCCCATATAAAGGCGATGAAGATATTTCCCTTTATCAAGACCTTAAATCTAAAATCAAAAACAGTCCCTATCTGATATTTTATGGTTCTGTTGGGTTATTAAAAGGGGCTCAAGAAATTGCAGACAGCATCTATGCCATTTTTAAAAAGTACCCTCACCTTTCTTTAGTTTTGGTTGGTAAAGAAATGCTGATTAATGGTAAATTGCCCATCGATTTGATTAAAAAATCCGCAAAAGAATATGATGATAGAGTTATCTTTTATGATCGTCAACCACATGCGACATTGTTTCCACTCATTCGTCATGCGAAAGCTGTTTTATTACCCAGTCGTGTGGATAATCTACCAAATACATGTATTGAGGCAATGGGCCTGAAGAAAATTGTCATAGGAAGCAAAGGGGCCAGTTTTGAGCAATTAATATCTGATGGAGAAAATGGATTATTATGCGAAGCAGGCAATGCCAAAAGCATTATAAAAGCGGTGGACAAATTGATGTCTTTATCACCCGATAAAATTAAAAAAATGGAACAAAAAGCGTATGAGCGTAGTTTAACTTTATCACCTGAAGTAATTGTACCTCAGGTATTAGAGTATTATAATTATGTGATTAAAAACTGGAGAAAAAAATGAAATATTTAATTACTGGCGGAGCTGGTTTTATCGGTTCAAATTTAGCCGATAAATTGTTAAAAGACGGGCATGAAATCGTGGTCGTTGATAATTTTAATGATTACTATGATGTTAAGATTAAAGAAGAAAATGTCAAACAAAATAGAAAAAATCCACATTATAAACTCTATCGAGCCGACATTGAAGATATGAAAGCCCTAAAGCCCATATTTGCCCATCATCGATTTAATGCCGTGATTCACTTGGCGGCTCGGGCTGGTGTGCGTCCAAGTTTGGAAAAACCATTAGACTATGTCAATTCCAACATTTTGGGAACGGTTAATATCTTGGAATGTATGCGGGAACATAAAATTCCTAAATTGGTTATTGCGTCATCTTCTTCTGTTTATGGAAATTGTAAAGCCAAAAAGTTTTCCGAAAATTTAAAGGTTAGTGAACCTATTTCTCCTTATGCGGCCACGAAATCAGCTTGTGAGCAACTCTGCTATACATGGCACCACTTATATGGAACAAATATCACGGCCTTACGCTTTTTTACGGTCTATGGCCCCCGTCAAAGACCGGATTTAGCTATTCATAAATTTACTAAAAAAATTGAAAAGGGTGAGCCGATTCAAATGTTTGGTGACGGTTCAACCAAACGGGACTATACTTACATTGATGATATTGTAGCGGGAATTCGTGCGGCTATTCGCTATAAAAAGACAGGTTTTGAAATTATTAATTTAGGCGGCGGTGAACCCATCACCTTAAAGCGAATGATTCACACGATTGAAAAAGCGGTAGGTAAACCCGCAAAGATTGTGCAAAAGCCAATGCAACCCGGTGATGTTGATAAGACCGTCTGCGATTGGCGTAAAGCACATGATTTGTTGGGATATACCCCAAAAACGACCTTTGAACAAGGAATTCAAAAATTTGTCAAATGGAGCCGTGAATGAAAATATTCCATAAAGAAAGAAAAGACAATGGTCGCAGATGTATTTATTTCTGCGGTATCAAGATTTTGAGCTATAAAAAACATAAAAAATTATCTGAATTTGATAAAATTTATGCCAAGCGTTTTGATGGCTTGACTGATAAAGAAATGCGGTTTTGTCTGAAAACTCAATTCGAAGAACAGTTGGGATATCCTTTAAATTTAGATAATCCTCAAACCTTTAATGAAAAATTACAGTGGCTGAAGTTGTATTATCATCGTCATCCTAACCCTTTAATAACAAAATGCGCAGACAAAGTTGCTGTGCGTGAGTATATTAAAGAAAAAATCGGTGAAGAATACTTGATTCCCTGTCTGGGTGTTTGGGATAGTCCGGATGAGATTGATTTTAATAAATTACCGGATAAGTTTGTTTTAAAGGTCAACTGGGGCAGTGGTCAAAATATCATTGTAAAGGATAAATCCAAATTGAATATTCAAAAAACAAAACGACAATTATCCAACTGGATGCGCCCTAAAGCAAATAATTATT
>JAZULC010000020.1:0-44587 GCA_045643605.1 Alphaproteobacteria bacterium
AGAAAAAGAAAATCATACAGTAACCATTCGTCGCATTGGTTCTGAAAAACAAGAAACATATGATCT
Organism: Alphaproteobacteria bacterium; assembly: GCA_045643605.1. Classification (GTDB taxonomy): domain Bacteria; phylum Pseudomonadota; class Alphaproteobacteria; order RF32; family CAG-239; genus CAKQTH01. Next base: position 67 of record JAZULC010000020.1, read on the forward strand.
TAATACTTTAGCAGATATGCTTGAAAATGAAATCAAAATGCCTCATATTAATGAATAGATATTCATGGTTATATGACACAAAAAAAAAGAGCCTTTATGATAAAGGCTCTTTTTTTCTTTCGTTGTCGAGTTAACGTTTGGAACTATAAGCACAGACCAACTTTAAAAAGTTATCAAAAGCTTATAATTACAACCCTTTCTTGTTGTTAAACCGTTCTTTAGTAAAACCAACTTCAAGATAGACCTTAAAAAATTGTCTTCTTTCGTACATTACCGTTCGAAGTTGAGGAATAGCGGGATAAACATCTTCATGTTGAAATATCTTTCTGATAAAACTATCAGTAGCCTCATGACGCACCTTGTAGTAGATAGCCTCATTACTCATTCTGAAATTCGGATATCTCTCAATAAGATAATCATACTCAACTTCATTCAGCAATATTTCAGCTTCATAAGGCATAACCGAATCAAACTCATCCTCCAGCCATCGACAATAAAGAGAGAACTCATAAGTACACACAGGTTTACCAAGACATACAGTAACTCCTTCAGACACAACCTTACAGCTATATCTTACAAAAAGCTGCTGTTCAACAACTTTGCGTAGCTCTTCACACCACTCATTCAAGTTACCATAGTATCCGTGTTGGAATACCAACTTAGCAACGACATCCTTGTAGAAAGTTTTTTCATCGTTACTTCCCTCTTTCATAATCTGATTCACATACTCAATAAAAGTATGTAACTGTTTTTCATTTAATCCGGAGGCTTGGATAAATGGTTTCAAAGCATGCCCTGTCTTAAGCATCCACATGAAATCTGCCTCATTGACTTTCCTGACATAAGGTGCGAGCATTTCGCGCCACTCAAGATTTTTCCAGAGAATTTCCATAACCGCAGGAGAAGCAAAACCTGGTTTTGTACGTAAAGCCGCCTTTTTCTCGTCATCATTAAACAACTGAAAACAGCGAACAAATTCTTCTCTCGCACAATTAACACAAGATTCATCAACATTTGAAAAACGAGCCTTCAAACGTGCATTTTTCTTTTCCTCGATTTTGGACATCAATCCTTCGACAACTTCTTGAAAATTTTTCATACTGATATTATTTTTTAGATTCTCAATCGTTCCAAATTGAGCAAAATAAATTATCATCCGGGAACATAAGTAAAACTTATCAGATGAGATTTAATCAGCACAAATTAATTCAGTCAAAAAGCAACTCATTCGTCAAGCATAACCCAACAAACAAACCGAATAATCAACCTACTAATAACCATAATACTTCTTAAATCCTTGTCAGGATAGCATATTTTATATTTTTTGTCAATCTTAATATCTTTTTAATTTTAGCACTCTTTTATTACTCGTTTTAATTATACAAAATTCTAAATAATCTATATTTCTTTTATCTTTTTTATTGATTAACCTTGACAAATAGGTTCACAAATGATAGTTTTTCTGTGTTTAATTATTTTGTGAAATGTTATACGGAAAATAAAATGGTAAAAGTTACAGAAAACAATGCCTATAAAAGGGGACAGGAACTCCTTGATTCAGGCATGTATAAAGAATCTATAGAACAATTTGATTTAATTATTGCAGAACAGCCTGATTCTTGCAAAGCTTACAACAGCAAAGGTTTTGCATATCAGAAAATGAGCAGATATACTGATGCTGTTGAATGCTTTGATAAAGCTATCAGTCTTAATTCTAAATCTGTTGAAGCTTGGAACAATAAAGGCGTTACTTTGAGTATGCGTGGCTTATATAAAGATGCTGTTGAATGTTTCAATAAAGCTTTTGAAATAGATAATACTTCTCTTGAAGCATTAAACGGAAAAGCTATCGCCCTGCAACATATGTTTTTGTTCAAAGAAGCCCTTGATGTACTTGAACAAGCACTAAAAATAGACAATAAGCATGACCAAACTCTTTTAAGTATTGCTGTTACTTTGCAAAAATTGAAACAATATGAAAGAGCGATTTCATTTTTCAAAAAGATTTTGGTTAATGACAAAAATAATGTAAAAGCGTGGAATGGAATCGGTGTTACCTATCAGTTGATGGGAGATAACGAATCTGCCTTAAAATGTTTTACAAAAATATTAGGTACAAGTCCAAACGAAATACAAGCATGGTTGAGTATCGGTTTTGTATACCAGAAAATGCTTAAATTTAATGATGCTTTAAAATGCTATCGTAAAGCACATAAAATCGTTGGAGATAAATATCATCACAAATTGTTTGACGGTATGGCGTCTTGCTTAACCAAAATGTCTGAATTTGATCAAGCAATAGAAGTTTATAAAGAAATTTTTCAACATGAAGAAGGCAAGAAAAAATGGGATGCTCAACGCTCATTGAAATTTGTCAACAAGTTGAAACGTAAAAAATCGGCAGGAACATTAGAAGAAATTACTCCTGAGTCTGAGTAATTTTTATAAGACGACTACAATTTGAGCGTTTTCGGACGCTCTTTTTTATATTTATAATCTTATGTAGAAAAGGAAATATAAGCGATGTGGGCTATTCTTATGTATGTTACTATGCTAATTTTGGGCTTATCGTTGCTTTATTTAAGTAACAGAATAAATAAATTTAATTTTACAAAACAAATATTAAAAACAAAATATCCTTTATTATGTAATCTTATAATCGTTGTATGTATTTTTTTAATAATTGCTTATTTTCTGAATTTTATAAATGCAATTGTTGTAGCTGTCTATTTTTCTTTGTGTTGGCTTATAAGCGATTTTATATTCTTTATTCTTAAACATTTGTTCAAAACCTCATTTACTCGTTATTATGCCGGGGTCATAGCGATTATTTCTGCAATTTTCTGTCTGCTCTGCGGTTGGTATCTTGACCAAAATGTATGGCAAACTAATTACATCATACATACAAACAAAAATGTTGAAAAATTACGCATAGCTATGTTTGCAGATGCACATATAGGAACAACTTTTAATGCTAAAGAATTTGCAAATCATCTGCAAAAAATACAATCGCAAAATCCTGATATTCTGCTTATTGCCGGGGATTTTATTGATGATGATACCAATAAAAGCGATATGATTGAGGCGATAAAATCTCTAAACAACATTAAAACAAAATATGGAATATATTTTGTTTTCGGAAATCACGATAAAGGATATTTTAGTGCATTGCGAAGGGGATATAGCGCACAAGATGTTATATCAGAATTAGAAAAAAATAAAATTCAGATTTTGCAAGATGATATTAAAGAAATAAACAATTATTACATAATAGGTCGCAGAGATAAGCATGATGGGAAAATGGCTATTATCGGCAGGAAATCGATGCAAGAATTAATGCAAAATCTTGATGACGATAAATATTCTATCATAATTGACCATCAACCTGCAGATTATAACAATCAAATTCTTGTAAATGCGGATTTAGTTCTTTCCGGACACACGCATGGAGGACAACTTTTTCCATTTAATTATGTAGGAAAATGGATTGGTGCAAATGACCAAATATATGGACACAGCCTCAAGAAGAACACACACTTTATCGTAACATCCGGCATATCTAACTGGAAATTAAACTTTAAAACCGGAACAAAATCTGAATTTGTAATTATAGATATTCTACCTGACAAAATCTAAAAATATATAATATTACTCTTCTTCAGGTTTATCACAGGCTTTTACCGTTACTTTAACTCGAGTAATTCTCATATTATCTATTTTCAACACTTCATAAATACAGCAGTCATCTTCTACCTTATCACCGACATTAGGTGCTTTTCCCAGCATATTGAAAACATAACCACCGATAGTACTTTCTTCTAATTCATGATAATGTAAGCAAAGTATATCATAAGCATCTTCAACCAAGAACATACCGTCAAATTCATATACTTTATCATCAAGTTTAACTACATCATTATCAATATCTTCGTCGTGTTCATCATGAATTTCACCGACAAGCTCTTCCAAAATATCTTCCATTGTCAGCAATCCTGCCGTACCGCCATACTCATCAACAACAATTGCTAAATGACTACGAGCTTTCATCATTTCGTGCAAAATATCAGAAATAGATTTATTTTCAGGCACAAATAAAATTTTTCTCACTAATTTTTTCAAAATATCTTTATGCGGTTCATTTGCAGATTCTAACAAATCACGAATATGAATCATACCCACAATTTTATCTTTATCGCCACTGCATAGCGGAAAACGAGTATGTTTGTTTTCTTTTACGAACTCCATAACTTCATCAAAATCTTGGTTTTGATAAATACAGCGCATATCCTGACGAGGAATCATAATTTCGTGAGCACAAATTTCTGAAAAACAAATAGCATTTTGAATGATTTCACTTTCCATATCATCAATAACACCACCCTTTTGTGATGCATCAATAATTAATTTTATTTCTTCTTCAGAATGGGCATCTTCATTTTCATCTACCTGTTGAATATGCATTAAGTGCAATATACCCAAAGAAACATGGTCAAAGCACCAAATAATCGGCGTACAAACCTTATTAAAAATGTATAACGGTTTTGCGATAATCATTGCACAACGTTCTGTATTTTGAATTGCCATAGACTTTGGCACAAGTTCTCCAAGTACCACGTGTAATAAAGTAATAAAAGTAAAAGCAATACCAAAACTTACAGATGTTAATACTACTTCATTGAGTTCAACAACTCCGCTTAACAAATTAGCCAACAAACGAGAAACTGCCGGTTCACCAAGCCAACCAAGACCAAGTGATGCTAATGTAATTCCCAGTTGAGTAGCACTTAAATATGTATTTAAATGTTCATTTAAAATTAAAGCAATTTGGGCATTCTTATTACCATTTTGAGCAAGTTCTTCTAATTTAGTACGACGAATTTTAACAATAGAAAATTCAGAAACAACAAAAAAAGCATTACAAAAGACAAGGAAAAAAACTAATAGTATATTTATAACATACAACGAAACTGGACTCATAAGTGTTTTAATCTAACCTCAATTTATTAAACATCTTTGGAAATATAACATAACATAGCTGTTTGTCAATAACAGATTGTCCATACAATTACAATTGTATTTTCTTCCATGTTGTACCATTTGGACCATCTTCTAAAGCAATACCCATATCAGTCAACTGAGTACGAATAGCATCTGCAGTTGCCCAATCTTTTTGTTTTTTCGCTTCTGTCCTCTTCTGAATCATCTGTTCAATTTGCACAATTTCATCATTGTCTTGAGCACCTTGGAACCATTGCACAGGATCATTATACAATAAACCAAGCATATAAGCATCTGCCAACAAAATACTTTTTTCATTGATAATTTCTTCTGTACTTTGTGCTTTATTAAGACGATTTACAGCTTCATGTAAATAACTCAAAGCCAAAGGAGTATTCAAATCATCAGAAAGAGCTTCTATTAAACCGTCCTCCGGCTCAACATCTTTAGTTTCAATATCTTTCACTTTCAATAATGCATTATAAAACTTATCTAATATTTGCTTTGACTGATTCATTCCTTCAAAAGTAAAATTAAACGGCTGATGATAATGAGTAGTCAAAAACAATAAACGCAAAGCCTCAGCCGGATATTTTTTTAAGATATCATCAAGGATATAAAAATTTCCCAATGATTTTGACATTTTTACGCCATCAACCATTAACATTCCGGAATGTATCCAATAATGTGCAAAATGCGAACCCGGAAATGCACAGCAAGACTGCGCACATTCATTTTCATGGTGAGGAAAAATTAAGTCAGAACCTCCTCCGTGTATATCAAAATCTGTACCCAAAAGTTTTGAACTCATTGCTGAACATTCCAAATGCCAACCTGGGCGACCATATCCCCAAGGGCTATTCCAACCGGGTTGATCTGCATCTGACGGTTTCCATAAAACAAAATCTGCAGGATTTTTCTTATATTCAGCAACTTCTATTCTTGCTCCTGCCAACATTTCTTTCATAGAACGACCGGACAAGTAACCGTAATTTTTCATAGAATCTACAGAAAACAAAACATGTCCGTTAGTTTCATAAGCATGTTCATTCTTTAACAATAACTTTACGATTTCTATCATATCATTGATATAATCTGTAGCTCTGGGACGAAAATTCGGCGATAAATTACCGAGTTTAGCCATATCTTCAATATACCAGTTATATGTCTGCTCCGTAATTTCACGTATAGGTTTACCGGTTTCTTTATGCTTATTTAAGATTTTATCATCAACATCCGTAATATTTGAAACATAGGTAACATGATCATGACCATAGACATATCTCAACAGTCTGAACAAAACATCAAAAGCCACCGGAGTTTTGGCATTTCCGAGATGGGCTTTATCATAAACCGTTGGTCCGCAAACATACATTCTGACGTTATTTACATCAATTGGTTCAAATTTTTCTTTACGTCTGGTGAGTGTATTATGCAAAAAAATTTCAGTCATATATTCTACCTATTATTAAATTATACTATGCTTTGATACCCGATAAACGTTTTAATACTTTATCTTTTCCTAAAATCGGCAATAAAATTTTCAATTCAGGTCCATCTTCACATGCTGTCAAAGCCATACGCAAAGGATGGAATAATTCTTTACCTTTTTTACCTGTCTGTTGTTTAAGCTGTTCAACTAACACATTATAAACATTATCGTTCCACTCTGTATTTGCTAAAACATCATGAGCAACTTTTAATAGGTCTTTATCTTGAATAACAGGTTCAATTTCCTGATGACAAATCTTATTCCAAACATTTATATCTGTCACAACGTTTAAATTAGAACGCATTTCATTCCAAAATTCTTCTGAAACATTAACTCTGTCTTTTATTTTTTCATATGGCAAAGTACGAACAAGTTTTGTGTTGAAATGTTTTAATTCTTCTTCATCAAACTTTGGTTGAGCACGTCCCATTTTTGAAAAATCAAGAGCTTGAGCCAATTCTTCCAGATTATCAAAAGGTTCTATTGCATCTGAAGTACCTAATTTTGCTAAAAACGAACAAATAGACATAGCTTCAATACCGTTTGCACGTAATTCTACAACACCGAGACTGCCCAAACGTTTAGAAAGTTTTCCTTCTTTACCGGTTAAAAGCGGAAGATGTGCAAACTCCGGAACTTTACCACCGATAGCCTCAAACATTTGGATTTGTGATGCAGTATTGGTAACATGGTCTTCACCACGAACAATATGCGTAATACCAAAATCAAAGTCATCAATAACCGATGGCAAATGATACAAAAAGCTACCATCTTCACGAATAATAATCGGATCGCTGAGTTTTTCTGCATCATAAACTATATCGCCACGCACTAAATCATGCCATTTAATTTCTCCAGGCAACAATTTAAAACGATAGTGAGGTTTTCTTCCTTCTTTTTCATAAGCTTCTATTTGTTCTTTGGTCAAAGACAAAGAGCTACGATCATAAATAGGAGGAAGTCCTTTATTCATCAACTTTTTACGCATAAACTCAAGTTCTTCAGGAGTTTCATAACAAGCATAAATACGGCCTTCTTGCATTAATTTGTCTGCAATTTCGCGATGGCGATCAATACGTGCAGTTTGTCTTTTTTCATCACTCCATGTCAGCCCTAACCAAGTCAAAACATCATAAATTATATCTTCATATTCTTTTTTTGAACGAACTAAATCCGTGTCGTCAATTCTTAATATAAATTCACCACCCAACTTTTTTGCAAGCAACCAGTTAAACAAAGCTGTTCTTGTGTTGCCAATATGCATTGATCCGGTCGGCGACGGTGCAAATCTAACTTTTACATTTGTCATTTTTTATCCGATTGTTATAAATTTTTAGATACAGTACTTTATAAACTTATTAAAATAAATGCAAGTAATTTTTACGTAAATTTTATAACCTACAATTTAGGAGTTATTTTAATTTCCATCATTATTATTTTCGCTTGAAATTCAATTTACACCAAATAGTACATTGATAGTACAAACTACGTTTTATAAAAAATACAAATATTATATTTATTATTTATAAACACAAAACTCCACTAACTTATACTCGTGGAGTTTGTAAAAAATAAAATATTTATTTATAAATTTATTTTATCTACCTACTATCATTTCCTTTTCTCTTAGCTAAATTCATACTATCTAATTGTTGAGGCCGAGTATATATATCTTTTACTCTAGTTGAATCTGCACTTTGTTTGGTCAATTGATTGGTCAATTTTTCATACATTTTCTTTCCAAGAGCTTCTTGTCTGGCCTTTTCTTCTGCCATTTTCTTTTTAAGAGCTACTTCCTTTTGACGTTCAGATGCAATTTCAACCAATTTTTTAGCATAATAACGATTCATTTGTGCATCTTTTGGGTACGAAACATATATGAATTCTCCGTAACGACCAAAATTTACATCTGTTTGTTTAAAATCGCAGGCCAAACAGCCATCATTTCTTTTTACTGCAACATGTCCATATCTTCCTCCAAGGGTATTTCCCATCTTATCTCGCATTTTTTCATCTTCTATACTATCACAACTTATAATAACACCAGGTTGTAATTGTCCAACTATGTTGTCCATTAATGAATTTTTGCCGTCATATCCTAATCCATATGCCTCATTTTTTATTTTAATAGACATAAAGTCACCTGATGCATCTAATGCAAGGTGAGTTGCACAACCACCATTAGAGTTTCCTTGATAATCTTTTCTATATTTTTCCAAATTAGCTACAGATAAAGTATCCCCCATTGATGCCATATTAGCAATATTTTGTACGCCAGCTAAACAACCTCCTGTTATTGCTTTATTATTCTCGTCGTACTTTGTTTCTACTTTATCAGCTTGTTTTGCCCACTCTTCACAAGTTGGACCTCCACCAATTTGTTTTAATATTTCTGGATTCTCATCATATAACTTTTGCAAATCTTCATCAGTAACGCCAAAATCGTCATATAATTCCTTTATATTGATATAACATCGCAAAGGGTTATAATGTTCATCAAAACTTTTTGTATCTTCTTTTTTCAAAGATCTCATCAATTTACTATTAAAATCATTTAATTCATTAAAAGACTTTATCCCTATAAGCAAGTCAGCAGTTTTCGTATCTTTTGTTTCATTCGTCATAATATTATCCTCTACAATAAACAGGCCACAATCAAAATAATTAGTTAAAATATTTTTTGTCAACTTTATTGTATTATAAAATACAATTAAAATCAATATTTTTTTATAATATTTTTCTTTAGTAATTTATTTGGCAAACTTTTTAATTTCAGGTGTAAATACACTAAATTTTATTTTTTTATTTGACTATTAAATTTTAAACTTATACAAATAAGTAGAGTGCATTCATTGCTTTAGATTAATATTTTTTAGAAGAGGTTTTAAATGCAAAAAGATTATATAGCTAATTTGCCTAATGACATTAAGTTATCATTTTTTAAGATTTTTTGTTTAATGGTTAAGTCAGATGGAACTGTTGATTCAACTGAATTAGAATTTATCAAAGAAAAAGCTGCTACATATGGAATTGATAACAATACGGCTGTTACAATCATTAAAAATATTAATGGTCTTGATTATATTGCTGAGGCTAGAAAAATTACAGATAGAAAAGTTGCTTTAGAATTAGTCAAAGAATTATGTATTCTTGCAAATATTGATAATAATCTTAATGATAATGAATTAGATATGATTATTAGAGTTGCTCATGCTATGAATATTGAAGATGAAAAAATAATTCTTATTAATAGGTGGGTCCTTGACAGTATTATTGTAATGAGAACGGGTAATATTATATTGGAACAAAACAATGAATAATTTACAAGCAATTATTAAAAATCAAAGTCTTAATCTTGAAAATGATATACAAAAAAAGATTGATTATTTAAAAAGTGATACAGTGTTTAGTACTTATAAACGCTATATTGATGAAACTTATGTATCACAACCTGCTGAAAAAGATGAAGATTTTGCAAATGCCTTTGGTTTAGACATACAATCAGGTATCAATAAAAAAGTACACGAAACAAGCGAACCGCAATTAGAAGCAAGTGACAAAAGAAGATTTACCGATAGAATTGCTATGTTAAGAGGATTATCTAGTACAGCAAGCGACTTTAGTAGAAAAATATAACTATCGCCTTATCTATAATTGCTTTTTACTATATAAAATATATGTGTTAAAGAAATAATAAAAGGATTAAAATATGAGTAGTTTATTAATCATTCCTTTATTTATCATATTATGGCTTATTTATGATAATTCTTCTGATAATGAAAAGTCGAAATTAAAAGAAAAATTAACAAAAGAAGAAGAAAATGCAATCGTTAATGTAATAGCAAAATATGAAAAGAAAACAAAGCGAAAAATTTCACATAAAGAATTAAACTTTGTTGTTTCTTCTGTAAAAAATTGGAGGATTCATAAAATAGAAACATCATCCGCCGATTGTTTAATAAGAAAAAGAACTATTTCACCAAGCATCAATTTATCAATATTAGAATCGGAATTAATCTCTGAATGGAAAAAATTATATCCTGAAGATTATGCAAAATATCATCAGCAACCAGAAAACACTGATATAAACCAGTAGAGTTTCATTCAACTATTTTTTGAACATAGACTCAAGTTCTTCAGGAGTTTCATAACAAGCATAAATACGGCCTTCTTGCATTAATTTATCTGCAATTTCACGATGGCGATCAATACGTGCAGTTTGTTTTTTTCATCACTCCATGTTAAGCCCAACCAAGTCAAAACATCATAAATTATATCTTCATATTCTTTTTTTGAACGCACTAAATCCGTGTCGTCAATTCTTAATATAAATTCACACCCAACTTTTTTGCAAGCAACCAGTTAAACAAAGCTGTTCTTGTGTTGCCAATATGCATTGATCCGGTCAGCGACGGTGCAAATTTAACTTTTACATTTGTCATTTTTTATCAGATTGTTATAAATTTTTAGATACAGTATCTTTATAAACTTATTAAAATAAATACAAATAATTTTACGTAAATTTTATAACCGACAATTTATAGTCTTTTTTTTCTTTTTATTTTAATTTTTATTCCTAATATTGTTATTATTTTATATTTTTTATTAAAAGAGTTCTTAACAGAAAATATTTGTTCAAACATACTGTATTCTTCTAAAAATTTTGAAATTTCTTCTTTATGATAATATTGATTAAGCACTACTGTACGTTCATCATTATGTAATTTTTGATATTTTTTGTTGCTAGAAATTCCATTTACATCAAATTTTGCAATTATAATCGGTATATATTTGTATGAACAATGATATAATTTAAAAAATTCAATCCATTTTTTCCAATCGCTTACGATTTTTAATGTTTCATCATACATTCCATATTTAAGAAACAAGTCTTTTTTTATTAAAGTACTTGGATGGCATAGACTATGTTTTATAAAAAACTGCTCTGTGATATATGGAGGTAATGAAATTTTCTTTAATAAATTATTTCCATCAATAGTATATCCATCACCATAAATAATATCTTTATCAAAATCTAATTTGGAAATCTTTTCTAAAACATCATTGCTATAAAATAAATCACCGGCATTTAAGAACAACAAATACTCGCCGGTTGAGAGCTGTATTCCCTTGTTCATAGCATTATATATTCCATTATCTTTCTCAGATACAAATTTATTTATTCTGTTTTTATACTTACGCCAAACATTTTGCGTTTCGTTATTTGAACCTCCGTCAATAACAATCCATTCAAAATCTTGATATGATTGATTAATTACACTTTCACACGTCCGAACAAGATTAGGTTCATTATAACATATTGTAATTATTGATATTTTAGTCATGATTATATTTCCTTCATCATAGAAATTTTATTTTTTATATTTAACATATTTCATATTAATTTTTCTTACGGACATTGTTTTCAGGTTATTTTTTGAATCCTTCAATAAGAACTAAATCAAATCAGACAATAAAGCAATATTTTTAAATACATAATATTTTACTTCTCTGAATAAATTTACTATTTCTAAAATGATGAGTTTTATTTTTTAGCAATATTTATAATGCATTTATCGTTTTTTTCTGCACGTTTGACGGTGTCATAAGCTCCACCATAAGCTTGAGTAATATAGCAAATTATAAAATCTGCATTATCGGCAATATAATTATTGCGTCTTTTAATAGCAAATTTTTGCGGTCCGTCAGCTATTTCATCAGTATAAATTATGTCATCATATCTTTCTTCAAGCCAATCTTGACGAGTTTTTGTAAATTTTGATGGATTGTAGGCGCTGACATAACAAACATTTATGGAATATTTGAATTCTTCTTTTATTCGCTCCATAACCATACGCGAAATCCAGTCAAAATTACCTTCATTACAAACCCAAAATTCATCAACACCTTGAGCTATTAAGTTGCGCACGGTTTGTTCAACTTTATTTTCTAATTCAATAGTGTCCGGAGTATCTCTATGACCACAAAATGCACATATTACGCTCACAACATCTTCCGTTCAGCCCAAAAAAGCTAAAGGTGGTGGATGTTACAAACTACAGTCAGTATGAATGGTAGCCCATTTATTCGAGCAAGCCTTATTTCGTGGCATCCACCTCAATGGCGAGTGCCCTACGACGTAATAATCTATTGCACAAATACAATAGAACTTATGCCCATACTGACTAGGGTTTGTAATCCCTTGTTGAGATTTGGGCTATCTCAACAAAATCATTATATGAAGTTGGAATTAAAAAATCAATGAAATAAATCATAAATTGTTGACATTAACGAGAAATTTTATGATTTATAACTAAAAATAACAATCAAAATATTTCATACGTCATGTATATTAACAATCTCTTTTAATAGCAATAAAAAAAAGCCCCACCGATTAGCAGGGCTTTTGTTATTTCAAATTTATTAGAAGTTATATTTTGCTTTCAACATACCGGTATGAGATTGGAAATCCTTACGGAACCCACCATTGTAATCAACAGAGAAATTCCAATTTTCGTATGTTGTTTCAATACCAACACCGGTTTCAATACCAAAGCGTTCCAAACGTTTTCCGGTAATTTGATAGTTTCCGCCACCAATCAAATTCACATTAGCTTTGGAATCGTCACTCATCATATCGTATGTCGCAGCTAAACGAATATTTGGAGTAAATTGCCAATCTTTTGCTTTGACGTCTGCTTTATATTTAACTCCAACAACGCCGGTCAATACATCAGTTTTATCCGTACCTATATGTTGTACCCCGTCATTATAGGAATCTTGATCAGCCAGTAAATAACGAAGTCCTATTTCCGGTGTCAATCCGTTATCAAAATCATAACCGGTCATCACATTAAGTGCATATGTATTCACATCATACTTCGCTTTCAAACCGGCTATTTTTTGTTCATCATACTTACTAAAGCCATAGTTGAACATGCCATTGATATACCATTTGTTTGGTTTATATTCAGTATATGCAAAGAAATTATGTCCGTCTACGTCAATGTTACGATTACCTGAATCAGCATCAGTATTTGTATAACCATAACCGACACCAATCATCAAATCTTCATTGATTTTGCCATCAATACCGAAAGAAATACCATATGTATCAGCGGAAAATCCGACAGTATTTGAGGTGCTATCTTGCTTTGCATGATTCATTAACCCTTGAACCCACATTGCACCACCGACAAAAGCATCACCACTGTTACGACCAGCATTATCCATACGAATACCGACAACATTGTTCAAAATATTATTTACTCCTTGAGCTATTCCCATTACTGCTTGTGATGTTGTTGGGGCTACTTCATCAGCCAGTTTTACCGCAGCTTTGGTATTACCATTTTGAACAGCTTCAGTAATAGTATTTAAGAGAGCATTACCCGATTTGCTATCAGTAAAAGCATAAATTTCTTCAGCTTCTTGAGCAGTAGCACCTTCTTTAGCTAACTCTGACACAACTTCGGCGGTAGATTTTTTACTTAAAATAACAGAACCGGTATCTTCTTTCCAAGATAAATCATAAAGAGCATTGTCAGCGATTGTTACATCTTCTTTACCCTCTATGGAACCGGATATAAACGTATATTCGTCATCATCCAATCCATTATCAACTGTTAAATTAATAGTGTTATTTCCTTCAAAGTTAATAGTGCCAGCTGAAATGGTTGTTGTATTCAATTTTGCATTCAAGGTTGTTCTATCACTAAAGAAAATTTCTCCTGAACCTGTAATACCACCATCTAATGTAACATCCGTATTATTCCAAAAGGTAATTTGGCCGTCATTGTAAATATCGTTTAACTTACCATTAGCTGTATTTCCTGAGAATATTGTATTACCTTTAAATTTTATTGTTCCTGTATTATAAATAGCCCCACCTTCACTGACAGCAGTGTTATTTGTAAATGATGAATTATCCCCAATTTCCATAACTGCAGAATGTCCTCCAAAATTTGACAAATAAATAGCTCCACCGGATAACTCGGCAGAATTATTATCAAACTTTGTATTTTCTCCAAGTGTAAAACCTTTTTTACCGGATTTTGCAGTACCGGAAATTCCATATACAGCTATTGCACCACCATTTACTCCTGCTTTATTTTCCTTAAAAGTAGAACCGTCCTTTACATCAACTGAAATTTCTCCGGAACTTTCATACACATATAAGGCACCACCACTTTTTGTAGCTTTATTATTACTAAATACAGAATCATTACCAAGTGTGATATAACTTGGAGTATCATTAGCCGAATTGCTATCAATAGCAATTGCTCCGCCTGAATGCTGTTCTGTAGATTGTCCATTTTCGTTAGATGTAAATGCCACATTGTCTCCAATGTTTAAATTAGAATTTTGAACCAGAATTGCTCCTGCGTATGTATCAGCTTTATTAGAATCAAAGACAACATTATTTCCAATATTTAATTCTGCTTTGTGTCCGGTTGTAGAAACAGAGCTGATAGCCGCTGCAACATTTCCAATGTTTTCAGAAAAAGTTATATTATCACTTATATTAACTTTTCCATCATTGTTGAAAATTGCTCCGCCTTGTAAAGTTGTTGCCCCCAGAGCTTTCATATCTTCTGTTACAGTTACATTTTCTCCCTCTTTAACAACAATACGTTCAACTGCTGCTGAAGATTGTTGAGCAAAAGTAACAGACATTAAAATTGTAGCATTTAACAATGCATATTTTTTAAGAATTGAGCGATATTTCGCAGGAAGTTCATAAACCGATTTATTAAAATATTTCATTTTTTTCCCTTTCTTTTTGTTAAATTTAACACTTGGAAATATAAATTTTGGCTAGTCAAAGTACTGTACTCAAACCAAGTAAAAAAAAACAACATTTTTGATATATATACGATTTTATTAATGTCAATATGTAGTGTAGAATATTGTTTTTGATGTTCTAACGTTTTTTATTGTTTTTTAAGATAATACTACTAAAATCAAGCTCAATTGGATGAATGATTTACAATGAACTGTCACCGGATATTGTATTAAATTAGGAAAAATAATGCTAGACTTAACAAACATCAGAATTGTACCGAGTAATGATACTATCAAACAAATTATGGATTTAGCAGATTGTTCTGGGTTGCCACATGCAGATTTTGATGCACACCCACATTGTACAATCATTTATAGCCCTGATTTTATAAATTTCAGAGATATAAAATTACCTACACATAAAGGGGCTATAACCGGAGACAAGGCTCGATTTGAAATTTTTGATACAAAAGATGACGGATATGTTTTGGTCATAGAATTTGATTGTCCATTTGCAAAAAAATGTTTCGATTATATGAAGTCAAAATACAACATTAAAACAAAATATAACGAATATAGAGCTCATATAACATTACAAAAGAATATATCAGACACGCATATAAAATTACCAAAAATCGACTTTGATTTGTTTTTCGACAGGATACTTGTTACGAATAGCGATGATATTAAATAGCTATTTTTGATAAGCTGTATATTAAATAAACCATTCTCATATATATTAAGTGATAATACAATAACAGATAAATCATTTTTCTGCTTTTGAAAAACTATTTTTATATGAGAATCGCTGCTATATTGACAAATAAGCAATTTTACATATAATTGATACACAAAAGGGAAATTTATGGAGCTTCGCGATTTTATTACAGTTGGTTGTGATGTATCTTATAGAGATGTTCTATCGGACCGCTTTTACGCGGAATATTTTGCAACAAAAGATCATCCTGAATTTTTAGCAGTGCTACAGAAGTATAAGCAAATCAGCAAAACTGATGTTGCAGCAATCGCGGAAAGAATATCTGCACTTGATGAACTCGGAAATATTTTAAATCAGGAAGATATTTACCTTATTGATATAAGAAAAAATATATTAAAAAAAGAAAATCAATTAAAAGCATTAAAAAAATTGTTTGATTTGCAAATTTTACGTAATAAAAAAGAACTATATAATCCTGATATTGAGCAGTTATTTAAAACTGATAATCTATTAGATATAAAAAACGATTTTATATATGATTTTTCAGATAATGTTTTGCTTGGAAAATATGTGCTAGAGGCAGTTGACCCTTCTCACAGATTTACTACAAACAGATATATAGAGCCTTGGCAAGAACAACAAAAAGTTGCTCCGTTTTTTTTGTATTTAGAGCAAAATTGTGATTATGATCTTATACCGCAAATTGAATATTTTGCGAATGATAAATTGGAAATGAGTAAAATCTTAATAAAAGATGGTAAACTTCATACATATGATGGCGATCTTTTGACAACAGATGATAGAGAGTTTTTGTTTATTCTCGGTAAAAATAATGAATTTTACGGATGTTACAGTAAAAAAGGCGTTAAGCATACATCTCTTTCTCATGGTGACAGCATAAAATGTGGTGGAGCTATCACTGTAAAAGACGGAAATATTACATCTATAGGGCTTGATAGCGGACATTATTTCCCATCTTTAATTTATTTAAATAAATTGGTTTACTATCTAAATAAAAACGGAATTAATCTTCCGGCACAAACACCGATAAATTATTATGAAAACTTTGTACGTAAGAGTATAACTTTAGAAAAAGGAACAAGCCGCTAATGCTAATAGAAAGACATGCTTCATGGATTGCTCTGAATAGTGTTGTAGGTTGTCCGAATAATTGCATATATTGTTTCCTCAACGATAGAAAGGCATGCAAACCGCATGAGGAATGCTCACCTGAGGAGGCTGTTAAACAACTATTATCCTCTAATATTTATAACAATGACGATGCTATCTGTATTATGCCAAATACAGACATTTTTGCAACTCCGACCAATAAAAAACATTTTTTTCTTGTTTGTAGCGAACTAAAGAAAAAAAACGTAAAAAATTTAATTGCTATAATTACAAAAAGAGAAATTACTGAATATGACGCAAAAATTATAGCATACTTTAGAAAATATTTAAATCTTGTTGTATATGTTAGTTACTCCGGTCTGGGAGATACTTTTGAAAAGGGAATAAGAAAAAATGGTGAAATTGAATCGGTGCTCTCAATGAAAAATTTGAAAAAATATGATATTCCTTGTTTCCATTATTGGCGACCACTGATACTGCAAAACACAAATGATTCGACAATTAAAACCGTTCTTGATAATGTAAAAAAATACTGTTTAGCCTCATGTATGACCGGTCTTAAGTTATATGGGTTTATGAATTGTTCTTCTTATTGGCCTGAAGCACAGAAAGCATTTGATAAGGGAATAAATCCGGAGTGTTTTGTGCCAAAAGGATCTTTTGATAAAATTATGCAATTGGCAAAAGAGGTTCACTACAAAGTATATGTTGATAATGTGTGTCTTATGGCTGAATTTATGAAAAAACCTTGCGAATATGGTTCATACCTTTCTGAACGTTGTTTGAAATACAATATTTGCAGTGAAGAACAAAGAAAAATTTGTGGAAAATTTTATGATTTCAAAAAACCGATGACAGTAGTAGTTGATAAAAATACGTCATTTAACGATATTATTGAATATGTAAAAAAAGAAAAAGTGCATGTTCAGGGGGATAATAAAAATTCAACTTATTGGCAAAATTCCTTTAATAATACAAAGTGGTATGAATTATGAATAACTATAAAATTTTAATGCTAAAAGACAAGGCTTATACATTGCAACAGCAGTTTATAGAAAGGTTTCATCAAACGTGGAATTTAAGAGAATCCGTAGAAGAATTATCAATACAAATAGGACATTTATCTCAGAGCCTTATCAATAATAGGAAATTGGAAAAATCAATTGATGCACATAATCAACCTAACAGAATTTTAGAGCACATAAAAGATGAGTTATGTGATTGTTTCTTATCAATTTGTTCAATATATGTATTTTTTGATATAAAAAAAGATGAGGAAATATATAATCACACTGAAAATGAAGATGAAAAAACTTTAATTGTTGAATTAGCTATTTTAGCAGCTCAGCTGTTAGATTCTTGTCTTATAATTGAAGGAGTAAAGCCCTCATTAAAAAGAGATGAAAGAAAAATATTTTTACATGCCTATTTTACAATGATAACTATTTTAGAAACAATTGCAAAAATTGAAAATATGGATATAGAATATGAATTTGATGAAATGATAACACGGACATTAGATTTTTTAGAAAAGGAATAAATAACATGCTAAAAGTTTATGATAGAAAGATGGAACCTTTATATAATGAGGATAAAAAAGTTGTTCATAAAGATGCTTTGTGGCACAAAGTGGTTGGCGGAATTTTGTTCAACAGGAAAAGTAAAACAATTTATTTTCAGACAATTTATCCGAAAGAAAGCTATGGTTTTGACAGACCTGACTATATAGATTTTTCTGTCGGAGGACATGTTGAGGATGAAGAAACCGTTGAAGAAGCACTTTACAGAGAAGCAAAAGAAGAAATAAATCTGAATGTGAAAAATTATGAATTTTTAGGGATAAGAATTTGCAATGCTGATCCGGCACCAACATATAAAATTCGCGAGTTTCAATTTTTTTATGGACTTGAGACGGATGAGAATTTGAAAGATATGGATTTTAGCAATTCAGATGGAGAAGTTAAATCTGTAATAGAAGTAAATATTGATGATTTTTTAGCATTACTTCTTAATGAAAAAAACGAAGTTAAGGCTAATGAAATGATTTTGGATAAGCAGACAAGAAAAGGTGACTATAAGGAAGGTATAACCTTGAAATCAGAACAGATTATTCCGGATTATTTTAATGATAAAAGCATTTTAGAAAAGATTTTAACAGTAAAGTCCCTGATGCGATAAAGAAGATATACATACAAAACATCAATCTTGCGAACTCCAACAATCCCAAGGATTAAAGGCTGATTTATGGGTGTTTTTAGGAAATCTGAAAAACAGGCTATTCGAACCGCAAAAAATGTTTAAAAAACAAGGGTTTAGACCTCAAAATCTAACCTCTGTATCAAATGGCTGGAGTGAGCTTGCAATACTCGGACCAGTTTGAAGATTGTTTTTAACTTATGCTAATAAGCTTGATTTTTTAAACATTCTACATAAAATAGTTTAAAACAGAAGAAATCATTAAGCTATCCAGGAAGTGAAATGACAATAAAAATTAGCAAGTTAATTGATTTTGAACCACCAAATTACTTTCTCTTAGATAAGTATACTGATAATAATTTAAGTCCATTTGCAAATTATTACATGAATTCAATACCAGATCCTTTTAATAAAGGAAAAATAAGAATTAAAGATAGGTGGTTTGATATAATTAGCGATAGCATTCTTTACAGAGCAAGAAATAAAAATGATGGTTATTATAGGGTAATATATATCCAAATAAATTGGCTAACAAATGAATATTACATAGGGAAAGCAAATAGAAAAACATGGCAACAGCTGAAAAGATATCAAGGATCTGGCATAAGATTTAAATGTAATTTTAATAAATATGAAGATGCTTATGAGAGGTACTATATTTTTATATGTAAATCGGCAAAAGAAACAGAAGAATTAGAAGCATCTTTAGTAGATGAGGAATTATTGAGCGATCCTCAATGCTTAAACCTTGTTAAAGGTGGGGCTGGTGTAAGTACACATCCGACTCATGAAGAATTAAAGCTTAAACAAAGTACTTTTATGAGAGATCATCCTGAAAAGTACAAAGCAATGCTTGAGACTGCGAGGAAATACTTTACCAAGGGAACAAGGGAATGTGCGGCTCGTAATGAAAGAATAAAAATTACAATGAGTAGTGAAAAATATAAAGAAATGACACGAAAAAGGATACAAAATTGGATAGAAAACAATCCAGAAGAGTATGCTTTGTCTAGAAAAAGAAATAAAGAAAAGCAACAAGATCCAACAATAAAAGCAAAACGGGTTGAAAATTTAAGAAAATATAAAAAAGAACATCCGGAAGAATTTAAAATTTGGGAGCAACATAGAATAGCGGCCTGTAAGAGCCAAGAAGCAAAGCAAAAAAGAAAAGAATCTTTAAAAAAATGGCAAGAAAAACATCCTGATGAAGCAAATAAAAAACTTAAAAAATTAAAGGAAGCATCTGTAAAAGCACTTAGTAAATCAGTATGCATGATTAATTTAAAAACTGGTGATATTCTTCATACATTTAAAAGTATGGCTGATGCTGCCCAATGGTTAAAGGAACAAGGTATAACAAAAAGTATTAATCCTCAAAGCTCAATAAGTGCTGTGTGTTTGAAAAAGAAAATTACTGGACACGGATTAAAGTCTGTTGCGTATGGATATGGATGGTGTTTTGCTGAAGAAGCAGATCACAATCGGTATATTGGCGGAAAATTTTATAAGGGGAACTATAAAGATCAACCTGAATTTGATTTTAATTTTAAATAATTTTATTTTTCTCTTTGCAAAATTAGTTCGAAGATGACTCACTTTTATGCATATTTTGATATAAATTTTCGAACCAAGCAAGTTATTGATTTAAAAAGAAAAAATCGCCATTTCTGACGATTTTTGAACTGTGGCTGGCAGAATCTAATGGATCCATCAACCCTGAAAACCCATAGAAATGCTATAGTTTCGTGTAAAGATCAACTGAAGTATGCCATCACTCGTTTTGGGTTATCCTGAGGTAGTTTATGCTATATCTTCTACTCGTAAACTAATCCAAATAAACCCCTATACGTAAAGGCGCTGGGGGGGATGGAGCTGGGGAATGCCTTATGGGACACTGAGGGTGGTATATGGGTATAGTAGGTGTATTTATTGTAATTATATATACTTAAAATGTTACTGTAGCTTCTGTTTCTTTATTAATTAGTTATGATTATGGTAACACGGTAACAATGGTAACACAAGAAAAGTACTAAACCTAAATTTTTATACTTAAGCTTATTATTACTTCTTCTATTAAACCAGATGATCTATAAAAAAATAAATTATATAAAAAATTACTGTTACCAGCGTTACCACTGTTACCACTTATATCGTTTATTTAGAGTATAGCTTAGATAAACACTGAAAAAGTATACGATTAATGTACAATTAATGTTATTTTGGATGATTAATTGACAACTGTGTGGTATATCTATATGTAATGTTAACAGATATGGAGAAGCACTAGTACTCTTCAGCAAACATAACCTCATATCTACAATTTACTTTTCTAGGCTTTCAAAAAAATTATCGAAGGTTCTTTCTTATAAATAATGTTAGCTGATATAAAAATACTTTAGGCTTTTTATCTTTAATATTTATCTTTTTATATATGGAAAGACATCGTTATTCAGCCCAAAGTCGTGGAAGTCTTTGTTATCCATAAGCAAATAACCGCATGCATAAATCCAATAATCTAAATTGTTTGGAAACTTTCTCATAACACAATCTATAAAAGCCTGTCGAAACATTAAAAAGTTTTTGAGCATATAACGAGGTAAAATGTATTTCTCTCTCTGTTCAGGATATGCTGGATTATAACTTTCATCAAAATCAATATCTTTTGTTAAGATAATTTCATCATTTCTAATAACTGCATTATATCTAAAAAGCTCAAAAGCATCAAAAACTTCTTCTTCAGTTTCTATCTCATCAAATAAATTATTGATTTTTTCTTTTAATCTACGTGGTGGTAATGGTGGATTGATACGTTGTAGAACCAAAATCAAATCATATATACGGTGATAATCCACAACGAAATAGTGAATAAACCGCTTATGTATCATCATATAAAATAGATTATAAACAAAATCAGTTGAAATGTAATTTAGCATATTCCACGGCGTTGTTTTATGGTTATCACGATAATTATGATGTTTTTGATGTTGTATTATTTTCGTAATTCGCTTGTCGTATTGAAAAATTTTTATCTGGTGTTGCTTGTGGCTTAATATATTCATCTTTGTTTATCCTCATTTAACTCTACAATCAATTTCTTATAATCTGCCCAATCTAATGATTCTAAGATATCTTCATAAGATTTATCAAGATAGAATAAGTGTAAAAAGGCTTCTCTTGCTTCTGTAGGAACATTACCTTGAGGTGTGTTATATGTTTCATCTCTTGTGGTTTTGGTAGTGATATTAAGCCAACGAATGGTATAATAACGTGAAAAGAAGCTCGGCAGAAAGAAACTAATCGGAATTTCTGAGCTTTCTGTATAAGTATCAATGTGGCGACAAAAGTCTCCAATATTTACCAAATAATTATGATGTCCTATAAAACGCAAGTACAAATGCTGATATTTTTCATAAATATTTCGTTTTTTTAACAATTTTTCATAAGAAATTATTGGTAATTTATCTATCATTTTAAGCAACAACTCATAAAAACTTTTACCTGCTTTATATGTTGTTGGCTTTTCTCCGAAATATTCGCAAACCTTTTTTCCTTTATACAGAGTATTCTGAAATTTTGAACTCATAATAAAACTTTT
This sequence comes from Alphaproteobacteria bacterium, assembly GCA_045643605.1. Lineage (GTDB taxonomy): Bacteria > Pseudomonadota > Alphaproteobacteria > RF32 > CAG-239 > CAKQTH01. The sequence continues at coordinate 22,981 of JAZULC010000020.1, forward strand.
ATTAAGCTGAAATAAAGCGTCTAAAGCGTTTGTCATTGTTTATTTTTCCTCCTAATTGCTCAAAACATCTCTCATCACTTTAATTGTTTTATATTCATCACAAATGCTAAAAACACGTCGATGAGTGCTCATATATTCCAAAACACCTAATAAAAGAGGTGAAAACCTTAAATTTTCTGGTGTTAATCCTCTAGCTTCTTCTACTTTTCCATTTCTGATATAAAATAAATGATGAACAACACGATTGTAGGTGTATTCAATAATTGGATAACCTTGATATGTGAAGCCTAAATCCCACAAAGTAATTAAATCGTTTACAGTAATATCTGTAATACAATGTTGGCCATATGTATAAACAAACAAAAAATCAATAATAATATCTCCATTTGATGTATCTTTATGAAATTTGTAGCGGTTTGCCCAGAAAACATCAAAATTATTTAAAAACCATTTTCTATCCTCTTTTTTACGCTTTTCTATCTGTTTATCTATAATTTCCTTATGTTGTTCAATAAAGGTTTTTCTCTCTATTTCCAAAGTTTTAATCTGGTCATTAAGCGCATTGAGAACTTGTCTATATTGATCTAATGTCATTTTGCTCTCCTTTCAATTTATATCAAATCTAAACCTATAAAGAGGGCAAAAAAATAAACCCATCGACGGCGATAGGCTTTTAACTCACCTATCATTCAAGCTTTAGCACCGTGCTCTTGCTGGTTGCTGTGTGGTCATCGGGCTTGTCCCTCGCACACTCTTTATAGGTTTTGCATTAGTCGGTTTATTAACCGAAATTATTCATAGACCATATCCATACAACATGGTCCCATTTGTTCTCTCAAAGCATCCATAGCTTTCTTGGCATCATCATAAGTTAAGTATGGAGTTGGTAATTTTACACCTTCAACTATTAAATACCACATTTTCGATTCCTTTCTTAAAAAGTAGGTTTAGGTTAAAATTAAATACCAAAATCAATGTTAACGTATTGTTTTTACATCGTTCTTTGATATTTATTGCATTATATCACACAAAAATAACAATTAATATATCTGTCAACAACAATTATTTTTCATATATACGTAATAAGGTTGATACTAGTTTTTACAAGCACGATGTAATTGATATGAACGCAAGAATAATTCAGATGTATCAGCTACATCATCTGATAAAGATTCTATGCTATCAACAACATCATTAAAATCTTTATTTGCAATCAGTGTAAATTTGTAATCAAATCCTTGTAAGCGCATGAATTTTTCTATATCTGCAACTCTTTGAGCCAAAGGATCATAACAACCTTTGTTGATTTTAGGAGCTGCAAAGATAATTTCTCCTTGTTTTGTCTTAAAATAAGCATATAAAACAATAGCAGATCTAAGCATCTTTTCTGAAACTTTTGCGATATTCTCTTCTTTTGATCCGTATCCTAAATTTATTAAGTGACAAGCTACATCAACCACGTAATATTTAGTATCTTTATCGGTAAGATCTACCCCAAAAGCGTCTAATTCCGCTTGTGATAATAGCTGTTTAAATCTATTTTTCTTAAATATATTTGGAAAGACCTTGTCGATTTCATCAATCAACGGTATCAGTTCGTTTTCATTAGATATTTGCCACATTGGAGAGGTTTTCCAATTAAGTTGCACAAGCTTGCAATTTTTTACATGTCTTAACCAAGAATAAAATAAAGATTCACCCATTTCTATTTTCATATTATGTCCTTTCCAAAAAAGTTGAAGCCAAACAATCAATAATAATTACTTTTTCTGTTTTCAGAGCTTTTTCAAATTCAATTATGCCAATTTTGTTCTACTAGATCTTTTCTGTCATTTTCATTTTCTATATTCATTATATGGCATAAATTTAGAAAAGTCAATAGTTTTTATAAATTTTTTATGTTTTATGTAAAATCAATAGTATAATATCATTTTTTACATAAAAAAATTACCAAAATTATGGAAACATGAAAAAATACTTGAATTTTTATAAAATAGTCTTAAAATATTAACATAAAATGTAATAGGGGTAAGAAATGTCTGATAATTTGAGCAATTTATGGTGTAAGTTCATATTAAGTGAAGGGGTTATGCCCGCTTCTTTATCTCGCATTATAAAAAAAAATAATGAGAATCCAACTAATACAAAGTTGTTGGCTCAGCTTTTACAAAAGCGCGAATCGTTTTCCGATCCTCTTTACCCAGAATTGTCAGAAGTAGCAAAGAGGGCTTTTTTAAATGATGATGAACTGAATAATTGGCTAGTATCAATGGATAGTATTTTAGACATCATCATCGCTTTTTCTGATAGCGATAAAAATACTCAGGATATTTTAACAGGTGCTTTTATGAGTTTTATTAAGTCTTGCCCTTTGGTTTCGGAGAGCGTTAAAAATTCTTATACAGGCCAATCTACCATTTTTAACGCAACAAGACCTGTTTTTCACAAATATAGCTCTAAAAACTACACAAAATCTGCAACAAACTTAAAAAAGGATAATTTTATAGAATATCTAGATAAATATGCGCCTAAGCATTATTCAAAATCAACGGCCAGAAGCTATACCACCTCTGTTAACCTTGGAATAAATTTTGTTGGTAAAGATCTATGGGAAATTGATGATCCGCAAGAACTGAAAAATATTTTAGATGACTTGAATATGCGTGATGATTTTCAAAAGAAGAACGCCGACACACACAACGGCCTAGGTAATGGGCTATGGCGCTATCTGGAGTTCCTGGAATACAATAATCTTAAAATAAAAGTATGACCAAGTTTTTACATATATTGTTTCAACTCATTAAGTAAATAATCTAAAGACTCTTTCTTTATAGGCCTGCTTGGAATATAACAACTTAAACCTATCAAGTGTGTTCGGTTTTCTAATTTACCTTCATATATTTTCCATATCCCATCTTGAAGCGAAAACTCATATTCTTTAATCACGCCTTTAAAATATTCAGCTATTTGATCTTTCACCGTAATACCATTTATATAAACATACTTAAAATTTTTCTTTAACAAAATATCTTTTAATAAAGTATATCTTTGCATCGCATTTGATTTTTGTTTTGCACTAATATCTTTCCATTTTTTTTCTGTAGCCCATGGATATATATCAAAATTAACCATTGTTCCATCATAATATGAACCGCCCAATATACTGCCCAAACGTTTTTGAAGCATATCAAACCATTTTTTATATGAATTTTTATTTTTAAAATAATTCAGCATTGATTCATAAACTAAATTTGCCTGCACATCATTTAAAAGATCTATATCATTAATCCCTAATTCATCTCTATCTACAAATCTTTTTTGAGGTGTACAAAACAAATGCTGTTCTTCATCTACAAATTCACAATTCGATGGATTGATAGAAATTGTTGCAACATGAGCTGTTTCGATATTACCAAAAAAAGGTACAGGAACGGACCGTTCTATAATTTTCATATTTTCATTTTGAGGAATTGGTTGCTTTATATAATCTAATATTTGTGATTTTAGTTCTGGTAATATGGCCATTGTTAAGTCCTTTCAACTATTCTAAAAGCAACTATCCTTTATAAAAATATGATTTATATTGAAGCAATGTAGATTCTACTTCTTTCCAGATCCAAACATTTTCCCCATCATCTTCAAAAACCTTGCCATGAGCATTTCCTGCATCAGTAATCATGCATGCATAATTTGAATTGAATAGCTGTTCCGATAATCCTCTCTGTTTACATAACTGACGCATTCGACTCTTTGTAACCTTTCCAGTTTCAGCTTCAGCCTGAAAAAACGACCAAACAATAGTTGAATTAATCTGCTCTGGATGCCTTGCCCATCTAGGTATTCTCCGATTTGCCCTGCCTGTATCATTAGAATTTTTTTCTTTATTATTTTTAATCTCTTTTTTCGCATTTTTTCCTAAATCATGTAAGATTTTCGTCTTACTATCACTATCACCAAAATTTTCAATTGACGTTATCATGGCCCCATGTAATGCACGAGGGCACCTTACAGCGTGAATATTAGTATTTCCAATAACATCAATGCCAAGACATAATGTCTGAAAATCTTTATATTCTCTACTTTCTTTTCTTAAATACCCTGCTAAAGCTCTATAATCTGGCTCAAAATTCTTTAAATTATGATTTATGATAATACCTATACCCTTCATCCAAATTTGATCAAATCCTTCGACATCGACGAAAGGTCTAGCTTCAATCAGCTGTTCTTTATATTTGATAATATCATCTTTTTGAATATCCTCATCTATAAAAAAATCCGCTAGTGAAATAGCTATGCCCCAAAGAGCATTTTTTACATTGACTGTATTTAATGCTCTGTATTTATCGACCATTTCAAATAAATATTTCAATTTTATGAGAATAGCTCTATCCTTATTATCCAGTTTTTTATTAATATCTGCAAATGTTTTTTCAAAATACTTTTTGGCAGTTTCTAATTCTACAGGATTCATGTCATCTTCATCAATAGGTTCACGTGTCCCTTCTTCTTTGTGCTTTTTTTGAAGTAAATCGGTTAATATCATTCCATACTGATATAATGAACGATAATTAATTTGGCCATTGTAGTGAATAAACTGATCATGAGCCAAACCTGACTTTTTCGTTAATTCATCTATTATCCTATTAATTTGAAAACTTTCCATATTAATGTCCTCTACTATAAATATAGATCCCAATATTATTTAATGTACTTGATATATCTTAAGATAAGTTTAAGTTATCTTATGCAAAAGAATAGTTTTTCAATATTTACAATATGAATTTAGGTATTTAAAATAATTACGTCATATATTGTCGTAGTAATCATTTTTATTATTTGTATAAAAATCTTAGTTAAAGCCAATTGAGAGGATATGCTATGACTGATAATAAATCTGTACCAAAAGACACTGCAACACAAGCAGTTGCTAAAATGCAACAAGCTTTTTATGTGGATTTTGTGCCAATGATACAAAAAATTCAATATGATGTATCCGTGATGAACTGTTTTAGTGATGAAAAGTCAAAAAAATACTACATAGACGACATCAATGCCCAATTAGATAAAGCTATGTCTTTATTGAAACAAATAAAAAATTTTGCGGATAAGGTATTAGAAAAAGATAATTGATTATATAAAAGATATATTTGTTATAAGATGGGTTTTACTCTGGTTTCGGCTTAATAACTTTTACACTATCTCCCCAGGTATATAAAAACCAATCCATTTCCATTTTGCCACCTGCTTTGAATTTAACCGTCAATGAGCCATCAGGGTTTTCTATCAATTTTTGTTGAGGATGAAAGATGAAATTTTTGACTTCGTTAGCCACATCAGCGCTAAACAGCCATTCCACATCAAACGGTTCTTCGTGAAAAGCGCCGAAAGATTCCAAAGCATAGGCGTTCAAATCAAATTCGGAACTATTAAAAACATCGGATAATATTTTTACATTTTTGATTTGTTGCAGGGAAAAATTGTGTGCTCTACCGTTATCATATCCATCACTATGTTTAGCAACCAAATAATGATCTCGTTGTCCATATAAAAAACCATACGGAACAAGTCTGTATGTATGGGATTTGCCGCTGTTCTTAGCCTGATAAACCATTTTAATGTGATGACAAGAAAGGATTGCTTGACGTAATGTGCTTAAAATCTCTTTATCAAGTTCAATTCTTGGCCCTGGGTGTAATACTAAACCTTCAGCTTTCATCAGTTCGTCGGCATCAACTTCTATTTTATTCTTTTGTTCAGGTTTTAACAAGTTACGTAGCTTAATTTCCACCTTTTCCAATTTATCGGCTTTATCTTTTAAATTACTTTGCTTTAATTTATCAATAGCGGTTTTGAATACGGCTAATTCTTCTGCAGAAAAAGAAATAAAACTGTTTAAGCTTCTTTGAGTAATGCGCCAACGTTTCGTACGTTCACCTGTTTCAACTTCTTCCATTTGCGGAAAATAGTTTAACAGCGCATTTCGCATACGTTCGGCAGTGCGGCGGGAAACGTTATATTTTTGCTGAATATCCTCAAGCGACAATCCCTCGCTCGATTCCTGCATTGCCATCGCCAAGTCAAACAAGTCATACATCTTTTCATAATTTGCCATATCAAATCTCCGAACGTGAATTTATATGTTGTATCCGTCACAATCTGTCGCAATCAGATTATAAAATAAAATTTAATAAATAGTGTATAGAATAGAAGAAAGAACGAGAGGATTGTCTTATGTATCTATCAAAATCAGATTATTTAATGGGTTTAGATTGTGTAAAAGCACTATGGCTTAAGAAAAACCGTAAAGAACTCATACCTGAATATGATGAAGCAACTTTAGCTACCTTTGAAATTGGCAATCAAATACAAGATTTGGCTCGTGATTTCTATCCTCATGGAGTTATGGTTGATGCTGAAAGCTGGGATGTTGAAAATGGCTCCAAAATCACAAAAGAACTAAGCCAAAAGCATGGTACATTATACGAAGCTTTTGCCAAACTACCGAACGGATGCTTTTGTCGGATTGATGTGTTGGTTAAAAACGGCGAATCTTGGGATATGATAGAAATAAAATCAGCCTCAGGTGTTAAAGACTATTATATTGATGATTTAGCTTTTCAGAAGTATGTATTTGAAAATGCTGGTTATCCGATTAAAAGATGTAAGGTATTGCATTTGAATAACAAATATGTTCGTCATGGTGAACTTGATATAAAACAACTGTTTGCCGAAGATGATGTTACCGATGAAGTGTTACAAAAGAAAACAGAAGTTGAAATGTATGTTAAAGGCATGTTGTCATATCAAACCATGCAGGATGAGCCCAAAATTTCGCTCCATGCAAGTTGTTCTGATTGTCCATTTTATCATTATTGCGGTAAAGATGTACCAGAATACTCCATTTTCGACTTACTTAATACCAATAAGGCAAATGAATTTTATAATACCACTAACTCCTGTGATATTAAAGATTTACCGCTTGAATATTGCACAACCGATAAGCAACTGATTGATCGTGATTGCTTTCTAACAGATAAAATCCACGTTGAGCCAGAGAAAATTAAGGAATGGCTGGATAGTTTGGAATATCCGCTTTATTACTTGGATTATGAAACGGTGATGCCTGCCATACCAATGTTTGATAACACATCACCATATTCACAAGTACCATTTCAATTTTCGCTCCATATTCAAAAAGAACCGCATGGAAAACTGGAACATATAGAATTTTTACACCAAGAACAATCTGATCCACGACGTAGTTTAGCCGAAGCGTTGGTTAAAGGATGTGGTAAAAAAGGTTCAATCGTGGTTTATAATCAACAATTTGAAAAAACACTTAACAAAGAGCTAGCCGATTTATTCCCCGATTTAAGTGCAGATATTTTAGCAATCAACGAACGTGTAGTTGATCAGTTGGTACCATTTAGAAATCGCTATTTATACAGTCCGAAACAGAAAAGTTCTGCTTCAATCAAATATGTATTGCCTGTTTTTTCAGATTTATCCTACAAAGGTATGAATATTGCCAATGGTGGTGATGCAATGACGAAATACTTAGCATTTCTAAACGGCTCCCAAACCCAAGAAGAAAGCAAGCAGATGTTTGAAGATCTGTTCAAATACTGCGGACAAGATACCTACGCCATGGTACTTCTCATGGATGTATTATATGAGTGGAGTAAAAAGTAATATTACATATGTCAGATAAAACCAATTTTTCTATGTGTTGGTTCACGACTTTCTTGTTCAGCGTTTAGCATTTCGATGAGTTTGCATTTATCCTGCAACAAGCCCATGATCTCTGCTTTCTTCTTAACCACACAGAAATCACCTGCTGTTAGTTTAAGCATAATGTTTTCGTTTAACTCAATACCAAAGAAATGCTTAAAAGCTTTATCAATCTGTTCATCTGTCATATAATCGTACTTAATCTTAAAAGTAAATCGACGCAAACTGGCTTTATCAATATTGGTCATCAGATTCGTGGTACAAATAAACGGGTATGGGTGTATTTCCATTTGAGTTAGCATCTCATTGACTTGGGTAATTTCCCAGGACTTTGTTGCATGTGCTCGATCTTGTAAAAAAGAGTCACCTTCATCAAAAATTAAAACAGATTTATTCTTTCTTGCTTCATCAAAAGCTTCTGCAATATTTTTTTCGGTTTCTCCAACATAAGCACTAATTAAGTCTGATGCCCGTTTTTCAAGCACTTCAAGCCCTAGTATTTGTGCTAAATAATTTGCATACGCTGTTTTGCCTGTCCCTGATGCTCCGTATAAACAGAGTGAAAAATTTAATTTTCCCAAGGTACTGATTTGTTCGTTAAATTTCTTTAAATCCAAATCTGTGTTTAACAAATCCATGTTAAAAGTCGCAAAATCGTTACACTTTTTAAGCCGTTCAGATTTTCCGCTTATGGCTTGCTCTACTGCATCAAGCTGCATACGCATATCCGAAATATCACCGTTCACTAGATTTGTAACTTTGGCAGCATTTTCCAATATGGCTGGTGTAAAATTATATTTAGAGATAATGTAATCCAAGTCCGAATGTTGATATTTAATATGATACTTTTTTAAGTTTTTCACCAAGATATCTTTATTAACAATGCGATTTGGGCGTTCGATCCTTACAATATAGCTAAATCTTCTCAAATAAGCTTTATCCAAGTAGCCGATTTTATTACAAATCCAAATAATTGGCTTGGGATTATTTTCCAAGAAACGATTTATTTCCACCTTTGAAATATTAGGTCTATCCTGAAAAGGCGAATTATAAAAAACATCCTCAATTTCATCAAACATTAAAGCAATATTATCTTCTTTACAAAAGGCCTGTGATATGGCTTTTAATCTGTTAAACCGACGATATGAGATATTACAACTTCCACCCATATCTTCGGCAATTGAGTATAATTTCAAGTTATTTTCTTGAGCTAACACTTTGGCAAATTCTGTTTTACCGCTACCAACATCTCCATAAAGCAAAATATTTATGCCTTTTTCTTTTTGTTTTGTGGTATTTTTAAGCAATAATGAAATTATATCCACCTGTTCAATATGCGAAAAATTGGTTAGGTTCAGTTTGCTCCTGAGTGGTTTGCCAATAATAGTATCAAACATATCTTTTTTGTTTTTATATCTACCAATAAGTAATCTGTTAACCCAACTGGCAAGCTCTATTCTGTCATGATAATCATAACTAAAAATATCTGCTTTCATTAGTCTTCCATCCTCACGAAGCATATTCATCAGCTGCGAATAAGTTAATTTCAACAACATTGCATACGAATCCAGGCGCTCCCAGTGATAACCTAAAAAATACTCCACAAAATTGTTCAAAAAGGCATATTGTGTATGACGAAACATCAAACCAATAAGATCCATTTCATTTTTGTTGAGATGAAAGATTTCGCCTAACAATAAGATGTTCTTTTCAATAACGCTGGGAGTTAATTTTTGTATTTTTTGAGTTTTTTTGTGTAGCAATCCTATAAAATCTTTAATTTTAATGCGATTTTCTTTTTTATCTACTTTAACGCCACTCATAATTGTTTGCCCCACTTCATCATACCAGCGATAAAGTGACTTTTCATAATTTGCTTTTATATGACCGACGGATAACAGATTTTCCATATAATTAAGACATTTCAGTATATCATATTGGCTTTGCATTATAGTTCTCCGATAAATTGTTTTGTTGATATGGAGCTTAAAACGCCAACACGACATATTGTGTCGTATATATAATTTAATAGTTAAATTGGATGACAAAGATAAACTGATTAAAATGTTTGAAATGGAACAATGGTAAAAGACACCTGCTATTACATCAAAGCATATCAGCTTTCTATAAAGATTGTCTTTGACAATGGTTTTGATTTTTTGTTGCATTAGGGATTTTTAATGATATTATAAAATAACTTGTTTATAGAAAAGTAAAGTGAGGTTTTTATAATGGCTACGAAGAACAAATATGAAGATATGAGTGTACTAACAGCTCTTGAGTATGTGAATAGTGGACATATGCTTTTACCTGATATTCAGAGGGAATATGTTTTGGACTACTCGGATTGTGCAATCTAACCAACAAGCTGAGATAAACTTTATAAACAGTGAGATTGAGCGTTTGAAATCCGAAATAGAGCATATTGATAAGCAGCTCAACCGATTATTTGAGTTACGTATGTCTGAAGAAATTAGTAAAAAGGAGTATCAAACAAGAAAAGCTGATTACAATCTCCAGAAATCACGTTTACAGACACAATTGGAGGTTAAGTACAGAGGTGATGATGGATTTAACGTTACAGTGCTCAATACGCTTAAAATCCTGTCTAAAGCAAAGGATATATTTACAGCTACGACCAGATCCTTAACAGATAAACAGATGCTCCTTCGATTACTGTTTAAACAAATTGTACTACAGGAAGGTATTATAAGCTGTAGTCTCAATCAACCATTTTCATTTATACTGAGTGATAATGTATTAAAAGCTACAGGAAGTGATACGCCTCAAGAAAATGAATCTGACCAACTTCAATATCCACAAGGCTTAGAAGTTGATTTTTTGGATAGCACGGATAGTTTAAGTGAAAAGCCACTGAAACCGTATATAGCACCAGATAACACATTGATATATAAAGAAAAAAACTGCTCCGAAAAGCAGTTTATTAAAATTGGCTGGGGTGGCTGGATTCGAACCAACGAATGTCGGCACCAAAAGCCGATGCCTTACCACTTGGCGACACCCCAACATGCCAAATAACATGATAACTAATCTCATGTTACGGAGATATGTTTATTCTAAAAAAAATAATAATGCAAGAACTTTTTTTATATTTTTATATTTTTTCTTCAATTTTTACCAGACAAGAAGTGCACAGGCACAAAAAAAGCATTTTATTACAAAATGCCCGCTTTACTTTTTCAAAATCAGATAACATATTCCTGAAATTTAATGGTAGGGGTGGGGAGACTTGAACTCCCACTGCCTGAGGCAACAAGATTTTGAGTCTAGCGCGTCTACCAATTTCGCCACACCCCCATTTACTGGTGATAGATATAATATATTTTTTTATTCGTCAATAGTTTTTTTACCAAAAAATGATATTTTAATACAACTCGGAGCTTATAAAATGGAAAAAGACTATTCAAAAGCATATTCATTTATTCTGAAAGGTAATGTTTTATATTCTAAAAAGAATTATAAACGTGCTCTATTCTATTATTTAAAAGCAAAAAAGCTCAAAAGAAAAGATTTTGTTGCTAATATTAACTGTGCAAATGCCAATTTTATGCTGAATAAATATTCTAAAGCAATTTATTATTTAAAAAAATTATATGCGGCAAATACAGATAATCTAAAAATAATTTCATTGTTAGCGCAGTCTTATTTTGAACTAAAAAATTATAAATGTGCGGAAAAATTCTTGCTTGAGTCTTCAAAATTAGATACGCAAAATCCGTGGACATATAATTATTTAAGCCAGATATATCAATATGATAAGAATTATGACAAAGCATGTGAATACGCTTGGAAATCTATTGTAACGGCAAAAGATGATGCCCTGCCTCATCAACTTAATTTCGGATATTTACTTTATGAAGCTAAAATTGACGGCGAAAGTGAAAAGTCAAAAGAATACGCAGATAAATGGATACAAACTTTTTCTGATAATCCGATAGCAAAATATATGGGTGGTGCTGTTTTGGGTATTCCTTGTGAAAATTCTAATGCTCTTATCGGTATTCGTAATATATTTGATGCTTTTGCTCCTGATTTTGAAAAAACATTATTGTCTTTAGAATACAATACCCCAAAAATTATAGGATCTATTTTAAGCGGAATAAATATAAAAAAGGGACAAGTATTAGATATTGGGTGCGGAACAGGATTGTGCGGTCAATATCTGCAACAATATGCCAATAAAGGTGGTCTTTACGGCGTAGATATTTCTTTAAAAATGTTACAAGAAGCCAAAAAGAAAAATATATATTCTCAACTTATTCATTCTGATTTATTGACTTATTTATCTAACCATGTTTCAGAATATAATTTAGTGGCAGCTGCAGATGTGTTAACATATTTTGGAGATTTATCAGCATTATTTTCAGGTGTAAAAAATTCCCTGCATAATTATGGTTATTTTGTATTTTCGGTTTCTAAATCTTCACAGAAAAATATCTTATTACACCCGTCAGGAAGATACCATCACTCTGCAAAATATATATCTTCGCTAATAAAAAAATACGGATTTTTGCAAATTTCTTTTCAAGAAATCGTGTTGCGTATGGAAAATAATATCCCTGTTACCGGATACATATACCTACTGCAAAAAATTTAATTAAGAATACAAAAATTCTTTTGCTTGCAAAGCTGCTAAACAACCTGAACCTGCAGAAATAATTGCCTGATGAAAGTGCGGGTTAATAACATCTCAGGCTACAAAAATTCCTGTTACATTTGTTTCACAACAACCGGGTTTTGTTATGATATATCCGTTTTCATCAATATTTAAATATTTTTTGAAAATAGTTGTATTCGGAGAATATCCGATAGCAATAAATACTCCGTCGGTTTTAATTTTTTTTGTTTTATCGTTTTTCAAATTTTTTATCAAAATTTCCTTTAATTTAAACGGATTTTTTTGAGTAATAAATTCTTCAACTACGCTATCCCATTCAATTTTTATTTTGTTATTATTAAATAATTTTGTTTGTTCACTGTTATCTGCACGCAAATTATTTCTGCGATGAACTATGGTTACACTATTTGCAATATCTGATAAATATAATGCTTCTTTTGCTGCCGTATTTCCTCCACCGACAACCACGACATCTTTATTTTTATAAAACCAACCATCACAAATTGCACAAGTAGAAACACCTTTACCTATCAACAGATGCTCATTTTTTAATCCTAACCATTTTGCTGATGCTCCGGTTGAAATAATAATGCTTTTTGCAGAAAATGAATTGGTATTAGAATTACAAACAAAAGGAGATATATCAAAATCTACTTCTTGAATTGTATCTTTAATAATTTTCACACCGAGATTTATGGCTTGTTTTTGCATTTTCTGCATCAATTCTAATCCGGAAACCGGAGTATCAAAACCTGGATAATTTTCAATATTATCAGCATATATAAGCTGTCCACCGAGTTGTTCTCCTGAAACAATAAATGTATCTATTCCGGCACGAGCCGCATAAATAGCTGCCGAATAGCCTGCCGGTCCTGAGCCGATAATCATTAAACTTGCCGAATATTCTGCCATCTCTTTTCCTTTGTTGGCAGATATATGTATTATTATAAAAAATACAATCTGTTATTTAGAATATGATGCGCGTCTTATTCTGTCGTTTATAGCTAAACCAAGACCATGTTCCGGAATTGGAGAAATCGCAATTTTTTGAAATTCAGTTTGTTCATCTGCCAAACGCAAATAAGCAAATAAATTAGCGGCAGCCTCATTAAGATTAGCCTCTTCACTTAAATTTATATCAGCATCTTTTACATCACCAAAGCCGATTAAGAATTCATCAGCTTGTTTATGTGTAGCATTTATACGAACTGTATGATTCACCGGTGCATAATGTTTTAATAATTGTCCGGGAGAATTTGGCATCTCAGGATTTCCGTGAGAAATTAAAATATTTTCACCCAAAGTTTTCTCAAGGTCTTCTAAAGTTATCCCTCCAGCGCGCAAAAGCACAGCTCTGGGAGTAGTTAAATCTATAATTGTAGATTCTACACCTACGGTACAACACCCTCCGTCAAGTATCATGTCCACATTATCGCCTAAACTTTCTGCAACATGTAAAGCAGTAGTAGGAGAAATTGTTTGTGATTTATTAGCTGAAGGTGCAACGATAGGAACTCCACTTTTTTGGATAAGTTTTAATGCAATCGGATGATTAGGCATTCTAACTGTAATTGTAGGTAATCCGGCACAAGCTAAATCTAAAGATTTATTTTGATTAGCTCTTTTCAGTACAAAAGTTAAAGGACCCGGCCAATATTTTTTTGCTAAAAACCTTGCTCGTTCATCAAAAATTGCTAATTCATTGATTATATCTATTTCTGCAATATGAGAAATTAAAGGATTAAACACAGGACGCCCCTTCGCTGCAAAAATATTTGCAACTGCTTCAGGTATAAAAGCATTTGCGCCCAAACCATAAACAGTTTCCGTAGGAAATGCCACTAATTTTCCATTTATAATTAAATCTGCTGCTTGTGTAATATTTTTTGTACACGATTTATAAATTTTGCTCATATCCGACTTTTAAAAAAGCACAAATTGCTTGTTCTACCTCTTTATCCTCATATTCATTCAAGACTTCCATATCGTCTCTGTCCACGATTTGATATACTTTTTTTTCAGAATTGTAAATAAAAAAATCCATTTCAGATTTACCTAAAATTAAAATATTACCATCATGTGATAATCTTATATTTTCTGACAATAAATCTTTTATGGCAGATGTTTGTGGGAAAGCACCTAAAATATCACCGGTATTATATGAAATACCATTAGATATATGCAATATATTGATAAAACTTTCCGGAAGTTGAGAGAACCCCTGCTCTGCCAAATGTTTTTGCAACAAAATTAAATCCTTTGTTGCAAGAGGTTGTGATATTTTTGCAAAACGACTTTTATGTAAATATTCAAATAATGCACTCATAATCAACGCCTTCTGTTTCTTGCTATGGATTTTTGAACAAATCTGATATTTCCAAAAGTATCTTTCTTTTTATTTTTTATTTTAGTAACAGTATTTTGAGCATTTAAATTTTGTACAGTATAAGATATTTTTCCGCAAGCTTCTGCCTGAACAATATTATGTATATACTCACCATAAAAATATCTGTTTTGTTCAATTACATATCTATCATCTGAAAAATCATGTGTAATCCATGAATCTTTATCTACACCAAACATAATTACAATATTTTCATCAGGAATTTTTACTCTTGATACATAACTTTCTGTTTGAGTGTCTGCTTGTATTGTATCTTTCGCGTGAATGTACAGCTGGTGTACTTGCTGATCAACTAATCTATATCTCGTGCGAGAATTTGTTGCTTGTAAATTAGGCCAACTAAAATCTGCAATTCTTTTTCCGCCAGCATCATCAACCGGATCCTGATGGTCAACATCATAAGCCGGTCCTTTAACATCATTACCAAAACGATCCTTTGCAATAATAATTTTATAAGCATCACTTGCAAATAATAAATCATAAAATGCTTCAGGATAAGTATCACCAGGTTTAAGATTACTACAATCAATTCCTGCTTTGGTTAGTTTATGTAATGCCTCTTCTGTACAAATACATTCAAGAGGAGTAACATTTGAAGAAACTCCAAAACGTTTCATTTCACGCAACAGTGATAATGTATAGCGTTCGTCTACACCCATTTTTTGGTGAGCAGCTATAATTTCATTTTCGCAAAGTGTGCCAACTGTTTTTACAAATTCAAATTTGCTTCCGGAAAAGAGCTTTGCCGTTCCATAATTTTTATCACCACAAAATTCGTATATAATATCTGCATAGTCAAAAACATTAAGACGAGGCAGTAAAGATGGTGGAATATTTAATTGATTTAAAGCCTTTTGCACCATTGGCTCGCTTTTATAAAAATTATAAAATTGAGCAAAGTTATAAGCCCAAGCCGGTGATGTATATAAATCATAATGAGTTTGATGTTTACTGTTTTTATGTTGAGATTTTGCAGTTTTTCTAAAGTTTTTATATTCATCACTCAGGTCTGAAGATTTTGGTTTTTCAAGCAGTCCATAAGCATCCCATCTGATTACTTTTTTTGCTCCTTTGTCCAGTGGTGTATGTACTTTATGGTCAATAGATACGTTATCTATAGCCATAGCTGTACGTATTTTATTCCAATATATTGATTTCTCTTTTTCAGAAATACGGTGATTGTTTTTACCGCATCCATAATGATAAAGATTTAAAATCTGCAACAAAGCCATATTTTTTTCTTCAGACGATAATTTTATATATTCTTTCTTAAAATTTACAGATTCATCATAAACTAAACGATGTATTTGGCCTAATTGCAAAGCAATAGCTTTTTGCTTATTAAAAGGAAATTTTTTGAAATTTTGTTCAAAATTAGGTAATCTGTAAGACCTTGATGCAATTTCATATAATTGTTGTTCTGCAATCATAACCGAATGAGCATCAGTAATACGTAATATACTTTGCATCTTTGGCATATGTATGATTAAAGTACCTAAAGATAATACGCTCTTAACCTTTTTTCTTTTTAATATATATTTTTTCTTATCAGCCATGACAGCAACTTTTTCTTTCTAATATATTTTGTCTAAAGTTACTCTATAAATTAAATATTGTCTATAAATATTTTGTAATATTTACAAAAAAAATCTGTTTGTTATATTACTATGTAGTATATTTATAAAAACTATCAGGAGGAAACAATGACTAAAATAGTTTTTAATGCAAAGATAAAATCAACAAACATTAACAAAGTCATAATTTTGCGTGACATTAAACATTTTAATAAAAAAGATTTTGCAAATATTGTCAGTGATGAAGAATTCAAATCTTTGAAAAAATTATTGAGCAATGAAACCAAAGAATCATTAAAATTTAAGCAGTATAATTTTATGGATTCTGTAATTGCCGTAGCTGTTGTGCAAGATAATCCGACAGAGTTAGATTTTAAGCATATTGGCGGACATATTGCCCAGAAAATGAAAAAAATTGAAAATATTGTTTGTTATATTCCAAATAATGTTTGTGATACATTTTCATCTTGTGTTGCGGCTTATAATGTAGCTCAAGGATTTGAACTTGGCGGATATACTTTTGATAAATATTTTACAACTAAAAAAGCTGAGGACTATTCTCAAATTGAGCAATTATCTATTGTCGCTGATGGCGCAACAGATAAAGGCTATCATGATTTTTCAATTCTGGCAGAAGCTGTTAATTATGCTCGCGATTTTGGTAATGAACCTGCAAATTATTTATTACCGGAAGTTTTTGCTTCTGAAATTCAAAAATTAGAAGAATATGGATTGGAAATTGAAATTTTAAATCCTGAAGAACTGAAAGAAATCGGATTTAATTTATTGTTAGCTGTTGCTCAAGGCTCAGATAATCCTGCAAGAGTAGCTGTTATTAAATGGCACGGCAATAAAAAATCAGAAAAATATGTAGCCGGTTTTGTCGGCAAAGGTGTTACTTTTGATAGTGGCGGATTATCATTAAAGCCATCATCTGCGATGGCAGATATGCATCGTGATATGTCAGGAGCTGCCGCTGTTGTTGCAACATTAAAAGCTGTAGCTATGCAAAAATTAAAGGTAAATGTCGTAGGTGTTGTCGGTCTGGTTGAAAATATGCCTTCAGGACATGCTACCAGAGTAAATGATATTGTTTATTCGTTATCAGGACAGACTGTGGAAATATTAAATACAGATGCAGAGGGTCGTTTGGTTTTAGCTGATTGCTTGTGGTATTTGGCTGACAATTTCCATCCTGAATATATTATAGATATTGCTACACTCACTGGCGCAGTAAGCTATTTGTTCGGGTGTGAATTTTCAGGCATTATGGGAAACGATAAAGAGATGATTCAAAAACTAACCTGCGCCGGAGAACAAACCGGAGAAAAGTTATGGGAATTACCTTTAACAAAAGCCTATAATGAAATGATTAAGTCTAATGTTGCCGATATGAAAAATATCGGAGGAAAAATTGCCGGAGGTATGACAGCAGCATGTTTCTTACAGAGATTTATTCAAAAAGGCATAAAATGGGCACATATTGACATGGCCGGCAATGATGTTCAAGAAAAAGCAACTCCGGTATATCCTCAAGGATCAACAGGTTGGGGTGTTATGCTCTTAGAGAAATTTATCAAAAACAATTTAATAACAAAATAGAAAGGAAATTTATATGAAAACACTAATAGGTATCCCTGCCAGATATGGATCTACTCGTTTTCCGGGAAAACCTTTGGCAAAAATCAAAGGCAAAGAAATGCTTTTAAGAGTTTGGGAAAATGCTTTATCTGCATCAAAAAAGTTTGATGGTTGTGAAGCCGTTGTTGCAACAGATGATGAAAGAATTATGGAATTTTGCAAAGCCCATAATATCAATGCGGTTATGACCTCTGCTGATTGTAAAACCGGTACAGATAGAATTGTAGAAGCAGCAAACAGTTTTGCTGATAAGCCTGAGTTTGTAGTAAATTTGCAAGGCGACAATCCAATATGTCCGGAATGGTTTTTAGAGGCCGTAATCAGTGAATATTATAAGGATAATTCTGTAGAAACAGTAACACCTGTCGTAAATTTGAAGTGGAATGAATTAGATGATTTGCGTGAACACAAAAAAGCCACTCCTTTTTCCGGTACTACGGCTGTTTTTGATGCTAATCATGATGCGTTTTTCTTTTCTAAAAATATAATTCCGGCTATCCGAAAAGAAGAAAAATTACGTGAAACTGAAAGTTTTTCACCGGTATTCCGTCAAGTTGGATTATACGGATATCGTTTTGATATTTTGAAAAAAATCGCTTCTCTTCCTGAAGGAAAATATGAAAAATTTGAGGGTCTTGAACAATTACGTTGGATAGAAAATAAAATTAAAGTTCGTTGCGTGGAAGTAAATTATCGCAATTACGACAAAATGGCAGCTTTATCAGGTGTTGATTCTCCGGAAGATATTGCCAGAGTAGAACAAGTTTTAGATGAATATAATCTGTTATAAAGGAATAAAATAATGACTACAAGAATAATTGTTGCCAGACACGGAAATACATTTACAAAAGAGCAAACTCCTACAAGAGTAGGTTGCAGAACTGATTTAGATTTAGTAGAAACACAAAGAGGCACAAATATCGGATTGTATTTGAAAAAAATAAATATGATTCCTGATATGGTTTATGCAGCTCCGCTCAAACGTACTCGCAAGACGGCAGAGTTAGCCATTGAAGCTATGGAAAAGAATATTCCGTTTGAGCTTGATGATTCTTTTGTTGAAATTGATTATGGTCCTGATGAAAATAAAACAGAAGAAGAAGTTATTGCCAGAATTGGACAAGACGCAATAGATAAATGGAATAATAGTGCCATTGTTCCGAACGGTTGGATTGTGTCCGTTGATGGCATTATCAATGCTTGGAAAAATTTTGCTGACAAAGTTGAGCATAATTTCAAAGATAAAACGGTAATGGCTGTTTCTTCTAACGGAATTATTCGTTTTGCACCTTATCTTACGGAAAGTTTTGAAGATTTTTGTCTTGAACACGAAATTAAAGTGGGTACAGGAAGTATTTGCATTTTTGAAAAAGAAGAAGGAGATGCTCATTGGAAATGTACAGGGTGGAATATTAAACCTAAAGATTTCTTGTAAAGTCCTACAACATAAAAAATCGCCTGACAACAGGCGATTTTTTTATATTAAATGTAACAAAATTTACTTAATAATCCGTCGGAATATCAGTTAGCCTTTGCATATTTATCTTTTTGGCAACAGTATCTATCTTCATTAAAACACAAGGATAAAAGTTTCTTTTTTCTCTATGGTTCCATACTTGTTTTTTTAGATAAGTTTCTAAAATAACCATATTTACACCATGCGTACATATCAAGATATTGTCATTATCATTGTATTTTGAAAATAAGTCATTCCAAGCATTTATGACTCTGTTATAGAGCAATTTTGGGCTTTCTCCTTTAGGAAATGTTTCATCATAATCCATAGCCCATAAATTCAGGTATGGATACAATGCTTTAGCTTGTTCGGAAGAACACCCGTTGAACTCTCCTTGATTGAGTCCGTTCCAATCTTCGTTAATTTCAACATCTAAACCTAATGCTTGCGCAGTAGCCGAAATTGTTTCTTTAGCACGCACTAAATCGCTTGAAATAATGTGGTTGATCTGCAAAGAATCTTGATTTTTTTTGAAAAAATCCACGATTTCCATGGCTTGCTGTTTACCAAAATCAGTCAAACCAATATCAGACCAACCACCTATAATATCATGCGGATCATCTGCATGTCTCAGCAAAAATACCTTCATAAATACTTAAGCCATAATTTTGAGGTTACGTTTAACGTAGTCAACAATTGACTTATCATTAAAATTAACATCTCCTTCACGATTTATCTCACTAGGTTGTTCACCTAAACGCAAACCGTCATACCACTTACGGTCAAGTTCGGCAAACTGCTCATAAGGTACAATTTTGCGATTGTCTTTCACAAATTTTAAATCCTTAATCGGATAAATATTGTTCAAACGACAAGATGTTAACACACCACCGACAAAGCAGTTAATATACCTTTCTGTCATAATGTTATAGTATTTTACTTCTTCTTTGACTATTTTCTTTTCAACAAGAGCAACCAGCTCGCCTTTTGAATTTAAGGTATGTGTTCCAAGAGGAGTATCATCCGTCATCGGATATGTAAATTTACCTGCTTCTTGGTTGAATATACGGTGCTGACTGATTGTCTTTAAGACAGAACCATCACTAAAACGCATATAGTTATATTCTTGTGCTACTTGTTCAATCTTTATCCAAATTGGTTTTGCAGAAGCAAATTTACCGTCATCAAAATTCCATACAAGTAATTCATCATCATAGCAGATTTCATCTGCACGTTTTGTTGAACCATCAGCCAATGTTACCGGCATATCTCCTGTAAAGCATTCTAGGTACCAACTACAAGAACATGTGCCATCACCATTAGCCTGATGTGCTGTTTCATTTGTCTCCTCACAATATTCAACCGATTTTTCAATCCAATTACATTCTCCATTAATCATCTCATTGCATATTTTAAGATGTTCTGTATAACACCCACCAGCTTCATCGCTTACATCAAAACCATATGATGATAATAAATCAGGATCAGCTCTATTATCTTCGCAGAAACTATTACAAGAATCATCCGTAACTTCGCCATTTCCATCTGCCCAAGCCGCAATACCATTTACATCATAACCATTACTATCATATTTTGTACCTGTATCTTTATTTATACCTTTTGCGTTCCAGCCGGCTTCATTAAAAGCTTCTGTATCATCTTCTTCATTATCATTTCCTTCATCAGGAGAATAAGCATCAGAAGCTGTAAGCGCTGTACCTACTCTGCTACCATGTGAATATGTAAAAGATATAGAATTGTTTTCTTCATTAGCGATTTTTTGAGCATCTGCCGGAGCATATTGTATTCTGTGTTCTGCATTTGCTTTTTGTGATGACATAATTAATGATAAGCAAGTACATGTCATTAAAAGTTCTAATTTATTTATCCTCATTTTATTCTCCTTCATCATTTGCATTAAAATTCAAATACATTAGATTATTATTACTTATATTGTTAGAGTCGGTAACCAAATTTACAGCCATTTTCTTTGGTAACCCTTCAAATATAATGGTAAATGCAGAGTCTTGCATATCTGCATAATCGGTAGCATGAACAATAACTGCTCCTCCGAGAGCGTGTCTGATGCTTCCGTCTGCCTGTACCATATTTTCAGGGAATATTCCTAATCTTATTGCTGTATCCGTAGCTGATGCTGAATC
>JAZULC010000021.1:0-75701 GCA_045643605.1 Alphaproteobacteria bacterium
TAAGTTTGGGGAGAAAGCTACTTCTGGTGTAGCAACAGAAAAGGCAAAAGCATTAGAAAAAGATGTTATACAAGAGAAAAAAGCTGAAGAGTTGCAAAAAGATAATGAGTTAAAAAGCTCAAATTCCGAAAAAATTAAAGCAGTACAAAATGCGTTGACATCAGCAAATACGATGAGCAAGGATTTACCGAGCAGTAAAGCAAAAGCAAGCATAAAAAAGGCAGTATCTGGTACAAGTAAAGTTGCACCAAGTAAGATAGTTAAAGATAAAGCTTTGGCTATAGATAAAAAAACAGACAAGAAGAAAGAACCAGTTAGTGGAATTTCTACGCCTTCAAGACTTTTTAAGAAATCTTCACAAAATGATGAAGTTTTGAATACAAAAATTGCAACATACAGACAAAAATTTGTATTTTCATTTGCTGCGGCGCAACAAGATGAGTCTAATTTAGATACATATGAAGCAATGATAAATGCAAATAATGAAGAAATTAAGAGATTACAAGAGCAACGTAATAATGTCAAAAATGATGAAGTTAGTCAGGATTATGAAAAACAAAAAAAGTCCCTTAGTGAGCAGATGAATGATATAAAATCTCAAATTACGAATTTAGGTCAACAGGCTGATAAAGCCTTAGAAAAAGGAGAGAAAATTGCTGACAAGGCTAAAGAATTTTTGAAAGATGATGATGGCCAAGCATATGATGCTGCAATAAATAAGAATTTTATAGCAGAAGGTGAAATTGCCGGAGGTGAGGCATTGGATAAAATTGCGCAAGCACGTAGAGAAGAAGCTTTTAATGCTACTCTGGAAGCTTATGCAATGGCACTTGAGATAAAAAGCAAAATGGCTGAGAGAGAAAGTTTGCTGAATGATTTAAAATCAGGTGGCTTAGCAATGGATGATTTACAAAATGTTATAAATACAGATTCTTCCGGCTTGAGAGTTCAGGCTATGCGCATGATTTTAGATAATTTGAAATTAACGGTTGCACAGTTAAAAATGCAAACAGCAGTAGATATGTTAGCAATACCTTATGAATATCGTCATAAAGAATCATTTAATTTTGATGATTATGTATTCACAGAAGATGATGCAACGCGTAAAAGTAAACAAGAAGGTTCTTTTTTGGATAAAGCAAAGGATTTTAAGGATCAAGCAGAAAATTTCGCAAATAAGGCAGAAGATGCTGCAAATAAAGGAAAAAATCTGGTTGATAACACTACAAAAGATATAAATAATATCAAAGATACTGCAAATAATATAGGTGATACAGGAAAATCTTTAGCAAAAGAAATAACGGGAGATGATGCAAATGAATAAGATATTAAAAAAAATATATATTCTGATAATTACATTTATTATTTGTATTATAACTTCACAGGCATTTGCTATTGATGTTGTAAAAGGTGCGCAAACAGCTGTGGCAGATGTTGGAGCTGCTCTTAAACAAGTAGAAACGAAAGTGAGTTCTATTGAATCTAAGGTTAATGAAGCAATAACAAAAGGTAAGAAAAAACTTGAAGATTTTAAAAAGAAGATAGTTGATAAAATTGATGAGGTAAAAGATAAGATAAATGATAAAATTGACGAGGTAAAAGATAAGGTCAAAAATAATAAAAAGGATAAAAGTAAACCTTTGTCAACAATGAAAAGTGTTGAAGAGTCTGCGGAATTATCTGAAGAGCAGATGAAAGATAGTAAAGCTGTAAGCAAAGAGATGCAAAAACTCTTTATGGCTTATCCGAGTGATGATGTGCTGATAAATAATGCTTATAGAGAAAAAGCTGTTGAATTATTGAATGATACTTTGATGGAAGTATATGTGACGGTAAGAACTTTTGATACAAAATTAAAAGAGTTAGAAACACAAATTTCTTCTTTTGAAACAGCATCACCGGATGCTGAAATTTCAACAGAAACATCATCCGATTCTGAGGAAGATAGCGAAGCTGCTTTAAGAGAGGCATATAAAAACGCATATGATGCGTATTTAGTTTTTGAAGAATTAGCTAAAGTAGCAGAAACACTTTCTTTGTTACGTGCACAATATAATTCAGCGAAGTATATATTACATGATATTACGCCTGCTCCATACGATAAAACACAAGGGAAATCATCATATAATGATGTGTTACAGCAAAAGGTTTATGCTTATAATATAAATTATGTAAATAAAGTTGATATAAAGTTTGCTGATATTAAGCAGAAAGCTTCCGTTAGTGCAAAGCAAGCAATTAATGTCGCTAATGTAAAAGCTAATAGTGCTGTTCAAACTACAAATGCTAATGCAAAAGCTAATAGTGCTGTTCAAGCAGCGTCTACTGCTAAAAAGAAGAAAAAAGAACCTTTTGGAGGATATTCATTTGATCCGTCTAAAAATTCTGTTCTGAAATTTGATAAAATTCCGGAGCCGGAGTTAGATTCTGCATTTGTCGGGGCTACAGAAGAATTTGATAAATTAGCTGAACTTGATGAGGCGGAAACTGCACTCGGTAAAGCTATAAGTGCTCATAATTTATGGCAAGCATTACCAAGTTATCGTGATCAGTTTGTAACATATCATCGTATGCTTGATATGTATAATAAAGCTGTTGAAAATGTTAAAATATCAGATAAATGTGCCGTAAATTATTTAAGTACTTTTTATAAAGACCCTGAAAAAGTTTGGTATGGATCTACTAAACCATCTGATAAAAATGTTACTGCTTATGATAGCAGAAAAGGTATTTCAGGTTTGGCATATAAGTCTTTTCAGGCAGCAAAAGCGCTTATTTCTGAAGAATTTTCACCGGAGATGTTAAATGCATCAGATGTTACGGTAGAAAGCTTTGATTCTAATGATTTAGGCTCATCTATGGAGAATGGAAAAAGTTACGCAAATAAAAAGAAAGATGCTTTAACAATTGATGATAGTGATAATGATGAATATTTAATACCGGGAATCAGTCCATCAGAACAAGCAAATGTAAAACAAAATGATCGTATGCGTGATAAACTTACATTCAAGATTGGCGCCGAAATTGCGCAAGTTTTATTGAATGATCAAAAAAGTGCAAAACATAATTTTGGAACACCATATAGAGAGTTTCCTGTTTGGAATGACATTAATATTTATGTTACACAATATTATGCAAAAAAATATGAGAATATTGCATTATATGTTAAAGATATATCAATTTCTGACGATATAGTAGATATGATAAATTCATTAGCTCTCAGCTTTTTAGATAAAGAGGTTAGCGATCGTAAAAATACAGAAACACCTTTAACGGACAAACAGATTCAAACGGCTAAAGAAGGCATTAATAGCAAAGTTTCAAATATGAAAAACGCATTAACAAACCATGCTAAAGAAATTGAAGAAGTTTCTATTTTTAATTCTTTTAAATCTATTGTGGCCCAAAGAGATGCTGAAGAAATGGCGTTGACAGCTGATTTTGAGAATGAAAGATCTATGTATGAAGCATTAGATAAAAACTATCTTCAAGATTTGCAGAACAAGCAAAAGAAAATAGATGAATTGCAAGATAAAATAGATGATTTGGAAAATAGTAAGAGTCAGGCTGATGCACAGATGAAACAGGCTGAATCTGAAATTTCTAATAATCGTACACGCATGAAAAAAGGTAATTCTAAAGAATCAGGGATTCTCAGTGATGCACTAATAACAAAGGAAACACAAAGCAAACAAAAAGCAAGTGCAGAAGCATCATTAAAAGTGACCAAAGCACAAATTGATGCTATGCGTGGAAATACTGAATCCATAGAACAAAAAATTATCCAAAATAAACGTGATTTTATCAATAAAATGGAAACATATGAAGAGAAAATGGATCAGTTATATGATAAATATAAGAAGAAACTTGATAAAAGTCAGGAATTTGGTAGTAATGGCAGAGTAAATAAATTAGCTGGATATGTTGCTAATAGTAATATTAATGATTTAGCGCAACGTGCTATAAATAGCTCAGTGAAAAAAGCTGATAATATATTTAATTCATGCGCTATTCCTTATGCTGAAGATGTTGTAAATAATACAAAAAGATCAATTATTGAGTTAGATATAAAATATGGTAAAGAGTATAAGTTTACTGAGCAAGGAAAAACAAAAATTGCGAAATATCATAAAGATATGATAAATAAACTTAAAAATGTTACGTTAAGTGATTTAACTGCGTATGCAAATTGTAAGTCTTTGAGTCTTAGCAGTAAATATGCTGATATGATAAAGAATATATATAACAAAGCGCTTATTGCAAAAGTATGTAAAAATAGCAAGTGTTATAATGCTGATTCTGAATTTTTTGTAGCGATGGTACCTTCAGATAGAGATTTTATGTCTCCTAATACATCAACATTAAACAACTTACCTCCATTGCGAGAAATAATGTTCTTTGATCATGAAGATTATTCTGCTGTGCCAAAGAATAAGTTTAATCAACGTATTACAAAGCATGGTTTTCTAAATAAGTTAACAGATGTTCCGTATATCTGGAAAAAGATTTTGGATAGAAAAGCTTTTGTTGAAGATACGATGTCTTTAGACTTTTTAGATGATAATAATGCATCAAGAGATATTTTATATAAGAGAGGAATATTCCCTTGTAGAATTGGCGACTATGTTTTGAACATCAGTACTGAAGATATTTCAGATAAATTAGTTTTATTTGATAAAAAACGAATTGTTTATTCTCTTACAAAAAATAGTGCAAAATCATCTGATCCTATTTTACCTGTATGTACAGAATATACAACAGGTGAAGCAACCAGCTCATCAGATAAATTGAGAGGTTGCGATTATAATCTTAATGGAAAATGTTTACGTCTGAAAGATGCATATTATTTGAAAGCACATAAGAAAGATGAGTTAACAAATGCCAAGTCTGAGCGACTATTCCCGGAAGCAGGTAGTGAACTCGGATTATTGATTGCAAAAAATAGCAATAACAAGTTTTATTTTACTGATAGTATTACGGATATGATTAAATCGGTGAAGAAGAATGAAGATCAAGAAGATAATGATTCAATTTCTTTTAAAGATGCTTCATATCAAAGAATGCAAATGAATAGAAATCAATTTGGTGATTTCTTGACAATGGTTGATAATGAAATGCTTATAAGACAGTCTACTGAAGAGTTGAAAAATTCTATCAAAAGTTTACAAGAAACATTAGTTTCTGCACTTAAAGATTTAGGCTATGAATTAAGTAGCAATGTAGATTTGTTTTATGATAATCAATATAATGAAGTTGCAAAGATGTTGGAAAATGGCAAGAATAAGCAGTTAAGTGCAACATATAGTTATATAGCAGGTGCAACCAATGCTAATAATGAATTACTTTCCGAGAAATTTACAAAATTAAAGAATGCTTATTTGGCGTTGTTGAAAGATACTACTGCTAGTGTTATAATTACTGATAATACTGATGGTACATCAGCTGAATTTGCAGAATCTTTAGTTACTGCAAAAGTTAATGCTACAGCTTCAAAGAAATACAAAGATGAAGTTGCCAATAGTGGTAATGTTGAAGTTAAGCCGTACTGTGCTGTATATCCATTATATTAAGAGAATGTGTTATGAATGATGGAAAAGTAACTTTTGCAATTACGAATCAAGGAGCAAACAGTAGTACACAAGAACTGCATTTTGCGACTGAAGATGATGCTCAATTGTCGGTATTAAAAGAAAATTACTATAAGTGGTTAGCCAGATTAGTAACTCTTTTTGCCATAGTTGCATTAACTGTTTTTACAAGTTCTGTTTTAGTGTTGTTTCATTTAGTTCCACGATTAACTGTAGAACCGTTTTTAATTTTGAAACAATATGATTCTGAAGGACTTATCAGGTATGAACCGATAGCCAACGATATGGCATCACATAAAATGTTTATGGAAGTTTTTGTTAAACAGTATGTGATTATGCGTAATACTTTTATACACGATTTAAGAGAAATGCAAATAAGATGGTATCCAGGAGGATGGGTGCATTTTTTGTCCGGAGATGATGTTTTTAAAACTTTTAGCGAAAATATAGAAGAAAAAGTATCTAAAAAATTAGATTCAGGTTATACCGTAGAAGTTGAAATTATATCTGTTCAAAAACAAGGCGGAGAAAATTCTCCGGTTTGGAAAGTAGATTTTAAGACGTATGAAATAGGTACGGAAGATAATGAGGTTGGTACCGAAAGAACAGTAGTTACCAAGTATTGGACAGCATCATTGACGGCATATTTTGTAAAAGGTCGTGAATTGATGAGCAAACGCTTAATGAATCCTTTAGGATTTACTGTTGTGAGATATTCACAAACAGAGGTAGAAGTTTTATAATTTTAGAAAATTTATCATATTTTAATAAATTTGTATTAAAAATTATGCTGATAAGTTGTAAATTTATCACTTCATATTGGACTTTTAAAAATAAAAGGTATAATGTGAAAGTGTGTAAATACGTATTTATATAGGAAAATAATATGAAGAAATTAATTCTTTTAATGTTTGTAGTTAGTTTGCCATCTTGTAGTTTGTTCGGCTCTTACTATGAAGCTGAGCCTGTTGGCGTTGGTCGAGCTTTAGCAGAATTGAAACTTTCTCCTTGTTCTTGTTTGCAGGTAGAGTTGATAAATACTCTGCCGGACTGGTTTGTTGAAACCATATAGGAGTTAGTTGCAATATGGTGGAAAGTTTGGGCAATAATGGTGTTAATCAAAGATTGATAAGTAATAGCAATCAACAGCCTCGTCCTGCTCAAAAGAAAAAATTAAAGGCGAGTGAAGATGCTGTCCTTGTAAATGCGAGCGAACGTCGCTATTTGTGGACTGCACGTGCTTTTGCTATCGTTACTGCTGTAACTATATGTTGCAATTTTGTATTGTTAATTACGATTATGCAAATGATTCCACTTTATCGTATTGAGCCATTTTTATTGACGTTTCAGAGTAAAAGTGAACAGGTTTACAATATTGTGCCACTGAATGGACGCATGGAAGACCGAAGGTCTATTACGGAAGCTTTTGTGAGAGAATATATTTTAAATCGTAGTACTTTTTCTTTGAATACTGATGAAATGGAAGCAAGATGGATGCCTGGTGGTACTATTCAAGAAATGTCATCATCTGTTGTATATTCTGATTTTTTGGAGAAAACAGCAAAGAGGGCTCTTAATATTATTAATAAAAAAGGACTTATGAGAGATGTAAGAATATTGACGGTTAATGAGCTTGATAGTGGTTTATGGCAGGTTGAATATGAAACAAGGGATATGTATCCTAATTCTGCATCTCCGGAAATAAATTACTGGACTGCATCTTTAAGAATTGCATATCGCCAAAAAACAGTAAAGTATGGTGAACGAATGAAAAATCCGGTTGGCTTTACGGTTACCAAATACTCTTTAATGCATAACAAAGTAGAATAAAAGGTAAAAAATATGAAAAACATATCTATTAAAACGATTGAAATTTTAGGTATATTAATGATGATTGCTAAAGGAGCTTATGCCCAAGCAACAATAAGTAGTCTGGATCAAAATGCAGATAACGCAAATGGTCAATATACCCCGATGAATATGGATTATGCCGGTTTTGGTTCTTTGGGAATGGTTCAGAGTGCTTGGTTGGATCCGTTGCAAAATTTAGGTGAAGGACAAAGCAAACCTGCATATTCAAAATATTATTGGTCACCTGATTTAGTTTTACCTATTCGTTTGCGTGAAGGTATGATGACTTTAATCAATTTCCCGGAGTGGGAGATGGTTGAAGATATTTATATCGGTGATAGTTCAATGTTTGATGGTCAAATTTCTGGACCTAATACTTTGTTGATGTATCCAAAATCCGGAGCTAAAATCGGAGTAGATACAAACGTTATTGTTTTTGGACGTAGTGGTAATAAATATGTATTTTATGCAAAGAGTGAAGGTGTTAACACAGAAAGATTGACTAACTCTATCATAGATATAGAAGTTATTGATAATCAAGGTGCAAACAAAAGTGGATCTTCAAATTCAAAGTCGGCATTCGGTACGGCAGGCAACAGTCACGTCAATGCAAGTGCATGGAATTCACATTCTGTTGATTCAAGATTTACTAAACGTTATCAACATGAAGATTGGATAAAAAATATTCCTATGGATCCAACAAAATTTAGATTTGATATAGAAGTTTATGTACCAAATCCTGATGATGTAATAATTGCACCTGAAAGAGTTTGGCGTGATGATATTTTCACATATATTGATTTAGGAGAAAAATCACTCAGCATGGTACAAAGACCGATAGTTACATTGTTGGTTGAAAGAATAGAAACTCCTGTAGGATTTAGAACAAAAGGTCCTAATAATCGTTTGATTATTGTTGAAGGTATTGGAGATATGGTAATGCGTAATGGTAAAAGAATAGTTTGCTTAAAATTACGCAGAGATGATGCTGACGGTCTAGAATTTACACCAAAGTATGAAGAAAATGGTTGGGATGTGGCTCCTACTATTCCTGATGGTAAACAAGCAGAACAAGATCCTTATAATGAAGGTAATGTTGTTGATAATAAAGGGAAACAAACAGAAGTTACAAATCCTAATTTAGTTAATGGATATTTTGGATTTGGAACAACTCCTGCAGATAAAAAATCTTCTGATAAGAAGGATCTTGATGAAGAAGATGAGGAAAATATAGAATCTGATGATGATTTTGATTATTCTAAAATGCAACATTTGAGTGGCTATAATGGTAATGATGCAGGCAATATGTATAGCAATTATAAATATGGAACAGGCTTTAATGATACTGCAAATGCAAATATTTCAGTAGAGTTAGGGACGGATTCAAATGTTTCTAATTTGGAAGATTTATGGAGCGAATTATCTTCAAAATATTCTAAAGTATTGGGTAAATATCAGCCATTCTATTCTGTTGACACTCCTGCCGATGGACAAGGAAAAGAATTATTCCATTTGCGAGTTGGTCCTGTAAAAGATATCAAATCAGGTGATGGTGTTTGCAGTCACTTAGGAAGAAATGGTGTATTTTGTAGCGTAGTAAGGATACAATGAGTAACGAAAGACTAACACGTTCAGAAAGTTATATCAAAAAAACCAACCATGTTATAATGATGGTTGGTTTAGTGTCGCTTGTTGCGTTTGTCTTTGGTGTATTGTTGTTGATGAATAGTGGCGAAGTTGAAACTACTTATGAAGAACCACAATTTAATGCTAATGATGATGCCTTAAATCTAGAAACAAATAATATTCTTACAGATAGTATTGAATTTGAACAAATGGATACCGGAGAAGAACCGATTACTACAACACCATATCCTGTGGAAATGGGAAAAGTAGTATTAGGAACATCTGCTGATAATGTTTTAACAATAGGAACTAATGGTAAAAAATCAATAAGAGTAATCTCTGTTAGTTTAGCAGATCCTCCTGCAGATGGATTTTCTTTTCAAGATGAATGTTCGGGTACTGATTTAAGAGGAGATCAGACTTGTCATGTGTTTATGAAATGGAATCCTGTTGTTGCCGGAAATGTTCAAAATAATTTCATTATTTCATGGAAAGAAACTAATGTTAGTACAAGTAGTGCAAAAGCCTCAAAAGTTCCTGTTCAGGGAAGTGCAGTTAATAAAGAAGATTGTAATTTCTGCGAGGCTACAGGTTCTGTAAAAACAGAAGATAAAAAAGAATTTAGCAAAAACAGGATAGCCAGAGGTCCTAATGGTGAGATTATAGGCTATATTGATGATGATGGATATGTTAGAGATGAAAATGGTAATATCATTGGTAGAGTTAATGCCCAAGGAATGATAGTAGATAATGATGGAAATATTATTGGTGTAGCAGATAATGAACAGTTAGTATATGATGAATTTGGTAATGTAATAGGACGAGTACTTCCTGATGGAACGGTTGTAGATGCTAATGGTAACGTTATTGGCCGAAGGTTGCCTGACGGAACGGTTGTAGATGCTAACGGTAATGTTATTGGAAAAGCTGTTGATGCCGGATATGTATATGATGAAAATGGTAATATCATCGGTAGGGTTATGCCTGATGGAACGGTTGTAGATGCTAATGGTAATATTATCGGCAGAATGAGAGCAGATGGTTCTGTTGTTGATTTGAATGGTAATGTTATTGGTCATGTGGCAAAAACCGGTAAAATTGCGTTAGGTGAAGATGGTAAACAAATCGGTGTCGTAATGCCTGATGGTACAGTTGTAGACACTGAAGGTAATATTGTTGGAATTGCCGATAAGGATGGAAATATAAAATCTTTTTCTAAAAAGAATGATAATGCAGTATATGATGAAAATGGAAATATTATCGGTTACGTAGATGAAAACGGTAATGTTGTAGATGCTAATGGTAATATTATTGGAAAAGTTATGCCTGATGGTTCGGTTGTAGATAAAAATGGTAAAGTTATAGGAACGACCCAAAAACCTCAATATGTGTATGATGAAAATGGCAATATTATCGGCAGAGTAATGCCTGATGGTACGGTTGTAGATAAAAATGGTAATGTAATAGGACGAGTATTGCCTGATGGTACAGTTGTAGATAAAGATGGTAAAGTTATAGGAAAGGTTGAATTAACAGATACAATAGGGGCATTAGTTAATACACAACTAATACCTTTTGGACCTGATGGAAAAGTTCTCGGTACATTGACTGCAAATGGTGAAATTATAGTGGTTGATAAAGATGAAAACAAAACTGTTGTTGGTAGAATTTTGCCGAATACATTAATTAAAAATTCTAAAGGTACAAAAATTATTGGAAAAGGTGTTCCTGGTGGTTTAATTGTTGGTTGGGGCTGTAAAAATGTCGGCTATTTGAATGAACAGGGAAGCATTGTTTCCGGCGCTAAAGAATTGCCATACAGAGTCATGCCTGATGGTGTAGTTCTTGATGAAACAAACAATTATGTTGGAGAGCCATTGAAAATTGGTAGTGTTTATGATGATCAATGTAACTATTTGGGTAAAGTAAATAGCAGTGGTATAGTTCAAGATGATAATAGTAAATATGTTGGTTGTGTAAATCCTGATGGTGGTATTCTAAATGAAAACGGTGATCTTATAGGCAGAGTTAATGAGCCGGGCGTTGCTTTTGATTATGACGGTACATATCTCGGTTATGTTAATAATGAAAATAAGATTATTTCAGAGAGTGGATTGCCGGTTGGATGTGTTAATTCTGCAAATAATGTTGTAGATTCTAAAGGAATGCTACTGGGAAAAGTATTTAAAAATAAGTATGCTTTTGACTTAAAAGGAAATTTTCTAAATATTATAAATAATAAAGGAGAAGTTGCACTTGGTGGTTCTACTTTAAGAGTTTATAGTAATAATATTTTGGTAGATTCTGATAACCATATTAACGGCGTTGCTTTTTCTGAACATACTCCGATAGTTAATTCTAAAGGTAGGTATATGGGCAGTGTATTTTTTGATGGAAATGTATACGATGCTGGAGGAATGGTTATCGGACATGTATATGGTGATGCGTCAGGATTTTATAACGATACAATAGGTGTACCTCTGCATTTAGATTATGTTATAGGCTTTAATGGAGACAAAATCGGTCAGGTGGCTTATGACGGTAAGGTGTTAAATAAGTTTGGTGAATATTTAGGCTATGTTAATGCAAAAGGTGCATACTTTAACGATAAAGGAGAATATGCCGGAGGAGTTGTTAAAACCGGTTCAGCAATAGGTTATGACGGCGCTTATATAGGTTATGTTATTCCGCAGGGAGATATTATTGATTTGTCCGGTAAAATACAAGGAATGGCAACGGCAGACGGCAAAGCTCTGAATTTGCAAGGGGAAGTCGTAGGAGATATTATTGAGGAGGGTATTGCCATAGATGTACTCGGAGATCCTAAAGGATATATAAATTCTATAGGAAATGTTATAAGCTTTAATAAAGAAAATTTAGCTATAGTATTGCCAGGTGGAGCAACTGATAAAGGTTTGAATTTATTAAGACGAGGAGCTGTTATGGATTTTTCCGGACAAATAATCGGTCACGTATTGCCAAATTCTGAAGTAATTGATAAAGATGGCGTTGTTATCGGTAAAATATTGCCGGATGGTAAAGCTGTTAATCAATATGGAAAATTGGTCGGCGAACTAATTGACGGCGATATAGTTATTGATGAAAAGGATAAAGTTGCAGGATATGTATTGTATAATGGTGATATTTTAGCTTTAGATGGTCTTGAAAATGGAAAATTATTGGCTTCAGGTGTCGCTATTGATAAACAAAATGAAATTTTAGGCAGTGTATATAAAATTGGGGCAAGTGTACTCAGTAATGATGGAAATTATGTCGGAAGGTTAACAGCATCCGGCAATGTAGTAGATACCAAAGGTAAAAATATAGGTTATATTAAAAATAATGGCTCATTTGTAGATTTGGATAAACATATAGCAGGATATGTTTTACAAGAAGTTGCACAAAATCGGAGGAATTAAAATTGTTGTTGATAAATAAAAATAAAAAAATATTCAGCAAAGTTAGATTTGCATCTTTATTTTTATGCATTTTGTGTTTTGCTACAAACTCTTTTGCTCAAGAAATTACGGCTATAGATTTTAATGGCGATATATTAGGTAAAATTATTCCTGATGGAAAGGTAATAAGTACCGAAAATGAAATTTTAGGAAATGTTAATGCAGATAGTTTTGTTGTAGATAAAGATGGCGCATTGATTGGTGGTGTAGTTCCACAGGGAATTGCTATTGGTAATGATAATACAGTGTTAGGGCGTATCAATGCTGATGGTTCGGTGAGACTTCCTTCTGGAAAGGTTGTTGGTAAAGCTTTACCTACCGGATTGATTGTTGATGAAACTTATAATTTAATTGGTGAAGTATTGTTTCCGGGGTTAGTGTATTCTGATGCAGGTAAAGCTGTCGGACGTTTAACCGGTGATGGCAGTTATACGAATATAGATGGAAAATCTGTCGGTTTTATTTCAAGTGGAGGGTATGCTTATAAAAAAGATGGAGATTCTTATATCATTGACGGCCGGTTATTATCTTCTAAAATGGTAATTTCTTCAGAAGGTAAGTTTATTGGCAGTGTTGCTCTTGGTGGTAAAGTTACTGACTTTGATTCTAATGTAATAGGGTATATCCATGCTAATGGTTATGCTTATAATGAAGAAGATAAAATCATTGGACATATTGTTAAAAACGGATATGCAATTTCCGATGATGGAGAATATTTAGGCTTTGTAAGCTATAATGGTGAAGTTATTAAGAATAATCAGGTTATAGGTTATTTGCGTTTTGATGATAATATCGTTGATAAAGAACAAAACATTATAGGATTTTTTGTAGATATTGCAGCAAGTTTTACTGATTTTAGCGGTAATTATATCGGTAGAATAATGCCAAAAGGAAAGGTTGTTAAAGGCAAAGATGAGATAGGTTCGGTTTTTGCAAAAGGTTTTGTTGTTGATAATGATGGTAATTTGATAGGAAAAATGGTAAATCCAGGTCCTGTGTTTGATTATCGAGGATCATTGATAGCTCATGCTTATAAAAATGGACAAGTAACATCCTTAACAGGTTCTTCAGTTGGTAAAATTATTGATAATAATGTTTTTAGTAATGTAGGAAAAGTTATCGGTGCAACATTTAAAAATGCGATTATTATTGATAAAAATAATAAATCTTTAGGAATGAATGGTGTTTCCGGAAATATAAGTTATGGTGACAGATATACAATTACGCCTTTTGGTTACGTTTATGGTTCAGATGGAGAGATTTCTGCTGAGAGTATGAACCTTGGAGCTATATATGATATATATGGTGCAGTTTTAGGATATATTACTCCAAATGCTACGATAGTTAATAAAAATTATGATAAAATAGCAGAAATATTGCAGTTCGGATATGCTAAAAATGATAATAATAAAATTGCAGGTAAAAATATAGTTGTTGATTTTGGAATTAATAAAGCAGGTGATTTCTTCGGATGGCTGTCAGAGTCTAACCTGTTTTTGAATAAGGCAAAAAATGTTATAGCAAAAGTTTTGCCTGATATGTCTATTGTTGCTTCAGGTAAAAAGATAGAAAAAGTGTTATCTCCAAGAGATGGAAGTGCATACAAAAAGCAAATGGTAATCAATAAGGAAGGTAATTTAATCGGTTACGTCAATGATAAAGCAGAAGTGCAAGATTTAGAATATGGTATAATCGGAAAAATTACAGAAAACGGCTATGCTTTAGATGAAACAGGTGCTTTAATTGGAGAAATTGTTGATTTAGGCACTGTTATAGATGATAAATGTAATTTTGTTGGAGTAATTACCCCAACAGGTGATGTAAGAAATTATAAAGATTCTGTTATTGGTAGAATTCTTCAAAATGGACAAGTTGTATCGCAAGGAGGCAGTGTTGTTGGTCATCGTGTGTTTAATAACATACTTATTGATCGTAACAATGAATTTTTTGCTACACCTGCAGTAAGTGGTTATGCGTTTGATGGTAAAAATAAAAAAATTGGTTGTATAGATATTAACGGATATTATAAAAATAAAGATAATGAAATTTTAGCCGGTGTTTTGGAATATGCCCATGTAATGGGATATACTGATAAAATTATCGGAAGAGTAACTTTTGACGGAAATGTTGTTGATGAAGATGGCAATGTAATTGGTAAAGTTACATTAAATGGCAACGTTGTAAGTGAAGACAATAAGGCTCTTGGACATATTTTCAAATATAGATACGCTTTTGATAATAATAATGAATATTTAGGACGTGTTTTAGATAATGCAAAAGTAGTTAATAATCATAATGAAGATTTAGGATTTGTGAGTTATGAAGGCTATGTTATAGATAATGGTGAGAAGATAGGTTATGCCAGCTATGATATGTATATTTACGATAATGATTCTAAAGCAATAGGATATATTGATAAAAACGGTGAAGTTAAAGACTTTAGTAATAATAAACTCGGTGATTTAGATAAAGGTTTTGTTTTAAATAGAAATGATAAATTAATCGGAAGAATTAAAAGAGATTATTGGGTTGTTAATAATGAAAAAGAAGTGTTGGGAGAATTGGCTATAAACGGCAAATTATATTCCCTTGATGGTAAAGTTATCGGTACTTTGACTCAAGATGGTAAGATAAAAGATAGCAAAGATAAAATTATTGCTACTCCGTATCCTCTTCAATATTATATGGGTAAGGTAAAAAAGAAACCTGTAAAAGAAGATAAAGAAATAAAGGTTCAAACTATTGATGACGATAAGACAAATGAGGATGATACTGAAAAACCAGTAGTTTCTGAACAAAATAAAGCAGATATTGAAGATTTTAGCTCTAAAATTATAGGTATAGCGCTTACACCTGATGGAGATTATCTGGGCGATATTATAGAAAACGGAGATGTTGTTGATAAAAAAGGAAATTTGATAGGTAAGAGAATGCCTGATGGCTTGATTATTGATGATGATGGAAATTTAATAGGAATAGAAGAAATTAAAAAACCAGCTTCACAAGATATATTTGTTCCTGCAGGAACTTTTGGTGATGGTGGAGCTTATGGTATCGGAAACGGTGTAAATAATTTAGGTCCCGGTGGAGGTTATGGTCCTGGAGAACGTTATAGCCAAGCTCGTGCTTTAGGATTGCAAGAAGCACAGAATTTACGTCGTCAATCTATGAGTGTTGGTAAAATAAGCACAAATATCAATAAGAGTAGTTTTGATGGATACCAGAAAGATTGGGGAGATGTTGCTCCTAAAGAGCTGTCAACTTGGCGTGTTGATATGAGTAATATGATTTTTGCTGATAAGCCTATTCCTGCTGTTTTGGCGAGATCTATTGATAGTTCACATCCATCTCCTGTGGTTGCTTATGTTGAGAGAAATATATATGCAGAAGAGGGTAGAAATATCATTATTCCTGCAGGAAGCCGTGTTATGGGAGAACTTGCCGGGGCAGGTGAAGATAGTGGTGAAGCAAATTCTTATGCTACTAAAGTGGATATTACTTGGTCTCGTTTAATCCGTCCTGACGGTTCAATGTTTAAGTTAGAGGGAAAAACTGCTGATGCACAAGGAAGAGGTGGTGCTCTTGGATATTTGGATAAACAACTAATAAACAAATATGCTGGTCCTGTAGCTACTTCGTTAGTTACAAGTGCAATAGATGTGTTATTGGCGACTAATGATAATAGTGATGGAGAAACAGAGACTTCAAAACAACAAGCTATGTCTGATGCACGTGATAATTTTAATGATGCAATGAAACGTGTTACTAATCAAATGTTTGAAGATGCAATGAGTATTAAACCGTTAACTTATGTTCCGGCTGGTACGAGAATAATTATTTATCCTATGGTTGATTTATGGGTAAGAACAGCTGAAGATGATGCTGAAGGTGGATCAGAATCTTTGAAAAAACCAACGGTATTCATAGATGATGCCCAAAAATCAAAAGAAAGAAAAGATGATCAGAAAAGAGTTAATAGCCAGGTGGTATATTCTGAAAATATGTCAGATAATGTAGAGCAACAAGGCGGAGGAATGAAATTAATAAATGATAATTCTTCTCAAAACAATACTAATAAACCTGCAGCAGGAACAGTACCTCCTGTAACTGTAAGTCCGATAGGTACACCTCCACCTCCTCCGGCATCTTATAGTTCTGAAAAGACCGGAAAGTCAAATAACACGAACTCTTCAAGCAGTGTGCCGCAATTATTCTAAGTAAAGGAAAAAGATATGAGCTATGCCGTATTGGAATCAGTTTTAAGACCTTTAGCATATTGGTATAAACAAGATAATATAGAAGAGGTGGTCATAAATCATGCCGGGCAGATTTGGTTGCGTTTGCGTGGAAAAAGGGCTTATCCGTGGGTAGCATATAATGATGAAAAACTATCAAAAGAATATCTTTTTGATTTGTTATATATTATTGCTAATACCTATGAAATACCTTTTGATCCGGTTAGTGGTTCGCCATTAGTGTTTGCGACGATTCCAGGTGAGCATCGTTTTTCTGCAATAGCGGGAAGAAACGTTATGTATGATGCTGAAGATGCAACAGGCGGTGTTGCTATAGCAATTCGTTTGCATAGTGAAGATGTTTCTTTTGGTTTGGAAGATTATGGTTTATCACAAGGAAAACCATTACATAAGATTAATCCGTTGCAACAGATTGCTGATCCGGAAGATCCGTATGAGCGATTGATTTTAAGTTTGCGCAGAGGTGACCATATTTTGATTTCCGGAGCTACATCAACAGGTAAAACAACTTTTTTGAATAACCTGTTAAAAATAATTAATATAAATAAAAGAGTTTTAACAATAGAAGATACCAGAGAGTTGTTAGTTCCGCACCCAAACAGAGTACATCTTGTTCTTTCACGTACGGAGCAGACCAATGAAATGGATTATAAAAAAGTTATAGACCTGGTTGTACGTTTTACTCCTGATGCCATAATAGGAGGAGAAATTTCAACAAGTAATGCCGGTGCGATTTGGGAACTTATGGGATCAGGACATGATAACTGTATGGCGACAATTCACGCAGAAAACTCTGAAGCAGCATATCAGGCATTTGCAGATCGTATTTTGCACACATATCCTGCATATAATAGAGAAAAAACTATTGCTGAAATGCGTAAAAAACTAAGAGTTGTACAAATTAATCGTGATGGTAACTTACGTGCAATTACTGAAGTCACTTAAGCTCTGCTTTGTTTCTAACCTTGACAATAGAGAAATATTTGATATAAATACGGGTAATTTTATATAATTATCCGTATTTATTAATATTATAATTTTTATGAAAAACTCAAAATTATTACCTGCCATTGGTTTATATGCAGACTGGTGGTATAATCAAATGAAACCCGACAAAATACATAGTTTTGTTGCTGTTCGCAGAGAAGATTTAGTCAGAAAACTAAAACATCCGCAAGGTGCCTTGTCTTTGAGACAACAGTATATGCTCTCTGTTTTAGATGGAACGGATGAAGCTTTTGAACGCCGTATAGTAGTGACAACCGGAAAAAGTTTCCACTATTGGACGGGAAAAAGATGTAAGTTTGGAGAGTATGAACTTATACCTAATAAAACGATTGTGTGTGTTTCAGATTTCTTTTCTCTGATTTCCCCGTTTTTCATTGATGAAGAAACTTTTGCTAAAGAATGGGTAATTGTTTACTTCAATAGTACGAACTGGAAAAAAGAGCCTGTTTGGTCTCCTTATCATCGTTTTTTGGAAGATACAAAACGATATTTGGAAGCAAAAATTTCGTGACTTTTTAAATGGACCTGTTTTTTATTACAGGTCCATTTTTCTATATATAGTAAATATTTTTAATTTTTATTATGGCAATAATGGAGACCATGCAGGATCTGATGCGTCTGCAGGAGTTACAATTTGCCTTTCATTATATCCGGTTAAGTCTATACTGTACAATTTAACCGGTGCAGAACCTCTGTAACCTTTATCTTGTCTAAAGAATAGTAATACTCTGCCGTTTGGTGACCAAGTAGGACCTTCTACTAAATATCCACTGGCTAAAATTCTTTCACCACTTCCGTCAGGGTACATTACACCAATATAAAATTGTTTGTTTGCCATTTTTGTAAAGGCAATATAATCTCCACGTGGTGACCAAACAGGTGTAGCATAACGTCCTTTACCGAAGCTTATGCGTTGAACATCAGAACCATCAGCATTCATAACATATAATTGCTGATCTCCGCCACGATCAGAATTAAATACTATTTTTTGACCATCAGGAGAGTAGCTTGGGGACGTATCAATTGCAGGATGACGTGTTAACGGTTTAGTGCTACGACGGCGTAAATCCATTTCGTAGATTTCTGTATTACCGTTAGCGGCATAACTTAATAAAAGTTTTTCTGAATCAGGAGAAAATACAGGAGCAAAGGTCATACCAGGAAAATGTCCGATAAGTTCTTGTTTGCCTGTTTCTACATTCATAATATAAACTTTTGGCATTCCATCTATATATGACAGATAAGTAATTTTTTGCATGTTTGGAGAAAATCTCGGTGTTAATGTTAAATATCTACCGTTACTCAAAAAACGATGATTTTCACCATCTTGATCCATCATGGCT
Source organism: Alphaproteobacteria bacterium (assembly GCA_045643605.1). Classification (GTDB taxonomy): domain Bacteria; phylum Pseudomonadota; class Alphaproteobacteria; order RF32; family CAG-239; genus CAKQTH01. The sequence goes on from JAZULC010000021.1 coordinate 19,131, forward strand.
AAACGTTTTACTCTTTTTGTTTTTGGTCCGCTTTCTGAAATATAAACAATACGTGTATCAAAATATCCTTTTTCTCCTGTTAAGCGCTCGTAGATTATATCAGCTATTTTATGAGCTATTCTACGCCAGTTATCTTTATTACCGGATAAAGATTGACCAATTAGTTGTTGTTGCAAAGATATATCCCATAAACGAAAATTGATTTTTAAGTTGTTATTGTTATCTTCTTCAATTTCACTTTGTACGAGAGCTTGAGCTTTAATAGCCTGCCAATCAGCAAAATTAGGTGCATCATTTACACTATTGAACTTTTGAATGTAAGAATTATCAGGCAAAACTCTAAATAATCCGGAACGTTCTAAATCTGCTAATATGACATTACGAATCTTTGTAGTATAACGCCCTATAAAAAATCCGCTATGGTTGATTTCAGGCATCGCCAAAGGGATAGGATCTTGAATACCACCGGCAACACTAATCTCTAATTCTGCGCATGCAGATGATATAGTGAAAATTGCACACAAAAACACAGATATAAATCTTATAAACATTTTGATCACCTATAAAAATTATGATTTACTTATACTAAATCATAATATAATATTCTTAAAAATCAATTAGCAAAAAGAATAAAAATGGAATACAAAAACATAAAAGAATTTAAAAAAATACTTCCTGTTAATAAGGCTGTTTTAGGTTTTGATTTTGGAGAAAAAAGGTTAGGCGTTGCAGTGTCTGATTTATCAAAAATTGTGGCTTCTTCGCATAAAATTATATATCGTAATTCGTTTGATAAGGATTTGTCTGAAATTCAAAATATTATAAAAGAAAAAGAAATCGGAGCTATAGTTTATGGATTGCCGTTGCAAATGAATGGAGAAGAGGGCTATACAGCAAAGTTGGTTAGAGAATTTGCCGATAAAATTGCTACACAAGTCGATTTGCCGTATTTTTTTTGGGATGAAAGACTTTCTTCATCTGCAGTTGAGGGTTTTTTAATTAAAGAATTTGATTTATCTCGGCAAAAACGTAAAAAAATTTTAGATGCTTCGGCTGCTTCTTATATTTTACAAGGTTTTTTAGATGCTTTAGCATACGCATAAGCAACAGCTTGCAGACGTTTTAATAAACGTTTATCAACGGTAATATTTTGTTCAATAGGATTATTCAGAAGCTCAAAAATGTTGCTGTATTTTTTTATTTTACTTGGGTAGAAATGTCTGCAAAAAGCTGATAATGCTGCAGTCATATTTGTTGTGTCATAGCCGATAAAAGACAATAGTTTTTGAGGATTATCCGATAAAATATTTTTTGCTTCGTTAAGATTATACCATATACCTAATTTATGTTTTGCTAATTTTTTCCAAGGGAAAGCTTTGCCCGGATCTGGTTTTCTATCAGGAGCAATGTCCGAGTGTCCTAAAATATTTGACGAAGGTATATGATATTTTTTTTGTAGTTTTTTTAATAAGTTAATCAAAGAAACAATTTGTTTTTCAGGATATTTGTTTTGCCCTAAAGAATGAGAAGAAAGTTCAATTCCGATGGAAAATTTGTTTAAGGAAACTTTGCCATCCCAAAAACTTTTTCCGGCATGCCAAGCACAATTTTTATCATCAACTAATGAAATTATTTTGCCATTTGGGGAGATTATATAATGAGCGCTGACATCGGCTTCTTTAAAACTATCAATTGCCTTATTTACAGAATAAGCACAACAGTGTATAATTATGAATTGAATACTACTATTATCTCTATCTGAAAAAGGCAATTGATAATTTTTAAACATTAGAGCAAGCCTAACTCGTCAATTAATAAAGAGAATTATTTTTCTGAAGCCTCAGTATTATCTTCTTCATCTTCATCATCTTCGTCGTCAAAATCATCTTTTTTAGCTTGTTTCTTTTTTTCTTCAGCTTCTTTTTTCTTTTCTTCTACTTTTTTACTGATTTTTTCTTGTAACTCTTGCTGTCCTTTTTTTACAGCCTCAGTACTTGTTTTTAATTTTTCTTTTAATTGTTGAGTTAATTCAGGTAAATTATTTGCAGAAAAAACAAGAATAACAGCAATAATAACTAATACCCAGCTCCAAAAACCAAATAACATATTTTGTCTCCTTTAAATACTACTTACAGTTTATATATAATCTTAAAAAATAAAATTTATCAAGATTATTTTTTTGTTATTATACAAGAACCTTTTTCAGCCTTGAATTTTGCGCATATTGCATCAGCAGCATTTTTATCTGCAAATGCTCCTACTTTAAGGCGATAATATGTTCCTTTATCTGCAACTTCTGCTGTTTGAATTTCATAAGGAAGTCCTTTGAAATAGCTGTATTTTTCTTGCATATTTTTCCAAGTTTTTTCGGCTGCTTCTTTATCTTTTGTAGATAATATTTGAATTTGCCAATCATTAGTTTTAGCTTCAGCAATATTAGCAGGAACAACTTCAGGTTGAGCTTTTACAGTATCATTTTTAGATTCTGTAGCAGTACTGACAGGTTCTTTTTCCTGATTATCAGTATTGATTTCTTGTGTTTTTTCGGCAGAGATAGCTTTTTCTTCTGCTTCTTCTATGGTATTTTTCAATGCTTCGTCATCAAGAACTTGTGTTTCGGCTATTTCTATAATCCCTTCAATATCTACAGGCTTTTCTTCTGTTATATTGCTTTCCGGCATTTTAGGACTTTCAGGCGCAGGCAAGATATTTTCAACATTTTCAGATGTATCTTGGTTATTGTCTAAAATTTCATATATTGTTTTATCTTGGTTTTCTACTTCCATACCGCCACGGTCTTTTGGTGAGGTTTTAACAGGATCAGTTGAATTTTTAATTACTGGAACATTATGCGGATAATTTTTATTGTAATGTGGTGCCAGAATAAAGCCACCAACAATGCCTGCCAAAAATAAACCTAACAGTGTACCGACAAAAACACTGCGGGATTTTCTCATTTCATTTCTTCTTTCTTCAATATTAGAAGCTGCTTGATCAGCCATTTTTTGGCGAAATTCATTTAAAAATTCTTCGCTACGACTATCTTCTGAAAATTCTTTGAACATATTAACCTCTTAAAAAAATTATGTACTGGAGAGTTTTTATCACATAAAACTTTATAATCCTTTAATAAAGAAAAATTATTTGAATTTTCTTTTTTTATTGTATATGTTGTCAAATATAGGAGAAAAAATGAAAATAGCGACATTTAATATAAATTCTGTTAATGCTCATATGGAATGTTTAACCGAATTTTTAAAACAACAAAATCCTGATGTTGTTTTTTTGCAAGAAATTAAGACAGAGTTTGATAATTTTCCGTTTTTTGACTTAAAAATGATGGGGTATGAAGCAAAAGTATTGGGGCAAAAATCTTATAACGGAGTCGCAATATTAAGCAAACATAAAATGACGGTAAATACAGAAAATTTACCTGAATTTGATGATGATAATGCCAGATATATAGAAGCGAATGTTGTTATTGAAAATCGTAGCTATTGCTTGGCTTCGGTCTATTTGCCGAATGGAAATCCTCCTTACAATGATCCGAATGATGAAAAAAAATTTATTTATAAATTAAATTTTATGGATTCTCTTTATACACACTGTAAAAAATTGTTAATGGAACATGATAATCTGATTATCGGTGGAGACATGAATGTAATTTTTACAGATTTTGATGTTTATAATCCGGAATTGTTTCGTAACAATGCTTTGTTTCGTGAAGAAGTTAAACAACGTTTTGCAGCATTAAAGCATTTAGGATTATATGATGCATTCAGGTGCAAAAACATAACCGATAACGGGTACACTTATTGGGATTATGGTGGCGGGGCATTTGAAAATGATTTAGGTATGCGTATAGATTATTTTCTGCTTTCTCCCTTAATGATGGATAAAATAAAAAATTGTACTGTTATTAAAAATATAAGAGCAATGCCAAAAACTTCTGACCATGCACCATTGCTTGCAGAATTTGAGGATTCTTTATAGAAGGAATGTTATGAAAAAAATATTTTTTTTAATAAATGCTTTATGTATATTTATTTGCAAGTTTTCTCATGCAGAAATACAGCAAGATTATGCAAAAATCTATCAACTGTTAGCAAATGAATATTTGCATGATTTTTCATATAAAAATTTTACTTGTACCGGATTGCATGGATTAAAAAAAATAGATAGAGATTTAAATATCAGCTGTCAGCTCAAGTTTTTGCAAGTAAGTAAAGCAAAAGAAAAACAGAGTTTTTTATTGCCTGATGAAAATGCACCAGCAGAAAATTGGGCGGAACTTGTTGTTAAAGCGGTTAATTATGCAAGTTCTATTTCAGATCAACTTAAACTTAAAGATTTTTTGATTTTTGATACGATTAATGATAGTGCTTTTAAAGGTTTAGATGAATATTCACGCTATATTGCCAGCATTGAAGATGAAGATAATAATATTCAAATAAAAAAATATTTTGCAGCCAAGAATATTGATGATATTTTGTATATTAAATTAAAAACATTTAATCGTTTGACTTTTTATAAAGTAAAAAAAGCACTTTCAGAGAATATGTCTGCAAAAGGTTTGATTATTGATTTAAGAGGAAATCATGGTGGAATGTTAAGCGAAGCCATTGATGTTGCTGATCTGTTTTTAGAAAAAGGTACTGTTATTGTTTCTACGCAAACAAAAAATTCTTCTGCAAAACAGATGTTTGTTGCAAAAACAGGTGATTTTTGGATGGATAAGCCGATAGCTGTGCTTGTTGATGAAAATACGGCATCATCTGCAGAAATGCTGACGGCAGCGCTTAAAGAGCAGGGAAGAGCAAAAGTTGTAGGAACTCTTACATATGGCAAAGGTACTGTTCAAAATTTAAAAATTATTGCTGATGATAAAGGTATAATTTTGACAAATGCTTATTTTTATTCTCCCCATGGTGGTGAAATAAATCATAATGGAATAATTCCTGATGTATGTACATTTTTGCAGGATAATATATGTACAAGGGCAAATCGTGAAAATAATGCTGAAGATATACAAATTGCTATAAAAAACATGAATAATAATTAAGTAATTTTACTTCATCAATAAATAACAGTTGACTTTGACAAAAAAAATGTATATAAAATAGACATAAACTAATTTTTAATAACTTATTATGAAGATTAAAGAAATTATATTAGGTCGCGCTTGGATACCTGCAATTGGTTATGCTTTGGCAATAGGATTTATTAATAATCTGTTGATTGCACCATTTGTTGATATTCAGCAAGTAGATTGGGCGCAACTTGCAACTGCGTTGGGAATTTTGCTCAGTATTTCCGGAGCTCGTGATTATTTGACAAAAAACAGTCTTGATGCGATACCGGAGAATATTTCATCTAAAGGATGGAAACGATATTGGATACCAATTATCGGCTGGGTTTTGTTTTTTGGCTATTTTTTGAATTGTGCCATTGCCCCGTACTTTAAGTTGCAAATCAATGATTGGGTTCAATTGTCAACAACGTTGACGGTGATGTTAGGAATTTCCGGTTTTCGTGAGGTTGTATTACTTCCTAAAAGAACACGAAGAAAGAAAACTAAAAAGACTTCAAAAAAACAACCTACTGGAGAACAGTAGGTTGTTTTTTTGTATTAATGCCTTACAGACTACTCCCCATTTTAATGGGGTTTGAAAGATTCCAACGACGATGTTATAATAGGGAATGGAGTGTGTACAAAGTCAACATAGCATATACATAGTGAGCTAGCATGTGGTATGGGTATGTAAATATCGTCGTCGGGTCCTAAATCCTGGTGTCGTTGACTATATCAAAAATTGTTAGCCAAGCTACTACGAAGTATCTCAGAATGTGAGATAGAGCAGATTAGCTTTGAATAAACATCTGTCGGCAAGATTTTACGTCGGTTTCCCGTTGATGAACAGAGATGTATATAATGAATCTGACATAAATTTTCACTTTGATTTAATCGCTGTGCCTTTCTAGTATCGGCATCATAATATTGAAATTTTATTTAATAAAGGTGTTAAAATGGAAAATAAAACTAATACAAAAGTTAAAACAGATGTAAACTCTAACACAAATAATATTACAGTGGTTGATTTACAAGCAATTGTGAACTCTTCTGCTCAAGTAAAAGCACTTAAAGAAACACAAGCAGCTAAAATTAAGTAGCTTAATTTGTGGCTTCAAAAAGCTCAAAATGAGGTAAATACGGAGCAAGATAAAGAAAGGCAGCAGGCATTATTGCAAAAATATAATGCAGAATTTGCTTTAAAGAAAAGAGATATTAGTTTGCAATATCAAAATGAATTAAAAGCAGTCAGTGACAATATTTCTCAAACAGTTGAGGTCGAGGCAAAGAAAAAAGGAATTTCAATGGTTATTGCCAAAAATATTGTCCTTTATGGTGGTATGGATATTACAGAAGATATTGCTAAAATTGTGAAGTAATTATAAGGTATAATTCTGAATTAAAATTTCATTGACAAAATATACTTGACAAAAAGCAAATAAGTGTTATCATTACCATAATTTGAAATTATTATACTTTATTATAAAATATTAAAAATTATGAAAAAGATTCAAAAAATTCAAATGGCGATGACAATTTCTATCGCTACAATTTGGGGAATGGTAATTTTTTATGCTCTTATCTGCCGTCCGAGTGGAACAAATGCTTATGGGTATTATTCCGACCCAATTGACAATGAATTTGCAAGTCAAATTGTCGCCAAACATGGAGAAACAGTTGCTAATTTTTATCAACCGTTGTCTTGGCTTATTGAACCTCACGCAGAAGGAGAGATAAGTGTTCTTGGTATCTTCACAATGTTAGTCAACTTTGCGATATTGATTTCATTGGTGGTTTTAGGAGGCAAGTTTGGAGAAGGCTTTGAAAACAGGTTTAAATGCTGGTTGTACTTTTGTATATTGGCTGTTTTTGGGGCTTATGTTACGAGCTATGCTGCGTTAGCATTGTTATGATTGATGAATAACCTTAAAATTTTGCGAGGAGCAAATTTTAAGGTTATTTGTTTTTTAAAATTGTATATTGACTTATGCTGTTTTTAAGAATATTTTTATTTTCGGAGGTGTTGATATGAGAAAATTTTTATTACTAACTGCTACAATTCTTGTGTTGGGAAGTTTAGCAAATGCACAGGTGTCGCCATTAGATGTTTCTTCATCAATAAATGCAAAAAAAACAGCGGTGGAGAATAAATTAGATGCTAAAAAGATTGCTGTTGAAAACAAATTAGATGCAAAGCAAGATGCAACTTTAGCAAAAATTGATGCCAAAATAGCTAAGGCAAAAGAGGCAGGTAAATCTACCGAAAAACTTGAACGCAAGAGACAAGAGGTTTTATCTCGTATTTCAGCTAAAAAATCAAAACTGAATGCAAGAATTGATGCTAAAAAATCAAAACTTCACTAATTATTGACAAGTAAAACAGCTATCTTTATCATTTATAATGGCTGTTTTTTCAAAAAAAATATTTCAATTGAAAGCTACCGATTTTTCGGTAGCTTTTGTATAATCAATAAGTTTAAATTTCTTAACTAGAGTAATCTGTTATATTGTGTATGACGAATAATTATTTTCTTGAATGATAAAAAAAGTAATGTTATTTTCAAGGCAATATTTGAGGAGAAAAAATATGAATATATTGCTTACCGGTGGTGCTGGATATATAGGAACACATATCTCTGTTGAATTATTGAATGCCGGGCATCAAGTTATAATTGCAGATAATTTTAGCAACTCCAGTAACAAGTCTTTATCAAGAATACAAGAAATTACAGATAAATCTGTCGTGTTTTATCAAGCTGATGTACGTGATGAAAAAGCATTATATGAGATTTTTTCTGCACATAAAGTTGATGTCTGTATTCATTGTGCAGCGCTGAAATCAGTAGGAGAATCTGTTGCTAAACCATTGGAATATTATAACAATAATATTGCAGGAACATTGTCATTACTTAAAGTTATGAATCAATTTAATTGCAAAAATATTATTTTTTCTTCTTCTGCTACGGTTTATGGGGCAGCTGATAAATTGCCTATTACCGAAAATACACCTAAAAAGAATTGTACAAATCCTTATGGATGGACTAAAAGTATGATTGAGCAAATTATGATGGATTTGCAAAAAGCGGATAGCGAGTGGAATATTGTTTTATTGAGATATTTTAATCCTATCGGAGCTCATAAAAGCGGAAAAATAGGAGAAAGCCCCAATGGTGTTCCGAATAATTTAATGCCATACATAACTCAGGTAGCGTTGGGTAAAAGGCCATATTTAAATGTTTTTGGTAATGATTATGATACAGTTGATGGAACAGGTGTTCGTGATTATATTCATGTGGTTGATTTAGCTAAAGGACATTTAAAAGCATTAAATGCCGTTGAGAATAAATGTGGATTGGCAATATATAATTTAAGCACCGGTAAAGGTTGTTCGGTTTTAGAGTTAGTAAAAACTTTTGAAAAAGTAAATAATATAAGTGTTCCATACAAAATTGAAAAACGTAGAGATGGCGACATAGCAAGCTGTTATGCCAGTGCAGATAAAGCATTTCAAGAGTTAGGCTGGAAAGCTGAACTTGATGTTGAAGATATGTGCAGAGATGCTTGGAATTGGCAAAAAAATAATCCAAATGGGTAAATGTTGTTTTGATAAAGGTATATAATGAAAAATATTCTTGTGTTGTTCTTTTGCTTAAGTCTTGTTGCATGTAATAAACAAAGTGATTACTCTTTAACCATTGTCCATACAAGTGATCTGCATTCTCATATTTTGCCGTTTAACGAATATGATGATTGTAATCTTGACAGTACTGAATGTTTGGGTGGAATGGCTCGTATTATAACGTTTATGCAAAATGAAAAATCACAAACAACAAATTTACTTACCATTGATTCCGGAGATAGATTTACAGGTACGGCTTATTATTCTTTGGCTCGTAGCAAATATTTGTTACCATTATTCAAAATGATGCCATATGATGTTGCAACCTTAGGCAATCATGAGTTTGATAATAATTTTGACGATACTGAAAATTTTATTTCACAGTGGCAAGTACCCATTGTTGCTACAAATTTAGAAATATCTCCTAAAGAAGCTGTTTATCCGTTAATTAAAAAATCAATGATTATCAAAAAAGGAAATCGTAAAATTGGTATTTTAGGAGCATTGACTTCAGAAATTGTCATTTTTGGAGATTATGATGTGCATTTGTTGCCAATAAAAGAAGCATTTGAAGGTGAAATACAAAAATTAAAAGAGCAAAATATTGATATTATTATTGTGATTTCTCATTTAGGATATAAATATGATTTGCAATTAGCACAAGATTTTCCGGATATAGATATAATAGTAGGAGGACACTCTCATTCATTGTTAAATAACGACAAACAAAATCCTTTGAGTGTGGGAAAATATCCTACAGTTGTTGGCAGTACTTTAATTGTTGCAAGTGGTTTTGGTGGTCAATATATTGGAAAGTTGCAAACAAAATTTGATGATAATGGCAAAATTATTGAGTATGAAGGCGATACAATAGCTGTTTCCGGCAAAATTGCCAATAATGTTGATGCGGTAAAATCTATTAAACAAGCACAAATTGATTTGAAAAATATCTTGCAAAAACCGGTTGCTATTTTATCGCAAAGCTATGGTTTTACGGAAAATACTAATTATTGTAGTGAAGATTGTTATATCGGAGAATTTTTAGGATATCTTCTATCAAAGGAATTTCCGGATATTGACGGAGTGATTTATAATGCAGGTTCTATTCGCAGTGCCTTAAATGCAGGAGATGTTTTATATGAAAATATATTAGCAGTGTATCCGTATAATTCAGCTGTAGTGATAATTGAATTAAGTGGAAAAGAGTTAGAAGAATATTTGAATCACGGACTTAAAAATTATGAAACTAATGCAAAAACTAATGAATTATTGCAAACATATAACATTAAGTATGAATTTGATTCAAAAGATAAAATTGCAAAAAATATTACGGTAAAAGGTCAAAAATTAGATGCTCATAAAATATATAAGTTATTGACATCTGCGTATGTCGCCAATGGCGGTGACGGATATCCGGTTAAGCAATTAACAAAAAGCGGACATAATGTGATTGGAATTTTGCTTGAGCAATTGAAAAATCCTGCTAACTTGAATTATAAAATGCAACATAATGTTCGCAGAATATTTTAGTATAATATAGTTGCTTTTAGTATTTTATGAATTCTTTAAGCGATATTCTTCAAGTTTTTTGATTTTGTCTCTATATTTCATAGCATTTTCAAAATCTAAATCTGTTGCAGCATCTTTCATCTTTTTGGTTAATTCTTTAATTTGCTTATCTATGTTGTTTAGTTCAATATTTTCTTCGGTATCTGTTTTTATAAAATCAGTTTCGCTCATTTCCCTTAATGTTGAAGAAATGCTTTTTTGAATTGTTTGCGGAATAATGCCGTTAGTAAGATTATATTGCTCTTGTTTTTCTCTTCTTCTTTCTGTTTCTTTAATAGCTTCGTCAATTGATGAAGTTATTTTATCTGCATACATAATTACTCGACCATTAGCATTTCTTGCTGCTCGTCCGATTGTTTGAATTAGCGAACGTGTAGAACGCAAAAATCCCTCTTTATCGGCATCAAGAATTGCTACAAGAGAACATTCAGGAATGTCTAAACCCTCGCGTAATAAATTTATGCCTACCAAAATATCAAAAACACCTAATCTTAAATCCCTGATAATTTCAATACGTTCCAATGTGTCAATATCTGAATGCATATACCGCACTTTAAGACCATTTTCTTTCAAATATTCAGTTAAATCTTCAGCCATTTTTTTAGTCAGAGTTGTAACTAAAACTCGCTCGCCTTTTTTTGCAGTTAAAACACATTCATTCATCAAATCGTCAATTTGATTTTCTGCGCTTTTAACAATAATTAAAGGATCTTTAAGGCCTGTAGGGCGAATTATTTGTTCTGTAAATATGCCGTGAGTGCTATCCATTTCCCAATCTCCGGGAGTAGCTGATACAAAAATGGTTTGACCACGAATATCGTCCCATTCTTCAAATTTTAAAGGGCGATTATCTAAACATGATGGCAGACGAAAACCATATTCAGAAAGAGTGGATTTGCGATTTCTGTCGCCACGATACATTGCCCTTATTTGTGGAACAGAGATATGGCTTTCATCAATAAATATAATGGCATTTTTAGGAAAATATTCAAATAATGTTGGAGGAGGTTCACCGGGATTTCTGCCTGTCAGATACCTTGAATAATTTTCAATACCTTTACAATGACCTGTAGTTTCAAGCATTTCTAAATCAAAACGTGTGCGCTGTTCCAAGCGTTGAGCCTCAAGTAATTTTCCTTGATTTTTATATATATTCAGTTGTTCTTCAAGTTCTTGTTTTATATGAGATATAGCCTGTGATAATGCCGGACGCGGTGTAACGTAATGATTAGCCGGATATATGACGATTTCTTGTAAATTAGCAGTTTTTTTGTTACTTAAAGTATCAAATTCATAAATTTGTTCAATTTCGTCACCAAAAAAAGAAATTCTCCAAGCCCGATCTTCGTAGTGCGCAGGAAATATATCTAATGAATCACCATTAATACGAAAAGTTGAACGGACAAAATTGAATTGATTTCTAACATATTGTAATTCTGCAAGTTTTCTTGAAATTTCAGAAATATCTATGCAATCGCCGATTTTAAGAGGTAGTGTCATTGAAGAATAAGATTCCATACTTCCTAAGCCGTAAATGCACGATACAGAAGCAACAACTATTACATCATTTTCTTCTAAAACATTACGTGTGGCACCGTGTCTCATTCTGTCTATTTGTTCATTGATAGCAGAATCTTTTTCAATATAGGTGTCTGTTTTTGGAATATATGCTTCAGGTTGATAATAATCATAATATGATACAAAGTATTCTACATGATTGTTCGGAAAAAATTCTTTCATTTCAGAATAAAGCTGTGCTGCCAAAATTTTGTTAGGAGCCATGATAAGGGCAGGGCGCTGGCAAGATTCAATGATTTTAGCCATTGTAAAAGTTTTTCCAGAACCGGTAACCCCGAGCAGAACTTGATTTTTTAATCCGTCTTTAATACCTTGAGATAATTCATCTATGGCAGTGATTTGATCTCCTGCAGGTTCAAACGGGCTAACAATTTTAAATTTTCTTTTCAATTTTAGAATCCTTTCAACAATAATTTAACAATTTTTTTATAAAAAAATAGTAATTTTTGTACAATGTTACAGAATTGTGAATTTTATGTTTGATAATATTGCAACTATTGAAAACAAAAAAGGTTTGTGGTAGTATCAGATATAAATGGAGAGATTTATATGTATATATGGATATTGTTAGCATCTTTTGTTACTGCATTGTTTGCATTTAATTTGAGTGTTCGTCCTGATTCTGCAAAATTATATCAGGAGTCTCAAGCTGATGCTGTGGTTACGAAATTAGTAAGACAGCATGATGCAGCAGAAGGTTGGTTTAAATATGTCAAAAAAAATATAGAAAATGGTAATAGTAATGTTGCTTTGTATGAACAAGACAATTCAGAAGAAGATGTTACCGCTGATGATGAAATAAGCGAAGATGCTGAAAATACTAAAGAAGAAATAGAAAATTCTGAAACAGAAAATGTAGAAGGAACGGAAAATAATGGAGCTATTTTGTCAGGCTCTTTCCAAGATACAATAGATGCTGACAGACTTGGTTATTTGAGCAAATATATAAATGGTATGAAGGTTAACGGTCTCCCTAAAGCCATAACAAAGATTTTTTGTGTCGGACATGACACTGAAAATGCTATTGAAAATGAAGGCGCGAGTATAGGAGAATGCCTAACGAAAAATGGTGATTTATATATTTTGACTGTTGCTCCTGTACCTGTCCGTTGGCAGAGCCGTGATGCAAATGGTGAATCTACAGGAGTTCCTAATACGTCCATGCGTCAGGTTTTATTTAGATATGGTGGTGCTGCATATCGTATCGGATATGTGGTTACAAGAGATTTCTATCCTGAGGATATGAAAGATTTAACAGTTTATGTAGGAAGTGATGAATTTGAACTCAAAAAGTTCGAATATATTATTCATAATTTCTCGTATAATATTGACCATACGCAAGAAAATAATGAAGATAAGCAGAAATCTATTGTACGTAGAAATATAGTAACACCGATACCTGTTGCAATGAATGAATTTATAGAAAAAAAATGTGGTAGTAAAAAAGAGACCAATTGTTTGGTTGTAATGAGCTCAATATAGGAGGCTGAAATGAAAGTTAAATATGATATATCACAAGCAGGAAGTATGATGATAGAGGCACTTGCCATGTTGGGCCTTATTTCCATGGTTACGCCTGTTGTATATAAAAAGTCTGCAGATCGTATGGTTGAGCTGCAAGATATCAATGCTGCCAGTCAAATGAGAACATTAAGTCAAGCTTTGGATTCATATATCAAAGATCACTATAATGAAATTACAGATGAACATAAATCAATTGACTGGGGCGAGTTAGCCAATTATTTGCCACAAGGAATTGTTGATAATGGTAATGTTTATGGCGCTCTGGGCGATAAATATAGCGCTTTTGTAAAGTGTAGAAAATTTGGTGGCGGAGAGTGTGAAGAAGGGGATACGGGAGATGATCGTTCTCTTGTCGGATATATTGTCGCCAATGTAAGGGATAATGATAGTATCTCGGCACAAAGAGCTTCAAGAATTGCCACAATGATAGGTTCAAATGGTGGTGTTGTTGATGAACCAATCAACGGTGGTAATTCTAAAATTTATGGTTCTCAAGGTGCATGGGAGATGGATTTGGATGCTGGTTTTAATGATCCTGTTGATGGGGCGGCGCCTGCCGTTAACAGTGTTGTTGTTGCTTCCGAAGCTGCTATTAATTCGGCTACAGAATGGGACGATAGTGAGTTTTTACACAGAAATTATAAGGCTGATAGACGCTTAAATGCAATGTACACTGATTTGTATATGAATGATAAAGATGGTAATATGCATAATATAGAAGGTGTCGGACAGTTGATTATCGGTGAGGCCAATTCAGGTAGTAATTTTGGTGAAAGGCTTGGTAAAGAAGATGCTTTATATGTTGGTAATAATGGAAGTTCTTATTTAACAGGAAAACTTACAGCGGCATCTGAAGCGTTGAAAGTTTTGCCTGAAAGTTTAACATATCAAGTAAAAGGTACAAGCGGTTCAACAAATAACGGAATTTTCCAAATCAGTGATGGAGCTCTTGATTACAAAGTAGGTAGCCAAAATTTGAATATCGGCAAAGATTCCGGACTTGTATATAATGACCAAAAAGGAAAAGAGTTTGTTTTGAATGGTGGTAAGTTATCTTATGATAATGATTTGATAAAAGCAGATACTACAGATACAAGTGGTCGTTATGTCAGCTTTGTTGAAGATAAAGTGCATATCAATAAAGAGAAAACAAATGTCAATAATCAGTTGATTTCCGACAGCAAAGATTATATTGATGATGAAGGAAATTGGAGTACTGATGACGGGTATAAGGTACTCGGTAATACAACTTATTTTGATAATAGTAATACGTATATACCAGGTTATACGCTATCTGATGGAAATCGTAGAAATATTAATGATGCGCAAACAGTTTTAACAGGTCTGACTATGGCCACTGCAATTGATACAGGGTATATGAAAGCCAGAGATTCTGAAATATCATTCTTGAGAGCAGGACGTTCTAGTCTGTCTGATAATAAAGTAGGTTGGAATTTTGAAGCAGAAGAAAGAGGCGTAAAAATTGGCGATAACAGAGATGCAAATGGACGCCCTAATAGTGAAGCAAGAATAATTGTTGCTTCTACAGGATTTATGAGATATGGTCATGATGGACGAGGTGATAGTGGTAGTGTAGATAAAGGATCTATCTTATTGGATGTTGGGCCTAACGGGGATAAAAATTATATAGAGTTAAATAAAAATGAAGGCCTGAGTACTTATATGAAGCATGGTAATAATACCTCTGTTGTAGAAGATGGTGATTATAAAGTACTGGTGAAGAAAAGTACAAGCAATAGTGAAAAAAATAACATCAAAATTATGGGTAATAATGCCGGTAGTATGGAATTTATAAATGGTTCTGCAAATGAAGAAAATGGTAGTGATACTGTTGATACAAATGGTCATATAAGTGATGATTATTCAGGAATATTTATTGCACCTGATAAAACTCCAGATGATAATGTAGCTGAAGCTGATGTAGATATTCATGCATCCGGGGATATGTATGTTCGTGCCGGAGTAGCAGAAACTCTAACAGATGAGGATATTGCTAATACTGCTAATGATGGCAAATTTAAATTTGCTAACGCAGGTGATATAGTATATGATAAAAATATATATATTAAAGGTAATAATTTATTAGTTGATGATAGTACTAAAGGGGATAGTAAAGAAAATGCTTGGGTACATATTCGTAAAGGGGCAATAGAGGTCAATAGTGATTATAGTGAAAATGATAAGTCGGCTGATGAAGGCACCGGATATGTTAAAGCTGATCGCTTTGTAGTTGATAATAGTGATAATACAAGAAAGCCTAATGCGAGAACAGCGGTAGAATCAACGGAAACAGGAAGTGTGCAATATGACCATTATATGGTAGATCCTGCTTATACATCAGTTATGCATGATATTAAACTGACTACTCGCGGAGGTGCGCGTTTAAGTGATATTTTACCTGACTTCATAAATAAAGGTATTTATGTAGTAGATAACAGTAACTCTGAAGATTATGTAAATAAAAGTAAGAAAGGTTCAAGTGAGTTTGCTTCGGCTTATTTAGGTAATGTTCCTGCTCCACAATGTCCTCCAGGATATGCAAAAGTTATTACTTTAACACCAAGTGGTTGGCATATGGCACAAGTTGGTACTCTTACTAAATATACAAGTGGCGAAAATGATGATAAAGATAGATTATATCTTAATGAGCTGACTAATTTTAAAGACACTAGCTCTACCCCTGGTTCACCTACTTATCAGCCAGTTCAAAATTATGCTGATGTTGTGACTGATATAGATGCTAGTGATCTTAGTGATGTAGCGAGCAAGGTTACAGACTTGGCACAATCAGTTGATAAGTTGTTCCAAAGCAGTACATGGATGAAAAGTGCAATTAGAGTGGCTAGTAGTGACGATAGAATAGGTGAAGGACAGTTTTCTTATACAACAACAGATGACACTCCATGGGGTTGGGAAACTTATATGGGATTTATATATCCTGAAACAAAATGGAAAGAGCTATTTAAAGCTTCTGGCCTTGGTGGAGTAGAAGAAGCTGAGGGATATGATACAACTGTATATTGGAATTTATTCCCTGTTGATAAGTATTCATTAGAAGGATATGCTACTGTATATTGCTATTTTGACCGTAAAGGTTTGATTGTAGGAAATAATTATTGGAATAATGAGTTGGTTGATACCACATATGATCAATTTTCAAATCATAGAGACGTAACTCCTGGTGCAATTAAAGATGATGAAAATAATAGTAATGAAGCATATAGAAAGCGTCTGAATAATCCAAAGTTAAAATATACTACCGAATGGTAACAAAAGAACACCACCGAGAAATCGGTGGTGTTCTTTTTTTGCTTAATTTATAATATTATAAATATTGCTATCAAGGCTATTTTTTGTCAGCATAAGGATTTTCTGTTTTTCTAAAAGTAATCCTTATAGGAATGCCTCCTAAATTAAAAGTTTCCCTTAAACTGTTAACAAGGTATCTTGCGTAAGATTCCGGCAGTCCTTCAGAATTGCTTGAAAATACAAAAAATGCAGGAGGACGTGTTTTCGCTTGTGTTATATAACGCAATTTAATTCTGCGCCCGTTTTTGCCTAATGGTGGAGGATTATTACTAAGAATATCGGCAAACCAATTATTTAACGGCGCTGTAGGGATACGCTTGTTCCAACGATCATAAACCTTAAATACTGCACTCATTAACTTGTCTAAACCTTCTTTTTTTAGGGCAGAAATTGTTACCGTAGGAATACCTTGTACTTGAGTTAATGAGGTTTGCAAACGATCATTTAATCTTATCAATGCTTCTTTTCTGTTAGCAATATCCCACTTGTTAACAGCAATAACTAAAGCCCTACCTTCATCAATAACTTGTCTGGCAATGGTTAAATCCTGTTTATCTAAAACAGCATCTGAATCTAAAACAAGAATTACGACTTGGGCCATAAAAGCTGCATGTTTTGTACTTGCTACCGATAATTTTTCTAAATCATTTTCTATTTTTGCATGACGACGAATTCCGGCAGTATCTGTTAAATGTATTTTTTTGCCTCTCCATTCCCATGGAATAGTGATTGCATCACGTGTTATTCCGGCTTCAGACCCTGTTAACAAACGATTGTCATTTATCAAAGCATTTATAAGGGTTGACTTGCCGACATTAGGCCTGCCGACAATAGCTAATTGCAAAATCTGATTTTTATTATCATTTGCTGTATCTTCTGAACTTTCGTCGTTGCTATTTGTATTTTCATCTGTTTGTTTATCAAATGGCAACAATGCTTCGTACAAATCCATAGTTCCGAGATTATGCTCCGCCGAAAAAGGAATAGGGGCTCCAAGCCCAAGTTTATATGCTTCATAAATAGAATTTTCTTGTTCTCTTCCTTCACACTTATTGGCTAATAAAATAACCGGTTTATGACTTTTGCGTACGAGTTCTGCAAAATGTTCATCATACGGTTGTATTCCGGCTCTGGCATCAAATAAAAACAAGCACACATCTGCATCATCTATAGCTATTTGTGTTTGTTTCCACATGCGCATTTCTAAATTATCTTGCGTGGAATATTCATATCCGGCAGTGTCTGTGATTTTTAATTCTAAATCTTTCAGTTTACCGACAGCTTCTTTTCTGTCTCTTGTTACTCCCGGAAGATCATGCACAATAGCTATTTTTCTACCGACAAGTTTGTTAAAAAGTGTTGATTTTCCAACATTAGGACGGCCTATGATTGCAATTTTTATAGTCATTTATTTAGTCCGTTTATAAGT
Source organism: Alphaproteobacteria bacterium (assembly GCA_045643605.1). GTDB lineage: Bacteria > Pseudomonadota > Alphaproteobacteria > RF32 > CAG-239 > CAKQTH01. The sequence continues at coordinate 37,251 of JAZULC010000021.1, forward strand.
AAGCAATTTTGCTTTTGGTGTGCTTAAAATTAATGTTTCTTCTGCAATTATCGGAGATGAAGACAATTTTTCCGTAGATATGGTATCCTCAATTTCTCCGTTTTTAGCATTTATCTTTACGATTTTTCCGTCTGAAAAAGACAACAACAAAGAATCATCAGTCAGCAAAGGTCTTAAAGCAACAGTATCTTTATCTTTTAATGAACTAATGTTTTTGCTCCAGATTATGTTTCCGTTTTTTTTGTTAAGAGCCATTAAAAAATCGTCATTTGATAAAACAAAAATATATGCTCCGCTCACAATCGGCTGATGTATTCCGGAAATAGTTTTATTCCATAACTTTTTACCGGTAATAATATCTATGGCTAAAAATATTTTGCTGTTCCCAAGTGCATAAACAACATTTCCGTCAATAACAGGATTAGCTTTTATGGCATTGATTGTAGATTGCGAAATATTGTGAGCATCAGATACTAACATATTACTCCAAAGAGGAGAACCGGTAGAGGCTTTAATTGCTTGTAATTCTCCGTTAGAAAAGGCCACTATCAGAATATCATGTTCAGGACTGAATACCGGATTTGCTCCCCCTAACAAAGTTGTATCTTCTTGCATAACTTCATATTGCCAAATACTTTTAAATGTATTTTTATCAAGAGCAAAAATGTGGTTATCAATAGTTTGTACAAATATATTATTTCCATAAACAACCGGAGCTGTTTTTATAGGAATTTGCGCAGAAAACGTAGCAATTTGTTGACCATTATTCACATCAATAGATGCGACATCACCATAATCTGTAGTCAAAAATAATTTTTCTCCATCAGTGGCCAAGCCTGTGATTTTAGCAGATTTATTTTTGTGCTGAAAATGTGGTTTTTGTTCCCATAGCAAATCACCGTTAACCAGATTAAAAGCTGAAATATGTGTTTTTGCATCAGCGATATAAACAACTTTATTTGATACGATAGGTTCACTTATTTGTATATCTTTTTTGCCGATGGATGCACCATAATCTTGTGTCCATAATAAGCTTATAGGAAATCCTAATGATAAATTACCATAGGAGTGTGAATAGTTTCCACCATTTTGTGACCAATGATGATTAACAGATATATTTCCTAAAGCTAATGTATTAGTAGTTGTAGATACTTCTGTATTTTTTATGTTTTGGTTTGGTAATACAGAAATACGAGTTCCTTGAGGTATGTCTTTTTGTGTACAAGCAACAAGACCACAGAACATGCAAAATACTAAACAGTACCTTATCTTATGGTTCAACATAAATTTCTCCTATAATCAATTTATTTAATATCTAAAACAGATATCATATCTTTAATTCTATTACGAAAATCATCAGATAAATCAGGTAAATCTAAAATTTCTGCATAAATATTTTTTGCAGATTCTAAATCATGATCTCTTATTTTTGCCATAGCCAATAATTCTTTAGCATAAGGACCCCAATTTTTATCTTGTTGAATAGGTGAAAGCATTTTTTCCATTTCTTCTATTGGTAAATCGTCAAAACGCAATGATACCAATTTTATTCTTGAAGCATTACGAAGAGTTTCATTAGCTTTTGTATTATCAATAAATTTGTTCAACAGAGCAAAAGCTTCTTCGGATTTATTTTGTTCTAAAAGAATATTCACTTCTTGTAAAGAAGCTAAATCACGATAAATTCCTTTACCTTCTTCTGCCATTTTTTTGAACATAAGCAAACTGTCATCAAGCTGATTTGCTTGTATTTTTTGTGTGGTTGATAAATAATTTTCTGTTACAGCTTGATTTTGTTTTATTTTCCAAGCTCTGATATTTTCAAAGCTTACAGCCAAGGTAAGAGAAATTACAACTAAAAGTATTACATAAATACCATATTTATTCCAAAATACTTTAAGATTGTCATTTTTGACATCTTCATCAACTTCTTTAATAAAAGATTCTGTAAATTCGTCAACAATACTATTTGTTTTTTTAGATTCAGCAACTTTTTTATTTACAGCTGTTTTCTTTTTAGTTTCTCTTGTCATGTTGTTCTCCATTATGTTATCAAAAATTATCACCTAATGCTAATATAAACGAATCATTATATATAGCAAACATTTTTTTATTTAATTAGTTCACATATAATAAATTGTTTTAGCCAGCAAGAATCATTCATAGGTAATTTTTTGCCGAGTATTAGAGTATTTTCATCAGAAATAACGGCAATATATGAACGACCGGATGCAGGATTATAAACAATTTCAACTTCTTCAATCTTATCTTTGCTTATTTTATTTACAAATACGGAATAAAATGAGTAATTATGAAACAAAATACATTCTTTATCAGTAATAATCAGTTTATCTTTTTTACAAACCAGTATTAAAGAAAAAAATACTATCATAAATCCGATAAAATATACTGATAACAGTGCTGTTTTAGAAAAATATATAGATAGTAATTCGTGTTGCCTTATTGCATAAAACAAGCCGATTGAAAACAAGATTAAAAAAATTGAACAGATAATATTATAAGCATCAAAAAATATATTATGAATTTTAATGATTGTATTTTCGTTTTCTTTTTCTACAGATATTGAATTTGGTTTTTGAGAATCTATACTTTTGCTGTAAGGAATTTTTTCTTTTAATGCCAACTCTTTTATAGATAAGTCCAAATCTTTATAACTTTTCTTAATTATACCGTTATTTGTATATATCAATACCGGAAGGTGCAATTTTTTCGCGTAACTTTCACAGATATTGCGAATATTTTTATTAGAAGTACTAATGTATAATGGTACAATTTTATTTTTGTCTTTATGTACGAGTTCAATTATATATTTTGTACGATTAATTAAGCCATATTGTAAAAATTCTGTTCTAAAACTTATACCCTCATATAAATATATCGGTTCTGTAATTCTTATTTTTGAACCTAGAGCCGGACGAATTATGATACGTATAAAATCACCATCAAAATCGATTTTTTTATATCTTATGATTGCAAAAATCATTGAAATTAACAGGCAAAAACCCATCATGAACAAAACAAAATCAAATAAATTCGGAGAAATATGCGGAATATAGTTACTCTGATTTTCTGTGAATTGAGCTACTTCAGAAGCAGAAAGACGAACGCCATTAATATATTCACATAATCCAAAAGCCATTAAAACGAAGGACAGTAAAACAAAAATTGTTGCAGAAAATACAGAATATCTGTCAACAGCATGAGAAGGTAATTTATCTATTTTTAGATTAAACTTATTACTAAAATGTTTTACATTAGAATCAATCATATTTTTCTCCAAGCACATATTACATATATAATATACATTTTTTTTATATATTCATTTCTTTTTGCAAGAATATTAACATTTAATATATTTTAATAAAAGTAAAATATAATTATAACAAATTATATAAATTTTGCCGGAGTGTAATAATGGAATGTGATTATCAACAAGTATGTGGTGGTTGTGAATATCGTGATATGTTTGAAGAAAAGTATCAGATTTATAAAGAAAATACTGTAAAAAGTGTTTTGAAAAAAATTAAGCAAGATGATATTTCTTTTGGAGAAACTGTTTTTATTCATGACGGATTAAGACGCAGAACATCATTGTCATTTGAATTTTCAGAAGGCAATCTGGTTATCGGCTATAATCAAAAACGCACTAATAAAATCATAGATGTTTATAATTGTTGCTTGCTGACAAAAAGCATAAATAATAATTTGTTAAATATAAGGGAATTGCTGGAAGCTGTATATAATGAGCCTTTTATCGTAAAAAACAAAAAGAAAATAGAAAGTTCATATTTGCAAAAAGGTAATGTTTACATTTGTGAAGCTGATAATGGTTTGGATGTTGTTTTAGAATTTGATAAAGAGCTTGCATTGCAACACCGCGTACAGATAGTTTCAAGTTGTATGAATTATAATGAAATAATTCGTGTCTCACACAGGCGTAAAGATGAAGATGTTCCCGAAGTTATTATGGAAAAAATAAAACCGGTTATAAATATTAAAGGTTTTACGGCTCAAATACCTGCAGGAGCATTTTTACAGGCATCTAAACAATCAGAAACGGCTTTAATTGATTTAGTCCTAAAATATGTAGGAAAAACATCAGGAAAATGTTTAGATTTGTTCTGCGGACTTGGTACTTTTTCTTATCCGTTATCTATGAATATTAAAAATAAAATTATTGCTGCAGATTCATCTGATGAGCTTTTGAAAGCATTTGAAAATTCAATAAATATGCAGATGATACCAAATATTAAAGTAGTACGCAAAAATTTATTCAAATATCCTTTTTCAGGTGATGAACTTAAAAATTGTGCAATCGTAGTTTTTGATCCTCCGAGATCAGGTGCTTTGGCGCAGGTTAAAGAAATTGCCAAACTTGATGAAAGTGAAAGACCTGAAAAAATTATTGCCGTTTCTTGTAATCCTGAAACTTTTGTAAATGATGCTAATGTATTGATTGATGCAAATTATAAAATTTCTGAAATTACCATTGTGGATCAGTTTATATATTCTGCACATGCCGAATTGGTAGCACTTTTTGAGAAAAAATAAAAGGAGATGACTATGAAATATACCTATGAAAAAGAAGACTATAGAAAAATGTCCTCTGCTGTTCGTTTCTTGGCAGCTGATATGATAGAAAAAGCAAAATCAGGTCATCCCGGAGTAGCATTGGGAATGGCTGATGTTGCAACAATTTTATTTTCTGAATTTTTAAAAATAAATCCGCAAGACGGACACTGGTTTGATCGTGATCGTTTTGTACTTTCTGCCGGACATGGTTCTGCTATGTTGTATTCTTTATTGTATTTGTGCGGATACAAAGATATAAATATTGATGACATAAAGAATTTTAGGCAATTAGGCTCAAAAACAGCAGGACATCCGGAAATAGAAAAAATTTCAGGTATAGATATGTCTACGGGACCGTTGGGACAAGGTTTGTCTTCTGCTGTCGGCATGGCTGTTGCAGAAAGAAAACTTAATACGAAATTCGGTGATGATTTGTGCAATCATTATACTTATGTAATTGCAGGCGATGGCTGTTTAATGGAAGGAATATCTGAAGAGGCTATTTCAATCGCAGGGCATTTAAAATTAAATAAATTGATTGTTTTTTGGGACAATAATAATATTACCATAGATGGTAAAGTTGAATTAGTAAGTTCAGTTAATCAAATTATGCGTTTTCAAGCGGCAGGTTGGAATACTATTGAAATTGACGGACATAATTATTTGCAAATCAGAGATGCTATTGAAACAGCACAAAAATCTAAAAAACCGACATTAATTGCATGCAAGACGATTATCGGATATGGAGCAACCACAAAGTCAGGAACTCCAAAATGTCATGGTTCTCCGCTCGGAAGCGAAGAAATTGCTAATATGCGTAAAAATCTTCAGTGGAATTATCCTGAATTTGAAATTCCCGAGAATATTTTGCAAAAATGGAGAAATGTTTCCGTTAAATCATTGGCTGAATATAAAAAATGGTGCGATTGTGCCGGAAAATTAGGCGATACTTTTAAGAACTATATCAATTGTAATTTACCTAAAAATTGGAATATTGGATTGTCTGAACTTAAAAAGCAGGCTATCCAAGAAAAATTTAATATTGCTACACGAAAAGCGTCTAATTTATGTATCTCTAAAATTGTGAATGATATTGAGCAAATAGTTGGTGGATCAGCAGATTTAGCTGCTTCAAATCTGACTTTTGTTGAAGGTATGAAAAATATTACCGCTGATGATTATTCCGGCAATAATATTATGTACGGTATTAGGGAACATGCAATGGGTGCAATTTTAAATGGTATGGCATTGCATGGCGGAATTATTCCTTTCGGTGGAACATTTTTTGTATTTTCAGATTATCTGCGTCCTGCTGTCAGATTAGCATCATTGATGAAATTAGGTGTCATATATGTATTTACCCACGATTCTATAGGAGTAGGAGAAGACGGACCTTCTCACCAACCTATTGAACATCTGGCTTCATTTAGAGCAATGCCCGGTATTTATGTATTCAGACCATGTGATACTGTAGAAACAGCAGAAGCTTGGGAGATAGCATTACAAAATCGTAAAACTCCGTCATTACTGACTTTATCAAGGCAAAATTTACCGACTTTACGTAAAAATACAGATGTAAATTATTCCTCAATGGGGGCTTATATAATTTCTCCATGCCACAAAAAATGCCAAGCAACAATTATTGCTACCGGTTCTGAAGTATCGTTAGCAGTACAAGCACAAGAACAGCTTTTACATGAAGATATAGATGTTTCAGTAGTTTCAATGCCATGTACGGAATTGTTTGAAGAACAAACTTCTGCATATCGCAAAAGTGTTTTAGGTGAAGCTCCTCGTGTTGTGGTTGAAGCTGCAAGTAAATTCGGTTTGGAACGTTATGCCGGAGATAATGGAGAAATTATTGCCATAGATAGTTTCGGAGAATCAGGAAAAGCTGACGAAGTTTACAAACATTTCGGCATTACTGTAGAAAATATTATAAAAACAGTTAAAACTCTGATTAAATAACTGACGAACTAATAAAAGTAGTATAAATGGTGCAGGTGTTGTCGGCATAGTCGGCTAAACCTGCACCTATTTCATATTTTTCAATAACGTTGGCATTTTCATCTAAAATTTCTACAAAACCTGAAGTCAATAAGATTTCACTCGGAACTCTGTCATTCAAAACAGTCAATTTTCCGCTATGTGCAGGTATAACTACTTTGCATACTTTTTTCTCAAAAACTTTTTTTGTTGGAGTAAAAATTTTTAATAAAATGTTTTGTGCCATATGTTATTCCTTATTTTTCATTTTTTCTGCTTTTTGCAAAACATCGGCAATTGTACCAACCATATAAAATGCTTGTTCAGGAATATCATCATATTTACCCTCAAGAATTTCTTTAAATCCTTGTATTGTATCTTCCAATTTCACAAAAACGCCTTTTGTTCCTGTAAATACTTCAGCAACATGAAATGGTTGTGATAAAAATTTTTGTATTTTACGTGCTCTTGAAACAGTTAACCTGTCTTCATCAGATAATTCATCCATACCTAAAATAGCAATTATATCTTGCAAAGAATTGTATTTTTGTAAAATTTCCTGAACACCTCTGGCAACTTCATAATGTTCGTTTCCAACTACATCAGGGCTTAAAATACGACTTGTTGAAGCCAACGGATCAACAGCAGGGAAAATTGCTTGTTCGGATATTTTTCTGGATAATACGGTTGTTGCATCCAAGTGAGCAAATGTAGTAGCAGGAGCCGGGTCTGTTAAGTCATCAGCAGGTACATACACAGCTTGCACAGAAGTAATAGAGCCATCTTTTGTAGAAGTAATACGTTCTTGCATAGCACCCATATCAGTACCTAATGTAGGTTGATATCCTACGGCGGATGGAATGCGTCCTAATAATGCAGAAACTTCAGAGCCTGCTTGCGTAAATCTGAAAATATTGTCTACAAAAAACAAAACATCTTGATGATCTTCATCACGAAAATATTCTGCTTGAGTGAGTCCTGTTAAAGCGACTCTGGCGCGAGCTCCTGGAGATTCATTCATTTGTCCGTAAACAAGTACTGTTTTAGAATTATCTCCGTCTAAATCAATAATACCTGAGTCAATCATTTCATGGTATAAGTCGTTGCCTTCACGAGTTCTTTCACCAACACCTGCAAAAATAGAGTAGCCTCCATGACCTTTGGCAATGTTATGAATGAGTTCTTGAATTAGTACTGTTTTACCGACGCCTGCACCACCGAAGAGTCCGATTTTACCACCTTTTAAATATGGCTCTAACAAGTCAATCACTTTAATTCCTGTCGTTAAAATTTCTATTTTTGTGGATTGGTCTGTAAATGATGGAGCAGGGCGATGGATAGGAAACTTTTGTTTTGTTACAACAGGACCTCTGTCATCAACAGGTTCTCCGATAACATTTATAATTCTTCCTAACATTTCCTTGCCTACCGGTACTTCAATAGGACGTCCGGTATTGATTACTTCAATTCCTCTAACTAATCCGTCCGTACTATCCATAGCGATTGTACGAACAACATTTTCACCAAGATGCTGTTCAACCTCTAATACCAGTTTTTTGCCATGGTTATCACATTCCAAGGCATCTAAAATATTAGGCAAACTTTCAATATTTTCAAACTTTACGTCAACAACAGCTCCAAAAACTTGAAAAATGTGGCCGAGTGGTTGTTTATTGCTCTGTTTTTCTTTATTCATTTCTATCTCCATATTTAAATTGCTTCAGCACCGGAAATTATTTCAGTTAATTCTGTTGTGATTGCACTTTGTCGTATAGTGTTATATTTTAATGTCAATTCTGAAATCATATTTTTTGCATTTTTATTGGCATTATCCATAGAACTCATTCTGGCTCCTTGTTCTGATGCTTGTGATTGTACAATAACATTAAATATATTTGCTGCAAATAACATCGGTAATAGATTTTCTAATAAATCATAGCGATTTGGTTCATAAAAATAATATGCATCGCCAACCTTATTGATATATTTGTCATCACTTTGTTTTATATTTACCGGCAATAATTGTTCGCAAACAATATCTCTGCTCAAAGCTGTACGGAATTTTGCAGAAATAACTTCACAAATATCAAAATTATTTTCCTTGTATAAGGTTATTATTTGTTCGGCAAATTGCAAACTTTCTGCAAAATCAGGTTCTTTGTTAGATATGTCAGTTTGGTTTTCAATTAAAAATTCAGGATAATGTTTTTTTGCAAAATTATAAATTTTTTTACCTAAACACAAAATTGCAGGACGGATGTTTTTTTGTTTCAATTCATTAACATGTTGCATCAACGATTTGTAAATTACGGAATTATAATTTCCACATAAACCTTTGTCAGATGAAAAGACTAACAACAAGCAAGTTTTTACCTGTTTTTTTTGTGTCATCATTTCAGGAAGCACAAAATGTGTTTTTTTCTCAATTTCTTCTTGCTTAATATCTGCTAAAATTCGTTGAATAGCAGTTATAATTGCATTTTGATAATTGTCAGCATATGTTATGACAGATTGAAATTTGCGCAAACGAGAAGCAGCAACCATCTTCATTGCAGAAGTAATTTTTGCCGTAGATTTTACTGCTTCAATTCTTGTGCGTAATTCCTTTAAGCTTGCCATAACTATTACCTCTTATTCAGCTTTATTTTTTGATTTAAATTCAAAATGCTGATAGAAATCTCTTAATTTTTGAGAGAGTTCATCAGAGATAACTTTATTATCATGAATTTCTTTAAGATATTGAGGATAAGATGCTTTAAGCTCCGCAAGTGCAGCGCGTTCAAAATCATCTATATCTTGTATGGCAACATTATCTAAAAATCCATTTACACCTGCAAATAATATAACTACTATTTCTTCCATAGCCAAAGGTTTATGAGGTGGTTGAATTAATAATGTAGTTAATCTTTCCCCTCTCGCGAGTTGCTGTTTGGTAGCTGTATCTAAATCAGATGCAAATTGAGCAAAAGCTGCGATTTCACGATATTGTGCCAAATCTAACTTCATTGTTCCTGAAACTTGCTTCATTGCTTTTGTCTGTGCTGCTGAACCAACACGACTTACAGAAATTCCAACATTTACTGCAGGACGTATACCTTGATAAAACAAATTAGTTTCCAAGAATATTTGTCCGTCAGTAATAGATATTACATTTGTTGGAATATATGCAGAAACGTCTCCGGCTTGAGTTTCAATTACCGGCAGTGCGGTTAACGATCCTCCTCCGTTTTCATCACTCATTTTTGCAGCTCTTTCAAGCAAACGTGAGTGTAAATAGAATACATCTCCAGGGTATGCTTCACGTCCAGGTGGACGGCGCAATAATAAAGACATTTGACGGTATGCAGTGGCTTGTTTTGATAAGTCGTCATAAAAAATTACTGCATGCATACCATTATCACGAAAATATTCGCCCATAGCACACCCTGAATATGGGGCAATAAATTGCAACGGAGCAGCATCAGAAGCCGTTGCTGCAACTACAATAGTATAATCCATTGCTCCATAATCTTTTAATGTTTTCACTACTTGTGCAACGGTTGAACGTTTTTGTCCGATAGCAACATATATGCAATATAATTTTTCTTTTTCAGACTTTGCATTTTCATTGATTTTTTTCTGATTTATTATTGTATCAATGATAATAGCTGTTTTACCGGTTTGTCTGTCTCCGATAATAAGTTCACGCTGACCGCGTCCAATAGGAATTAAAGAGTCTATTACCTTCAATCCTGTAGCCATAGATTCTGTTACAGGTTGTCTAGGGATAATTCCCGGTGCTTTTATTTCAGAATTGCTGAATTTTTTAGCATTAATAGGTCCCAATCCGTCAATAGGTTCTCCGAGGGCATCTACAACTCGTCCCAATAATTCTTTACCAACTGGAACACTGACAATTTTATCGGTACGTTTTACCTTATCACCCTCACTGATGCTTTCATCAGAACCGAAAATCACAATACCTACATTATCATCTTCCAAATTAAGAGCCATTCCCTTAATACCGGATTCAAATTCAACCATTTCGTTGTATTGCACATTTTTCAGTCCGTAAACACGAGCAATTCCATCTCCGACAGATAAAACACGTCCGTATTCTTCAATATTTGTATCCAGTTTTGAATTAGAAATTTTCTCTTGTATAATTGAGGAAATTTCGCTTGCTTGTACTGACATTTTATGCCCCTTTCATAGCCTTTTCTATAATAGAAATCTTATTTTTTAAGGAATCATCAATAATGTTTCCATCATATAAGATGACCAATCCTCCAAGAATTTCAGGCTTTATTTCATATTTTATAATTACTTTTTTTGATAATACATTTTGCAGATTTTTTTGCAAATCCATATTTTGTTTTTTGCTCAATTCTTTTACACTTTGGACAACAACATAAATATAACCGTTGTTATTCATATGGATTTTTACAAATGTTTCAAGAATATCGTCAATTTGAGAAAATCTGTTATTTTCTATAATCAGTTGTAAAAACCTATATAACAATGGCAAAAATTTGATTTTTTTATTAATTTTTTCAAGTGTATCAAGTTTTTCAGATGTTTTGAATAGCGGAGAAGCAAAATAATTGATAATATTTGTGTCTTCTTGCAACAATGCTGTAAATTTTTGTACTTGAGCATAAAGTTCTTCAACGTTATGTTCACAACCTGCTTCATCAATCAAAGCAGTAGCATAAATATCTGCAATTTTTTGTTTTGATATTTTTTTCAATTATTTGTCCCTCTACATAAAACTATAAGGATTAATATCTACTTTTACTCTTATATTAAATGGAATTTTTACCATAGACAACCATTTTTTTATTATATCCTGAATATTTATATTTTTATCTGTTTTTAGCAGAAACCGATAACGGTATTTTCCTCTTATCATAAAAATCGGAGCTTGTGCCGGTCCGAGTGTTGTTATAAAATCAGTGTTTGGAGCTGCTCGCCCTAGCATGTGTGCAACATGTTCTGTTTTCTCTAAATTATCTCCGGATACAATTATTGAAGCAAGCTTACCGTAAGGAGGCATATTTAAAATGTTGCGAGTTTTCTTTTCCAATAACACAAATTCTTCACGATTATTGTTCACAATAGCTTTTAATACATTATTTTCAGGATATAAAGTTTGTAAATATACTGTGCCTTTTTTATTACCGCGTCCGGCTCTTCCTGCAACTTGTGTCAATAGTTGATAAGTTTGCTCTGTAGCTCGTAAGTCGTTGCCCAATAAACCCAAATCAGCATCAATAACTCCAACCAATGTCAATAACGGAAAGTGATGACCTTTTGCTAAAATTTGAGTGCCGATAATTATATCAAGCTGATTTTTCTCCATTTGTGAAATAATTTTTGAAACTTCGGAAAAATTTGTTGTAATATCGCTTGATACAATAGCTGTTCTTGCAGATGGAAAACGTTTTTTTATTTCTTCGGCAATTCTTTCTACCCCCGGACCGCAAGCTGCAAGTTCTTCAGCACCACATTCAGGGCAAGCTTTTACAATAGGTGTTGTATACCCACATTGATGACATATCATGGATTGAGAACTTAAGTGTTCGGTCAACCAAGATGTACAATGAGGACATTCTATTTTATGCCCGCAATTGCGACAAATTATCAAAGGAGCATATCCTCTGCGGTTCAAAAATAACATAGATTGTTCTTTTTTTTGTAGGTTGTCTTCAATGGCTTTGACTAATGAAGGGGCAATCCAAGAAATTCCCCATTCTTCTTTTTTAGGCTTATCTTTTTTTAAATCTATAACTTTAATATCAGGCAATGTTGCGTCTGCAAAGCGAGATGTCAGTTTTACACAATCATATTTATTTTCTTCAACATTGATGATTGTTTCTAAATCAGGAGTTGCGCTTGATAAAATAATCGGCAATTTTTCAATATTGGCGCGAACAATCGCCATATCTCTGCCGTGATAATTAATTACATCTTCTTGTTTGAAAGAGTGGTCATGGCTCTCATCAACAACAATTAACGCCAAATTTTTATATGGCAAAAATAATGCAGATCTTGCTCCGACAATAACTTTTGCTTCTGCATTAACAATAGATTTATAAGTTTGACTTCTTTCCTGTTGTGATAAATTTGAATGCCAGCATGCCGGTTTTGTCCCAAATCTTTGTTCAAATCTTGATAACCATTGGGTTGTTAAAACAATCTCCGGTACAAGTACTAATACTTGTTTGTTTAATGATAAAGCAGTAGCTATTGCCTCAAAATATACTTCTGTTTTTCCTGAACCGGTAACTCCGTCCAACAATGTAACTGAAAATCCGTTTCCGACTTTTGCGCACAATATCTCACTGGCTTGTTTTTGTTCTGAAGTTAAATTTACATTAGAAAAATTGATATTAGGTTTGGCAAAATATTTTTTCTTTTCCTGTAAAATCGGTTCAATTATTTTGTTATCTATCAGTGTTTTGATAACACTTGCGCCAACTCCTGCACCTTTCATAATTTCGCTTTTTGTATACGGAGCATGTTCTAAAAGATTCATTACTTGCCAACGAGAATCTGAATTTTTTAGTTTTGCTTCGGCAAGAGTTTTTCCTGTTAATCTATAAAGACAATTCATCGGGATATGATCAAAAATTGATTTACCGATAATAACCATTTTAAGGACTAACCCCAACGGAGCCATATTATACGAAGCTACCCATTCTATAAATTTTCGTAATTGCGCCGATAATGGAGGGACGTCTACAATTTCGGATATATGTTTAATTTTTAAATCATCTAATTCTGAAGATTTACCATCAGTCCAAACGACTCCGTATTGTTGTTCTTTTCCCCAACTTACACGGACAACCTGACCAAGAATAACATCTTCATCAACTTTATAATCGAAGACACAGTCAAAAGGTAATGGAAGTAAAACACCGACAATTTTTACCAACGGTAAACCTCATTAACGCTTAACATAAGCTACTTCAGAATGTTCTTCACAATATGTTTGACCTGTTTTAACTTTTTTACCGCAAAATCTGAAATTTTCATCACGAGGATCACCTATAGGCCAACGACATGTGTGATTGTCTAATTCTGTTAAACCTATTCCGTTGTGATGGCATTTACTTGTAGTAGTTGTTTTTTCGCATTTACATTTACATTCAGTGTCAGCATTTTCAACATCGTGTTTTTTACAATTATTATTTTTTCCGCTATGTTTTACTTCTGCAACTTTGCATTTTTCTTCTGTTTTTTTGATTGGAGATGGACGAGCAGATAAGTTAAGTCTGTGAACTTTTCCGACAATTGAGTTTTTAGAAACACCTAAGATTTTAGCTATTTCGCTGGTAGTTTTACCACTTTCCCATAAATCTTTAAGGGTATTTATCATCTCATCTGACCATATCATCTTTTTTCTCCATAAAAACAATTTTCCATAACATTAAGCCAATATTTTTTTTTAGTCCAGCGATAAATATCATTTATCACTTTTTTTTTATATTTTTTAGATTATAATGCAAAAAATAAAGAGTGAAGGATAGTTGGTAATGAAACAAATTTATTTTATAATTGCAACTTTATTTTTGTTTGTTGCTGGAAATGTAAATGCCAAGACAGCTGCAGATTATGCTAAATTTTATGACATTGATTTAGATGAAAAGTTGCCATCTTTAGAAGAATTAGAGAAAAATTTTATTGATCAATATTCAAATTATGACAGAAGATATCCGTATAAAAGTGCAATTGGCAATGTTTTTGATACAATTTTCAGAGATACAATAACATATTACGGCTCAAGCGAGGCCAGAATTAAAGATCAAATTGAAGAAAGTTTAATGGATATGTTAAAGCATATTCCAAAGAGTTATTATCAGTATGTCGGGCCATACATACATGAAGCTTATGGTATGCCTGAAAAAATTAAAAATATGCCGGGAATCAAAGAAACTAAAAATAAATTTCCTACCAGAATAGCTCCTCAATTGGCAGATGTTGAAAATATAGATTTTTTATCTCCGGCACTATACTTCTTACTGATTCCTGAAATTTGGCCGACAAATGTACAACATCTTGAATATTACCCAAAGAAAGTTGATAAAATGTATGTTACAACAAAATGGCCTGATAATTTTATGCAAAAGGTTAATGATATTGTACATCCTGAACAATTTTATGAACAATATGCGGATAAAGAAGTCAATCAGTCTCAAATTAGCGATTTAAGAACTATAAATCCTACAAAAACATCTCCTTTAACTTCCGGAGATATTAAAGCTTTTGCTAAAACTATTTCTTCTGTAAATGACTTTGGACGTGAAAATAATAATTTTCAGTTGATTAATTCTGTCGGATTATATTTAGATATATATGAGGAAAAACAAGGAAAGGCACTTCCTATTAACAGATTAAAGGATATTGTAAATCCTTGTCAAAGATTAGTCCAAAAAATCAGATTAGCCGGATTAGAAACAAAATTTAAGGTATTACTTGCAAAAGACGGCTTCGATATTAAGGGTTGGGCTTATACTTGTGATAAAACAATTAAGGCATATAGAAAAAGCCAGATGGATACATATAAAATGAAAGGTGTTGTTGATTTTAAGAATAAAACTTATGAATCATACATAAAGAAAAGTGTTAGTTATAAAAGTGCTGAAGCTCAATTTGCAACTATGCAAGGTGTTGTTGAAATGTATTCGGCTCCGTTACATGATTGGCAAGAAGCTGCAAAAAATGCACAATTGCTAGAAGAAGAGTTTAAAAAAGCCGGATTTATGATTATAAATCAACCAATATCACAGTAAAATATAAATTTTTTAAAATTATTCTTGCTTTTTATGAATATAAAATGTATAAATTCCCAACGGAAATATTCTAATTTTATTTGATAGGATGAAAAAATGGCTCGCGTTACAGTTGAAGATTGTGTTGATAAAGTTCCAAATCGTTATGAATTGGTTATGGTTGCTGCTCAGAGAACAAAAGAAATTGCCGATGGTTCACCTTTAGCGGTTGATAGAGATAATGATAAAAATACTGTTGTTGCTTTGCGTGAAATGGCAGATTCAAAAGTTGATATTCCAGAATTACAAAGAAGATTAGTCGTAGGCCTGCAAAAATATGAAGAAGTTGAAGAGACAGCAGAAGAAGAACACGAGCTTATGGCTGCAGAAAAAGAATTGTCTGGTGTTGAAGGAGAATTCAGCAATCTGATGATTGACATGGATGAAGTTGATGATTCTATGCAAATTCAAGATGAAGATTCTGCTCTTAATTTAGATTTAGATTCTGATTTTGATGAAGATTCTGATTTATCTGATGCAGATTTTGATGATGGTTTTGATACCGATTCTGAAGAATTTTCTGCAGAAGATGATGCTTTTGATGATTTTGATGAATAAATTTTAGAAAAAATAAAGAAATTTTATCTAAAATAAGGAAAATTTTGTAACAAGTAGTTGCAATTTTTTCCTTATTTTTTTATTATAGAAAAAAATATGTTGGTGAATGCGATGTTAAGACAATATGAGCTTGTTGATTTAGTAAAGTCTTATGATCCGAATGCAGATGAAGATGCATTAAACAGAGCCTATGTTTTTGCAATGAAAAAACATGGCGGGCAGTTGCGTGCATCAGGAGATCCTTACTATTCTCATCCTGTTGAAGTTGCAGGTATTCTTACAAAGTTTAAATTAGATAGCGCATCAATAATTGCAGGTTTGTTGCATGATACTGTGGAAGATACAGAAACTACAGTTGAAGAAGTAAGAACATTGTTTGGTGAGCAGGTAGCAAATATTGTTGATGGATTGACTAAAATTGCAGTAATTGAACAAAAATCAGGTAATAGTAAACAGGCGGAAAATTTTCGTAAATTATTGTTAGCAATGTCCGGCGATATCAGGGTGTTATTGATAAAGCTTGCAGACAGATTACATAATATGCGTACTTTGCATTTTTGTCCCCCTGAAAAGAGACAACGTATTGCTCGTGAAACTCTGGATATATATGCACCTCTGGCTGAAAGAATCGGCCTGCAGGAAGTAAAAATAGAGTTAGAAGAAATTGCTTTTGCTGAATTATATAAAGAAGCGCACGATTCAATTGTTGCTCGTTTGAATTTCTTGAGAGAGCAAGGGAGCAATCTGGTTCCGCAAATTATTTCTCAACTTGAAAAAGATATGGAAGAAAATGGTGTTAAAGCTGTTGTTACCGGAAGAGAAAAATCTCCATATTCAATTTGGAATAAAATGCAACGTAAAAATGCTTCATTTGAGCAACTTGCAGATATTATGGCTTTTAGAATTTGTGTTGATACAGTGGCGACTTGTTATCAAGTATTAGGTATTATTCATAGCAAGTATCATATGATGCCTCGCAGATTTAAAGACTATATTTCAACTCCGAAGCCAAATGGTTATCAATCAATCCATACAGGTGTTATCGGACCTTGTAATACACGTGTTGAGATACAAATCAGAACACATGAAATGCATGAAATCAGTGAAAAAGGGGTTGCAGCACATTGGGCATATAAGGAAGGTGTTAAGGTAGAAGGAAAAAATTTCCGTTGGTTGAGAGAATTATTAGAAATTCTTGAACAGGCATCAAATCCTGAAGAATTTTTAGAAAATACTAAACTTGAAATGTATAATGATCAAATTTTCTGCTTTACACCAAAAGGAGATTTAATAGGACTTCCTATTGGATCAACTCCTGTTGATTTTGCATATGCAGTGCACTCAAAGGTCGGTAATACATGCGTAGGTTCAAAAATAAACGGAGAAATAAGACCGTTAAGAACAGTTCTTCAAAATGGTGATCAAGTTGAAATTTTAACATCAAAAGCACAACATCCGTCAACAGAATGGGATAGATTCGTTGTTACTGGTAAAGCAAAAGCTGCAATCAGGCGTTATGTCAGAGCTAATAAACGTTTGCAATTTATTGCGTTAGGTAAAGAAATTATAGAAAGACTATTCAAAGGTGAAAATTTAGAATTTTCAGAAAAAGACGTTGTAAGTCATTTAGGAACTTTTGCCGCAGAAACATTAGATGATGTTTATGCAAAAGTCGGAGAAGGGTTAATTACCGGTTGGGATGTATTAAGAGCATTGCATCCTTCATATAAACAATCTAAAATCGGTAAGGTTATCAGTACTATTACACCTTCGTCCGTCAAAGCAGATATTAAAAAAGTTAAGAAAAAAGGTAATCCTATTGAAATAAAAGGCTTGATTCCTGGAATGGCTGTCCATTTTGCAGGTTGTTGTCATCCATTGCCGGGAGATAGAATTGTTGGAATTGTAACAACAGGCAAGGGTGTAGCTGTTCATACAATTACTTGTAAAATGTTGAAAAAATATGCCTCAGAACCAGAACGATGGCTTGATATTGAATGGGATGAAAAATCTGAAACAGAAAAATATGTTGGTCGCTTAAAAGTTATGTTAAATAACGAAACAGGAGCGTTAGCAGAGTTATCAAATTTAATTGCCAGACATAATGCAAATATTGCAAATCTGCATATTATATATCGCGCTTCTACATATTATGAATTATTGCTTGATCTTGAAGTTAAAGATGTCAATCAATTGTTGGAAATTATCGCTGTTCTTAAAAATGCTAAAGAAGTCGGATATGTTGAGCGTACGACATAATCACAGATGATAATTATTGGAAAGAAAAATGATATATGGAATTGGTACAGATTTAGCAAAAATAAGCCGTTTTGAAAAGAATTTACAGCATCTGATGAAAAGATGTTTAAGCGAAGCAGAAATTGCAGAAATAAATAATTTACAGAGTGGTCATGTAAATTCTATGGCGAAACGATTTGCAGCAAAAGAAGCATTTGTAAAAGCTCTGGGATGTGGCTTTCGTAAAGGAATATATTTACGTCAAATTCAGGTTTTACACAAAGAAAACGGCGCTCCGTATATTGAACTCTGCGGGCAGGCAAAAAAATATTTTGAGCAAATTACAAATAATGAAAAATCGTGTATTTTTGTATCCTTGAGTGATGATGGTGAATATGCGCAAGCCTTTGTCGTTATTGAAAAATATAGTTGCGAATTATAAAAAAGTGTCTAATATACGATAAAATCGTAATAATGAGGAATTAAATATGCAGAAAAAAGCAAATGATGTGCAAACAGAAAGTATCACAGATACTGTTAAGACAGTGTTGTTAGCAATTTTAGTTGCGCTTTTTATAAGGTCATTATTTTTTGAACCATTTAGAATACCATCAGGTTCAATGTATCCTACACTTAAAGTAGGAGATTTTTTGTTTGTTTCAAAATACAGTTACGGATATTCAAGACATTCTTTCCCTTTCAGCATACCTTTAGTTCCAGGAAGAGTGCTATATTCTGAGCCTAAAAGAGGTGATGTCGTTGTATTTAAATTTCCGAAAGATAATAAAACTGATTATATAAAGCGTGTTATCGGATTGCCCGGAGATAAAATAAAACTTGAAAAAGGAATTGTTTTTATCAATGGAGAAGAAGTTAAACGAGAGGCTCAAGATACGTATGTAATTTTTGATGATATCAGTAATATGGGGACATATAAGCAATACCAAGAAACCTTGCCAAACGGTGTAAAATATAATGTTCTGGATTTGTCGGATTCTGCTCCGTTGGATAATATGGCAGAAACAATTGTTCCTGAAAATCACTTTTTTATGATGGGTGATAATCGTGATCGTTCTGATGACAGTAGAAAAGATGTCGGATTTGTGCCACGAGAAAATTTGGTAGGAAGAGCCAGATTTTTGTTCTTTTCTTATGGAGATAACGGAGAATGGTATAACCCGTTTACTTGGAACAGAAAAATACGTTGGAACAGATTTTTTAATGTAATAAAATAGGTAATATTATGCAAAGTCCAGAAGAACTTATCGGTTATACTTTTAAAAATAAAAATCTTTTAAAACAAGCTCTTACGCATAGTAGTTGTACAGCGGATATCCATAAAAATTATGAGCGTTTAGAATTTTTCGGTGATAAAATTTTAGGATTTTGCATTGCGCAAATGTTATTTGAAAAATTCATTGATGAACCTGAAGGAAATTTATCAATGAGATATACTTCTCTTGTTTGTAAAGAGGCTGTATCAGATGTTGTAAGAAAGCTGGGTGTTGATAAATATGTAATTATTGCTAATGAAGAAATTCGTGATAGCGATAATGTGTTATGCGATATCGGTGAGGCTATAATAGGGGCTATATGTATAGATTCTTCTGTTGAAAGTGCTATGAAATTTATACAAGATAATTGGAATGATATGCTTGAAAAATACAAAAAAGCACCAAAAGATTCAAAAAGTATGTTGCAAGAAGTTGCACATGATTTAAAATTTCCGACACCTGTTTATTCAGTAGTTGAAAAAAGCGGTTCCGAGCATTTACCTGTGTTTACTATAAAAGTAACCTTAGGTGATAAAAAGCAGGCATTAGGAAAAGGGCAAAATAAAAAGAATGCAGAGCAAGATGCTGCAACGCAAATGTTGGAAATGTTAGGAGTTCATAATGAATTCCGACAATAATAATGCAACTATAACAAGATGTGGTTTTGTGGCGCTTATAGGCGCACCTAATGCAGGAAAATCTACACTTACAAATGATTTTGTAGGTTCTAAAGTTTCTATAGTATCTTCTAAAATTCAAACTACCAGAACACAAGTAAAGGGTATAGGTATCTATGAAAATACACAAATAATTTTGCTTGATACTCCGGGGATTTTTAAGCCTAAACGTCGCCTTGACAGGTCAATGGTATTTTCGGCGTGGGGCAGTGTTAAAGATGCGGATATTATTGTGTTGCTTGTAGATGCAAAACGAGGCTATGATAACGAAACAAAAGATATTGTTAAAAATTTGGCAAATATCAAGCAAACAGTTGTGTTAGTATTAAATAAAATTGATCTTGTTAAAAAAGAAGATTTGTTGCATCTGACTAAAGAACTGAATGACGATTATAATTTTTCGGAAACATTCATGATTTCTGCAATGGAAAGTTATGATGTTGATAAATTGTATAAATATTTAGCAGATAACTTACCGATTTCTCCGTGGTATTATCCGGAAGATCAAATATCAGATATGCCGTTAAAACTGCTGACTGCAGAGATTGTCAGGGAAAAATTGTTTACATATTTGCATCAAGAATTGCCTTATGCCATAACTGTAGAACCGGAATTATGGGAACATAGACCTGATGGCTCTATAAGGGCAGAAATGACTATTTATGTAGAAAAGGAAAATCAAAAAGTTATAGTTCTTGGTAAAGGTGGAACGATGATAAAGAGAATAGGGCAGATGGCACGAAAAGAAATTGAGGACTTGTTAGAAGAAAGAATACATCTTTTCCTGTTTGTTAAAGTTCGTGAAAATTGGGAAAATGATCCGGCAAGATACGAGGATTGGGGTTTAAAATTTAATGTATAGTCCGAATTTTTTTTGTATGCCCGCCAAAATCTATTCCTATGGTACGTCCGATTGAAATAATTTTTTCTGATACAGAATTATAACAATTTTTCATCAAATCTTCGGAATGAGGTTTATTCGGATAAAGTTCATAGTATTTTGCATATGTCGTATCTGTAATATTAGGCATAATAACATTTGCACCGGACTGTAATGCGAGCAGTTGGCCGTTTGTGTGTAAAGCTTCCATAGCAGTAGTTGCAGGAATATTTATATCTTCTAATAAAATTCTCATTATAGCCATAGTCCTTAATGAAAGCTCAAAAGTTCCGCCCTTTTCATTGGCAAGAGGTGTTTCTTTATGCGGAATAAACGGACCGATACCGGCCATATCTACGCCTATATTTTGTAAAAAAATTAAATCATTAGCAATAGACGAAATACTTTGATTTGGCAGACCAACCATAATGCCGGAACCAAGTTCATATCCGAGTTCTTTGATATTCATCAGGCATCTGTAACGATTATCCCAAGACATTTGAGGATCAAGTTTATGATATAAATCTTTATCTGTTGTTTCTATGCGTAGTAAATATCTGTCGGCACCGGCATCTTTATATGCCTTGTATTCATTATAAGATTTTTCTCCGATACTTAATGTTACAGCCATATTGAATGATTTTATTTTTTCAATAATTTCACATAGAGTTTTTGTTGTATGACAGTTATTTTCACCGGATTGTAAGACGATAGTTTTGAAACCTACATCAGATGCTTTTTTTGCCGTAACAATAATTTCTTGAGCATTCATACAATAGCGCTGAATATTCTGATTATTTTTGCGAATACCACAATAAAGACAGCTGTTGTGGCATATATTAGAAAATTCAATGAGGCCTCGTAAATGAACAGCATCACCTACAAATTTTTTTCTGACTTTGTCTGCCCGCAAAAACAAGTTTTGTTGTTGTTTTTCGTCTGTCAGTAAATTGATAATTTCGTCTTTTTCTAAATTCATAATGGCAGTATATATTTTTTTTTGTCAAATACAAGTTTATTTTATAAAAAAATCTTTACAATAATAAAAAAATCTTTTATTATTGACAAAAATAGAACATCTTATTAGGGAGACTTATAATGAATAGAGCTGAATATCTTACTGCAGTAGAAAATAATGATACAGAAGTCGTAGATAATTTGACAAATATGGATAATAAAGAGTTTATTTCCTTATATAATGAGTTTAGTGAAAAAAATAAAGATGTTGCATATACTGAACGTACGGAATCTTATAACACTGCCAGATATTTCCTTGATAATGCACGTGTAGAAAAAATAAACAAATTAAGAAATAATATTAAAGAATTAAATGCAGACGAACTTGGTGATTTAGAATATTTGCTCGGTAATGATGTGCAAAGTAGCGAAATCAGTGGTCTCTCTCAACTTCGTGAAGATTTGAAAAAACGCAAAGAAGAATTAGCTGTACAAAATATTGCCCCTAATACACAAGAAAATAATGTAGAAGAAAATGCTGATGACGATTCGCCAAAGGCAGATGAAAATACTAAAGAGAATTCTGATCATCCTGCAGAAGCTGATGAACCTATAATATCTGAAGAAGAATATAATGCGTCAATAGATTCTGACTTTGGTCTTGAAGATGGAGTTTTACAACCTGCAGAGGTTATTGAACAAAATCTTGATAATATGGATGATATGCCTTCAGATGACGTTCTATTTGAAAGAAATGTAGCTGAAGAAAAGTTAGTTGATCCGGCCGATTCTAAAAAATTAACAAAGATAGCAGCAACAATAAATGCAGCTAAAGAGAAAAATAAAAAACCGTCGTTATCAATAGAAGATATTGCTTCTGCTTTGCAATCTGATGAGTTGTCTCCGGAATATAAAGAAGAGTTATTAGATTTAGCATTTAATAAGGTAAAAAATACAACAAATCTAAAACAAGAATCTTTTGCAAATTTTGAGTATTTGTTGGGGGCTTTGCAAGAATATAATCAAGGTGATGCTAAAACAAAAGCTGTCCTTGATAAAAAAGCAAAATTTTTAGAAACGAAGCGTGCTGATTATATAAAAAGTTGCCCTCTTAAAAATGCAGAGTTTCAAGAAATTGCCAATGTTATGGATAATATTGAAATCAAAGGTAAATTACAAACATTCGGTAGAGAAACTTTAGATGCTAAAGAAAAACAGAATCTCATGGATTCTTTTATGGCAAGTGTTAGAGAAGATACAAATATGTATCTTGCTAATACGGCTAATCCTGTAACACAAGAAATGTTTGAGAAAGAGTATGCAAATCGTTTAAGATCTGCTCTATTTGAGATAACCACAGCTGATGCTATCAATAAAGGCAATATGACCTCAAAAGATTTAGAAAAGAGATTTTCTGCACTTTCAAATGCAGGTCAAGGTGGAAAAATTAGCATCAATCAAGATGCTATGATTTCATATTTGGCAACTCATAGCGTTAGAAGAGAAAATGCAGCTGAACGTCTTGGTTCTAAAGACGGATATAAAAATATAGCAGAACGTTTTTCTCAAAGATTAAAGAAAGTGGATGAGTTTATTGGCAATAAAATAGGTAAAGAAAGATATGAAGGGGCAAAAAAGATAGTTGGAGCTGTTCTCAAATCAAGTGCTTGGTCTTTTGCTTATGGTGTTGGAGCTGCTGTTGCACCTGTAGGACTGGCTGTTGTTTCCGCAGCGAGAATAGTTTGTTCTGTACGTGGTATAAGAAAAGAATTTGAAAAAGAAAAAGCTCAAAATCCTGATATGAAATTTTTTAGAGATTATTTAAAAAATCATAAAGGTCAGTTGATAACAACTACTTTAACAGCTGTTGCCGGTGTTGGAAGTCTTGGATTTCTTTCAGAAGCAATGTTAACAACTGTTAATTATTCAAGAGCCGCTACAGGTTTGGGGTTAGCAGTTACATCAGCATGGGGACCTTTAAAAACAGAGCTGTCTAAGGCAGAAGGATGGAAAAATAAGCTTAAGGTAATTGCAAAAATGGCGGCTCCTACGCTAGCTGCTTTTGGTGCAGGTATTGCTACCGGACATTTTGTGCATGGACTTATTGATTCTAATACAGCTTTAGAAAATGCTAATACTTCAATAAGTAATGATAATGCAAATTCTAATGTAGTGCATACTAATACACCTGATTCTACCAATACCCAATCAAACTTAGATGATATTTTGTTATTCAATAAAAATGCAGAAGAACAACATAGTTGGTTTAAATTTGGTTCGCAAAATGGAAATGAAGAAGGTCACGATATTCAGGCTCCATTAAAAGATGAACAAGCTACTCAAGAGTTTAGAGCAGAGCAGTCAGCTTTAAATGATAAAACAATGGATATTAAGATTAAGATGGAACCTTGGGCTCTTAAAGCAGAATTGGAAAGTCAAGGGTTTGATGTAGATAAAGCTTTTGCAGATTTGGGTATGGAAGGAAAAGATCCTACGTCTGCTAATATGCAAACCTTATATGATGCCTTAAAAAATCATGATGAGAGATTGTTCAATGATGCAAATCTTAATGCAGATAAACTCCAGGAAACTATGTTGGCTGATGCCAAAGATGATTTCCATTCTTGGAGAGATGCAGATGGTAAGTTACATTCTAATTATAATGAAGGTCATCAACCTGTTCATCAAGAAAGTGCTCATCAGGAAAATGAAGTCCTTAATAATGAAAACGGCCAGGAAACTCCTCATCAACCTAATTTAGGACCTGTCGGGGAATACGGAGATTCTGGTGGACATACGAGTATAAGCTATAACAATGGTCAGATTCTTGATGAAAATAGAAGTCAAATCGGTGAATTTTCTCTTTCTCTTGGTGATGAATTTGGAGATAAGACGTGTGTTGCTTTTGAAGAACAATATTCTCCTGATGGAGATTACCTTGGCAATGTTATTGCCATTCAGAATTCTGATGGAACATTTGATAAATTTTCATTTGATGCTGATGGCAATTTAGAGGGTTATTGTAAGCAAGATGATTATTCTCTGAGGTGGTCAAATAGTATAGCTGATCATCCTGGAGAACAAGATCTTGAAGATGCGAAATGTATGTCAGAAGTTGTTTCTCGCCAGATGCATAGTGCTATGGATAATAATCCAGAAAATGATTTATCTAATACCATAGAAAATTCACATCAGGAAGAACAGCATATTGAACAAACTAACGAACAACCTGAACATCAATTCGGTGATCGTATGTATGGATTGAAGTCACATAAAGAATATGATTTCAATAATATGCAACATTCAGATGAAAATATAAACAAGCTGTGTGAAACTTTGCCTGAAGAAAGTCGCGATAGTTTTATGGCTGCAATTGAAAAGGCTAGAGCTGATGGTACAAAAATCGGTATTGAATCGTATCAAGATGGCAGTCATAAATTTTATAATTATGATGCCGAGAATGATTCTTGGATAGAAGCAAAGCCAGATAATACACATATTGAAGATCAAAATTCTATTGTAGACCAATCTGTAAATCCAACTGTGGCGGCACATCCAGAAGATGACAATTTGCACCAAGAAGGCAATCATCTTGAAGAAAAAGTTGAGCCGGAAGTTACGGTTTCGCCTTTACAAGAAAACGATTCTCATCAATTAAATATTACTCCTGAAGAAAAAGATAATGCAACACCGCAACAAACCAACGAAGATAAAGCATCTCATCATGAAGATCTTACTACGACACCTGATGTACATACTACTAAAGATGGTATTACTTATAGCTATGATGATAAAGGACATATGCTTATGCAGGGAAAAGTATCAGGTAGTGTTGATGATTTGAAGCCATCAATCACATATGATGAAGCAACTCAGACTTATCATTATGGACCTATAGCAAGCAAAAATCTTAGTACTATTACCAATCATCCATGTGATGTTATGTTAAGAAATATTAAGGTTTCTGATTCCATTTATCAAGATATGCAAATAAGACAAGCAGGAGGTGAAACTTTGTCTCAAAATGATCTTAATTTTATGAAAGGTCACGAAACAATGTTGAGTAAGTGGTCATTATCTCATGATGACAAAGGAAACTTAATTCAAACTCAGCCTCCTTTAAGAATGGAAACAAATACACCAATGCATTTATACAATAAAGGTGGTGGCAGATAGTTTTATCAGAAGTGATAAATTGGATTATATTTTGATAGCTTTTTGTTATGGTTAAGGTTTTGAAAAAAAGTACAAAAGAAAGAATTATTGAAGCTGCAACTCACGAATTTGCACTTAAGGGTTATGAGCAAGCTACAACGAGAGATATTTTGTTGGCTGCCGATGCAAATGTTGCTGCCATAAATTATTACTTTAACGGAAAACAAGGACTTTATGTTGAAGTTTTGATGTATATCGTTGAGGTTGTACGCAAAGAATTTCATAATTTATATCCGCAATATTTACTCTTAAAAGCTTCAATGCCCAATCCCGCAAAAAGCAAAGAAATGCTCAAAATATGTATCAAAAAGTTTGTCGAGCTGATGTGTTTAGATGAAAAATCTCTTGATTTAGCAATGATTTATATAAGAGAATATACACAGTCATCACCATATTTTGATACTATTTCTGAAGAATTAAACAATATTTATTTCCCTTGGTTCATAACTTTATTGCAGGATGCAAGTGGTGGAAAATTGAGTGAAAAAGAAGCGACATTGCAAGCAGTAATGCTGTATTCACAAATATTTACCGCCTTAATCAGAAAAGATGTTATTCTTAAAACTATGAATTGGAAAGGGTATAATAAAGAAACAGTTAACCAAATTTTATCAATAATATATCGAAGTATAGATGTTGAGTGATTTTATACATAAGAGATATGTGAAAAAATAAAGCAAGCGCTTGCTTTATTTTTTTTTTGTGTTATAAGCTTAAATATTCTAAAAAATAAAAGGACTTTAATATGAAAAAATTTTTATTGGCATCTGTATGTTCAACTTTGTTGACAACAAATGTTTTTGCAGGAGGTTTCCAACTTTCGGAATATTCTGTAACTTTAATGGGAAGGTCATTTGCAGGTTACGGTATAGTTGGTGATGATTATTCTGCTATTGCTTTTAATCCTGCAGGTATGAGCCTTAAAGATTCTGGGTTACAAGCCGGTGTAAGTATGGTTGCACTAAATTCAAAAATTACAGGTGAAGTTAGTAATAATGTTAAAGGAAAAGCTGGAAAATTAAGCGATCATCCTCCTATCCCTCATTTTTTTGGACAGTATAAACTTAATGACAAAGCAAGAATTGGTGCAGGTGCTTATGCGCCGTTCGGTTTTGCTACTGATTATGGAGATAAGTGGTTTGGTCGTGCTCATGCAATTATTTCAAAAATTACGGTTATAGATTATAATTTGTCTGCAAGTTATGACCTTACTCAAAATTTGACACTGGGGGCCAGCATTATTGCAGAAACAGCAAAGGCAAAGCTTACGAATGTTATTGATAGGAACCCTCATGTAAAAGATATTATGTCTAAAATCACGGGAGATAGTTCTTCTACTGCATTTACTGCAGGATTGATGTATAAAATAGATGATAATACACGTTTTGGAATATCTTATCGTTCTCAATCTGTTCATAAAATTCGCGGATATCATGAAGTTGAGTTATTAGGTATGAAGAATAAAGCAAAATCTAAGATTGTGTTACCGGAGTATTTAATTATTTCCGGATATCATAAAATGGACAAGTTTGGATTGTCTGCTTCGGTAAAACGAACCAAGTGGAGCCGATTTAAGACTCTTGATATACAATCATATAGCAATAATCGTTGGAATTCAATAAGTACTGTTGATGAAGATTGGAAAGATACATGGATGTTTTCTGTTGGTGTTGATTATTATTATGATGATCAATTAACCTTGCGTACAGGACTATCTTATGATCAAACTGGAATTACCAACAAATCTCACAGAACTGCGCGTATTCCTGATGCAAACAGAATAATTGCAGGTATTGGTGCAAGTTATAAGTTTGATGAAAAAATACAACTTGATGTTGCCTATGCTCATGTATTTATGAATCCATCAAAATCCGAAAATTCATTTATTACTAATGGTGAAGAATGTTCTACTTTTTATGCGAAGTATAAGTCAAGCATTAATATGGTAGGTGTTTCTCTGCAGTATAACTTCTAAACTAAAAAAGTCCTATCACAAGATAGGACTTTTTTATAACACATCTGATATATTTTATTTTTTGGTTACATAGAGTAGGGTGCTTTCTACTTTTTCTACGATTACTTTGTCACCGGCTTTCAAATTATCAGAAGCAGATGCTAACCATACAGAATCACCAATTTTTACCTTGGTCCTGCCGGCAACGACATCTTCTGCTAAAACATATTCTTTACCGATAAAAGACTCGGCTCTGTTGTTTAGATTATTATATTCCTTTTTAGAAGAAGCGAGTACTTGTCCATATACATACCAACCGATAATAACGCATATAACAGAATAAAGAGAGTATATTAAAAGTTGATATGAAAAACTTAAGTCAGGGATAAAATATAAAGTTATTCCATTAAGTATAGCGGCAGATCCCAGCCAAATTACAAATACGCCAGGTAAAAATAATTCAGCCAAAATCAAAAGCAATCCTAATATCAGCCAAGACCATACGATGTATGTTGTAAAAAATGTGCTTATAACTTCCATAGATTACTCCTTATTCTCCCAAGGATTATTATCCTTTGTTATAACTTTTTTTTCGGCTTTTTTATCAGCTTTTTTATCGGTAAATACCTCTTTAGTTAATTCTGCAATTCCTGTAAGACTACCGACAAGATTTGAAGTTTCAAGAGGTAACATCAATAACTTTTGATTTGGTGATTTTACAATCTCTTTTAATGCTTCAACATATTTTTGACCTAAAAAGTAATTTAATGCCTGCAAATTTCCTTTAGCGATAGCATCAGAAACAACTTGTGTTGCTAAAGCTTCAGCTTGAGCTGAACGTTCTCTTGCTTCTGCATCACGGAAAGCTGCTTCTTTACGTCCTTCTGCTTGTAAAATAGCAGATTGTTTTTCACCATCTGCAGTTAAAATAGCAGATTGTTTCAATCCTTCAGCCTCTAAAATATTAGCTCTTTTTACACGTTCTGCTTTCATTTGACGAGCCATGGCATCAATCAAATCTTTAGGTGGGGTAATGTCTTTAATCTCAACACGGGTTATTTTTGTTCCCCAAGGCATTGTTGCTTCATCTACAACTTGTAACAATCTTTGGTTAATTACATCTCTTTGGCTCAACAATTCATCAATTTCCATTCCACCGATAACGGTACGTATATTAGTCATAACCAGGTTTAATATACCTTCTTCTAAATCATGAATTTGATAAGCAGCGCTAATAGGATCTTGTATTTGAAAAAATACAACACCATCTACTTTAACCATAGCATTATCTTTTGTAATAACTTCTTGACTTGGAACGTCTAACACTTGCTCCATTTTATTGATTATTCGCCCGATTTTATCAATCATAGGAATAATTAAATTAAACCCAGGACGACACAATTTATAATATTCTCCAAATCTTTCAACTGTATATTCAAATCCTTGAGGAACAATAACTATGCCTTTTTTCAATACAATTATTGCAAGGACTACCAACACTACAGCGAATACAGAAAAACCCATCATGATAAACTCCTTTTTTATATAAATAATACAACAATTTCATATTTTATATATTTAATTTTAATAGTCAATAATATAAAGTTGCAAATAATATTGCAATTTGTCGCATAATTGTGTATCTTCTTGTGAGGAGATAATTATGGGAAAAAGTTCATATATAGAAATACGCGGTTGTAGAGAACATAATCTTAAAAATATTAATATAAATATTCCGAAAGATAAAATTACGGTGATTACCGGGCTTTCAGGTTCCGGAAAATCTTCGTTGGCTTTTGATACCATATATGCAGAAGGACAGAGAAGATATGTTGAAAGCCTGTCTGCATATGCTCGTCAATTTTTGGATTTAATGAAAAAACCTGATGTTGATTCAATAGAAGGATTAGCTCCGGCAATTTCTATTGAACAAAAAACTACTTCGCATAATCCTCGTTCTACGGTAGGGACAATTACTGAAATTTATGACTATATGCGTTTGTTGTGGGCACGTGTTGGTACACCTTATTCTCCTGTAACCGGATTGCCTATAGAATCTCAAACAGTATCACAAATGGTAGATAAAATTTTAGAATATCCTTTAGGAACAAAATTGTTATTGTTGGCTCCAATTGCCAGAGCTAAAAAAGGAGAATTTAAGAAGGATTTTGAAAAATTACAGCAACAAGGGTTTCAAAGGTTGAATATAGACGGTGAAGTTTATGATATAGAAGAACTGCCACAACTGAATAAAAATCAAAAACATAATATAGAAGTTGTTGTTGACCGTATAATTATTAAGGATAATATTTCTGAACGTTTGGCCCAATCTGTAGAAACTTCTTTGAAACTCGGTGATGGAATTTTATATGTGCAAGAATCAGATACTAAAGAGAAAAAAGTTTTTTCAAGTAAATTTGCTTGTCCTGTTTCAGGTTTTACAATAGAAGAAATTGAGCCAAGATTATTTTCATTCAATAATCCGTCAGGAGCTTGTCCTCATTGTGATGGAATAGGGGCTAGGTTATATATGGATCCTGATTTGATTGTTCCAAACAAAAACTTAAGTTTAAGTCAAGGAGCTATTGCTCCGTGGGAGATGGGAAAAACTTCGTTTCATCGCCAAACGATACAATCTCTGTGTGATTTTTTGCATATTTCAGACAAGAGCGCTTGGAAGGATTTGCCGGAAAATGCTAAAAATATTATTCTTTATGGCTCTGATGATGTTTGTATTCCGATGTATTATTCAAAATTTATGACAGATAAGCCATTTGAAGGTGTTATCCCAAATATGGAACGTCGATTTTTAGAATCTGATTCTGCATGGGTTCGTGAAGAATTTTCAAAATATCAGTCATCATTGACTTGTGAATATTGTAAAGGAAAACGTCTTAAACCAGAGGCTTTGGCTGTTAAAATTTGTAATATGGATATTATGGATGTGGCAGATATGTCTTTGAAAAAAGCATTGGATTGGTTTTCTCATGTAGAAGAAAATTTAACAACTAAAAAACAAGTCATTGCTCATAAGATTTTGCAAGAAATTATAGATAGGTTGACATTCTTAAATAATGTCGGATTAGAATATTTAACTCTTTCCAGAATGTCAGGATCATTGTCAGGAGGAGAATCTCAAAGAATTCGTTTGGCTTCACAAATAGGTTCAAAATTAACAGGAGTCCTATATGTTTTAGATGAACCATCAATCGGTTTGCATCAACGAGACAATGGCAGATTGTTAGAAACCTTAAATAATTTACGAGATATAGGCAATACGGTTATTGTTGTTGAGCATGATGAAGATGCTATCCGTTCTGCTGATTATATTGTTGATATGGGACCTTTGGCAGGAGAAGAGGGCGGGCAAATTATGGCAGAAGGTACTTTAGCTGAAGTTTTGCAAAATCCTCAAAGTTTAACGGTAAAATATCTGAATGGTGAGAAAAAAATTGAAGTACCGACAATACGTAGAAAAGGTAATGGAAAATTTTTAGAATTGTCAGGTGTTTGTACCCACAATCTTAAAAATGTTAATCTTAAAATTCCTCTTGGTGTATTTACCTGCGTTACCGGTGTATCAGGTTCCGGAAAATCGTCGCATATTTTAGAGACTTTGTACAAGGCATTAAACAAAGAATTAAATGGAGTAAATACCCAAAGCGGAAAATACAAAGGTATTTCAGGAATTGAAAACATTGATAAAATCATAAATATTGATCAATCTCCTATTGGTAGAACTCCTCGCTCTAATCCGGCAACTTATACAGGTGTTTTTAGCAATATTCGTGATTGGTTTGCTAATTTACCGGAATCCAGAGCACGAGGTTATACTGCAGGCAGATTTTCTTTTAATGTTGCCGGTGGACGCTGTGAAGCCTGTCAAGGTGATGGTGTTACAAAAATAGAAATGCAATTTTTACCTGATGTTTATGCAGAATGTGATGTATGTAAAGGTAAACGATTTAATCGTGAAACATTGGAAATTACTTATAAAGGCAAATCTATTGCTGATGTACTTGATATGACTGTTGACGAAGCTTATCGCTTCTTTAACAATATTCCTTCAATAAAACATAAACTTGAGGTTCTTCAACAGGTAGGACTTGGTTATGTGCATCTCGGACAATCAGCAACTACGCTTTCCGGAGGAGAAGCTCAACGTATAAAATTAACTAAAGAATTGTCACGTCATGCTACGGGAAAAACAGTATATATTTTAGATGAACCGACGACAGGTTTGCATTTTGAAGATATAAATAAACTGCTACATATCCTGCAAACATTTACAAATCAGGGAAATACGGTCATTGTTATTGAACATAATCTCGATGTTATAAAAACAGCTGATTATATTATTGATTTGGGTCCGGAAGGTGGCGATGGTGGTGGAAAAATTATAGCTCAAGGTACTCCTGAAGAAATATGTAAATGCAAAAATAGTTATACAGCTAAATACTTGAAGGAAAAATTATGAGAGAAGCCATAAAATATCTAGCTGACGATGAATTGTTATCGGTGATTTTAAAATGGCAACAATATTTGTCATCGGAAAAAATGTATTCAAATCATACTCTTGATGCTTATGCACGAGATTTATCTTTTTTTATAAATTTTTTTCAGGTAGAACAAAAACTTTCAGATATAGAAAATAAGTCAGTAAGAGATTTTCGCCGTTTTTTGAGTGCACGTATGGGAAAACATATCGGAAAAAGTTCAATTTCACGAGAATTATCTGCGGTGCGAAATTTTTATCATTGGCTTGAAAAAAATAATCTGGCGCACAATTCTGCAATTTCAATAATAACTTCCCCTAAAAAAGATAAATGTGTTCCTAAAGCATTTGATGTGGAAGATACCTTAAAAGTGCTCAATGAAAGTGTGAAACAAGAAAAATCTCTGTGGTTGGGTTTGAGAGATAAAGCTATTTTTATGCTGCTTTATGGTTGCGGATTGCGTATTTCTGAAGCTTTATCCTTAAATATAGATGATATTGGACATTCTGATGTCATTAAAATTTTAGGTAAAGGTAAAAAAGAAAGATTTGTGCCGATTTTAGATGTTGTTGTTGATAGTATTCAAGAATATTTAAATGAATGTCCATATACCTTAAAAAAAGGAGATCCTATATTTGTGGGCGCTCGAGGTGAAAGGCTTGTTTCTCGTGTTGTACAAAGGCAGATGCAAAAAATTCGCGGACAATTGGGACTTTCGGACAATTTGACTCCCCATGCCCTGCGCCACTCATTTGCAACGCATTTGCTTGCTGAAGGTACCGATTTGCGTTCTATTCAAGAACTTTTGGGGCATTCATCACTTTCTACCACCGAGCGCTACACTGATGTAGAGATTTCAACCCTGAAAAAAGAATATGATAAATCTCATATTTTAGAAAAGTAAAAAAAAGAAGTTCCTAAACAGGAACTTCTCTTGAAAAATTTATAAAAAAATTACTTCAATTTCTTCTCAACAAACTCTTCATGTTTTCTTGACTTCTTATCATACTTTTTCATTGTCAATTTTTCAGGATGAGTTCTTGGATTTTTTTCTGCCAAGAAGAAAGTTCCTGTACCTGCTGTACTTTCCATTTTTACTTTAATTTTTACTGCTTTTGCCATTTTTCATACTCTAAAATTAAGGTTATAATCAAAACATTTAGGCGTAATATACATTTTTTAACGATATTGTCAACAACATTTTTTAATTTATTTATAAAAAACAAAATAATTTACATTTGATAATGCAATTAATGTGCCTGTTCCCAGTTATCACCGATACCTATTTCAATAGGAAAACTGACGCTTAATTTTACTACATTTTCCATATTTTCGCGCAATAGTTGTTGTATTATATCAAGTTCATTATCAGGTACTTCTAACACTAATTCATCGTGAATTTGCAACAAAATTTTGCTTTTTAATTTATTTTCCGTAATTTTATGGGCTACTTTTTTCATTGCTAATTTAACTATATCAGCAGCACCGCCTTGTATAGGAGCATTTATTGCAGCTCTTTGGGCAAAAGCGGCAATTCTCTTATTGGAATCATTGATACCGTTTATTATACATTTTCGTCCGAATGGTGTTAAAACATAACCATATTCTTGTGCATATTGTATTGTTTTTTGCATATATTCTTTAATTTCAGGTGCAATCAAGAAATAGTTATCAATATAACCTTTAGCTAAATCAGGTGTAGAGCCGATTTGTTTTGCCAGTCCAAAAGGAGAAATCCCATATACTATGCCAAAATTTATGGCTTTAGCTTTGCGTCTATGTTCAGAATCTACATTTTCGTAAGCTATATTAAATACCTTTGCCGCCGTTGCTGCATGGACATCAATACCTTTTTCAAATGCCTCTTTGAGCATATGGACATTAGCAACATCTGCCAATAATCTTAGTTCTGCCTGGCTATAATCTGCAGAAACAATTTTGCACCCTTTCGGAGCAATAAAAACTTCCCTTATTTTTCTCCCTTCTTCTGTACGTATAGGAATATTTTGTAAATTCGGGTTAGAAGAAGAAAGTCTTCCTGTGTTGACCGTATTTTGGTTAAATGTAGTATGGACTCTGCCGTTTATGTCGGCAACATCTAAAATAGAAGATGTATAAGTGGATTTTAATTTTGCAAAAGTTCGCCATTGTAAAATTTTTGCCGGCAACTCATTTTCTTCTGCTAATAATTCTAATGTCTGTGCATCAGTTTTATAAGAACCTTTTGCAGTTTTTTTAGATTTAA
Organism: Alphaproteobacteria bacterium; assembly: GCA_045643605.1. GTDB lineage: Bacteria > Pseudomonadota > Alphaproteobacteria > RF32 > CAG-239 > CAKQTH01. Next base: position 72,137 of record JAZULC010000021.1, read on the forward strand.
GTTCTAATTTTTTATATAAAATTTCTCCAATCTGTTTCGGAGAACTTAAATTAAAACTTTCATTTGTTAATGTATATATTTCATTTTCCAATGTTTTTATTTTTTCTTCAAAGTATAAATTCAGTTGTTCTAATTTAGAAGAATCAATTAAAATACCATTTTCTTCCATGTCGTATAAAATAGAAATAATAGGTCTGTCAAAATTTTCATAAACAGAAATTTGCCTTTCTTCTATCAGACGATTTTTTAAAACATTATACAATCTGAAAATCATATCTGCCTGTTCAGAAAGATTTTTTGCCTTGTCATTAGAGGATAAAACTTTATCTGACTGAAATTTCATATCATAATTTAAAAGATATTTTGCCATATTTTGAATTGTCAGATCATATTTGGTACCATCTGCAACATAGGTCATTACAGCCACATCATCTATTGGAAAAACATCTGTTTCTTGTTGAAAAACTTGTTTAATAATATGCAGTGAATTTTTAATTTGTGAACCTATTTTTAAAATTGATTTACAGGAAAACAGCGGAAATAAATATTGTCGCAAATCGGCAATTGTCAATTGTTGCTTTTTTGAAGCATCTGAAAATAAGTCATCTTGCCATGTATTCGGAGAGCAAGAAATGTAAAATACTCTACCTTCATTTGCGCATATAGCAATTTGAAATTGAGGATTATTGTCTATAGAAAAAGCTAATCTATAACTTTTAGATATTTCTGTAACACATTGTTTTAGCTCTTGAATTGTATTTACTATTTTATATTCACTCACGATTTCTTTTGCAGAATTTTCTGTATTTTCATCATAATTTGTACATTGTTTTTTCAGCCAATTTTCTACACGAGGTTTTATAGTTTTAAACGCGTGTTTTTCAATAAAACTCATAATTTTTTGAGCTTCAGGTTTTTTACATGTATAACTTGCGTAACTGTTCTGAACGGGAACATCACTTTTTAATGTAACTAATTTTTTTGAAATAATAGCATTTTCTTTGTTGGCAATAATCAGCTCGCGCCGTTTATTTTGTTTGATTTTATCGGCATTTAAAAGAACTTCTTCCATGGAACCAAATTCATTTATAAGTTCTGCTGCGGTTTTAATTCCAATTCCGGGTACGCCGGGAACATTATCAATAGCATCTCCGGCTAAAGCTTGCACATCAACTACTTTGTTGGGATAAACACCAAATTTTTCTTTTACATCTTCATCTGAAAAGAATTTGTCTTTCATTGGGTCATAAAGCTTAATATTTTCATCAATTAATTGCATCAAATCCTTGTCTGCTGAAACAATAACAACGTCTAATCCGTCATTTTCGGCCATTTTTGCATAAGTGGCAATCAAGTCATCAGCTTCATATCCTTCCATTTCCAGCTGGTTTAGATTTAATGCTTCAACGGCATCTCTGATGAGTGAAAATTGAGGAATAAGATCCTCGGGAGTTTCTTTTCGTGTTCCTTTGTAATCATGAAAAATTTCGTTACGAAAGTTTTGTCTTTTTGCATCAAACAGAACAAGAGAATAATCGCATTTAATATTGTTGGTCAATTTTAAGAACATATTTGTAAAACCATATACGGCATTAACCGGAATCCCTTGGGGATTATTCATTGGAGGAAGTGCATAAAATGCTCTGAAAATATATCCTGACCCATCAACCAAACAAATTGTTTTTTTCATAAAATTACCTATTTTTTAATATTCTTTAACTTCTTGAACATATTATAATTTACAATAACTTTTTATTATTGCAAGGAATATCCATGGTTAATTCAATGAAAAAAAAGACTAAAAAACAAGTATCTCCAAAACGCAATTCAAAACGGAGAAAATCTAATAAAAAAAATAGAAAAATAATCAAATATTCTGCTGTGGCATGTGCTACATTTATGCTTTTATGTGCTTTATATGTGTTTTGGTGTTGGTTAACGTTACCTGATATGGATGAAGCTTTAAATAAAACACGTATTCCGACGGTTACAATTACGGCTGATAACGGAAACGAAGTTTATACTTTCGGAAATGTGTATTCTAAAATTGTAGATGCAAAAGATTTGCCACCTTATGTTATTGATGCAATATTATCAATAGAAGATAAACGTTTTTATTCGCATTTTGGCTTTGATGTTATCGGTTTTTCTCGCGCAGTTTTATATAATATTTTGCAAAAGAAATATGCTCAAGGTGCAAGTACAATTACACAGCAAGTAGCAAAAAATTTATTTTTATCACCTGAAAAAACGATAAAAAGAAAAGTACAGGAATTATTGCTTGCCTTTTGGTTAGAACGGCATTTTTCAAAGGATAGAATATTGAGTTTATACATTAACCGTGTATATTTTGGTAGTTCTGTTTATGGTATAGAGGCGGCATCAAATAAATATTTTCAAAAAACTGCGACAGACTTAAATTTGCGTGAGGCAGCTATTTTAGCAGGCATGTTAAAAGCTCCTTCTCGTTATAATCCTGATAATCATAAGAAAAGAGCTATAGAACGATCTAAAATAGTTTTAAGAGCAATGCTTAATAATAATAAAATTACTCAAAAACAAATAGATGAAACATTAAATATGCCTATTGGTGATGAGAGTTATGAAAAAATTAAGGATGGCCATTATTTTGCAGATTTTGCTTATGATTCCGTAAAAGCTTATACTTCTGATTTTTCTTATGATATATATGCTTATACAACTCTTAATCCACAGATTCAAGAAACGGCAGAAAGAATATTAAAAGAAAGTATTTCTTCTCATGCTTCAGATAATGTAACACAAGGTGCTGTTGTCGTCATGAAGTATGATGGTGCTGTTGTGGCTATGGTTGGTGGTGTTGACTATTCCAAAAGTCAATTTAATCGTGCTGTTCAAGCTTTTCGCCAACCAGGTTCTGCTTTTAAGCCGTTTATATATTTAACAGCACTACAAAATGGTTATACTCCTGATAGTATGATTAATGATTTACCTGTTGATATAAACGGGTGGACTCCGAATAATTATGATAAAAAGGTTCATGGCAGTGTTTCATTGCGTGATGCTTTAGCATATTCTTATAATTTGGCGGCAATTTCTCTTTCTCAAAATATTGATCATCAACAAATTATAAAAAATGTACGCAGAATGGGTATAAGTTCCGAAATTCAAGATAATCCATCTATTGCATTGGGAACATCATTGGTAAATGTTATTGATATGGCAACAGCATACACATCAATTGCTAACGGTGGCTATGCTGTTTGGCCTTATACCATAAAAGAAATATATACCAAAGATGGACGGCAGTTGTATGTCAGATTAGCTGATGAACCGGATAGAATTATTGAGCAAAAAGATGCAAAAAATTTAAAAAATATGTTATCGGCTGTTATTGCATATGGAACCGGTAAAAAAGCTCAAACACCATTTTTCTCTGCTGGAAAAACAGGTACAACTACTGATAACTACGATGCATGGTTTGTTGGTTTTACACCTCAGTATTCTGCAGCTGTTTGGATTGGAAACGATGTAAACATTGAACTAAGCCAGGGAAGTACTGCAGCAGCTAAACTTTGGAGTAAAG
>JAZULC010000022.1:0-26487 GCA_045643605.1 Alphaproteobacteria bacterium
TTTTTTATAAAAATATACATATATCTGGAATAAGGATGTGTATTAAAATGGTTTTAAATAAATTAAATAATTTTTTGAAAAATAATATTTTCCAATTATCAAAACATAAAAAATATAAAATTTCATATACAAAGGCACAAGAAATTCAACAAAACACATATTCCGGACGATTAAATTGCAATAATCACAATAAATATCCGTATTTAGAAATAGCATATTTTTTGAGCAGTGCTGAAGATGATATTTTTATGCCGGCAGTTGATTATTTGTATAATATTGCAAAAAATCAGCGAAAGTATAGTGAGTTCATTAAAAATATTTTTGTAGAAAAGTATCTGGATAAAAATATCAGTAATGAGCACAAAAAATATCTCGCCAAATATATTGACGAGATACCTTAATGTATAATAAATTTTTCCTATGCCTTTTTCTTGCAGGTCTTTTTTTCTTCAGAAGAAACAAGAGCAGGATTATCTAATCTGATTAACTGTATTTTTTTAGAATCTGTATGCGGGCGGGCACATTTGCAAAACTTTTTGCGACAAACGGCAACGGCTTTTACACCTACACATAAAGCTAATGTTTCTAAAATTCCACAACACATACACATATCAAATCTCCAGTAAAAAATCTTTTAGCAAAATATATAAACATTATTTTAAATTGCAATATATTTTTTATTCATAGTCAAAACTGAGTAAATAAGACAGAGAATCCCCGATGTCTTCTGAAGAAACGATTTCTGAAAAATCGTCTTGATCTACAATTTTATATTTATTATCTTTTGTATCAAAAATCATATAAAAAAAGTCATCATATCCTAAAATTAAAAAATCAGCATGCTTATTTGTCAGAATAAAACTGTTATATTCTAACAAATTAGGAAAGAAATTATTGCCTTCTTCTATTCCTAACATAATAGCACCTTCATTAGATAATCCGTTGTAGTTGAGTAAAATAGTTTGAAAATCTTTCGGTAGCATGGGCCACTGTTTTTCTTTAAGGGCAATATTTGTTTTAGAAATATTTATAGTTGTAGCGGGAAAATTTCTTCCAATATCAGCTTTTCCTAATATTTCAATCAAAGAATTATTCATAATTACCTTTCGCACTTTTATATTTAGGATTATATCCGGTTGATTTTGCTTCTTTATATTTCTGCAATTTTTCTTGATTTATCCTATCAATTTTAGCTTGTTCAGCACTATCAGCAGGCATATTATATTCATTGACACGAATATTATTTTTTTCAAGATAACTTTTATCATAAATTTGAAAATCAAAGCCTAATATACATTTTACATTTTCAGGAGGTTGTATTCTATATATATATTTTTTATCTATTCTTCTGTTAAAGAAAATGTCATTATATATAGCTTCAGTTTTCATATCATTTTCGAGAGCGTGCATAATATCATGCTGATCTCTGACTATGAAACACATATTTTCGTAGTCATTAACAGATGCAAAAGATTTTCCGTTAGTCTCTTTGTTTGAAGCATCTTTAATGTTAACTATATGGTGAACGTCTATAACAGGTTGGTTGCTCCATTCTTTTTTCCAAACAGGACTGCCGTTTTCGTTGTATTTTGTTAAATCCGTGTATCCTTGTTTCATCGCCCGAATCAACGTTTCAACATATTCTTTGTTTATTCCTTTTTTCTGCAACATACCAAAACGAAAAGCGTCTTCATTTTCTGCAATAAATCTTTTTGTATTTTTTGCTTTATAGCTTTCTGGAAAAATTTTGGCATTAGTACCATTTGATGAACGAAATTTTTCATTAATTAAGTGGCAAAAATCGTGTACCGATAATGATGACAACATAGAAACAGGAACCCCGAAATTTGCACAAGCAGAGCGTGCTTGCGATTCTATATTTGCAAATTCCGGAACTTGTTTAAATATTTGCCATGCCGGTGACATGTTCAAATCATATTCTTCTGCAGAATGTGTTTCTCTTTTAATTTGTAAATTTTTAAGTTTGCGAAAATCAGGAGAAAGGTCGTTTTCCTTTGGTTTTTCAACACATCCGTTAAAAGCCATACGGGCTACTCTTTTTTTCTCAACAGAAGTTGGGTAATAATCATAACAATGCAAGAAAAAGCCATATTTTTCTAATGCTCCGGCCAAAACTTTTTGTTCTTTGAAAGAACCGGTGTTCCGAAAATCAGCGGCAGCTTTATAAATTTCTTCAGTAGCAGAAACTTCATCAATTTCTTTTTCTGCCATATGAATACCTGTATGATTTTCCCTAAGATGCTCGATTATTTCTTTAACACGATGTTTTGTTGCACTAAAATCATTAACATATTTAGTGGAGCCCTTCATAAATGAATTATCAAAATTAGTGCTTGTCATGTTTTCCGTCTATTTTTCTATTCTTTTTTGTCTATTATATGCTGTTTTTTATAAAAGTCCAGTATTATTTTTCAAATTCAGATTTATTCGGAAACATTTTTTGTAAAATAACATTACGAGATTGAAGTTCATTTTCAGATATGCCGTCGTAATCATTCAAGCAAAAAGAGCAGGGGTTTTGGTTTTTAATATTTTGAATTTTAGAATAAATGAGAAGCCCTGATATATTACAGTTATAAGGTTTTACATTGAGAGCGTTTTTCATCACAATATTGTCATTTTTCCAAATATAATAAAAAACGACATCTCTTGAAATATTCGTGTCTGCACGAAATTTAGAATAAACAGTTGGTCTTAATTCATCTGCAAAAAAATTCATAGCATCATTGTAGATGCTTTTTTTATAAGATGTAAAAGTATGTGTATCTGCAAATTTTTCAGCAACAGAAATATCTCCTAATTTATTTTTGATAGTATCTCGTTCATTTTTAACAATATGATACCAAATATCGTTTTTCTTTTTCATTTTTTCATAATATTCATCATAAAATTTTCTCATTTTTTTATCATAATAATAAATAGGTGTTCCATCTGTTGTAAAAAAATATTCACGAGGCAGAGGTTTGTTTGCAAAGACATCATCATTTGCATAAATAAAATGTTCGGAAAGATTTGGAATATTGGCAATTCCGGTTTCAATAGCCATAGAATTAAAAAGAGGTAAGGCATCAGCCGGTAAAATTTCTTTATGGTCAATTATTTTAATTTTAGGATGATTTGTATTGAGCCAAGAAGGAATTTGATTGTCTGTAACAATGTAGATTTTGTTAATCCATGGCATATATTTTGCGATTGAGCGCAGAGAATATTTCAGTTCTCCGTTATCTCGCCAACGGGCAGAAGTTGTAGAATAAGTGTTTGTTGCTCCTGTTTTTTTGAGCCAATATTTTTTTTTTGCAAACCAATTTTCATCATTTCCGTCAACCCATAAATAAACTAAATCTATCGGAAATTCTTTGCTTTTTTGAGATTGCGTTACGTAAAATATAACGGTCGCAATCAAAACACAAAAAATAAATATAAAACCATATATTTTTTTATTCATTTTTTCTTTATTATAAGAAACCACAGGATACTTAAATATCCTGTGGCCTATTGTTGTTAAAAATTGATAGTTACAGTATTTTTATTTCTATTCTTTGTAATAGCAGCAGCTTCTGCCGGAGTAAATGGACGATTCTTTAAATTTTGATTAGAAGTTGCTTCTGTACCGGAAGATGTTTCTTCATCAGAACTTATTTCTCTATCTGGAATATCTCGTCGTATGATTGGCGCACCTTCAAGCTGAGGGTTAACAACATATCCATCTTCTGTTTCACAATAGTCTTCACTTTTACAAGTGACAAATTCAATCCATTTACCCTCGGAAAAATGAAAGGTATCATAAAAACCACCTCTCGCACAGAGTTTTAGAATCTCATTATCACCATTTCCGTTCATACAGTCATCTATACGAATACGTTCTTCTTTATTTTCAGATAAGTCAATGATATATTCTTCTCCATCTTCACCAATACAATTAATAGATTTACCTTCGTCAATACAGCTTTCATATTTAACTCTATTTCCGTTAATATCCCCATCTTCATCATTGCCACCAGAAGACCAAGATTCTTCATCAATAATAGGTTTCCTTGTATCGTTATTTATAGATGCATGTGCAAAACTTTTTGTAGCAAGAGCAAAAGATGCTAAAAGAGTAAGCATAAATATTAATTTTTTCATTTTATTTTTCCTTTCGTTAATTTTATTCAGATTCAAGATCATATGTGTTTGCATGGAAGTCAGTGATTGACAGTGCAATTGCTGCTTCATTCGTCAAATCATTAAATGAAACCGAAACATTATCGTCCTCAAAAGCTATTGTAACCGTACCGCTTCCGGCATGTCTTACTTCTCCGGTTGTGGCATAAGTTCTGGTCATTTCTTCAGGGAATATACCCAGAGCAACAGCATCATCTAATGATTCTATGCCCTCATAGGAGCGTTGTTTTCCATAAATTTCTTGCAAATTGTGTCGAATGAAAGACATTTGGTCAACAATTTGATTTGCTTTATATTTTGCCATAGCTTTTGAATACCCCATAATACCGGCAACGGATAAAACACCGACAATTGCCAATACACCGAGCATTTCAATCATTGAACGTCCTTGTTCATTTGTATATTTATTCATAATTATATATTTCTCCTTATGATTTAATACAAAAAGAAGTGTATCAAAAACCAACGTTTTTGGTCAGGTGGAAATCGGCTGATTTTTGATGAGTTTTAATGATTGCATATTTTTATGTAATATATTGATTTTTATATATTTTATTTGCTTTCTTCAAAAAGTATAAAAAACACAAAAAAGTTGTTGCAAAAAACGTTGGTTTTTTGATGCAGTTTTTTGTTGTGTAATCTATTGATTTTATTAAGAAATATGAGTGTTAGAGAGCTTAAATAACTATATTTTTTTGTAAAAAAAAAAGCACATTGATTTTTACCAATGTGCTTTTAACTTTGTAGCTAAACAAGTTATTCTTTAGAATAAGCTTTTGCTTGTTTTTTAGCTTCGTCAGCTGTTCTTGCTACGTTAACCAAAATTGTTTGAGTAATTTCAGGGTGTAAATTAAGTTTTACAGAGTAAATTCCCAAATCTTTAATTGCTTTTTCTAAGAAAATGCAACGACGTTCTATGCTAAAGCCAGCTTCTTTAATTGCAGCTGCAATATCACGAATCGTAACAGAACCATATAATTGTCCGGTTTCTGCTGCTTGACGAATCAAAACAGTAGAAAATCCTTTCAAAGATTCTGCTAATTTAGTTGCATTAGCTAAAAGTTCTGCATTGTGAGCTTCCCATTCTGCTTTTTGTTTTTCAAAATAAGCAATGTTGGCTTCTGTAGCACGTAAAGCTTTTCTTTGTGGCAATAAATAGTTGCGAGCATATCCGTTCTTAACTTTTACTTTATCGCCCATTTTACCTAACTTTTCGATATGTTCCAAAAGAATGATTTCCATATTATTATCTCCTTTCAAACTTATGCAGAAAATGGCAATAATGCAATATAACGTGCACGTTTAATTGCTTTAGCAAGTTCTCTCTGTCTTTTTGCAGAAATAGAAGTAATACGACTTGGAATAATTTTTCCTTTTTCTGAAATATATCTTGAGAGCAATTTAACATCTTTATAATCTATTTCCAAAGCATTTTCGCCTGAAAATGGACAAGATTTCTTTCTCTTAAAAAATGTTTGTTTCGTAGCCATTAGTTTAACTCCTCTTGTGCTGCAAATGCCTCTGTGTCAGAAGCAAATCCTTCTTTGAAACTTTCAACTTTTACTGTCATATAACGAATAATATCTTCGTTAAGTCTTAAACGACGTTCAAGTTCAAAGATTGCTGTTGCAGGAGCAACAATGTTCATAACAACATAGTAACCTTTACGGTTTTTCTTGATACGATAAGCAAGAGTTTTTAAACCCCAGTTATCAACTTTTACAACCTCACCACCTTCGGCTTTGATGATTTCACTAAAAGATGAAACCAAATCATTAACCTGAGATGTACCGAGATCCTGACGTGCAATCAGCACGCTTTCGTAATTAGACATTTATAAATCTCCTTATGGATTCTCAACAAATGGATTTTCTTGCGAAAATCCGGTTAACTCTGTATAGCTGTTTATAAAACAGCAAGGGACGTTGCGCAATATACACTATAAAATATTTTTTGCAAGTAAAAAATTATCAATATGAGAAATATAAATCCAATATACAATCTTCATTTGGATAACCTATGGCGCACCAATTACACATTTCAGCTATTTCTTGTGTACTTTCTATTCTTTCCATATCAAAACCTGATGTGCTGTCTATGCCAACTAAATCATTTCCAAAACTATAAGATGTTAAAAAATTAATGCAATTTGATTTGCCTTCATCATCAACCCCCAGTCTTAACTTAATATTATATGATGGTGCACCATTCCAAACATCAGAGATTACCATAATATTCTTATTGATGGCGGTGATAACTTTTCCACCATCACAACGAGGCCAGCTATAACATTCATTGGCGTCTTTATTAACTGTAAATATACCATCAAAAATTCCTAACTCTATCAAATCATCAGTTGTAAAACTTTCATTAGAACGAGCAAAATGTTGGCGCATAGTTGTTTGCAAAAGTGAAAACTGGTTTATTAACTTGTTCATTTTATATTTAGCCATTGCTTTTTCATAACCGGAAATTCCGGCTACTGTAAGTACTCCTATAATTGATAAAACTCCTATCATTTCAATCATGGAACGACCGGCATGAGATATTTTTTGATATTGTGTAATAGTTTTCATATTTTCTTCCTTCAAATAAAATAAAGTCGCCAAAGAAAGGCGACTGGAAGCTAGAAACTATTTACACAGAAATAGCGTGACATATTCAACTTTATTTTGTCACCTTCCAGCCAAGCCAGAAGATGTCAATTTTCATCTGAAAATTCAGATGCTGTGTAAAATGGGTTTCTAGTCCCAGACAATCTCTTGTCGTCGCTATCCTATGAAAAAAATAAATGAATGTCAAATAAATAAAATTTCTCTGGCAAAAATGGTGAGAAAAATGTGTAAGAGAAATTTTGTTGTATAATTTTTAAAAATATAAAAAAAATGCTTGACTAACAAAACATAATATCGTATTTTGCAACACGCCGACAATAATAAAGCAATTTGTTTGTCGGGCCCTTAGCTCAGTTGGTTAGAGCAGACCGCTCATAACGGCCCGGTCGTTGGTTCAAGTCCATCAGGGCCCACCATAATAAAAAGAGGAAAGATATACTTCCTCTTTTTTTCTGTATTAAAATCATAAACTACTTTTTATATACAGGTACTTTATTTGGTATAGGTGCATTTTTAAATTGTGGAGCAGGTCTTTTATGTATTTCAGCATTTTTATTGATGAAAACTTCAGGAGCCCCTTTACGGCCATCTGTATTAATCACTACAACTACACCCTTATCATGAGCAGGCATTGTTGCCATCATTTTTTTCATTGACATGTGACGATTATGTCTGCAACCGGAGTGCAATAATTCATTAAAGCCCATTCCTGCAAGGAATATAATGAGTATAATTATAAATTTCACAACGCGATTTTTGCAATTACAACCACATTTGCAGTCGCATCCGCATCCACAGCCACATCCGCAATCACATTTTTTATCTTCTTTGACAACGGTTGTATCTTTTGCAACATTTTTAACTTCTGTCTTTTTTTCTTTTTTATTTACCATAACAATCTCCTTCTTGCTATTAAATTTTACATATAAAATGTACTACTACAAAATAAAAAAACAATCTTTTTATTATTTTTTTCCTTAATTTATTGCATTTCGCCAATTTTTTGTATCTATTAAAAGCTCTTTCGGTAGCGGAGTTTTATCTTTACTATATGCATAAATAATTTCAAATACATGAGTTGTATCATTATTACGCATCAATCTGTCTAATTTATAAGCATAAGCTTCAGGAATATAAAAACGACAATTATTTTGAGGCGTATCTGGCGAACAAAATTGTGTTTTTGGACATATTTTATCTTCAAATTGAGAACAATCCGTATTATCCCAATCTATTGTATATTGAATATAGTGTCCTGCGAGTAAATCTCTTGGATCATATCCTTTAATTCTTATTTTTATGTCCATCATTCCCAATGTTTGGCAGTAAAAATATATACAGAATATTATTAATGTTATTATAGGGGTGAAGAAAGTTAATAACATAAGCTTTTTATTCATTATTCATCTCCAATTTTTTAATATAATTTTTGATTTTTACTAAAGAATACAAACATACTAAAAGCAAAATTCCGCTAATTATAAAACCAATACCGCTAATCAACAGATCATTAAATCTGGAAATGAATAAGTATAAAATATAGATTTCACAGATATGAATATTATTTACAAATGAGCGTACATTGGCAAACTTTAATGCTATTAACATACGCATACCTAAAAAGCAAAATACAAATACATTAGCTAATATTGATAAACTATGGTTATGGTCATAACCTAATGCTATTCCACCATATATAGCAGTAAAGTACATCAAAAATTTTGATAAATCGGCAAAAGCTAACGGTAAAATAATTTTTTGTTGTATTTTGCAATATAATTTTCTACTGCAGAATGATAATAAACCGAAAATAAGTACAGAAATTGCTAACCAAAAAATTTCTAATCCTCTGAATAATAATCTTATAAATTGATCAAATAAATCAAAATTAACTCCTGATGCTAATAAAAACAGCCACAAAATATTTATAGTTTCAAGCTTACTGAAAAGAACATATATAAGACTTAACAATGCCCATGCTAAAGAAAATGTTGACCAATTTCCGGATAAATTAAATATTTGTCCCATTAAGCCAATACAAGCACCAACAGATAATACTGATAATGTGATAAAAAATTCCGTATATGCAGTTTTATTGCGATTTATTGATATATATAAAGCACAACTAAATAAACTCATAATAGAAAACATTATTATCAATTTTAATAAATCTGCTATTTGTGACCAATTTGCACTGATAATCATAATGATTCCCAAGCCGATCAATAAACCGGCAATCCAATAAAGCGGTGAAAGTGATATATTTGTTTTTCTATTTTGCTCATATTTTAAGATATTTTGCATTTGTTTTTCGGAAATAAGATGATTTTCTTTCCATAAATTTAATGTATTTACTAATTTCATTTTTTATCTCATACTATTATTGATATTTTTAGAATATCCGCATATTTTTAAAAGTCAAATTTATATTGAATATAATATTTGGTTGTATAAATATTGAAATAAGATATTTAATAAATAAATTTATGTTGTTCAAAAGAGACAGTAAATATTTAATTTTATTGCCATAGAACAGGTAAGGAGTGATGTTGTTGCATCGCTCCTTATTTTTTAAAAAAAATGTGTACATATAAATATTTGTATGGTATATTGCAAAACTGTATTATGATTATTTAAATAAATCGTGATAAAAATGGAACAAATTGAGGTAAATATGGAAAGTAAAGAATTAAAAATAGAACAAATAAGAGAAAATGGTAATTTGACTTGCAAACTTACCGGTTGGTTAGACCCAAATACATCTCCTGATTTGGTAGAAAAAATTGATTTAACAGATGTAAAAATGCTCGTTTTAGATATGAGTAACGTAGAATACGTCTTTTCTGCCGGTTTGCGTGCACTTTTAATGTTAGAAAGAATGCTTGATGTACAGAACGGAAAAATAAAATTAATCAATATTCCTGAACAAATTAGATTTATATTTGAAGATACAGGTTTTGAAAGCATGTTAGAATAAAATTAAGATTGAGATAATGCGGAACTATTTTAGAAAAATATTTAGTACACACTCGCTGAATTTTAAGTTGAATATCAGTATATTGATGTGTGTCCTTATTTGTTTTTTTGGATTAGTGACTTTTATTTCAAAACGATCTTCTCCGATTATTGAAGCACAGATAGAAGATGTTGCCAGAAGATCTATTGACACCTATGCCACTAATATTGAACGTTTTATTTCAAATATAATTCAGTTAGTTGTAAATGCCGGAAATAATTTACATCAAATTTCAGATAAAAATGAAACAAATATTCAATTAGTTTTGAATTCTGCCGTTAAAACGGTACAAGATTCAGAGCTGAATGTGTTAGAAACATTGGTTTATGTTTTTTATGATGATAATGTTAAACAAGGAAATTTATATATTGGCAGATATGATGAAAATGGTGAGATTCATGTCAATGAAAACAGAATTAAAGATTTTTATGATAAATATCCTTGGTTTCATGAAGTTCCGAAAGAAGAAAAAATTTTTTGGTCTGAACCGTATGTTGATAAGGATAGCGGCAGAAGTGTTATTACATGTATACTCCCGTTTAAGTTTAAGGGAGAAAATATTCTTAACGGAATTATCGGTTTAACAATAGATATATCGTCAGTTCAAAAGAGTCTTAGTGAATTCTCTTTTTATGAAGCAGGAAAACTTTTATTGATTTCTCGTTCCGGACTTTATATCGTTCATCCGGATCCGAACATTGTCTTAAAAATGACGATTTTTGAGTTGGCAAATAAAATGAATTCGTCTGAACTTCGTAATGCCGGTTATGATGTATTAGAGGGTAACAAAGGAAAAGTTGTAAATCCTAAATCTTCGGTATTTGAAGGTGATGTAGTATTCTTTTATGTGCCTGTAAAAAATGTCGGGTGGGGCTTATATTTAGTTTATGATAAAGAAAAATTCTTTGCTCCGCTTAAAGAGTTTCAGCTTATCGTGTTTCTCGGTATGCTGTTAGGTATTATATTATTGTTGATAGTAATAAATCGTATCTGCAAAAATTCAACTGATCAGTTAATTGCTTTAAGTAAGTTAGCTACGCAATACAGTAATGGTGATTTCTCAAAAAAATTTAATGAGATACCGACTTCTACTGATATAGATATTTTATTAAAAGCTCTTACAAATATGCGTACTAACTTGATAGAATATACGAATAAAGAAATTCAAAATGCTTCGGATAAACAGAAAATACAAAATGAAATGGATATTGCTCTCAACATTCAAAAGACTTCTTTGGCAATAAAGTATCCTGAACATGAAGCATTTAAAATTTCAGCATTAATGACTCCGGCTAAAGATGTTAGTGGTGATTTTTATGACTTTTTCTTTGTTGAAAAAAATAAGTTTGCATTTGTTATTGCTGATGTTTCAGGAAAAGGTATGCCTGCAGCATTATTTATGATGAAGTCTCAAACATTGATAAATAATATTACTAAAAGCAACAAACCTCTGCAAGAAGTTATGTATATTGTGAATAATGAACTATACGAAAGAAATGAAAATTGTATGTTTGTAACAGCATTTGTTGGTGTTATAGATTTATTAACCGGAGAATTAAGATATGTTAATGCGGGGCATTTGCCTCCTATGGTTGGAGATTCTTCCGGATACCACTTTATATCTCCTAAAAAGAATATCATATTAGGTGTAAAGAAAGATGCCCATTTTGAAGAAGAATCTATAACCCTTTCAAAAGGAGAACATATCTTTTTATATACTGATGGCGTTACTGAAGCAGAAAATGAATCTTCTAAATTTTATGGATTTGACAGATTGCAACATGTCTTTGAAAAAGTCAAAGATTCACCGGAAGATAATTTAAAGAAGGTTTTGAAAGATGTTAAAAAGTTTGTAAGGAATAATGCCCAGTCAGACGATATTACTATGCTTGAATTATTTTATTCAGGTTATAAAGCGGAGAAAATGACGATTAAAGCTGATATAAAAAGGTTGAGAGAAGTTATAGAATTTTTGAAAAAAGATATGGATAGATATGGTATATCTAAAGATTCACAGTTTAAAATGATTATAGCAGCCGAAGAAGCTTTTGATAATATTTCAGCTTATGCTTATGCTGATACAGACGAAAATGATGACGATATGGTTGATATACAGACCTATACAAAAAATAACACATATTATGTAAAGTTTTTAGATAAAGGTAAAAAATATAATCCGCTAAAACACAAAGATCCGGATGTAAGCGTTGATTTAAAGCAACGAGCAATCGGTGGATTAGGAATCTTTTTGGAAAAGAAGTTGTCTGATGAGTTAGATTATGTATATCAAGATGGTTATAACATATTAACTATGGGAATTCATTTATCATAGGCATCAATTAAAGGAAATAAGTTATGGATTTGCAAAATTTAACTGTTAAGTATTTAAGTAGTTTGAATAGAGAAGGTATTAAGAAGATTATGCAAGAGTTTGATGCTTATAATATCAACTATATAAATAATGCTTTTAATGCCGGCATAATTAATGAAGATAGTAAAGAAGTTTTGCAAAATTTGTACGGTGATAGTTTGGCTATGTACCGAGCTATTTATAGGTCAATTTATGAAGTTTTCGGTTCTCCGTTATGTACATCATCATTTGATTTAGAAACAGGTAAGGTTGATCGTGACGAATTTGGAGACCCTATTGATTATACTTTAAAAATGCTTTCTCCATTGGCTTCGTCGCGAGTTAAATTTCAAGATAAAAATAATAACTCAATTTATGTTATTTTTCCGAAAATGAAATCTGTAGAAAGATCAATAGAAAAAATTACTACTGAAATTGATCGTGAGAGACAAGATGCTATAATATCTGCTTATGATAGGTATTTTCAAGATGATGATATTGAAGAATTAAGAGATAATTTACAAGATATTCCGCAAAGTGCATCTCAATTACAGGATGTTTGCAGATTAACTATTTCTTGTAAATATTTATCAGATATAGAACGTATTAAAAGAAAACTGACTGAACAGGGAGGAAATGGTAAAAGCCCATTTTTTAGAGTAGATCGTCGCAAAACAAGAGATAAATTTACTTCTCCTTTATCAGAAAATAAAAAGAGATATTTTGATATAAAAATGTATATGAATATTAAGTCTGCACAGGGAACACCTTTTGTAGTTGAAGTTCAGTTAAAACCTGAAACAATATTCAAGGGACATATTTTTGATCACAATCTATATGAGAAAAAAAGGATTGTTGAGTCACAAATTCTATCGTCTTCTTCCGAAAACGAAAAGAAGCTAAAAAAGCAGTTGTTGCATTATTATGAAGATAAAATACAAAAATTAAGAGATAATAATCTTCACGAATATAATATGATGGTTTTAGATAAGGTTTATCGTATAGAAGATACTGATTATCTTCCGTTAGAAGTTGAACCTGATAATCCACAAGATAAAACATATAATAAATGTATTAATTTTATAAGGGAAAATTATTTAGTAACTTCGTACGATAAGTTCAATAGTGATATTTTTGCACCTTATAAAAATGTTAATAAAATGAGTTTTCTGAAAATAATCGGAAAATTACCTGAAAATTTTGATGTGTCTGTTCCTGATGCTGAGCAAATTATAGCTCAAAAATATGGAGAACTAGGACACCTTGAAAGACGTCGTTTTAAGAATATTGTTAGAATTGCCGAAAGGTATTCACATGTAATTCAAGAAGTGATTGATAAACGCAGAACAGCAGATTCTAAAGAACTACGTTTACAAAAAAATAGTGCAAACAGAAGAACATACTAATTATTATTTATATGTTCGGCGATAGATAACGACAAATCACGAATAGCTGTACTTTGGGCAATGACAATGTTATCTATTGATTTTCCGGCAACTTTAATTGTTATATCAGAATGTTGCTTGAAAATGACTTTGTTGTTATTATCTGTCATTTTCCACCAAGCTTTTAGAATAACTTTATCATTTTTATATGCTTCAAAATCAGTAACTTCTATTTTAAGATTATATTTTGTTAAATCGCTTGCGAAATATGATTTTGCAATATGAGATTTCGGAAAATATGCAGATAAGTTACGTACTACGGCTGTTTGAATAACATCAGGAAAAAATTCGTTCCAACGTTGAAATTCTAAAATTTCTGTTTTATTCTTATTGTCGTACACCACTAATTGAGGCCTTTGCAAGATGTCAGGAACTTTAACGGAATTGACGGTTATATCTGTTTTTTTATCGGATATAGCCTCAATATTGTCGCTATTTAAATTATAAAATTCAGCATTAGGAGAACGCAATAAACATGATGTTAAAAATAAAGGCAATAAATAAAATATTTTTTTGGACATTTTACTTTCCCTTTCCATAAATTAATGATTCCGGATGCCTTTCTATATAATCAGCAAGATTTTTAATTGAAAGGCTCATTCTGGAAACTTGTTCAAGAGTATCATTTACATTATAAAGTGTTTTGCTTGTTTCTGTAGATTTTAAATTAATAGTTTTATTTAGACTTGCAGTTACACTATTCATATTTTGCAAAATTGACGGAAGTTCTTTATTCATTACGTCTACAACATTTGCAAAATTAAGCAAAGTTTCACGTAAAGGAATACCTTGTAAATCATTGGATATTGCTGTCAGTTTTGAGTATTCCGTAGGAATTTCCCACCAACTTTTTTCTCCATGAAAGACAGGTTTTGATTTTGGATCCATTAACAATTCTATCATTAGTTGTCCGGTCAGATAATTAGAACTGGTAAGTCTGGCTCTCAATCCTTTATCTATTAAGTTATCAAATGATGATCTGTTTCTTAAATAATCAGACATTTCTTGAGTATTATCAAAAATTTTCTTAAGATCAAATTTTACAAAGACAGGTGTTTTAAATATACCTTCTTCAATATTTGCCATAAGTCCTATTTTTTCTACTTTTCCTATTTCTACGCCATGCATAACTACAGGAGAGCCAACATTCAGACCTCGTACAGATTCTTCAAAAAACATCACAACCCAATCATCTTCATTTACGATAAAACGTTTGGATATATATTGAAACATTATTCCGATGAAGCATAAAATGCCTATAAAAACAAAGATTCCTATTTTTTTGTAAGACTTATTTTTTTGCATTTTTTAAACTCTCTCCTCTTGTTAAAAATTCAAATACTTCATTATTAGGTGGTTTACGTAATAATTCTTGTGGGTTACCGTGAGCAATAATACTTTTAGTATTTGCATCAAGAAAAATAGAATTATTACCGATAGCAAAAATAGAAGCAAGTTCGTGTGTTACTACAACAATTGTAGTTCCTAAACTTTGGTTTAACTCTAATATCAAATTATCCAAATTACGAGAACTGATAGGGTCAAGTCCGGCAGAAGGTTCATCAAAATATACAATCTCTGGATCTAAAGCTAAAGCTCTGGCTAATCCTGCTCTTTTTTTCATACCGCCACTGATTTCTGATGGATAAAAATCTTCAAATCCTTGCAGACCGACTAAAGCTAATTTTAATTGTGCCAATTCGTGTATGGTTTTCGGAGAATAATCTGTGTATTGTTGCAACGGAAGAGAAATATTTTCTTCTAATGTCATAGAACTGAATAATGCTCCACCTTGATACAAAATCCCTGACTTTTGGCGTATGGCTTGTATTTTTGCTTCTTCTCCGTTTTCAATATCAATACCATTTATCAAAACATTTCCGCTCAATGGTTTAATAAGTCCGGTTAGTACCCTTAACATACTGCTTTTGCCGCAACCGCTTCCACCCATGATTATAAATATATCACCTTTATTTACGGAATAATTGGCATTTTTCAGCAAAACTAAATCGCCATAACCGACAGTTAAATTTTTTACTTCTATTTGTACTTTTGTGCTCATATACCAAACTCCATACAAATAAGAGTAATAATACCTGTTGCAACTATCATCCAAACTATTGCCGTGACAACTGATTTTGTAGTAGCTATTCCAACGCTATCGGAATTTTTCCCACAAGTTAAGCCCTGGTAACAACCGCAAAGGGCGATAATGATACCAAAACAAAAACTATGGAAAATTCCAATCAGAAAATTGTTAAGTTGAAAAGCCTCAATAGTATATTTATAATATTCCTGATAAGGTAAATCCAACAAAAATATGCCGACAAAAGCCCCACCGATAATGCCTAAAAAATCTGCCAACATAGTCAAAATCGGCAATGAAATTAATAAAGCTAAAATCCTTGGCATTACCAGAAAATCTATTTTAGATAATCCCATAGTTTGTAAGGCATCTAATTCTTCATTCACCTGCATGGTTCCTATTGTTGCGGCATATGAAGAACCTGTTCTGCCGGCCATAATGATTCCTACCATTATAGCGCCCATGATTCTACACATTCCAATGCATACAAGACTGGCTACAAAAATTTGTGCTCCAAATTGTTGTAATTGAATAGCTCCTACAAAAGCTAATATCAATCCGACTAAAAAGCTGATTAAAGTTACAATTCCAACTGCTTTGGGTCCGCAATCGTCTAAAGAATATGCAAAATCTGAAAAACGCATAATAGATTTTAATTTACAAAGACGAATAAATGCAAGGCAAATTTCATGGCAAAAATTTAAAACTTTCTTTGTTTTATCTGTAATATTTATTGTTTCTTTGCCGAGTTTTTCAAAAAAGTCATCAGTTTTATTTTGCGCAAGTTCCGGTTTACGATCAACACTAAAAGCCAGTTGTATCAAGTCTTTAATATTTTGTGAAAGTGTATCAATATTGCATAGTACATCATGTTTGCGAGCAATTTTCATAATCATAAAAATCATACTTAAAAAAGAAGAATCCCAAGAAACTATTCCGTCATCAATTATATAAATATTTTTGCGTGTTTTGTCTAAAATTGTTTCTAAATCTTTAATAAGAGAAGTTTCTTCATAATCTATGATATTTCCCTGAATATTAATAACAATTTTTTGAGAGGTATCTTTCAATGCTATGGAAATATCTGTCATAAGCTACTCTTAATTGATTATTTGTTCACAATATATTCTTTACAGAGAGATATATCATAAAAAAAATATATTACAAGTAATTTGTATATAAAAATTATTGACAAAATTATTTAAGTGATGTACTTTTAGTATAAATATCCGTTTAACATAAAGGAGAAAGCTAATGGAAGAATCTGCACAAGGACCAGAAAAAAGAAAAAGACAAAGAATTCATATAATTGATAAAAATTTGGCTGTTGAAAATGTTTATAGATTATTCCGTTGGGTTACAAATAATCAGAAAGGTGATGATTCAATTACAGGAAAAATGCAAAATTGTTTATATGATGGGTACGCTAAAAGACCTGAAATGCAAAAGAAGTTATTGCAAGAACAATATAAGGAATATTTTGAAAAATATTTATGTGATTGTACCGGAAAAAGTGATACTCAAATACATGCAGAATCTATTAAATTTGTTAACCAAATTTGTGCAGAACAACTTACACCTGATTTTTGTCGGTTTATTTTATCATGTGCATGGGAAATTAGTAAGGCTAACAAAGAAACATTTAGTACAACACAAAATATTGCACAGGATAGTTCTAAAGGTATAGTTATAAGACCGGGATATACCACAGGAGCAAATGCTAAAAAAATTCGCTCAATAATTCGTTCTTTATTTACAAAATATGACAATGGTAAAACAGTCAGAGAAAACAATGGTTCTAAAGAGAATTTCCTGCAGATGATAGGTATCTTATCAAGGGCTGGTGACTCTAGTTTGAAAAAAATGGGTACGGAACAATATTTTACTCAATTCAAAGAATTTGTAACCGGTTTAGGAAAAGATTATAGTGTAGCAAAGATGTTAGGAGTATCTGAATATGATGAAAATGCGCAAAGACGTGCATTTGTATCTAAAGCAGAATCTACATACATACAAATTTGTGCCGGATTTTTACAAGAAGCTTCTAAAAAAGATGCTAATTTAGTACCAATAAGAATTGAAAATATTATAAAAGGTATCAATGGTCCTAATGGCTATATCGACGGATTGTTTTTGGGTAAGCAGGACGTTCAATCTACACATGTAGATGTAGATTGTTTGAGGCATGAAGATTACAAAGGTATCCTTATTGGAGATCAGCATTCTAATGTAGATCATAAAATCCAAATATCTTATGCTTTAGGATTATATGAAAGAATATGCGGACATCAGTTGTATGTTGAGCGTATGGATGATAATGAGTTAAAAATTCTTGCGCAAAAAATTTCTCCACTGGTAAATAACATAGGAAATCACCGTTTAGTAATCGGTGGAGAACTTAATGATAAACTGGAAAATGAAAAACTTGATATTCATCAAAATTACTTATTAAAACGTGAAAAAGATGAGTCTATCATAGTTACCAGTTATAATCCTTCTGAAATCAAAAAACTTTTTGAAAATAGCGGTATGTCAAAAGAAATAATTGCTAATTATGTTCGCGCTCTGGATAAATATTCAACACCTGATAATAAAGGATGTATCACTACTAAACTTAATATTGTTGAACCTAAAAGTGTAAGTAATTTGAGAGAGTATAGAGAAGAAGGACCAAGTCGTTCTATGGTTTATTCAAACGGGCGTTAAGATATTTTATTTAGGAGAAAGTAAATGCCAGCAAATGATATAAATAAAACAGATATTCTTGAAGATAAAGAATTTATGAATTGGCTAAAAGATAAGGATATTGATTATTCAAAATTGACAGCTCAAGATATGGAAAGGTACAAAAAAAGTTACCTTGACAGCATGAACGGTCTTAAAAATGATGAGGATTATTACAGATTGCGTAGTCAGTTTTCTGATTACGAAGAGGTTGATATTACTTTCTTAAAAGCACAATATTTGCAAGAGCATGATAAACTTTCAGATGATGAAATTGCTAAAATAAATGATGATAGAATCAATGTTTTTGATATTGTTGAAAAACATGAAGCTGAAATGTCTGTTTCTGAAAAGAAACAAATGAATAGTGAAATTATTCATGATGTTGTTTTAAATGATAATTCTTTGAATAAAATGCCTCCTAAATGGTTAGCTAAAAGTTATCTTGAACTTATTGATGATTACCAAAAAGAAAACAATGAAGATAAAAAGAAAGAGATACTTCAACAGTTAAATAGTCTTTCATCAAGAATGGATAATTTAACAGATATGATGCTTGCAGATGAGCATGGTGATGATTTATGGTATGTAGATCCTACAAATGCTGCCAATACTTATGACGGCTACGAAAAAATGTTTGATGCAAGACTTTCCGGTACTGATAAGCTCAATGAAGATGAACAGAAGAAAGAGCAAGTTAAAAGCAATATAGAAAAAGCCCGTGCCATCAATCAGAAAGAAATAGAAGCTTATGATAATGATTATGATCTGAAAGATGTTTCTGAAAAGGATAAAAAATCATTAGAAGATAATTTTGATAAGCTGAATAAAAATCTAAAAGACGTAGAAATTTCTCCTGATGTCTTAAAGATGGTGGCTAATTTCAAGTTTTTAGATAAAGACGGCAATGTTGAGCCACAGTTTGAAAAAGACGGTCAACCTGTAGAAAGTTATACTGAAGGAGCAAAGGTAGCAAAAGACAGTAAACTTGTACAAGTAATTCTTTTGGCAAAACAAGAAGCTATAAAAACAAATTTAACTGCTAAATCTCTTCCTGATAAAGAAAATTTGCAAACAGAAGTGAATGAGCTTTTACCAAAGATTTTATATGCTTTTCATGTTAATAGCCAGGTGCAAAAAGGTGTACAAGAACACATTGATGAATATCAAAATCCACAATATTTGGATGCTTTTATCAGAGATTTACAGTCTGCTGATAAGCCTATGGAAGTGTCAGATGAAGTATTTACCATTGCAAAAGATAAATTGACTGATGCTAATGCCGGTTTTGCAAAACGTATAGAACAAAAAATGGGTAAAAGTAAATCAACATTACCTATGAAACTTGTAAGAAATTTAAGTGCAATAGATCGTTTTGCAAATGTTCGTTTTGGTAATACTCCCGAAGAAAAGAAAAAGGCTTTTCGTAAAGAGCAAGCAAAAAGTCTATTAAAGAATGGTCTGAATGCATTTTTAGTTTCAGGGGCAATTACAGTTGCCGGAAGAGCCGGAGATGTTGCAATTACAGCATTAACAGGTGGTACAAATCATCTTTGCGGTGCGGCTATAGGTGTAGGTTTTGGTACTGTAATGTGTATTAATAATGTCATTAAATGGAGAAAAAATCGTAAGGCTGAAGGTAAGTCTACGGGTATCAAAGCATTTTTCAGTGATAGAAATATGGTAACTACATTAGCTACCACAACGTTAGCAGCTACAGCTCTCGGATTAGCTGTCAGCGGAAATTTAAATGCTGCTAAATATGTTGGAATTTCAGCATTAGCTCTTGGTTCTGCAAATGGAGTAATTAATACTTGGGGTAAGAGTAAAGAAGCAGGAACAAGCAAATTAGAAGCAATCGCTTGGTCTGTTTTGGGAGTAGGTGTTAATATCGGTTCAGCTTATGCAGGTCGCCTTGCCGGTAATTATGCGGTTGATACAATAAATCAACATTTCCAAAATAACCGTATTTTCCAACATGAGGTTGTTGTACAAGATCCTGATAAAGTTGAGTATACATATAAAGATGGAGTTGTTGACAGAGCTCATGGTACTCTGAATAAATGGTATGCAGGACATGAAGATTTGTTACAACAAAGGGTTCAACAAATAGAAGCATATAATGCAGAAAATGGCACTAATATAAATCCTTATCGTTATTTGTTAGCAGCACATGATGCAGGTGCTATTGCTCCGGATAATATGCTTTTACACAATCAATATGGACCTGACGTACATTCACACGGTAACCATTATGTATTAACAGATTCGTGGGGACAACAACATGGCATAGAAAGTCAATGTATTTCTGATTTGGCCGGTTCTGTTGTTGATGGCAATGTTAATATTACACCGGAATCATTACAGGCATTTGCCCAGATAGACCAACATATAGGTATGTATAATCAAGTTGGAAATATCGTTAATGCACCTATTCAAAATGATGGAGTACTTGATTTTAATGCTCGCAATCATGATGGTACTTGGGTACAAGATGCAAATGGTGAGGCATATACTACTTATGCAAATCATGATGGTGTTATGCAAGAAAACCATATTCCTCAGTCGCATATAGAATTGGTCCCTAATGAAGCATTTAACGGGTATGGAATGGTAGGTTTAGTAGGTGGCTCAAAATTGATTCAAAAACTTAAAGACAGAATTGGGTCTTTAAAGGACAAAATAATAATGCCATTTAAAGGTAAAAAAATGGATCCAGTACCGCCACATCATGATGATCCGGTGCCTCCATACAATCCTCCTCATGAGGATCCTGTGCCACCTCATCATGATGAACCGGAGCCAAAACCAATTAGTAAGTTACTTCTTCAGGAATATGAAATTGTTTATGGTGTTAAACCTGGAGAAAAGTCATATGCTCAATATTATGACAGAGTTGAAAAAGAACGTCAGCAACAACATCCTGATTGGAATATGGATAGGTTCTTGTTAATTCGCAGAGAAGAATTTGATAAGGCTGTTTATAGAACGAATGATGCAAAATTGAAGTCTGATTATCTGAAACATCAGATGGGATATAATCCTGCGATAGATAGGTCTGGAGCAGAAATTGTGAAAGAGGCGAGACAAAGTTTACAACAAAGTAATATTACGCCTGAAAATTATACAGAGCGTGTTACTTTGAGCCATTTTACAAAGTATATGGAACATTTTGCGGTTAAAGATGAGGTTTGTGCCGATGGTTCAAGACGCTCAAGCTTAAATCCTCAGTTTAAGAAAAAATATGACGATGAAAGCAAAAAAGGAGAGAGCATTGTTGTAGTTACTGACCTGAATGCTTATTTGTTAGGTGGTAAATCTCTGAAGGATTCACAAGAAAAAATGACCGGAAAAGATTTTATACACAAAATGAGAAATTCTAAAAGGTCACGTTAATTGTAATCTCATAGAAAAGCTCCTGAAATAATTTCAGGAGCTTTTTTGTTGTATAAAGAAATCTACAGATAGACTGTAGACGCCATTCTTATATAAAAATTAATTAGAATTTTGACTGCCAGACATAATCTGTACTAGATTCTGAATTATGCTAGATTGATCCTCATCTGGCAATGACTTAAAGTCTTTCATTGAAAAACGGAACATTTCTTTATGAGTTTTACAATCTTTTAAAGCATCTTTGGTCCATTTCGGATATTTATCAAAAATTAAAAATTGATTTTCATCCATTAAAAAGATAGGCTTATATGCTTCTTTAGAAGAGTTGTCAAAAAGTGCGGCAACATCAGATAATCTTAATAAATCAGGCAATCTTTCCAAAACTTTTGGATATCTTCTTTGAATATCTTCAGTAGGAACATCATGTCCGCCATTTAATACACGTTCATGTACACGAGCTTGAGAAAGCTTTGCACTTGATAAACCTACAAAAATTGTTGCAATTTTATATCCATTTTGTTTTGCAGATTTGATAGTAGCTAAATGTGATGCACCGGAACCGGTAGTTTCATAAATAAAATTTCGCTTTTCTTCAATTTTTTTTCTAAGTTTTTTACTTGTATTTCTACCTGCCTGATATTGTACGGAATATTCACTGACATCAGGACGTGTTCTTGCAAGCATAAATGCTTCTTTTAATTTTTTTTCTTTTAATAGTTGGCGAATATTTTGCCATTTTATTTGTCGTGCAATATTTAGAGCTTCTTCATCACAATTAATAAATTCAGCAGAACTTATTAAAGGATCTTCTTTTAAGGTTTTTTGATAAAATGTAGTTTTTCCGGCACCGTTTGGTCCGACTATTAAAATCATCCAAGGACTATTGTCTATGTTCTTATTAACATTATTTTTCGTCATTGTTTTTATACTCTTTTAAAATTATCTCATTAGAATTTTTATCAAAATCTACAACAAACATTTTCCCATCTTGGCATTCTTTGATGATTTGTCCATTGTTATCGTAATATTTAGGAAAAGTATCTACATCAATTTTTACTTTTGCCAGTTTACGTTTTAGATATTCTTTCATAATATTTACCCTCATACGGAACGTAAGATACACTAAAAAATAAGTTTTGTCAAATTATTTGTTTTCAAAAATATACTTGACTTTTATGAAAAATGAGGTAAAATTTAGACATAAAAATTATAAATTATATCTACTATTATGACGCACAGGAAAACAACCAATTTGGTTATTGAAAAAATCTCGGAGTATCTCGGATATTCTAGTTTTGATAGAGATGCTCGTTTATGCGAGGATCTTGGTATTGATGTATTAGCAGCCGAGGCTCTGATTGATGAACTACGGAAAGAGGCAGGGATTGAATCTTCTGCTGATTACTATCAAGCCTGTTTAGACAGTGAAATGACTGTCAGAGGATTGATAGATATGTTATCCGAATGATTTTAACCCTCTACACTTGTAAGTGTAGAGGCTTTTTTTTGTTCTATATTGGTGATTGTATTCTATCCAACAAAATGGACTTCTTTAATTTTTTTCCATAGATTAAATCTGGCAATTTTAGAATAAGCTGATGTTTTTGCATCAATATCTGCTTTGTAACAAGAAGTTCCAAAATAATTTCCGCCAATGAGTGTGTCATCATCAAGTTGAATAATACATGCTTCTTTTTTGCCGGAAATATTAAAAGATAATTCTGATAATTCTTTTAGAGCAGAAGAAATATTTGTTGTACTATCAAGGATTAAAGGCTCTCTTTTTGTAGATAGAAAAGGAGTTATTTCTTTTGAACTTTCCAGTGTGAATTTATGGGGAAGAAGTTCAAAAAAATTACAATCATCAAGCAGTTTTCCGGTTATAGATATTGCATAAAAATGAGTTGCTTCATCAGAAAGTTCTGCTAATCGTTGACGACATAAGCCACAAGGGTAGGTGGCTTTTTTATATGATTGGTCATTTTGAGGCGAGCCACAAAGATATATGTTTTTGATTTTTGTTGCTCCTACAGAAGAAATCATATCAGCAATTGCAGCACTTTCGGCGCAAAGTCCGGCATTACGGTTGGTGTATTCACTATTTGCTCCATAAAAAAATCTTCCAAAGATATCTTCTATAATACAGCCAACTTCAAATTTTGAGATATCAGCTTTGGCTTGTTTTTTTATATCTAAAAGTTTAGATACTAGTTTTGTTTCTGAAACATTTGCCATAATTTTTTCTCCTGTATGGTACAAATATATCTTTTCTTGCCTTAATTTTATGTAAATAATGAGGAAAAAACTTGCAAAACCTGTAAAAAAAATATATCTATATATCTATGTTAGATTAACGTTAGGAGAAAAAATGCAAAAAATATTGTATGTTGTTATATTGTTTTTATGTGTATTTATCAATAATGTTAAAGCTCAAACGGTAGATGATATTTCGCGTATCGAAAATTATTTAAATAATGTGAAAACAATTTCTGCTAAATTTGTACAGGATTCAAGTAATGGGGCTACTGCAGAAGGAAATATTGTAATTGCAAAGCCTAATAAAATCAGAATGGAATATGCTTCTCCTACAGATGTATTGATTGTCGGTAACGGACAATATATCGTATATTATGATAAAGAATTAGATCAGGTTACGAATATTGATTATAATGATATTCCTGCATCTATGCTCTTGGCTAATGATATTAAAATAGACGGTAAAAAGATTAAAGTTATAGATTTTTATAAAGATGCCGGGACAACTTCTGTTACGGTTGAATATGTTAAGGAAAATACTGGTCCGATAACTCTTGTGTTTTCCAACAATCCTTTTGAACTCAAACAGTGGAAAATTATTGACCATCAAAGCATTGAAGTAGTTGTTTCTCTTTATGATGCTGAAAAAGATGAAAATGTAGACAACGGATTATTTAAATTTCAACGTAATGAAAATAAAAGCAACAATGGCATAAAGCAAAATAAGCGTAAAAGATAATGACTTTTAAGAGCATAAAATTGTTGTGTCTATTATTCGTTATCGGATAAACGACTATTTTGGGCTTGTTTTTTAAGTTCTTCGCGTTTTTTTTGCTGAATTTTTCGTTTTTCTAAATTCTTTTGTAAAGCTTTAGCTTCTTTTTCAAAACGAATATCTTGTCTTTTCTTTTGCATGTAAATTTCCTAATCCGGTTGTTTAACTCTTTCTATATCTGCACCAACAGAGCGTAACTTTTCTTCTATATGTTCGTATCCTCTGTCTAAATGATATACACGATTAACAATAGTTTCTCCTTCTGCAGCCAATCCAGCCAAAATTAGTGCAAAAGATGCACGTAAATCAGTTGCCATTACAGGAGCGGCAGAGAGCTTTTTTACACCACGGACAATCGCGGAAGCATGCCCATGTACATTAATGTTGGCATTCATACGCAACAATTCCGGAACATGCATAAATCTGTTTTCAAAAATTGTTTCAGTAATCATAGATGCTCCTTCAGCGGTCAACATAAGAGCCAAAAATTGCGCCTGTAAATCTGTAGGAAATCCCGGATATGGTTCTGTCATAATATCCTTTCCGACAGGATTGCAATTAGTAGCATCTACAATGATGCTATTTGCAGTTTCTTCAATTTTAAATCCCATATCTTGTAAAATTTTTAAAGGAGAACGTAAATGTTCGGCAATAGCATTAACCAACTCTATCTTTCCACGGGTAATAGCAGCTGCTATAGCATATGAACCGGCTTCAATTCTGTCAGAAATAATTTTATGGATAGTTCCATGTAATTTGTTCACACCGGTAATTCTTAAATTAGCTGTTCCGATGCCTTCAATTTTTGCGCCCATAGAATTTAGCATATTTGCCAAATCGGAAATTTCAGGTTCTTTAGCTGCATTTTCAAGAATTGTTTCACCATCAGCCAATACTGCAGCCATTAAGACATTACATGTTGCGCCGACAGATACTCCCGGAAAAATTATATGAGCTCCTTTAAGTCGTCCGTCAGATTGCGCGCAAATATAACCATTTTTAATTTCAATTTTTGCACCCATTTGTTCAAGAGAATTAAGGTGCATATCCATAGGACGAGCGCCAATTGCACAACCTCCTGGTAGTGATAAATTACATTTTCCGTATTTTGCAAGTAATGGTCCCAATACATAATATGAAGCGCGCATTTTACGAACATAATCATATGGTGCCGTAAAATCTGTAGGAGTAGGAGTTGTATATGAATAAGTTTTAGATTGGTATCCGTTTGTAAATTCATCAGTAATACTAATTTTTGTGCCAAGTTGGGTTAATAACAAATTCATTGCGTTGATATCTGATAATGTAGGCATATTAGTAAGAGTTACGGTTTCATCAGTAAGCAATGATGCACAAATTAAGGGAAGGGCAGCATTTTTTGCACCACTTATATAAATTTTTCCATTTAGTGGCTTGCCTCCGCGAATTTTTATAATATCCATTTATAAGTCCTTATTCAATCAATTATTTAACGTATTTCGTGGTATTGTAAGCCATCATTTATGTAATTTAAAGTATTATAAATTTTGTACACAGCGAATATTTATATCTTTTGTAAAAATGTATTGATTTTAAAAAAAATATAGATATAGTGTCAATCACGATTGCAGATAGTTATGCCGATATAGCACAGTGGTAG